>NZ_JAWXVZ010000001.1:0-584969 GCF_033843645.1 Nesiotobacter zosterae | reverse complement strand
GCATGTGTTAGGCCTGCCGCCAGCGTTCGTTCTGAGCCAGGATCAAACTCTCAGGTTAAACAAAAAGTTCAATCCAGACATAAATCAACGCAATCTCAAAATCTCAAATCAAACAAGCACCAATAGGCACCTGCCGACGAGAAACACAAACTAAAAGGTACTAAAAGCACCTCTAGGTGTAACTTTAAGAGAAAACGCCTGTCTGGCTAAGCTCTTGCTTAAATGCTCAGCATCGCTGCCGAGCCGCTTCAAACAAAAACCGCCGCCTGCGTTTCTCTTCCTTCACAATATATAATTGTCAATGAACTGAAGACTTCCATCTTCCGGGAAACTCAAGGCTAACCGACTCAAATCTCTGATCTTTTTGCCGCTCCGTCCGAGGCGCTCAAGCGCTCCGTCCCGGCGGCGTGGAGCGGGTTATAGGCCCAGCCACCGATCCCGTCAACAGCCGTTTTGAAAAAAAGTCATCACAGCCGGGAAAAACCTCAAGTCCCCACAGCACCTCAGCAAATCACCCAGCCGGCAAACCACCGCACCAAACCCCACAAACCGCAGAAATCCGTCCCTTTTCCAGCCAAATTAACAAAGCCCTAATTTCAACAGCGCACGGGATAAACACCCAAGCCCACAAGGCCAACACTCAAATCGCCGTCCCCCCCCTGTCATGCCGGAGAAGGCGAGCAAAGCGAGGCGCCGATCCGGTATCCAACGCAAAAACAAAAAGCAACCGAAGCATGGGTAAGGCGAGACCACACGCGACAGCAACGCGACCCAAACGGTATTGCTGCCCATTCGGTTCGCGACTAGCGGACACGCGGCACGCCCCCCGTCTGCGTGGGTCACCAAAGTTGTGCGGTGAGGAGGTGGTCAGGCTAACAGCAACCACCGCCCTTTCCCCCCGAACCACCCATCTGGATCCCGGGTCAAGCCCGGGATGACAACCGAGGGCTGAAGCAAAGGTGGGAGCAGAGGTCAGGGTGATCGCCGAAAGATGGCGCGGTAGCAGGAGGACCAACGGGAGAGTGAGGCGGAGCACCCCACAACCGTCATGCCGGACAAGGTGAGTACAGCGAGGTGCCGATCCGGTATCCAGCGCGAAAAACAAAAACCACCCTCTCCTGCCGATCAGCACATCTGGATCCCGGGTCAAGCCCGGGATGACAGCACCAAGATGGGGCAGTGAGAGCAGAGGTTGGGATGACCGCTGTAAGGGTGAGGCGAAGGTTGTGAGGATGCGGCACGAGTAAAGGCGGGGCTGAAAGTCCTGAGGGAGAAAGTGCTGAGTCTGGGACAACGCCGAGAAAGGCGAAGCGGGGACAGATGGGAGAGTGAGGTGGCGGCGGCGTCAGAGGTGTAAGGACCAACGGGAGAGTGAGGCGGCGGCGGAGATGGGATGTCCTGCGTTGGAGAGGAGGTGAAGTGGTCGGGCGAACTGGGGTCGAACTGGGGGTCGGATTGGGCGGCGAGGCAAACAGGCGACGGAGGTGTCCTTTTGCCTGTAGCTTCAACGCACCTTAGCAAGCACCATGGGCCCTCGCCTGAACGGCGAGGGGTGATGTCGTTGCGGCTGCGTTAAGCAGCCTTATGTTGGCAAGCATCTTGGCTAATGTCTTTACAAGTGGATCTGTCAGAGATGAGTTGCCTGCAGGCTTAGCCCTTCAGCACCATGCCATGTCATGTCATGTCATTCAGCTGTAGCCACCTCATCAAGAGTGATGCGACCTGCGCCGCCAGGGCCGAAGTAATCCGCCAGATGGTCGATGAGGGCACGAACACGCGCGGTCAGATGTCGGTTGGCCGGGTACAGCGCCATGACACCATATTCTTTGGCCTCATAGTCTGGAAGAAGATGAACGAGGCGACCGTCTTTCAGGTAGGGCTGGACCACATAAAGCGGCAGCCGGGCAATGCCGATGCCTTGCGCAGCAAGAGCAGCGCCAGCGGAGGGAGAGTTTGACATGAGCCTGCCGCTGACGCGCACGCTCTGCACTTTATCCGATTTCTGGTAGGTCCAATCGGACAGAACATTGAAATACTTTCCAAGAAGACAACTGTGGGCAGCGAGGTCCGCCGGTTCTGCGGGCACCCCAGAACGGGCGAGATACTCTGGAGCAGCACAAGTGATGAGGGGCATTGGGCAGAGCCGCTTCATCATCAAGGTTGAATCTGTCGGGGTGCCGATCCGCACCGCAAGATCATACCCCTCTTCAACAAGCGCCACGTGGCTGTCATTCAGAATAAGCTCAACCTCAACGCTGCTGTGCAGATGCATGAAAGCTGCAAGTGCGGCTGGCAGGCGTTGACTGCCGAAGGAGGTGGGCGCTGTCATGCGGATGGGGCCGCGCAACTCCCGCCGTTTTTTTTGCGCAAGGTCGGAAAGTTCGTCCACCTGATCCAGAATTGGCTCACAGCGCAGCAAGTAGTCTCGCCCTGCATCCGTCAGCATGACTGAGCGCGTGGTGCGGTTGAACAACTGCACGTCATGCTGCCCTTCGAGCCAGGCCACGTGGTTGCTGATGAGCTTGGTTGATTTGCCGAGGCGACGCGCTGCGGCTGTGAATGACCCCTCCTTGGCAACCGCAACGAAGGCCCGCATTGCATCAATGGTATCCATGGTGCCTCGCGATTATTCCCAATTTCTACATAGTGATTGAATAACACGATGGATTATCCTTAGCCATAACTTAGTCCATCTTTGAAACCAGCGGCGGCATCCTTGCCAAGACCGCCAAAGATGGAGCAAATCATGTCGCACAAAATCCGAGTTTACCGCCACGCCCTTTCCGGGCACTGCCACCGGGTAGAGCTGTTTCTGGCGTTGAACAACATTCCCCATGAACTTGTGGATGTTGACCTTGTAAATGGCGAACACAAAAAAGAGCCCTTCCTGACCTTGAACCCCCATGGCCGCGTGCCGGTGATCGTGGATGGCGATGCGGTGATTTCCGACAGCAACGCCATCCTCGTCTACCTGGCGCGCAAATATGCCCCGCACTGGCTGGCAACGGATCTTATTGAAGAAGCGGAAGTGAACAAATATCTGACGCTGGCTGCGAGCGAGATCAACCACGGCCCGGCGGCGGCGCGGCTACGCCTTGTGTTTGGCGCTGACTTGCAAGAGGCACGCACACTGCAGCTGGCAACCTGGGCGTTTGAACAGCTGGACAAACACCTTGCTGAAAACACCTGGGTGGCTGCCAACAAGCCAACAGTGGCGGATGTGGCGCTTTATACCTACAGCGCCCATGCGCCTGAGGGCAACATTTCGCTGGAACCCTACGCCAACCTGCGTGCCTACCTGAAACGGATTGAGGCCTTGCCGGGCTTTGTGCCAATGCAGGCTACCAAGGTTGGCCTTGCGGCTTGATATGCCCCTGCCCGGATCGGGTCGGCACGCCGACCCGACAACCTTTTTTTCAAAAAAGAGAAGTCCCATGTTGAAGAGACTCAAAAGGCTTGAAGATTCACCCTTCCATGAGGGCGAGATTGCCGTGCAGGAAAAGTTGGGGGTTCGGCGCGTTGAAGACATGGCGCGAAAGTTCGTGCGCCCGTTCATGCCAGACCAGCACAGGTTGTTTTTTGAAAACCAACCCTTTGTTGTGATGGCGGCCCGCGATGAGACCGGACGGCCATGGGTGAGCCTCTTGAGCGGCAACGGGCGCTTTGCTTCTTCCGCCAGCTCCACTCGGCTCATCCTGAAGGGCGCATTGCCCCGTGACGATGCCTTGGCCAAGGCCGCCTTTGAAAACACTGATGTGGGACTTCTTGGCATTGAACTGGCTACGCGCAGACGAAACCGGGTGAACGGCAAACTGACGCAAACCGAGAACGGCACCCTGCAGTTTGACGTGCGCCAGAGTTTTGGCAACTGCCCGCAATTCATCACAGAACGAACCTTGTTCCATGCGCCGGAAAGCAGGCCGGGAAAGGTGCGACGCAGCCGGAACCTTTCAGAGCGTCAGCAAGCGTGGATCGCTGGGACCGACACTTTCTTTATAGGCAGTGGCCATGTCGGGGAGGAAACTCACCCCAGCGCAGGCCTTGACGCGTCTCATCGCGGAGGTGCCCCGGGTTTTGTTGAAGTCCTGAACCACCGACAGTTTCGGTTCCCCGACTATGCAGGCAACAATCACTTCAACACCATTGGCAACCTTGTTCTGGACCCACGGGCGGGCGTTACGCTGGTGGACTTTGCAACGGGCAGCTTGTTGCAGCTGACCGGCACCATTGAAATTGACTGGACCCCGAACGCGAAACAACAACAGGCCGGGGCGCGGCGCATGCTGGTGTTTACAGTGGATGAGGCAGTTGAGCTGCCGCAGGCGTTGCCGCTGCGCTGGCGTGTTGCGCAAGAAAACCGGCTGGATTTGACGGTGACAAAGAAGGAGATGGAAACCGCGAGCATCCTGTCGCTTTATTTGAAAGCTGCGGATGGTGCCGCACTACCGGCGTTCAAGGCGGGACAGTACTTGCCGCTCTCACTGGAGGTGCCGGGCCACACACAGCTGGTGACCCGAACTTATTCGCTTTCCGGTGACCCTTGGGAAGAAGGCTATCGCATCAGCGTGAAAAGGGCACCCGGTGGTATTGCCTCCACATTCCTGCATGAGGGACTGGACGTAGGCAGCCTTGTTTCTGCCAAAGCACCGATGGGCGACTTTGTGCTGGAGAATGCGGTGGGGCCTATTGTGCTGATCAGCGCGGGCGTTGGCGTTACGCCGCAGTTGAGCATGTTGCATGAAGCGGCCCGAGACCGAAAACAGCAAAAGCTGTGGTTCTTTCACAGCACGCAGAACGGCAGCACCCACGCCTTGAAACAGGAGGCGCGCTCGGCAGCGGCGCGTCACGGGAACGCAAGCGTTCATGTGCGCTACAGCCAGCCGCTTGAACGAGATCGGCGTGGCGTGGACTATGATGCGGTTGGCCGGTTGGATGGCACCGAGATTGCCACCACCCTATCCGATCCGGAGGCGCATTATTATCTCTGTGGCCCGGCCGGCTTCATGAGCAGCGTGATTGATGGGCTGGTCGCAGCAGGCGTTCCAAGCGCGCACATTCATAAAGAGAGTTTTGGGCCAAGCAGCTAAGTCTGCTCCTTGTCTTTGAGCCACTGACGGATGATCTGCCGGTGGCGCTCGCCGCTGTAGCTTGGAAAATGTCCAGCATGAACGCAGCGCACTGGCAGCTCCAAAAGGCGCTTCATGGACTGGGCATAGTCCTGCGCGTTGCTGTGATAAAGATCTTCCACCAACGGCCCATCATAGACAATATCGCCCGCGAAAAGGGTTTGGGTGGCCGCTTCCCATAAAGCGATGCCGCCCGGACTGTGGCCTGGTGTGTGAATGACCTCCAGACGACGATCTCCCAAATCGATGATGTCGTGGTCATTGAGAATCTGCGTGGGTGCCGCAGGCCTCACAGCATAGGCGTTGGAGGCAAAGGGCTCAGGCGGAAGCGCCTCAAAAATCTCAAGGGAAACATAAGGATCGGCCAGCGTGTTGGCCCGTGTTGGCGCGCTTAGAAGCTGCACTTCAGCTTGATGCACTGCGCGCTCGGCAAACTCGTGGTGGCAGCCGATGTGGTCGAAGTGGGTGTGGCTGGCAACGGCGAGCAAATTCTTTTCCGTGACCAACGGCACCCACTGGCGCAAGGACACGACCCCCATGCCGCTGTCGACCAACACATCACGATCGCGGCCCCGAATGTGCCATATGTTGCAGCGGTAAAACGCTTTGATGAAGGGCTCAAAGATGAGCGTGACACCATCTGCCAGGCGTTTTGTGCGGTACCAATCCTGCGCGGCAATGCGTTTCATCAGCGCCTCCCAAAGCAAAACTTCGGCTTGAGAGTAAGCGCAGACATGCCGCGCGGCAAAGCGAAAGACGCAAGCGGCCTGAAGGGCTTAATGCATTCTATTTGATTTGGGGGAGATTACTTGCCAAGCGGAAGAATGGTACAGACGAGTGGATTCGAACCACCGACCTTCGGAGCCACAATCCGACGCTCTAACCAACTGAGCTACGTCTGCTTGGCAAGTGGGGCGGAACATAGGCGCAGATTTTTGGCTTGGCAAGAGGGGCAGAAATTAAATTTTCAGAAAGTCCACAGAACGCCGCTTTTTTTAAGAAACACACGTACTAACAACGAGTCTCAACGGCGACGTTCTGTGGATTTCAACCAAGCATCAGTTCACAAGGGGAAGCCTAGACGGCTTAGAGAACCTTGCTTTCCTTCATTGCTTTTTCGAAAGCAGTCTTTGCAGGCTCGCTGACGGAGTTCGCAAGCTTGGCAGCAGATTCCTGCATGTCCTTCGCCTGATTGGTCAGCGCGTCATACTGCTTGCGCATGAATGTGGACTGCAGCTCAATTGCTTCAGACACTGTCTTTGCGCCGAACATGTCCTTCATGTGAGAGAACATGGCGTTGGCGTTTTCCTGAGCAGCGTCGACTGCCTTGATGTTCATGTCGTAAAGACCTTCACGGGTGACCTCGATGGTCTCTTCCATGCGGCCTGTTGCCTCTTCAGAAGCGGTCTTCATCTTGGCATAGGCTTCGCGAGCGGAATCAACGCCCTTCTCGGTCATTTCGCGGAATACTGCTGGCATTTCTACTGTAGGCATGGAGAAAACCTCTTTCTCAGCGGTTTTGGAGGTAGACGCTTTCGCGGTCCGAGCTTTTGCAGCGGGCTTTGACGTTGCAGTTGCAGTTTCGGACATCTTCAACTCCTAGACTTCATTTGATTTCGATAAATTCTGAGTGACGCGTGCAAATGGACTCATGTTCCTGTAACGTCACTTTCGAGTAACTTACTCAAAAAAATTGTGCGGCGCAACATATTTTTGCACCGCACAACAAACCAGATCCAATACAACGCCCGCGAGGCCGCATTGTCGATTATTTTTCAGTGAATTTCTTTGCTGTTTCACTGGCTGCATGAGCTGTCTTGTCGCTCATGACTCGGGCCTGCTCACCTGCAATCTGCATCTGCTTTTCCATGAAAGCTTTGTTCAGCTCCATGAGTTCATTGTAGGATGTTGCAGCGCACAGCTTTTGCGCGTAGTCGAATGCCGAAGAAATGTTTTCTTCCGCGAACGCAACGGCCTGCTTGTTCAGCTCCGCGCCTTCTGACTGTGCGGTAGTCGCCGCCGCTTCAATGTTGCCCAACGTTCCATGGGTCATTGAGACGTAATCCTCGAAGGCTTTCTTTGCCTGCTCGAGACTTTTGTCGGCCATGTCACGCATCTGCTCTGGAATTTCAAAGGACATCTTATCCTGAGACATGCTCTCCCTCCTCCACTTTTACAACCCTGAGTACTTTGCCAGTGAAATATGGCTCAGTTATTACACCTTACTCTAGATCACCTGGGAAACAATAAGACCAAGGGGGACACCGGGGCAAGCATGACGCCATTTGAAAAAACGCTGGAAAACCGCTTGTTTGCACCCCATTCATCAATTTCTATAGGTGTTCATTAAACAGAGCATGGAATGGTCGAATTCTTCGCTTATCGAGTTGCCCGAAACTCAGTAGTATGTTGTGACGCTCCCCGCTGACACGGGACTAAATTTACGGTAGATCATTATAAACAATGGGTATTCCGGATCACTGCCAGACAAGGGGAAGTAAAAGTGGCTGACTTTGTATTCAAACGCCGTCAGCGGCCTGTACATTTCGCCTGGCAAATGGATGGAGAACTTCAATTCAAGGAGTTTTCTGCACCTTTCATGGACAATGTTGGACCGCAGGACGCAGTTCTTGTGGGACGCAAGTTCCCTGAGGTTGCGGAGGCCCTGAATGTCGACTTGCCTCATGACCTGTACAAGGCTCTGAACAAGCAGCGTGCCTTCAGCGGGAAAACTGTTCTTTGGCCGGTGTGCAACTCCACCCTGTGTGTTCCGATTGATCTGGCAGCGCAGCCCGTGTTTGACGAGGATGGCAAGCTGACGGGCTACAACGGCTTTGGCATGATCCGAAGCGTGCAGGCCCGCGAGAGCGCGCGCTATGTTGATCCGCTGACCGCATTGGCGGCTTCACCCGTTGCAGCGCCCGTTGCAGCTGAAGCACCCGTTGAGGAAGCGCCCGAAGTTGAGGCGGTCGCGGAGAAAGCAACACCGACTGAAGCCCTGCCCCCGCAAACTGAGCAGGTTTCTCCGGCTGAACCCCCGGTGAGCGAACAAGCACCTGCTGCCGAGCACGAGCTGGAAGACGCCAAGCTGAGCGAGCTGGCCGATGTGATCGGCGATGACGGCTTTGAGCCTGACGCCTTCACGATTGCGGATAGCGCTCCGGAAGCTGACATTGCGGAACCTGAAGCGGACACCGAAGTCTGCGCAGAGGCGACACCAGAGGCAACCGAAGCACACGAGCAAGCCTCGACAGACCATGCACCTCACGAGGAAGACCCGCAAATTCATGAGGCTTTGGAACGGGCGGCGGAAGACGAGATTGTGCCGTTCAAGCGTGATGATGACGACCAGCCCTCACCTGATGCAGGGATGGACGCTTTTGCCAAAGCGATAGCCGACCTGCCTGACGCGCCAAAGAAGTACCAGGGCAGAGGCCCCAAGAGCCTGTTCGATCTGACGAGCAACATCGTCAAGTTTGTAGAGCGCACCAACAGCAGCATTGAAAGCAATGCAATGGCTGGGCTTTCCAAACCTGAGCAAGACGCTTTCAATAAAATTGCCGATGCTTTGGGTGCAACAACAGGTGCCCCTAAGCCAAGTGAGGTGAACAAGCGCCCCGCGCCGCAGGACAACAAACGACCTGCTGCCGAAGCGCCTGCGCCTGCCGCCGCCCCACAGACACAGCCGGAGGTGAAGCGCCCTGTTACGGAGTCTTCTGCCCCTGCTCCGGCAGATAATGTGACACGCGTTGTTACGCAGCGGCCACGCCATGAGCTGGAAGGCGAAGCGGCAGCGCGGCAGCAGGCACCGGGGCGGATTCCGGACAAACCGCAGGCAAGTCCGATCGATCCGCGGCTTCTGGACCGGTTGCCTATTGGCGTTGCCATTGTGCGCGACCGCGATGTGGTCTACGCAAACGACACACTGCTGGAGCTGCTGGGCTACGACCGGTTTGAAGCCCTGCAAAAAGCGGGTGGACTGGAAGCGATTTTTGCCGAACCAGAGGAGTGCCCTGCCCCGCCAGCGGAAACGCTGGACCGGATCATGCATGTTCGCCTTGGAACAGGCGGCGTTCGTCCGGTTGACGCCCGTATGCATTCGGTGCCGTGGAACGGGGGCCAAGCCCTCATGATTTCTCTGAGCTTGAAGCCGGAAGTCGCAAGCCCCGCCGCACCAGCCCCCGGAGTGGTTGAAACTGCCGCACCGAGCGCGGAAGCTGCCGACCTCAAGAACCGTGTGATGGAGCTGGAGTCCGTACTGGAGACAGCGACCGATGGCGTGCTGGTCCTTTCCCGCGACGGGCGCATCTTGACGGCGAACTACTCAGCGCAGGCGCTGTTTTCCGCCGAGCCCGATGAAATTATCGGCGCGCCACTGACGGACTATCTGGCTCCTGAAAGCCACCGGGATGCCCTTGATTATCTTGAAGGCCTCGCCTCCAACGGTGTTGCAAGCCTTTTGAACGATGGCCGGGAAGTGATCGGCAAGGCCAGCAATGGCGGCCTCATTCCGTTGTTCATGACAATGGGTCATGTGAGCACCGATGAAAGCTCCAAATATTGCGCCGTGATCCGCGACATCACACAGTGGAAGACTGCGGAAGAAGAACTGATTTCGGCGCGCAAGGAAGCGGAAAGCTCCAATGCGCAGAAGTCGGACTTCCTTGCCAAGATCAGCCATGAGATCCGGACACCGCTGAATGCCATCATCGGCTTTGCCGAGGTGATGCAGGAAGAACGGTTTGGCGAGCTGGGCAGCGACCGCTACAAGGAATACCTCGCCGACATTCACCGGTCCGGCACTCACATCATGAGTCTGCTCAACGACCTTCTCGATCTTGCCAAGATTGAAGCGGGCCATATGGAGCTGTCCTTTGAGGCCGTGTCTGCCGCCGAAACCATTCGCGAATGCGTGGCACTGTTGCAGCCACAGGCAAACCGGGAAAAAGTGATCATTCGCGCCAGCCTGCCAAGTTCTGTACCGCGGATCGTGGCGGACCCGCGCGCGCTGAGGCAAATCACGCTGAACCTGCTTTCCAATGCCATCAAGTTCAACAAGGCGGGTGGGCAAGTGATTGTCTCGCTTGCTCTGGAGCCGACTGGTGAAGTGATGCTGCGTGTGCGAGACACTGGCCGAGGCATGAGCCCGTCGGACCTTGATGCCGCCATGCAGCCGTTCCGCCAGATCAACCCGTCGCCGGAAGTGCGCGGCAGCGGGCTGGGACTGCCGCTGACAAAGGCCCTTGCCGAAGCAAATAGAGCAATGTTTGCAATAGAATCTGAAGAAGGCGTGGGTACACTTGCCGAGATCACATTCCCGCCGCAACGGGTACTAACCGAATAAGACAAACACCGGAGCGGCGCGGTCTCCTTTACCCATAACCGGGGATGAAAGACCATGCTGACACTCGCCGCTCTGGAAGAGGCTGCCACGACCGTTTATCGGCACATGGCCCCTACGCCCCTTTATGGCTGGCCACTTCTGGATCAGCATGCAGGATGCCAGGTGCTGGTAAAGCATGAGAACCACGCTCCGACAGGTTCTTTCAAGGCCAGAGGCAGTCTGGTTTACATGGAAGCAATGGCGCGGCAACACCCCTCCGGCACAAGCTTCATCACCGCAACGCGAGGCAACCATGGCCTGAGCATGGCATGGGCCGCCAAGATCTACGGCTTCCACGTCGCTTCCGTTGTGCCACAAGGAAACTCCCCAGAGCAGAACGCGGCGGTTCAAGCCATGGGGGCGTTTCTCATTGAACATGGCTCATCCTTTGAAGAAGCGCAGGAGCGCGCATTCACGATTTCCGAGGAAGCACGCTACAACTCCATCCCCTCATTTCACATGGACCTTGTGAAAGGCAGCGCGACTTACGCCATGGAGCTGTTTCGCAAAGCGCCGCGCCTGGATGCGGTCTTTGTACCCATGGGCCTTGGAAACGGCATTTGCGGTGTGCTGGCAGCCAAAGCCATATTCCGCGCAGAGACCCGTGTGATTGGCGTCGTTTCCGAGAATGCACCTGCGTATGTGAGGGCTGTCGAGAGCGGCGATATGCAGGGCGCGCCTAGCAAGCCCACTTTTGCAGACGGCCTTGCCGTCGCTGATCCCGACCCGGAAGCGGCTGCCATCATACGCGCAGGGGTGGACCATATGGTGCAGGTGAGTGACGACGAAATTGCCGAGGCCATTCGCATTCTCTACCGCGCAACGCACAACCTTTCTGAAGGCGCAGGTGCCGCGTCGCTGGCTGGCCTGATGCAGGAAAGGGCTAAATGGGCAGGCAAACGGGTTGCGATTATTCTGTGTGGGCAGAACATCGACCGCCATTGGATGCACGACATCCTTGCCGGGCGAACACCAAGCGCCTGACCACGTGGCCGCCCTCTCCAAACTCACTAGTAGAATCAACTGATAACCCACCTCTCGGCGCTGGCTGACTTTTTCCAATTCCAACCTGTTAGTATTCTTAGAAAAATTCAGGTGCGGCGGCTTGTCGCGCAAATGAAAATCATTCGCAAATGCAGCTAGATAGCCAAAATCCAGCGTCACAGACAGTTTAGAAAGGTTCTAACCTATTGTTTTTGCTTGCGATAATAGTTGACAATTAAAGTCCACTTTTTGATATTGCCGCCGACTTACGAGTTTAAACCTAGAGAAAAGCTCTTAAACGAAAGGCAAAGGGTTCTATGGTATTTACCAAGCGTTCGGTAAAAATGAGTGCAGCAGCGGTCACCCTGTCCGTTGCAGGCGTTGTCGGCTTTTCACCAGCTGTCAGCGCTGCTGACGAAGTAAACATCTACTCCTATCGCCAGCCAGAACTCATCAAGCCACTTCTGGATGCATTCACCAACGAAACCGGCATCAAGACCAACGTTGTGTTCGCTTCCAAGGGTTTGGCTGAACGTATGCAGGCTGAGGGCGAGAACTCCCCTGCGGACGTACTGATGACCGTGGACATTGGCCGCCTTCAGGGCGCAAAGGATCTGGGTGTGACCCAGCCTGTTTCCAATGAAATCATCAATGCCAACATTCCTGAAAACCTGCGCGACCCGGAAGGCCACTGGTTTGGTCTGACCACCCGTGCCCGCATCATCTACGCTTCCAAAGACCGTGTAGAAGATGAGAACATCACCTATGAAGATCTGGCTGATGAGAAGTGGAAGGGCCGCATCTGCACCCGTTCCGGTCAGCACGTTTACTCCATCGGTCTGTTCGCTTCCATGGTTGCACACCACGGCGCTGAAGAAACCGAAAAGTGGCTGGAAGCCGTGCGCGACAACCTTGCACGCAAGCCAACCGGCAACGACCGCGCACAGGTAAAGTCCATCTATGCTGGTGAGTGTGACATCGCTCTTGGCAACACCTACTACATGGGCAAGATGGAAACCAACGAGAAGGACCCAGAGCAGAAGGAATGGGCAAAGTCTGTCCGCATTCTGTTCCCGAACACTGAAGAGCGCGGCACCCACGTGAACATCTCCGGTGTGGTGATGGCCAAGCACGCACCAAATGCCGAAAACGCTCTGAAGCTGATGGAGTTCCTTTCCTCCGCTGAAGCACAGCAGATCTACGCTGCAGAGAACTTCGAGTACCCGGTTATTGAAGGCGCAGAGGCTTCTGACCGCGTGAAGGCCTGGGGTGACTTCAAGGCTGACCCGATTTCTCTCGATGTTATTGCCAAGAACCGCAAGACTGCCAGTGAGCTGGTTGACCGCGTCGGCTTTGACGAAGGACCTGCCAGCTGAGGCCTGAATGACGGTACACGCTGAAACAACACAACATAAACAGCATGTGTTCGCGGCGCCCGCCCCCCTTTCGCGAGGGGAGCGGGTTCTCGCGTTTGGAACCATCGCCCTCACTGTGCTGTCAGTTCTTCCTGTTCTGACTGTGCTTTACCTTGCGCTGGGATCCGCCGGAGACAACTGGCAACACTTGATTGAAACGGTCCTGCCCGGTGCTGTGTGGACCACCATCCTCCTGCTTGTGGGCGTAGGGGCGCTGACCCTCGTGGTGGGTGTTGGGACAGCGTGGCTGGTGACCATGTGCCGGTTTCCGGGGCGGCGCTTCTTTGATCTGGCGCTGCTCTTGCCGTTGGCTGTGCCGACTTACATCATTGCCTTTTCATACGTTGAAATCCTCGATTACACGGGCGTTGTTCAATCCACCCTCCGGTCGCTCTTTGGCTTCCAGACCTCACGGGACTACTGGTTCCCAGAGGTACGCTCTCTGGGTGGTGCCATCTTCGTGATGGGCTTCGTGCTCTACCCTTATGTATACCTCACTTCACGCGCGAGCTTTCTGATCCAGTCTGCTGGCACACTCGACGTCTCCCGGACACTTGGCGCTGGTCCGCTGCGCCTTTTCCTGAAAGTCGCCCTGCCGCTTGCGCGCCCGGCCATCGCCGTGGGGGTGACGCTGGCGCTGATGGAGTGCCTGAATGACATCGGCACGGTGACGTTCTTTGGCGTGAAGACCCTCACCTTCTCGGTTTATGAGACCTGGCTGAACCGGTCCAGCCTGACCGGCGCAGCTCAGCTGGCGAGCGTGATGCTGCTGATTGTCTTCGGCCTGATCTGGCTGGAACACTATGCGCGCCGCCGACAGCGGTTTTTCCAATCTAACGGAAGCGAAACACGAGCCCTGCCGAGCTATGCCTTGAAAGGCCTTCGCGGCTGGATGGCGGTGCTGGCCTGCGCGCTACCGATCCTGTTTGGCTTTGTTTTCCCTGCCCTGCTGCTGCTCAGCAAAGCGCTGCGCCGGCGTGAAGAGTTCTTCAACCCGGACCTTTGGCAGGCGGCAAACAATACACTCTGGCTTTCGGCCATTGCGGCTGTGGTCTCCATTGCCGTGAGCCTTGCTCTGGCCTACACACGCCGTCTGAACCCATCGCCCTTGACAACCAACATGGGACGCTTGGCCTCCATCGGCTATGCCGTTCCAGGCACCATTCTGGCCGTGGGCATTCTGTTTCCGGTGGCCGCGCTCGACAACGCTGTGGCAAACAGCCTGCGTGATCTGTTTGGCATTTCCACCGGCCTGATCCTGCTTGGGTCCGGCACTGCGTTGATCTACGCTTATGTGGTGCGGTTTCTTGCGGTGTCTTATGGCCAGATCGACAGCGGTTTCGGCAAGATCTCCCCGCATCTGGATATGGCCTCGCGCACGTTGGGGCAGAGCGCTCTCGGGACACTGGCCAAAGTGCATATGCCCCTGATGAAGCCGGTTCTGTCCTCCGCCATGCTGCTGGCCTTTGTGGAATGCATGAAGGAGTTGCCCGCGACCTTATTGCTGCGGCCCTTCAACTTCGACACGTTGGCCACAACCGTGTTTACCGCCGCTTCCCGCGAAGCGTTCGAGGATGCTGCCTTGCCTGCCCTCCTCATCGTTCTGGTGGGTGTGGTGCCAGTTGTGCTGCTTGCCCGCACCACGGTGAAGACCTTCCGCCAGAAACAAAACACGCGTTCCGCGGCGTTGGCACCAGCGGTTGCTGCACCAGAAAGCGCCTGATCATAAGGCGCTTTCTCCCAGCCGATGGGCTGGCTGGTTCACTGGCAAGGCCTTCCACCCGTCAGATGGTCAGCGCCAGTGCCGTGCCATTGCAGGACGCACTGGTCCACGCCGCGCGGAACGCTGATGATTGCCTTCGCGCCTAACGGGTGGTTGTGGCGAGCTTCAGCGCAAGGCCGACAAACACGGTGCCTGCAATCTTGTTCATGATGGACTGAGCACTTGCGGATTTGCCCAGCTTCTCACCAATCGTCCCCGCCAGCACGGCAATGCCGCCGAACACCAGAATGGTGCAGAGGATGAACACGAAACCCAGTTGAATGAACTGCGGAAACAGCGGGCCCGCTTGCGGGTTCACGAACTGGGGCAGGAACGACAGAAAGAATATTGAGACCTTGGGATTCGTGATGTTCATGATCACGCCGCGGCGGTAAAGCGCCCAGTAGCTGAGCTTTGGCCCGCCGCCTACGCCAATGGGCGCAGCCTTGGCGCGAAATGCGCCCCATGCGAGATAAAGCAGGTAGGCGGCCCCAGCGTATTTCAGCAAGGAGAACGCCAGAGCTGACGTCTGGAAGATGGCCGCGACACCAAGCGCCACAGCGATGGTGTGAAAGATGACGCCAGTGCTCAAGCCGAAGGTAACGGCAATGCCCGACAGACGGCCGGAAACGGCGGACTGGGTGAGGACGAAGAGATTGTCCGGCCCCGGTGTCAACGCGAGCACTATAACAACAGCCACAAAGGCCGAGAGAGTTTCAATCGGGATCACAGGCCGCTCCGGTTTTCTTGGTTGGCTGATCTTGGTTTATGACTTGGACAGAAACAAGAGCGCGTCCGTTTTTGTTTTCACGTCGCCAGAATTGCTTCCATCTCAATCTTCAGGTCCGGATGTACCAAGCCTTTGACCTCCACCAGCGAGCTTGCGGGCAAGTGACACCCATAGGCCTGTGACAAGAGCTGTCGCAGGTTGCCAAGCGTGGACATGTCGGTGACGAAAATGGTGACCTTGATCAGGTTTCGAAGGTCCGTACCCTCTGCCACAGCGATTGACGCGATCTGATGAAGGATTTCCTCTGCCTGCTCCTGAGTGGTGCCTGATTGCGCCTTTGTCCCATAGGCCGTAAGACCGGAGAGATACAGCGCTGTGCCATGCTTGACGGCATGGGCGTAGGGGCCCACCGCATCGGGCAGAAATGGATAGGTCTTTCGTTGTAGCGTCATGGCGAGAGCCCCCCAGCTCGTCGGAATCACATGAAAAGTCCGGCAGTTAGGCCGCGAATCCAGCTTACTTCACGACCTGCCTGTGACGCAATGCGAGAAGCACCTACGGGTGCCGGGTGGGAGCTCGACTGGGAGGTTTGAGTGGGAGGTTTGAGCGGCACGCGCTGACGCGCGACCATTTTATGCTGGATCCCGGATCTGCGCTGCGCTGGTCCGGGATGACGGGGTAGAGTTGGGTGGGTCGGGAGGCCTCACTAGCGTTGGCGACCTCAAGCCGGCTTACGCTACAGAGCACAAACCGCCGCCAACTTTCGTTGTTGCAGCGCGGCTCCTCACCTGCCTGTGCAACTCAGCGGAGGATAAAGTGCCAATTGGAGCCTCCGCTCTGAGCGTCATCCCAGCCCCCGAGCCGGGATCCCGTGAGAACACGCCCCTCTTCAGCACTGGTCATGTAAATGAAGCCTTCGTCGGAAACTGCAATGTCGCTGAACGCGAAATGGCAATTCTATAGCTGTTCGCGATAGCTCAGCTACCGTGGTGCTGGATCCCGGATCTGCGTTTCGCTTGCCGCTCAACTTGTCCGGGATGACGCGGGGAGAGTTAGGTGGGTCGGGAGGCCTCACTAGCGTTGGCGACCTCAAGCCGGCTTGCGGTACCGGCCACAAACCGCCACCAACTTTCATTGTTACAGCGCGGCTCCTGACCTGCCTGTGCAACTCAGCGGAGGATGAAGTTCCAATTGGAGCCTCCGCTCTGAGCGTCATCCCGGCCCCCGAGCCGGGATCCAGTAAGGACACGTCCCCTCTTAAGCACTGGTCATGTAAATGAAGCCTTCGCAGGGAACCGCAATGTCGCTGAACGCAGAATGGCAATTCTATAGCTGTTCGCGATAGCTCAGCTACCGTGGTGCTGGATCCCGGATCTGCGCTGCGCTGGTCCGGGATGACGGGGGAGAGGTGGGTGAGTCTGGAGGTCTCACTAGCGTTGGCGACCCCAAGCCGGATTGCGCTACTGGGTACAATCCGCAACCAACTTTCGTTGTTGCAGCGCGGCTCCTGACCTGCCTGTGCAACTCAGCGGAGGATGAAGTTCCAATTGGAGTCTCCGCTCTGAGCGTCATCCCGGCCCCCGAGCCGGGATCCAGTAAGGACACTGCCCATCTTCAGCACTGGTCATGTAAATGAAGCCTTCACTGGAAACTGCAATGTCGCTGAACACGGAACGGCAATTCTATAGCTGTTCGCGATAACTCAGCTGCCGTGGTGGTGGATCCCGGATCTGCGCTGCGCTGGTCGGGGATGACGTGGGAGAGTTAGGTGGGTCTGGGTTTTAGCTGTCGCTTTTGAAGAAGGCGGCACAGGTGCCGCCCTCCATTCATTTCAGGTGCGATCAATCGACCAAAGTGGCCTCGGTTTGCGCCTTGATGTCATCCAAGGTTACATCTGGCGCCATTTCAACCACCTTGAGGCCGCCCTCAACCACGTCAAAAACACCAAGGTTTGTGATGATGCGGTCAACGCATTTCACGCCGGTAAGCGGCAGTGTGCAGGCTTTAAGCAGCTTTGGATCACCCTTCTTGCTGGCATGGTCCATTATGACCACAACCCGCTTGACGCCTGCCACAAGATCCATGGCTCCGCCCATGCCCTTGACGAGTTTGCCGGGGATCATCCAGTTGGCAAGATCGCCGTTTTCGGAAACTTCCATCGCACCGAGGATGGATAGATCGATGTGCCCCCCACGGATCATGGCGAAGCTGTCTGCCGAAGAGAAGTAGCTGGTGCGGTCAAGCTCGGTAATGGTCTGCTTGCCAGCGTTGATCAGATCGGCGTCGATCTCATCCTCAGTTGGAAACGGGCCCATGCCGAGCATGCCGTTTTCAGACTGAAGAGCCACATCAATTCCCTCTGGAATGTAGTTGGAAACCAGAGTTGGGATGCCGATGCCGAGGTTGACGTAGAAGCCGTCTTCCAGCTCTTTTGCCGCGCGGGCGGCCATTTCATCACGTGTCCAAGCCATGTGCGCCTCCCTTACGCTTCACGAATGGTGCGCTGTTCGATGCGCTTCTCAAAGGTGCCTTTGACGATGCGATCGACAAAGATGCCAGGAGTGTGGATCTGATCTGGATCCAGCTCGCCGGTCTCAACCAGTTCTTCCACTTCAACCACCGTGACCTTGCCTGCTGTGGCGATCATCGGGTTGAAGTTGCGAGCGGTCTTGCGGAAGATCAGGTTTCCTTCCGTGTCGCCCTTCCAGGCCTTGACGATGGACAGGTCTGCTGTCAAGCCGGTTTCAAGGATGTAGGTCTCGCCGTTGAAGTCCTTGTGCTCCTTGCCTTCTGCGATCAGGGTGCCAACACCCGTCTTGGTGTAGAAGCCAGGAATGCCAGCACCGCCAGCACGGATGCGCTCAGCCAGCGTGCCTTGCGGGTTGAACTCCAGTTCCAGTTCACCGCTCAGATACTGTTTGGCGAAGGTTTCGTTTTCACCCACGTAGGATGAAACCATCTTCTTGATCTGGCGGGTCTGCAGCAACAGTCCAAGGCCGAAATCGTCCACGCCAGCATTGTTGGAGATTGCCGTCACGTCTTTTACGCCGGTATCTCGCAGTGCAATAATCAAGTTTTCAGGAATACCGCAGAGGCCAAAGCCACCGGCCATAACGGTCATGCCGTCGAAGGTAAGTCCTTCCAAAGCAGCAGTTGCTGTTGGGAAAACTTTGTTCATTATGATCTCCCAGGATTGTGCGGTTCTGAAGTTTCCTTTTGCGCATCAACGCGCAAGCAAATTCATTGCCGCAACCAAAAACCTTTTGCGCCGGATTCAACGGCGCTCGCTGGCACGCCTCCCGTCCTATGCAAAGCCATAGGTGCGCTGACCAGAGTAAGTCTTGATACCTATGTTTTACGCAGGTGCCAAGCCTCGAACCGATGAATCTAGATAAAAATACTATACGCAGGATTTTTGCGGCGCACACTCACGACTAAAGTCTGCAAACCGAGAGCACGCTCTGGCCAACAAAAAAGCCGGAGGTAGCCCCCGGCTTTTTATGAGATCACTGGTTTAGCTTGGCTCAGTCAGTACTGATTGGCGATTGCCATGCGTTCGTCCCGCTCCCGTTGCACTTGCTGACGTTTGCTGATCAACGACGCTGTGATCACGCCAACGGTGACAATCGCAACAAGGATTGTACAGATCGCGTTGATTTCTGGCGTCACACCCAATCGGACCTGACTGTAAATCTTCATGGGCAGGGTTGTTGCCCCCGGCCCCGTTGTGAAGCTTGCAATCACCAGATCGTCCAGTGACAGGGTAAAGGCCAGCATCCAGCCCGCAGCGACACCGGGCAGGATCTGCGGCAAGGTGATGGTGAAAAAGGTCTTCACCGGTGGGCACCCCAAGTCCATGGCTGCCTCTTCCAATGAACGGTCAAAGCCAGCAAGGCGCGACTGCACGACCACAGCCACGTAACACATGGCGAAGGTGGTGTGTGCGATCATGATGGTCCAGAACCCTCGGGCCTGATCCAGTGACACAAACAGCAGCAAAAGTGAGAGGCCAAGGATGACTTCTGGCATTACCAGCGGCGCGTAGATCATGCCGGAAAACAGGGTGCGTCCGAAGAAGCGGCCCTGACGAGCCAGCACCATTGCCGCGATTGTGCCGAGCACCGTCGCCAGCGTTGCCGAGGTCACCCCAATGCGCAGGGTGACCCATGCCGCGTCCAGCATCTGCTCGTTACTGAGAAGGCTCACATACCATTTGGTTGAGAAGCCACCCCACACCGTTACCAGACGTGACGCATTGAACGAGTAGATCACCAGGATCACGATTGGCAAGTAGAGGAACGAAAAGCCCAAAACCAGCGAGGTGATATTGAACCAGGAAGGCTTGCGGTGTTCCATTATTGCGCCTCCTTCTGCTTTTCCTGCTGGCGCTGGAACAGCACAATCGGGATGACCAGAATGAGCAGCAGCACCACAGCGACCGCTGAAGCGACCGGCCAATCACGGTTGGAGAAGAACTCCACCCACAAGGTCTTACCAATCATCAAGGTTTCCGATCCGCCAAGAAGGTCCGGGATCACGAACTCGCCCACCGCCGGAATGAACACGAGGAAGCAGCCCGCAATGATGCCAGGAAGTGATAGTGGTATGGTCACCTTCCAAAAGGCCTGCATGGGCGGACAGCCCAAATCTTCCGCCGCCTCGATGAGCGATGAATCCATCTTCTCAAGGGAGGAGTAAAGCGGAAGCACCATGAACGGCAGGTACGAATAAACGATACCGATGTAGACGGCGGCGTTGGTGTTCAAAATGACCAACGGATCATCAATGATCCCCAGCATCATGAGGAACTGGTTCAACAAGCCTTCGTTTTTCAAAATGCCGATCCAAGCATACACGCGGATCAGAAAGCTGGTCCAAAACGGCAGGATGATCAGCATCAGCAAGGTTGGCTGCCATGCCTTTGGCGCGCGCGCCATGCCATAGGCAATGGGATACCCCACCAGCAGCGTTATAACCGTTGCGATGAAAGCAATCTGGAGGCTCGACAGATACGCGTTGAGATAAATGGCGTCTTCGGTGAGCCAGATGTAATTGTCCAGCGACCATTGCTGAGCGGCCTCCATGAAACCGGCCAGACCTTGCGCCCAGTCAATAACCGGCTTGTAAGGCGGGATCGCCACAACGACTTCAGAGAGCGATATCTTGAAGACGATGACAAACGGTGCAAGAAAGAACAGGAGCAGCCATGCATACGGCACCATGATGAGTGCCCAGCGCCCCAACCTGTTCTTGCTGTAGGATTGTGAGGATACCTCGCGGTCCATCACGCATTCCCCCATCAGTTGGTCAGGATCACGCCTGCATCTCGGTCCCAGGACAACCAGATCTTGTCGTCCCACGTGATTGGCCGCTCCACCAGACGCGTGGTGTTGGCGACCACGGAGCGAATGAACTCATCTTCGGCCAGTTTGATATGGTAGATGGAGACGTCCCCCATGTAGGCGATGTCCCACACCTCGGCCTGAATGACGTTGGCATTGCTTTCTGCTGGCTTGTCCAGCGAGATGCGGACCTTTTCAGGACGGATGGCAAACGTAACCTCGTCGCCAACACGCACATCTCCTGCGCCTTGAATGTTGATGGTGCTATCGGTGAGGTCGCAGTAAAGCTGGGCGTCTTCGCTTTGCTTCTGCGTGACCTTGCCATGGAACAGGTTGATGTCGCCAATGAACTCAGCCACGAAACGGGAGTTCGGCATCTCGTAGATTTCACCCGGAGTTGCCACCTGACGGATGTGCCCACGGTCCATGACGGAGATGCGGTCGGCAACAGTCATGGCCTCTTCCTGATCGTGGGTCACGATGAGGAAGGTCATGCGCAGGTCTTCCTGCAAGGTCATCAGCTCGAGCTGGGTTTCCTCGCGCAGTTTCTTGTCGAGCGCTGCCATCGGCTCATCCAGCAACAGCACCTTGGGCCGTTTGGCAAGAGAGCGGGCCAAAGCCACGCGCTGACGCTGACCGCCTGAGAGCTGATGGGGCTTGCGCTTTGCAAACTGCTCAAGCTTTACCAGACGCAACATTTCCTGAACGCGGGAGCTGATCTCTGCCGCAGGCATGCCATCCTGCTTCAGGCCGAATGCGATGTTGGCTTCCACCGTCATATGCGGGAACAGTGCATAGGACTGGAACATCATGTTTACCGGACGGCGATAGGGCGGAATGCCAGCCAAATCCTGACCATCCAGAAAGATCTGCCCCTCGGTTGGCGTTTCAAACCCCGCCAACATGCGCATCATGGTGGTCTTGCCGCAGCCGGACCCACCGAGCAGCGCGTGGAACTCGCGCTCGTAGATGCTCAGCGACAGATTGTCGACCGCAACAAAATCACCAAAGCGCTTGGTAACATTCCTGAATTCGATAAACGGTATCGCGCTGGGGTCTTCCCATGGCGCGAAAGCACGGCGAACTGGACCAATCGGTTTCTTAGCCAAGACCGAAATCCTTTTCCTGCCAGTCCCTCTGAGGAGGGTAGTGTTCAGAGCAATCAGCAGGAGGCAGACACGCCGCCTCCTGCTGGGACCAAAATGCCTTCAGACCTGCTTACTGACCGGACTTGATCGCGGTCCATTCACGGGTCATGACACGCTGTGTCTTCAGCGGCTTTGCCGTGACAGTGTAAAGCTTCTCTTTTACTTCCTGCGGCGGGTAGATGCCCGGATTAGAGGTGACCTCTTCGTCGATGAAAGGCACAGAATCCGCATTACCGTTTGCGTAATAGACGTAGTTGGACAGCTTGCCAGCAATCTCAGGACGCATGATGAAGTTGAGGAACTCATGAGCTTCATCCGCATTAGGCGCATCAGCCGGGATCGCAAACTGATCGAACCACATCTGACCGCCTTCAACAGGCAGGATGTATTCCAGCTCCACGCCATTGCCCGCTTCTGCGGCGCGGTCGGACGCTTGCAGCACATCACCGGACCAGCCGTAAGCCAGGCAGATGTCGCCATTGGCCAGCGCGTTCACAAATTCCGAATTGTGGAACTTGAGCACGTATGGACGGATAGACTTGAGAAGCTCGCCCGCCTTGCGGATGTCATCCGGATTGTTGGAGTCCGGGTCCATACCGAGGTAGTGAAGCGCGGCCGGGAACATCTCATCCGGCTCGTCCATCACGTGCACGCCGCACTCGGAGAACTGCTTCAGGATTTCCGGATTGAAGAGCAGCTCCCAGCTGTTGAGCGGAGCCTCTGGCGCAAGCGCGAGGATTTTCTCACGGTTGATGCCCATACCGGAGGTGCCCCACATGTAGTTAATGGAGTACGCGTTTTCCGGATCCAGCTTGGACAGGCGCTCCATCAGCGTTTTGTCCATGTGCTTCAGATTTGGCAGCTTGTCGCGATCCAGCTTCTGGAACACGCCTGCCTGGACCTGGCGGTTCAGGAACTGTGCGGTTGGCGCAACGACGTCATAACCAGTGCTGCCGGTCAGAAGTTTGGTTTCCAGAACTTCGTTGGAGTCAAAAACATCGTAATTGACAGAGATACCGGTCTCTTCTTCAAACTGCTTGAGGACTTCATCGTCCACATAGTCTGACCAGTTGTAGACGTTGACTACACGGTCCTGAGCGGCAGCAGCACCAAGGCCAACGGCGAACACAGCAACACCCGTGAGCAAGATCTTCTTTATCATTGTCAAGCACTCCATAGAGAACAAACGTGGTGAGGCGGCGAGGCTTCCAAAGCTCGGGCAACGCCTACCAACGCAATACAACCATGCGGTATCCTTCTTGTGACGGAAACATTTTAACCAGCGCCGCCAGTCCCCCGATCTGATAAATCAATGTGTTACAGACCCGGTTATTCATTCAGGATTATACGAAAATCGGCCCGCTCCCGAATCCGGTGCGAGCCGATGGCCTCCCTTACTGCCCAGTTGTGACTTGTGTCCATAGGCGAGTGACCAATCGCTGCACATTTGCCGGATAGGCGGTAGTTGTATACAGCTTTTCGATGGTCGCATCATCCGGGTAGATTGCAGGGTCATTCCTGATCTCATCGAGCAGAAATTCCTTAGATCCCTCAACACCGTTTGCGTAGTAGATGTAGTTGGAAGCCTTGGCCATCACATCCGGGCGCATCAGGTAGTTCAGGAAGGCGTGAGCCTCTTTCTTGTTGGGTGCATCTGCCGGGATCGCCATCTGGTCGAACCACATCATGGACCCTTCCTTGGGCACCACATAATCGACCGCCACATCATTGCCAGCTTCTGCGGCACGATCCCGTGCTTGCAGAATGTCACCGGACCACCCTACCGCTACGCAGATGTCACCGTTTGCAAGCGCATTGATGTATTCGGAGGAATGGAACTTGCGCACATGCGGACGCATCTTTTCAAGCAGCGCTCCGGCCTCACGCAGCTCATCCGTATCCTTGGAGTTGGCGTCATACCCTAGATAGTTCAGCGCTGCAGGGAACATTTCTGCAGGTGCATTGAGGATGTACACACCGCAGGCGGACACCTTCTCGATGTTTTCCGGTTCAAACAGCAAGGACCAGCTGTCTGTTGGCGCGTCCGGGAATACCTCGGCGATTTTCGCCTTGTTCAGGCCAAAACCTGTCGTGCCCCACATGTAATTTATGGAATAGGCATTGCCCGGATCATACTTTTCAGTGCGCTCAAGAACCACATCCCACAGGTGCTTTGCGTTGGGCAGCTGCGCCATATCAAGTTTCTGGAACACGCCGGCTTCGATCTGGCGGGCGAGGAAAGAAGCTGTCGGCGACACCACGTCATAACCGCTTCCCCCGGTGAGGAGCTTCGTCTCTAGCAGCTCATTGGAGTCGAACACGTCATAAACGACTTCAATGCCTGTTTCCTTGGTAAAATCTTCAAGGATCTGTTCGTCGATGTAGTCTGACCAATTGTAAACATAGACAGTGCGCTCTTGTGCATGCACCAGGGAGGCCGTCATCAGTACACTCGTGGCAGCCATCGCGATTATGTTTTTCAATGGGTTCTTCCTCCAGTTTCTGGTTTTCGGGAGGCTCAAGAGTTCTAGGTATTACCGCCGACGTCAACCTTTACTTGCGTAAAAAATGAAAAATCTTGAAGTTGCAACCAAATTCTCGTCAAAGCCAATGCAATTTGCCGCCAAGTTAGAGTGCCCATCATGATGGAAAGCACTGGCGTGAAAGGTTAGACAGTTTTCTATATTCAATTCTGCTCGGCAGACATCATTGGATTTACAGAGAATCAACGCAATCAATGCAAATTTATAGGGACTTGGTTGCGTTCAATTTATTATATTGCATGGCTCGGTTACTTATGAGAGTGTCCGCCCGGCAATGACAGCAGTTTTCCGCGCCCTGCGCCAATGACTACCAACGTTGGGCATCGGGTTTTGTTTGCGCGGCGCAAACTTTGCAGTATTAACTTAGGCTCACACTCAGCCATATGAGAGCAAGATGGACCAGAAGGCTCATACCCCAGACTCCGAAGACCCCCTCAAACGTGGCGTCTGTGACGTGCATGAAGCACGCGCATGGCTCCGGGAACGCAATGTGCAAGATATCGAGTGCATTGTGCCCGATATCGCTGGCGTTGCCCGTGGCAAGATGATGCCCACTGAAAAGTTCTTCGCAGGGTCGACCCTGACCATGCCTTCCTCCATTTTCGCGCAGACCATTTCTGGCGATTACCCTGAGGACGACCACCGCTTTCAGCACCATCCAACGGATGGGGATCTGGCGTTCTACCCGGACTATCGCACGCTGACCGTGGTGCCATGGGAATCTGACCCAACAGCGCAGATCATCCACGACACAACCACAAAGGATGGCGACCCCTATGTGGTTGCCCCCCGAAACCTCTTGAAAAACATAATTTCTATGTATGAGAGAGAGGGCTGGGACGCTGTCGTTGCGCCGGAGGTCGAGTTCTATCTGATCAAGCCGAACACCGATCCAGACTACCCTTTGGAACCGCCAATCGGCCGCTCTGGCCGGCCGGAAGTTGGGCGACAAAGCTATTCCATCTCGGCACTCAACGAGTTTGACGAGCTCATCGACGACATCTACGACCTCTCTGAGGCTCAGGGCCTTGAGATCGACACGCTGATCCACGAGGAAGGGGCGGCGCAGATGGAGATCAATCTGCGTCATGGCGACCCGCTGGAGCTATCAGACCAGGTTTTTCTCTTCAAACGCACAATCCGCGAAGCCGCTCTGCGCCATGAAATGTATGCCACCTTCATGGCAAAGCCGATGTCATCTCAGCCAGGTTCTGCGATGCACATTCACCAGTCCATACAGGACAAGGAAACGGGGCAGAACATCTTCTCCAACGCTGATGGCGAGATGACCGATACCTTCCGCCACTTTGTGGGCGGGCTGCAAACCTTCTTGCCCGCCTTGATGCCCATCATGGCCCCCTACGTGAACTCCTATCGGCGTTTCATGCGCAACAGCACCGCGCCTACAAACGTTTACTGGGGTCAGGACAACCGGACAGTTGGTCTGCGCATGCCGAACTCCAACCCGGCGGCACGCCGTATTGAGAACAGGTTGCCGGGATCGGATGCGAACCCTTATCTCGCCATTGCAGCCACAATGGCCGCAGGCTATCTGGGCATCAAGAAGCAAATCAACCCGAGCGACCCCAAAACGGACGACAGCTCAAATCAGATCAGCAGCTTGCCGCGATCCCTTCTCGACGCCGTAGCGGCATTTGAGAACAACGAAGACATCATTGAAATCTTCGGCGAAAAGTTCGTTTCTACCTACAGGGCAATAAAACTGGAAGAACATGAGATCTTCATGTCAGTAATTAGCCCTTGGGAAAGGGAATACCTGCTTTTGAACGTTTAATATTTCTAAGCGTTGAACTTTAGTTTTATACAACCCCTGTGAGTATTTAATTATACTCACAGGGGTTTTCTTTTTAGAGCCTACCACCAATCAAAAAGGATTACTTTTTTTCATCTATAACCTGGTAGCGCCGACAATTTTTTGCGCAATTTGAAAAGAATTTTATGGATTATTTAATAAAACTTGTATTACCTTAAGTTGTGGTGCCGCGCACTTGAACTCCTCTAAATCTTTGATCTTGAAATGCAAAGTCAGGTAGTCGCTATGAAGACGACGCAGATGAAGCAGGTATTGCTAGTTGAAGATGCCAACTTCTTTGCGCGTATCATTCAAAGTGAACTAAGCAAAGCCGGTTCATTTGAAGTGACGATTGCCCGCACATATACAGAGGCCAGAGAAAAAATCGAAGATCCAAACTACCATCCTTTTCTTGCTCTGGTTGATTTGACATTGCCAGATGCTCAGGATGGCGAAGTTGTTGATCTGGCTGTTGGCGCAGGCCTTCCAACGATTGTGTTTTCAGCTCGTTTTGACGAAAAGACCCGAAGCTCCATCTTGAACAAAGGCATTGTCGACTACGTGGTAAAGGACTCGCCAGCGAGCTTGAGCTATCTTGCGGATCTGGTGCGGCGCATCGAAAAAAACCAACGCACCCATGTGCTTATTGTTGAAGACGCTCATACCCAGCGGGCAATACTCAAAGAGCGCTTGGAACGCTATTGCCTTCAGGTACATACCGCCTGTTGCGGGCTGGAGGGGATTGAGGTTCTCCGTCAGAATCCGCAGATCCAGTTGCTCATTCTGGACCATGGCCTGCCCGACATCAGTGGGTTTGAAACGCTGAAAAAGGTGCGCCAGTTCCGCCATTTCCACGATCTTGCCATTGTAGGCATTTCGGCAACCCCGAGTGCCGAACTGACGGCGAAGTTCCTGAAAAGCGGTGCCAGCGACTTCGTCGCAAAAAGCTGCACGCCGGAAGAGCTGATCCTGCGGATCTCACAGAACCTTGAAAGCCTTGAACGCATCAAGGAGCTGACCGAGCTGGCCAACAAGGACCCGATGACAGGGCTGTTCAACCGCAGGTATCTGCATGATCAGATTGAGCAAAAACACAGAGTATTGGCGCAGTCCAACAAGAGCATTCGCTATGCGATGATTGACATCGACAAGTTCAAGCAGATCAACGACCGCTTTGGCCACGAAACCGGCGACCAGCTGATCATTGCCATTGCCGACCGTATTCGCGACTTCCTGCCTAAAGGCGCTGTTGCTGTGCGCATTGGCGGAGATGAGTTTTGCGTGGCCTTTCCGGAACTTGATGAAACGAGTTGCCGGGCGTTTTTGTCAGAGCTGAGAACGTCCATGCCGATCACGCTGCCGGGGCATGATGACCAATTGTTCAATTCCACCATCAGCGTTGGATTGTCTTCGGGCAATGATGCGACCTTATCTGAGGCATTGCGGTCGGCGGATCGGTGTCTTTATGAGGCCAAAGAGTCAGGCCGCAATCGCATTATAGCGGCTTAATGCTGTTTTAGACGCAGCGACCTCCGTCGACTTCCAGCGCCACCCCAGTAATGAACTCGGCTTCATCAGAGGCCAGCCACAAGGCCGCATTGGCGATGTCGAGCGGCGTAGACAAGCGACCAAGCGGTATCGAGGCCTTGAACTGCTCCCGCTTCTCCGGCGTGTCCTCTCCCATAAACAGGCCAAGCATGCCGGTTTGACCGGCTACCGGACACAGCGCATTGACGCGGATGTTCTTTGGCGCAAGCTCTACCGCCATGGACTTCGTGGCGGTGATGGCCCATCCTTTGGAAGCGTTGTACCAGGTGAGGCCGGGACGCGGGCGCAGGCCTGCAGTGGAGGCAGTGGTGATGATGCTGCCGCCACCATTTTTTTCCATCAGCGGCACCGCCTTGAGTGCCGCCAGATAGATGGCCTTGGCGTTGACCGCAAAGATGCGGTCAAAAGTCTCCTCATCCACATCCAGAAGTGATCCATTGCGATGAGTATAGCCTGCGTTGTTTACAAGGATGTCCAGCTTGCCTGCCGCGGAGACAGCAGCATTGAGCATGGCCTCAACATCGGTTGCCATGGTGACGTCTGCGGTTACCGCAACAGCGTCCTTGCCAATCTCTCCGGCCACACGTTGCGCGGCTTCTGTGTTTAAATCCGCGATGATGACGGTAGCACCCTCTTCGGCAAATCGCTTTGCTATGCCCTCACCAAAACCGGATCCAGCGCCGGTGACGACCGCGCACTTTCCCGCCAGTCTGCCTGACATGCTTCCTCCCGTTTTATAATCAGCCGTGATTGATGATCACGGTTTTGAGCACTGAAAACTCCCGCAGTGCCTCAAAACCCTTCTCGCGGCCATGGCCCGATTTCTTGACGCCGCCGAACGGCAGCTCCACCCCGCCACCTGCGCCATAGGCATTGATGAAGACCTGACCAGAGCGCACGCGGCGGGCGACCCTGATGGCGCGAGCACCATCTCGTGTCCAAACGCCAGCCACAAGGCCATAGGGCGTGTCATTGGCGATACGAATGGCCTCTTCTTCGTCCTTGAATGGGATCACCGCCAGAACGGGCCCAAAGATTTCTTCCTGCGCCAGTGAGCTGGTCATGGGCACGGGACCAAACAGCTTGGGCGTGGTGTAGAACCCTGCCTCCGGCGTATCAGGCGCAATCGTCCCCTCGGCAATCAGAGGGATGCGCTCATTCTTGGCGCGCTCGCAGAACGCTGCGACCCGGCGGGCTTGCGCCGCGTTGATCAAAGGACCGATGTCCAGATCCTGATCATGGGGCCCTGCCACCAATGCGCGGAACTTGTTGCGCAACCGTTCTACGACTTCTTCGTAGATGGTCTCTTGCACCAGAACACGGCTGCCAGCGGAGCAGGTCTGCCCACCGTTCTGAATGATGGCGTTGCGCACCGTTGGCAACGCCTTATCCAGATCAGCATCTTCAAACAGGATCTGCGGTGACTTGCCGCCCAGCTCCAGCGTACAGCCAATATGGTTGCGTGCGGCAGCAGCCTGAATGGTGGTACCGACCTGCGGTGAGCCTGTGAAGGTGATGAAATCGATGCCCGGATGGTGCGCAAGAGCCGCGCCGACTTCGTCTCCAAACCCGGTAACAACGTTTAAAATGCCTTTCGGCAGCCCGGCTTCATGGGCCAACTCAGCCACCCTAAGCACTGAAAGGCACGCATGCTCAGCAGGTTTGATGACCAGAGCGTTTCCCATGGCCAAGGCGGCCCCGGCCACACGGGAGAAAATCTGGGTGGGGTAGTTCCATGGAATGACGGCACCGACCACACCGTGGGGCTCTCGCAGTGTCATGGCGAGGTACCCATCCGCCACCGGCAAGGTTTCGCCGCTGATCTTGTCAGCCGCCCCGCCATAAAACTCGAAATAGCGAATGGCGGCAGCCACATCAGCCCGCCCTTGCGTGAGTGGCTTTCCGGTGTCGCGGGATTCAATTGCAGCAAGGTTGTCTTGGTTTTCGGCAATCAGATTGGACAGACCAAGCAAAATGCGACCGCGTTCTGCGGCAGTTAGCTTGGCCCAACTCTGCGCCTCGTAGGCCTGACGGGCAGCCGTTACGGCGCGACCCACATCAGCCCCGGTGCAACGCGGAATGGTTGCAAAGGGCTTTCCATCGGACGGACAGACAACCTCCAACATCTCGCCGGATGAGCCATCACAGGCTGCCCCATTGATCAGTGCCTTGCAGGCTGCCAATTGCTCGTTGGTGTCGAGTGTCTTGAAGGCCATCACAGCACCCTCCCCAATTGCCGCGAAAACTCAAAGATATGTGATTAACCTTAGAGGAAGCTTTCAAGAAGGGCAACGAACAGCAAAGCCCTTGCCGCGGTTTGCGGGCAAGGGCTTTTAAATTCGAGGGGGTGTTTTAGCTAGGTCGCGATGCGGCGGATCCATGGACGGGTGCCTGCCGGGGCTTCCTGCCGGGTCCCAACAGGTTGTGTAAACACGTCCACGGTGTTCAGGTTGCCTGCCTCCAAGTCCTTTCGCAGCTTCGGATTATCCAGCGCGAAGGCGTTGATGCCACAACGCTGCATGAAACCGATCTGGTCCAGAATGAACGGGCCGACGGCGCGAATTTCACCTGAGAACTCATAGCGTTCAGCCAGAAGGCGTGCAGCTGAAAAGCCACGTCCATCTGCAAAAGAGGGAAACTCAACTGCCACCAACTCAAGCCTGTCAAGCAGGCCCGCCAGGCGATTGACATCCTCTCCTGCACGGATCACAACGCCGAGGCGCAGGCCATCCGACTTAAAGGCATCAGCATCTTCAAGGAAACGCTCTAGTGGCACGATCCACTGACCGTGTTCTGGCACAGGATCTTCGTCCAGCAGATATTCCCAGTGATCTTCTTGGATCGTTCCGTTCTTATAGACGTCTACAGCCATGTCACCCTCAAATTCCGCTGCCATCAACCTGTTGGCCATGTGATGGCAAGTGGATGCCACACTCGATCTTGTTCATGCCACGCCAACGGCCAGAGCGCGGATCTTCACCCGGCGCGACCTTATCGGTGCACGGCATGCAGCCGATGGATGGATACCCTTCTGCAACCAGTGGATGCGGTGGCAAGTCGTGGTCCTTGGCATATTGCAGGATCTCGGTCGCGGTCCAATCCGCCAGTGGATTGACCTTGATGCGTCCTTCATCCACCTCAAAGAAGGGGAGGCTGGTGCGGGTTGCCGACTGATGACGCTTGCGCCCGGATATCCAGGCATCAAAGTCACTCAACGCACGCTTCAGCGGCAGAACCTTGCGGATGTGGCAGCACTGATCGTTGTCACTGAGCCAGAGGTTGCCCTTCGGATCATAGACCGCCAGATCTTCCGGGGCCGGTTTGACAGAAACCACGTTGCGCAGGCCGAGCTTCTCGATCAACTCGTCGCGGTAGCGCTTCGTTTCGCCAAACAGCTTGCCTGTGTCGACAAATACGACCGGGATATCGCGATCAATCTCAGAGACGAGGTGCAAGAGCACAGAGGAGTCCGCGCCGAAGCTGGACACCAACGTAATCTGTCCCTTGAACAGGTCGTTGATCGCGATACGCAAGATCTCCTTGGCCCCACGACCCCCGAACCGACGATCGTAGCTTGCGGCCTCAACAGCGAGCAGTTCTTCCTTGCCGTGAGCCTCGGCAACATTAGGCTGTGCCATAAAGTGCCTCCTTGAAGGGAGCGTCCCCCAGTCTGCGATAGGTTTCGATGAACGGCTCTTCAGCACTTTCCCGGTGCTGAAGGTAAGCTTCCACGACCTTCTCCACGGCATCTGCGATCTCGTCAGCGGGGAAACCGCGACCAATGATCTTGCCGATGGATGTGTTTTCATCTGCTGAGCCGCCCAGTGTGATCTGGTAGAGTTCTTCCCCCTTCCGGTCCACCCCCAAAATCCCGATGTGCCCAACGTGGTGGTGGCCACAGGCATTGATGCAGCCCGAGATTTTGATCTTCAAGTCACCAATGTTTTGCTGGCGCTTGATGTCTTCGAACCGCTCTGAAATCTCCTGGGCGATCGGAATGGAACGGGCATTGGCCAGCGCACAATAATCCATGCCCGGGCAGGCAATCATATCGGTAACAAGCCCAGCGTTTGCCGTGCCCAACCCGTTGGCCTGCAGAATCTTGAAGACTGTTGGCAGATCGTCCAGCTTTACATGCGGCAGCACAAGGTTTTGCTCGTGAGAGACGCGGATTTCATCTGAACCGAAGCGCTCGGCCAGATCCGCCACCACTTCCATCTGCTCGTCGGTTGCGTCACCTGGGGCGCCACCGATTGGCTTCAGCGAAATCGTCACGCTGGTATAGCCCGGCGCCCGGTGCCCGTTCAAATTTCGCTTGGCGAAGTTCGCGAAGGCGGGGTTTGTCGCCTTTTCTGCCTCAAACACGTCGCTGACCGCAGGCAGAGCCGCAAACTCAGGCGGGGCAAAATATGCGTTGATGCGCTCGACCTCTTCCCTCGGCAGATCAAGGAAAGTGTGCTTTACGGCTTCGAACTCGGTTTCGATTTCCTGCTTCAAATCGTCCAGACCGGTTTCATGCATCAGGATCTTGATGCGCGCCTTGTACTTGTTGTCGCGCCGACCATAGCGGTTGTAAACGCGCAGGATTGCCTCGCAGTAAGACAGAAGGTCCTTCTCCGGCACAAAGTCACGCACCTTGCGGCCTACCATCGGCGTGCGCCCAAGACCGCCACCCACAAACACAACGAAGCCGACTTCGCCCTGCTCATTTTGTGTCAGCTGAAGGCCAATGTCGTGCACCTGAACGGCGGCGCGGTCCTGTGGTGCACCGGTGATCGCGATCTTGAACTTGCGCGGCAGGAACAGGAACTCCGGGTGCAATGAAGACCACTGGCGCAGGATTTCTGCATAAACGCGCGGGTCAGCGAACTCATCATCCGCCGCACCTGCGAATTGGTCAGAGGTCACGTTTCTGATGCAGTTACCGGAGGTCTGGATGGCGTGCATTTGCACCTCCGCAAGTTCCTCCAGGATTTTCGGCGTGTCAGACAAAGTGGGCCAGTTGAACTGGATGTTTTGACGCGTCGTGAAGTGCCCATAGCCACGGTCGTAAGTGCGCGCCACATGGGCCAGCTTGCGCATCTGCTTTGAGTTCAAAGTGCCATAGGGAATGGCCACCCTGAGCATGTAAGCGTGGAGCTGCAGATAGAGGCCGTTCATGAGACGCAGCGGCTTGAACTGTTCCTCGGTCAGGTCGCCGGAAAGACGGCGGCGCACCTGATCCTTGAACTGGGCCACACGCTCATTCACAAATTCCTGATCAAACTCGTCGTAACGGTACATTCTTGGTGCTCCTTACGCGGCTTGGCCGCCTGCCCTTGCCTGTTTGCCAAATGCAGGGTGCGTTGTGGGGCCTAACGCGCGAATGGCTTCTCTTAGTTTGGTTGGGACAATGCTGCCGTCCTTTGGCTCCACTTCGATCTCATAAACGCCCACGACTTCCTGACGTTCTTCAGAAACCACTTTGGAACCGAGTACGGCTTTCAGCTCTTCGGTGTCCTCAAAAACGCGGGCCTCGCCCACCGTTTCCACCCATGTGTCCTGCGGACCAAGCCAGACCACTTCACCGTCTAAAAGGCGATTTGCGGTTATGATTTTCATAGGGGGTCTCCTCAAGCGGCCTCAGAGGCCAGCAATTCCTGATTTTCGGTCTGACCAAGCGGCAGTGCGGAAGACAAATTAGCATGGGCCACCACATCGCCAATCACGATGAGAACAGGGCCTGCGATATCATCCCGTGCTGCGAGGTCGGTCATCTCGCGAAGGGTGCCTGCAAAAACGCGCTCGTCCGGATGGGCGGCATTTTCCACGGCCATGACCGGTGTGCTTGATTTCAGGCCAGCAGCCAGAAGGCGGGCTGCAATCTTGCCCGCAACAGTTCGGCCCATGTAAACGGCCGTGGTGCTGCCGGACAGAGCCAACTGCGCCCACCCCGGCAAGGTCTTGCCGTCCTGATCGTGCCCAGTCGCAAAGACCAGAGAAGACGCAACACCACGAAGCGTGAGCGGCAATTGGGTGGAAGCAGCGGCTGCGAACGCGGCGGTGACACCGGGCACCACCTCAAAGTCGATCTGGGCTTCGCGGAGCGCTTCCATTTCTTCCCCTGCCCGGCCGAAGATGAGCGGATCGCCAGCCTTGAGACGCACAACGCGCTTGCCCTGCCTGGCAGCTTCCACAAGATGTGCATTGATCTCTTTTTGAGAAACCGAGTGCTGCCCCTTGCGCTTGCCAACGCTGATGCGCTCTGCATCTCTGCGGCCCATGGACACCACGGCTTCTGGCACCAAAGCGTCGTAGAAAATCACATCCGCTTCCTGAAGCACCCGCTGGGCGCGCAAGGTGAGAAGGTCTTCAGCACCCGGGCCTGCGCCCACGAGCCATACATAGCCAGCTTCGTCCTGAACATCGCTCAGGAGACGCTGGATCTGCAGTCGTGCTTTTTGCTCATCGCCCTTAAAGACGTTTGCTGCGATGCTGCCAGAGAAGAACTGCGCCCAGAAGCGACGGCGCAAACGCCCAGACTTGATGACCGTGGAGACCACGTCACGAAGGTTCTCGGCCAGCTTTGCAAGACGGCCCGCTTCCATGGGCAGCATGGCTTCGATGGCCGCGCGGATATGGCGGGCATAGACCGGGCCAACGCCGGTTGAGGTAATCGCGACAGCTACGGGCGCCCGGTTCACCAGAGCGCCAACGTAAAAGTCGCAAAGCTCCGGCCTGTCAACAGCGTTGGAAAGAATGCCCGCAGCACGACCGGCTTCAACCACGGCACGGTCCTTGTCCTCGTCACCAGAGGCCCCAAAGACGAGCGCAGCGCCCTTTACATGATCTGGATGGAACCGTTCCCGGCGTACTTCTGCACCAGCACCGCTTGCGGCAGCCAAGAGTTCTTCCTCTGGCTCCTCCTCGGCAATGATGAGGATGTTGGCCTGAGTTTGGGCCAGCAGTCTTACCTTTGGTGCCGCTTCGCCCCCTGAACCGACGATAACGACGGTCCGGCCCGCCACCTTTTGAAAGGTTGGGAAGACCGCAAGCTTGCGCTCATTGGCAACTGTTTTGTTTGTGTCAGCCCGCATCCCGCTCTCCTAGGGTGCATGATTTCCATTTGCTGGGAGACTACGGGTTTCCGCGATTTTTGGCGGGGCATGTCGTTTCAAAGGCGCGAACGATGTTAGAAAAGGATTTTCATTGCGCCGCATGGCACAGCACGGCGAAATGAATCCAACAAGCTGGCTTTGAGGAAAACGCACTGCCCTCAATCGGACATAAAGGAAAACGGGCCCAGCGCGATTGCGGGCCCGTTTGGTGCTCTCATTCTTTTGAGTGCCGGAATTGCAGTGGTTTGCGCCTACCATGCAGGCCCAAAAGAGAAGGTTATTTCAAACGCTGCATAATTGAGACGTAGTTTGCAACTGCTGCACCGCCCATGTTGAAGATGCCGCCGATCTCCGCACCTTCCACCTGGATGCCGCCCGCAGTACCGGTGAGCTGCATGGCAGTGAGTGCATGCATGGACACGCCCGTTGCGCCAATTGGGTGACCTTTGGCCTTCAACCCACCTGACGGGTTGACTGGAAGCTTGCCGTCCTTCTGGGTCCAACCTTCAAGTATGGCCGTTGCGCCTTGTCCTTCTGGCACCAATCCCATGGCCTCATACTCAATAAGCTCGGCGATTGTGAAACAATCGTGGGTCTCAACGAAGTCAAGGTCTTCCAAGGAAAGGCCAGCGGAACCAAGCGCCTTGCGCCAGCCCTCTGCGCATCCTTCAAACTTCAGGATGTCGCGCTTGGACATGGGCAGAAAGTCCTGAACATGAGCCATACCGCGGAAGGCGACAGCTTTTTTAGCGGAAAGCGCTGTCGTGGTGTCGGTGAGGACGAGGGCCGCTGCACCATCAGACACAAGGGAACAATCAGTACGTTTCAAAGGACCAGCCACGAATGGGTTCTTCTCAGATTCGTTGAGGCAGAACTCCACGCCCAAATCCTTGCGCATCTGCGCATAGGGGTTCTCAACGCCGTTCTTGTGGTTCTTAGCTGCAATATGGGCGAGCGCCTCGCTTTGATCGCCGTACTTTTGGAAATACATTCCAGCAATCTTGCCAAAGACGCCTGCAAAGCCCGCTGGCGTATCGCCATCCTCTGGCAAATAGGAGGCTTTGAGAAGATTTTTACCGATTTCAGGCCCTGGTGTGGTGGTCATCTGCTCCACCCCAACCACGAGAACGAACTTCGCCTGTTTGGCAGCAATGGCTCTCACACCTTGATGCACGGCAGCAGAACCGGTGGCACAGGCGTTCTCAACTCGGGTGGTTGGCTTGAAGCGCAGCTTGTCGCTGGCCTGCAGAACCAGACTTGCTGTAAAATCCTGCGCGGAAAAACCGGCATTGAAGTGACCGAGAACAATCTCATCGATGTCCTCTGGCTGCAGACCCGCATCTGCAATTGCCTCGGTTGCAACCTTGGTAATGAGCGTTTCGACGGTTTCGTCAGCCAACTTGCCAAACGGCGAGTGGGACCAGCCAATGATAGCGGCCATCATGTTCTCCCTGAAATTGTCGGCAGCACCCCTGAACTCCCACGGACCGCTGCGGTATGGCGGGATGGTTTCACCCCTTCCTCGCAGGCGCAATAATACGTAGGTTTAAAACTGCTCAGGTGTGCGGTGCCGAACGTCCCTCCCATTCAATGCAGAGAGACTGTAACGGCGCTTTGGGAGAAAAGCCTGTTCTTAACCAAGACGCGAAGCTGGGAGTGCCGGGAGATTGTTTTCCTAATCGCCTGCCTGTGAAATATCTTTGCACTCAAGATCAAATAGTTCTCAGGCGCTCTTGGGCGGGGCTGTTGAGCTTCGGAAAATAAGATCCACTGGCCAAACCTTCTGACAGCTCTCGATGGGGGCACCGTTGATCAGGTCTACGGCCATTTTGGCAATCTCAACCCCCGCGGCACGAATGGGCGAGCGTGTTACAGTGAGCGGCGGATCCATTTTCTCCGGGAAATACATCGGAAGATCGTCGTCATGAGCCATGATCGACACGTTCTCACCAACCTTCAAGCCCAACTCTGCGCAAGCGCGATAGGCGCCAGCGGCCATGATGACACTAGAACAAATGAGCGCGGTGGGCGGCTCCTCCAAGGCAAGAACCTGCTTTGCAAACAGATAACCGTTCTCGTCTGTCATGTAGCCGTGGCGCAAGTATTCCACGCAAGGCTTTATGCCCGCCTCACCAAGTGCATCACTCCAGCCTCTTGCGCGGTCTCTGGAGAATGAATGGTTTGCAGGCCCACCTAGATTTGCAATGCGCTTGTGCCCCAGCTGCAGCATGAGCTTGGTGGCCTGATACAGCGCACCATAATTATCAATATCCATGTAGGCATAACTGGCGTCTGAGGGGATGCGGCCATGCACAATGAAGGGCAGCTTCAGGCTATGCATCAACTCCATAATCTCATTGTTGAAATGGAGTCCCAGCAGCACCATGGCGTCGACAGTGCCTTTGTTTGCCATACGCTCGTAGGCCTCGCGAGGGTCGTTCTTGATCGCAGAAATGAGAATGTCATGGTCCAGCTCAGACGCCTGATGAGACAGCCCCGCGAGAAAGTCGATAAAGTGTGGGTCAACCAGCATATTGCGCCCGGTTGGAAACGAGACACCGATGATGGAAGAACGACCGGTCGCCAGACGCTTTGCATTGGCATTGGGACGATAACCCAGCTCCTGCGCTGCTCTTGCAACGCGCTCACGGGTTTCCTGGGCTACGTCCGAATAACCATTCAAGGCTCTGCTTACCGTTGTTTGGGAAAGGCCCAAATGCTCGGAGAGCGCTTTAAGATTCATCTTTCCCTCCAGAAATGCTGCGATGAATTCGAGATCCCAAGCTGCACTTTTTCATTTCTTTCAAATGGTTGGGTCCAACGAACCGCATCATGACCCGGCAAAGGTTATTTGCTGAATAGCCGAATGGGCATATCAAGGCAAACGAGTTTACCAAAGCGCTTTGGATATGCAACCTTGAACCTGATGCACAAGGCGAGCCAATACGCCTCACCCCTACCTGATCACGCCATAGGTAGTAGAGCCTACCAAAGACAGGTAGAGCGCGAAAACTCTGCATTTCTGCCATGCAACATGCCAATCAGTGATATTTTTTCATTTTTTGACGGTTGACACTGTGAAATCTCTGAGCCACGCTAAGCACCCAAAGCGCTTTGGATATGACCAGATTAAATCAGCGCTTTTCGCTCTCCTCAAATTTCGGGGAGATGGGTACAGCAGAGTTCGGATGGGGGATTTTCCGATTGCTCTGCGCCAAGGACGAAATGGAGGACGTCCCAATGACATTACGTCAAACACTTCTCGCAGGTGCTGTTCTTACTTTTGCGGCCGCAGGCTCTGTTTCTGCTGCCGAACTCAACATCGCGTGCGGCACGGTTGGCAAAGGCCAGCAGCTCTGCAAGGAAGCTGTTGCTGAGTGGGAAGAAAAAACCGGCCACACCGTGAATGTAATTTCCGTTCCAACTTCCACCAACGATCAGCTGGCTCTGTATCAACAGATCCTGGGCTCAGGCTCCAGCGACATCGACGTGTTCGAGGTTGACGTGATCTGGCCGGGTATTCTTGGCAGCCATCTGCTCGATCTTTCGCCATACACGAATGGCGCGGAAAAAGATCACTTCCCGGCGATCATCGAAAACAACACCTACAAGGGCAAGCTGGTGGCCATGCCGTCCTACACCGACGCGGGCCTGCTTTACTACCGAAAAGACTTGCTTGAAAAGTATGGCGAGGACAAGCCAGCCACCTGGCAGGAGCTGACCTCGACAGCACAAAAAATCCAGGATGCCGAGCGCGAAGCTGGCAACGAGAAAATGTGGGGCTTCGTTTTTCAGGCCAAGGCATATGAAGGCCTGACCTGTGACGCAATCGAATGGGTCGACAGCTTCAACGGTGGCTCTATCGTATCTGCCGAAGGGGACATCACCATCAACAACCCCCAGGCCGCAGAAGCACTGACAATGGCGGCGAGCTGGGTTGGAACCATCGCGCCTGAAGGTGTGTTGAACTATCAGGAAGAGGATTCCCGCGGCGTGTTCCAGTCTGGCAACGCTGTCTTCATGCGCAACTGGCCTTATGCCTGGGCACTGTCCCAAAGCGACGACTCCCCAATCAAGGGCAAGGTCGGCGTGATGGCTCTGCCTAAGGGCGGTGAAGAAGGAAAGCAAACCGGCGCATTGGGTGGCTGGCAGCTGGCTGTTTCCAAGTATACCGAAAGCCCGGATGCAGCGGCTGACCTCGTCATGTGGCTGACCCGCAAGGAAGAGCAAAAGCGTCGCGCAATTGAAGGGTCCTACAACCCAACAATCTCTTCTCTTTACACGGATGAGGAAATTCTGGCGGCAACACCATTTATCGGTCAGCTGCAGGATACCTTTACCAATGCAGTGGCCCGCCCATCCCGCGCCACCGGTGCCAACTACAACAAGGTTTCCAACGCCTTCTACAACGCCGTTCATGAAGTGCTGAGTGGCAAGAAAGACGCTGCGACCTCCCTCGAAGACCTTGAGCGCGACCTGAAGCGCATCAAGCGCAGAAGCTGGTAGGCTCATCTCAATGACTGAGCACCCGCCGCAACCAACGTGTTGCGGCGGGATCCGCCTCCGGTGCTGCAAGTGACCGGCATCAGAGCACCCAATTCTCTCTTGAGGGTTTGACAGATGACACTTGCTCTGTCCGCAAATGGCGCTGGCAATAAGAGGATGCAAAAATCCGATCTTACGTCCGCCCGCATCCGCTCGGCCTGGCTGTTTCTATCTCCCATGCTGATCGTACTGGCTGTGGTTGCTGGCTGGCCGCTGTTGCGTACGATCTGGCTCGGCTTTACCGACGCCAACCTAACCGACCTTTCCCAAACGACCTTTATCGGCCTTGAAAACTACTATGTGACGTTTGATGGCGAGGCCTATGGCGTGCTCGTTGACCCAGATTGGTGGAACGCCGTCTGGAACACGCTTTGGTTCACCGTGGTGTCCGTAAGTCTTGAAACCATATTCGGCCTGTTCATCGCACTGGTGCTGAATGCTGAGTTCAAAGGCCGTGGATTTGTGCGCGCTGCCGTGCTGATCCCATGGGCAATCCCAACGGTTGTTTCCGCGCAAATGTGGGGCTGGATGCTGCACGACCAGTTTGGCGTGCTCAATGAAATTCTCCTGACCATTGGCTTGATCTCTCAGCCCATCGCCTGGACCGCTGACCCGGATACGGCAATGTGGGCGGTGATCATGGTGGACGTCTGGAAGACGACACCTTTCATGGCGCTGTTGATCCTTGCTGGCCTGCAGATGCTGCCGGGCGACATCTACGAGGCGGCGCGGGTGGATGGCGTCCATCCGGTGCGTGTTTTCTTCAAGGTCACACTGCCGCTGATCAAGCCAGCCCTGATGGTGGCCATCGTGTTCCGTGCCCTTGATGCGCTTCGCATCTTCGATCTGATCTACGTGCTGACATCCAACTCCTCAGACACCATGTCCATGTCGGTTTATGCCCGGCAACAGCTGGTCGATTTCCAGGAAGTTGGATACGGGTCGGCTGCCGCAACCCTCTTGTTCCTGATCGTCGCCGTCATGACCACGCTTACGCTCATGGCTGGCAACGTGAAACTCTCGGAGGATCCACGGTGATGAACCAGCGCACCAAACGCATCATCCAGCAGACTGTTCTGTATGCCCTGATCGCCTGTGTCGTGATCCTCTCGGTCTTTCCGTTCTACTACGCGATACTGTCGTCTTTCCGAGAAGGAACGGCGCTGTTCAGCTCTTCCATCCTTCCCGAGATTGGTACATTGGGTAACTACGTTTCCGTGTTCACGGAAGGACCGTTCGGCACCAATATCTTGAACTCCGTTCTTGTTGCCACAGCCGTAGTGTGCCTGTCGCTGTTTATCGCAGTAACCGCCTCCTACGCGCTGGCCCGCATCTCTTTCCGTGGGCGCGGCCTGTTGCTGATGACAATCCTGTCGGTCTCCATGTTCCCGCAAGTTGCCATTCTCTCTGGGATGTTCGAATTGATCCGCGCGCTTGGCGTTTATAACTCCCTGCTCGGCCTGATCATTCCGAACACGGTGCTGACGTTGCCCTTCACCGTGTGGGTGCTGACCACGTTCATGCGTGAGCTGCCCAAGGAGCTGGAAGAAGCCGCTCTTGTCGATGGCGCGTCATCATGGGTCATCGTGCGGCGGGTGTTCCTGCCCCTGATGTGGCCTGCATTGGTAACCACAGGGCTTCTCGCTTTTATCGCGGCATGGAATGAGTTCCTGTTCGCGCTGACCTTTACGCTCTCCAATGAAGTTCGCACGGTGCCAGTGGCCATCGCGCTAATGTCTGGGGCCAGTGAGTTTGAACTGCCTTGGGGCAACATCATGGCTGCCTCCGTGATCGTGACTGTGCCGATCGTTGTGCTTGTTCTCGTGTTCCAAAGAAAAATCGTCGCCGGCCTGACCGCTGGTGCTGTCAAAGGGTAAAAAAATGACTGCTTCAACCTCTAGCAACAAAAATCCCGCAGTCCTCGCAGCTGATCCTGACTGGTGGCGTGGTGCCGTGATCTACCAGATCTACCCACGCTCCTACCTCGACAGCAATGGTGACGGCATTGGCGACCTTCCGGGCATAACCACAAAGCTTCCGTACATCGCTGAGCTTGGTGCAGATGCAATCTGGATCTCGCCTTTCATGAAGTCGCCCATGGATGACTTTGGTTATGACGTTTCCGATTACGAGGACGTCGACCCAATGTTTGGTACATTGGACGACTTCAAGGAACTGGTTGAAAAGGCGCACGCACAGGGGCTGCGTGTGCTGATCGACCTGGTGATTTCGCACACATCTGACCAGCATGCATGGTTCAAGGAGAGCCGGCAGGACCGCACCAACCCGAAAGCAGACTGGTACGTGTGGGCCGATGCGAAAGACGACGGCAATCCCCCCAACAACTGGCTCTCCGTGTTTGGCGGTTCTTCCTGGCAGTGGGATACGCGCCGCAACCAATACTACCTGCACAATTTCCTGCGTTCCCAGCCAGACCTGAACTTCCACAATGAAGAAGTTCAGGAGGCCGTGCTGAATGCCGCCCGCTTCTGGCTGGACATTGGCGTGGATGGCTTCCGCCTAGATACTGCAAACTTCTACTTCCACGACAAGGAACTGCGCAGCAATCCGGGGCGCAAGCCGGAAGAAGAGTCTGTTTCTACGCCCAAAACCAACCCTTATGGCTATCAGGTTCACGTCTATGACAAGACCCGCCCAGAGAACATAGCGTTCTTGACGAAACTGCGTGCGGTGATGGACGAATATAAAGACACGACAATGGTGGGTGAGATTGGCGCGGATGAAGACCCTCACCAGATCATCGCCGACTACACAGCCGGACATGACCGCCTGCACATGGCCTACAGCTTTGACCTTCTTGCAGGAGACCAGACCGCTGCACACATTCGCGAAAAGGTGAGCAACCTGGAAGCGACCATCAACGATGGATGGGCGAGTTGGGCCATGTCCAACCACGACGTGATCCGCGTGGTCTCCCGTCTAGGTGCTGGTTTCGAAAAGCGTGAAGCAAGCTCGGTTTTGCTGGCCGTGGTGGCCTCCCTTCGTGGCAGCCCTTGCCTCTATCAAGGCGAGGAGCTGGGCTTTGAGGAGGCAAACGTGGCCTTTGAAGACCTGCAGGACCCTTATGGCATTGAGTTCTGGCCGAATTTCAAGGGCCGCGATGGGTGCCGCACGCCGATGGCGTGGGAGACAACCGCTCCCAATGGTGGCTTCTCCACTGGCAAGCCCTGGTTGCCAGTTGATGCGCGCCACTTGGCGAACGCCGTGAGCGTTCAGGAGAACGACCCTGCCTCTGCTTTGCACAGGGCACGTACTTTCTTGAAATGGCGCCGCCAGCACCCTGCCTTGATCAAAGGCGACATGAAGTTCCTGCAATTGGAGTCAGATGTGCTTGGTTTTACCCGGACACTTGGCGAGGACAGCGTGCTTTGTGTGTTCAACCTGAGCGACCAGGAAAAAACAGTAAGCCTGACCGGGCAAGGCGTGACGGAAGCGCTCGAGGGGCATGGTTTTGAGTTTGCCATGGACGGCAAAGTCATTACCCTTCCAGCATGGCAAGCTGGCTTCCTGAAACTCGACGCCTGATTGGGGGAGGAACCGACGATGGCAGATGTAACCCTTAAAGGGGTCTATAAGGACTTCGGTCCCACCCGCGTCATTCACGGCGTGGATCTGGATATCAAGCAAGGCGAGTTCATTGTGTTCGTTGGACCTTCGGGTTGCGGCAAATCCACTCTCTTGCGGCTGATTGCCGGTCTCGAAGACATCAGCGACGGTGAACTTTTCATCGACGAGCAGCTGGTCAATCAGCGTTCTCCCAAAGAGCGCAAGATTGCCATGGTGTTCCAGTCCTATGCGCTTTACCCGCATATGAGCGTGTTTGAGAACATGGCTTTTGGACTTGAGCTTTCAAAAGTTTCCCGCGCTGAAATTGAAAAGAAGGTTCGCGACACCGCTGAAATTCTGGAACTGACGCCCCTGCTTGAACGCAAGCCGAAACAGCTTTCTGGCGGCCAGCGCCAGCGCGTTGCCATCGGCCGGGCGATTGTGCGCAACCCGAAGGTGTTCTTGTTTGATGAACCCCTGTCCAATCTTGATGCCGCGCTCCGCGTGCAGATGCGTATCGAGATTGCCAAGCTGCACCGCGAGATGAACGCCACCATGGTCTACGTGACCCACGACCAGACCGAGGCGATGACCCTCGCGGACCGGATCGTGGTGCTGAATGCTGGCCGGGTTGAACAGGTTGGGACGCCGCTGGAGCTCTATCACCGACCGCAGAACGCGTTTGTGGGCGGCTTTATCGGCTCGCCGAAAATGAATTTCATCGACTCTCGAGTGGTCAGCATTCAAGATCAGGGACTTGAGGTGGCTCTTCCCGGCGGGACATCTGTTCTGGCCAGCGTCCATACCGATGGCGTCAGCGTGGGAGATCAGGTTCAAATTGGCATTCGTCCAGAACACATCACCGTTAGCAGCGAGGGCGTTCTGGCAGGCAACGTGGAGGTAATCGAGTCCCTTGGGGAGAGCCATTTCCTCTACGTGCGCGATGCCAATCGCAATCTTGTCACCGTTCAGGGCAAAGGCGATACCCAGATCAAGAACGGTCAAAGCGTGAGGCTTAATGTGCCCGGCACCTTGTGTCATGTCTTCCGGAAAGATGGCAAAGCACTCATGCGAGGTCACCATGCGGACATGGGCAACACTACCGCGACAATGGTGACATCCGAACTGGCTTGAAGGCACAAAAAGCAGAACGTTGAGGGGCCCCACACGGGGCCCTTTGTCTTGAGCATCAGCTGACACTTGAAATTCGGGGGCAACAATCCGGAAATAGGCCCGCTTCCCGAAACCCGCTACCACTGAACAGAGAGGAACCTGTGACGTGGAGGGGGGATGTCGAACAAGCTGCCAGTTTCCGTGTTCATCATCGCCTGCAATGAAGCTGATCGCATCGGCACTTGCATTCAGAGCGTTGCTGACTGGGTTGATGAGGTTATCGTCATCGACAGCGGGTCAGATGATGAAACCGTGACGGTGGCAGAGCAACATGGCGCACAGGTCATTTACAACCCGTGGCCGGGTTATGGCCTGCAGAAGCGCTTTGGCGAAGACAAGTGCCGCAACAGCTGGATCTTGAACCTTGATGCAGACGAGGCCATTTCGCCTGCTCTTCGCGATGAGATCAAAGGCCTATTCGCGAGCGGAAACATTGCGCGCTTTGACTTTTGGCGCGTCGACATCAAGGACGTTTGGGCCCACGAGCAGAGCCCCGCAGCGCATGCCTACAGCCATCGACAGATCCGCCTTTACCGTGTGGAGGCAGGCCGGTTCTCAGCATCATCTGTGCATGACACGGTGCGTCCACCAGAGGGCGTTTCTCTGGGCCTTTTGAAGCACTGTGTTGAGCACCGAAGCATCCGCTCAATCGCGTTTCAGGTTGAGAAAATGAACCGGTACTCCAATGCGCAGGTCAAGGATCTGCGCAGCAGCGGTAGACGCCTCCAAAAACTCCGCCTTTTGACCGAGATGCCGATGGCGTTTTTCAAAGCCTATTTCCTTCGCGGGTATTGGCGCTACGGATGGTGGGGCATTGTCAGCTCGATGACCTATGCGTTCTCCCGCTTTCTGCGCATTGCAAAAGCTTATGAAGCCGAGCTTCTGGCTGAAACGGGAGCCCACCATGACAACATCCAACTCCGCTCATCCGGTAACCGTCCTCATTCCGGCCCGAAACGCCGAAGCCACCCTGGCGCAAACGCTAGAAAGCTTGAAAACGCAGACGTTTCGAAGATTTGAGGTTCTTGTTGTCAATGACGGATCGAGCGACCGGACAGCGCAAGTTGTAACCGCGTTTCAACGCAAGATGCGCCGCCTACAGATGATTGACGGGCCAGCCAAGGGCATTTCTGCTGCATTGAACCAAGGTTTGCAGCAAATCAGCAGCCCTTTTGTAGCGCGTCTTGATGCGGATGACTTGGCCGACCCCACACGGCTTGGCAAGCAACTTGCCGCTTTGGAAGACAATCCAAACTGGGTGTTGTGCGGGAGTGATGTGAGCCGCATCGACGAAGCTGGCGCACCGCTCGGCGGCATGACTTCGCCCACAACACCCGAGGCCATTGCGCACCGGCTATGGGAGAAGAACTGCCTCTATCATCCCTCAATCATGTTCCGCCGCGAGGCTGTGATGAGGGTTGGCGGTTATCGCAGCCTTTATGATGGCGCTGAAGACTATGACCTTTACTTGCGCCTCTGTGAGATTGGCGAACTGGCTTCGTTGCCAGAGATGTTGACCGCTTACCGCATCCATTCTGGTCAAGTGACACAAGATCCCAACAGGCAGTACCGCCAAATCGCAGATGCGGTGCTTCTGAACGCCTTGCGAAAGCGCGCCGGGCTTGCCGAATTCAGTGAACTTCCAAAGGAGCTGGGTCTGTTTCTGGCCTCGGAAGTGATGGCGACACTAAGCCGACCGGAAACGCCGCTGTCTCCGCGTGTTGCCCGCCACATGCTTGCGCGCTGCAAGAAAGCAGGTGCGGAAATAGGGCTTGCCAAACAATCTCTTGTGCGATCTGCCTTGTCACACCGAAACTTTCAAGAGACGCTCAAAGCGCTGGCTCTGTAGCAGTCTCCCCGGCCACCACTTGCTCTAAAAGGCCATCAAACTTTTGCGCCACAGCGCGAATATCAAAATTTTGCATGACATGCTGTCGGCCATCCTCACCAAGCTTTCTCATACGATCCGGATCAGCCACCAGCTCATTCAAGGCCCGAGCCAAATCCTCCGGTGCTTGAGGGAGGACGAACAGCGCCGCGTCCCCAGCCGCCTCGACCAATCCGCCAGAACGCGTGGCAACCAACGCGTTTCCGCAGGCCAGCGCTTCAATGGCGGTACGGCCAAAACCCTCCTGCACAATCGAGGGCACAAGTGAAATGGTTGCTGAAGCTGTTTTGGCGCGGACTTGCTCTGCACTCAGGTTTACGTGGAAGGTTGGTGTAGCCGCTTCCATTTCAGCAGCAAGTTCCTTCAAACGATTGAAGGTTTGCCGCTCCTCGTAGTTGGTTACGGCCAGTACGAACTCCATTTCCCAGTCTTGGAGGTTCGCCCTTTCAAAAGCGCGTAGAGCGTCGAACACGCCCTTGTCTTGTCGCGCCCGCCCGACAAACAGCACACGGCGCTGTTTTCTGGCCGGCCTCCAGAGATCACAGTCGATGCCATTATGGATGACCCAGCTTGAAGCCTTGCATTGCGGATATTGTTTCAGAAAGTGAGCGCGCGCAGTTTGGCTCACCCAAACGGTGCCAGCCAGAACATTATAGTCCCGCTGGTTCAAGAAGCGTCGCAGTGAGCTGTCTTCACGTGTTCGGCCATGACGGAAAAGTAGTAGTTTGGTATCTCGCAGGTCCCGCGCAGTCTTTGCTGCAGTTCTCAAATGCTGATGAACGACGATGATGTTCGGCCGAAACTCGCGCAGCGCTGTGTTCAAATGAAAACGATCAACCTGGTGACCAGCCCCAACAGCACGGAACTCAACCCCCGAGAAAGGACTGGTTACCTCGCAGCCGAAAAAGCAGGTGGATTGTCTGAAGCGACTGAAGACCCCCAGATCATGGGCGCACAAATCAATCGAGGTGGCACCCGTTGAACTAAAGTTCATATGACGTGGCAGCACCACCGCAACTCTCAACAGCAACCTCCCAATTACGTAAAGGGCACTTTTGCCTGCATTTTTTGTTTCAAGTGAAAGCCCCGCAAGGCCCTCTAAATGTGCAGCATGAACATATAGCAATTACTTGCCAGATAATTATTTTACTTAATTATTTCAATAATTTATATCCACTTTATCTCGGGATATAAATCCATACAAATCAATAAAGTAATTTCAGAGGTATAATACTTTATGGGTAGCGTTGAGTATTATGGATGAACGCCGGAGACATACTCTGGATAGCACTAGATAAACTTTTATATATCACTTTTATATTCATTAAGAGTTTTCATCTAGCTTCAAAAGCCGTACTTGAGTTTCCAAGGAGGGCGCAGTTAGAAGCAGATTAAAATGCTGCCGTAGCGTCTTCCCAACAAAAAAATTTGGTGAGGTGTATGTCGATCATCGTTATCATCGATGACCGTGCTATTAACCGTAACATCTTGAACCGGCTGGCATTAGCGGTCGCGGGAGATGTAAAAACCCATTGCTTTGCATCGCCATCCGAAGCACTTGGGTTTATGGAGCAGCAGGTCCCGGATCTGGTTGTCACAGATTACAGCATGCCGGAGATGGACGGGGCAGACCTGACCACTCACATCAGAGCGATTGAGGACTGTCAGGATGTCCCAATCATGGTTATCACGGCGTTTTCTGACCGCACCTTTCGCATCAAGGCACTTGAAGCGGGTGCCACGGATTTTCTGCAGAGCCCGGTTGACCACAACGAGTTTCTGAGCCGCGCACGCAACCTGCTGGCACTGCGAAAAGAGCAGATCGCTGCGAAATCTCGTGCTTCCACGCTGGAGCGCGAGCTGATCAACGTCGAGCGTCAGCATGAGGAAGAGCTGCGTAGCTCAATCGAGCGGCTGGGGCAGGTTATTGACAGTTTGCCGTCCATGGTCACCGCCGTAGATACCTCCGGCCGCTGCGCTTTTGCCAATGCCGCTTGGGGCGCGTTCATGAACAAGCCGTCCCACGAGTGGGTCGGCTTGGACTTTTACAATGAACTGCAAGAAACAGCCCATGAGCGCAACAAGCGACTCGACGCCAAGATTTTTTCTACCGGGCGTGCCCTGCCCCCATATGAGGTTGAGATTACAGATCCTCAGGGCCACATCCGTTACTTTCTGGTGACCAAAAGCCCGCTCTTGGACCCCTATGGCAACACCACGCACGTTGTCACCACATCGACGGAGATCACAGATCGCAAACGCGCAGAAGCGCATTTGCTGCATATTGCACACCACGACAGCCTTACAGACCTGCCAAATCGGACATTGCTGACCCTGAGAATTGAAGAGCAGATCAATGCCTGCCGCAAGAACGGCAAGACGTTTGCGCTTCATTTTCTGGATCTGGACCGCTTTAAGCCAATCAACGATGCGCTGGGGCACCGATCTGGCGACCGGTTGCTCGAGATGGTGGGTGAACGCCTCCAAAGTTGTGTTAAACAAACGGATCTCGTCGCCCGCCTTGGCGGGGATGAGTTTGCGATCCTGCAGACTGACATTCGCGGCTCGGATGACACTCTGGCACTGGCGCGCCGCATTGTTGAAACGCTGGAAGAACCCTTCTACATCGACGGGCAAGAGCTTCGAACCGGAGCCAGTATCGGCATTACTCGCTACCCGGAAGATGGTGTTGGAAGCGAAGAACTTTTGCGCCACGCTGACATGGCGATGTATCAAGCCAAAGCCGAAGGCGGCAACGTTTATCGCCTGTTCTCAACCACAATGGACCATGATGCACGCGAGAGTATGGCGCTGGAGGGCGAGCTCCGCCAAGCTATCCTTGGCAACCAGTTCGAACTCTACTACCAGCCTCAGGTTCGGCTGAACGATAACAGCATTGTGGGGGCGGAAGCGCTGTTGCGCTGGAATCGTCCAGGACATGGCGTGGTTTCACCGCTTGTCTTTTTGCCTCTTGCCGAAGAAACCGGGCTGATCATCCCGATCAGCGAATGGGTGATCACCGCTGCGTGCCAAGAAGCCCAGCGCTGGCATGAAATGGGGTACGACGACCTGCGCGTTGCAGTGAACTTGTCTCCGACCCAGTTTCGAAAAGGCGACGTGCCGCAACTGGTCACCGATGCACTGAACGACACCGGGCTGAAAGCTGATGGGTTGGAAATCGAGATTACCGAACACATCGTGATGCACGGCTCGGAGGCAGTCGCAAAGGACCTGAAGCAGATACAGGATCTGGGCACCCGCGTGTTTATTGACGACTTCGGCACTGGGTATTCATCACTTTCATACCTTAGCCGGTTCTCCATTAACGGTTTGAAAATTGATCGCTGTTTCATTCAGAATCTGGAAACGGATCCGAACGATGCGGCGATTGCAAACGCGATTATCGGACTGGGCAAGAGTTTGGAACTGGACGTGGTTGCCGAAGGCATCGAGACGCCAGAGCAGGCCGCATATCTGCGCGAGGCGGGATGTCGGTATGGCCAGGGCTATTACTATGGCAGACCGATGCCAGCTGATGAGTTCCGTGATCTGGTCCAGACAAAACACCGCTGGCTTGTAGCAAGCACCTGACAACCACAGACGGACGTTCGCCCATGCGACTGAACAAAACCCTGGACACCGTAGTTGCTGCTATGGGCGAAGGGTTACGGAACCTTGGCGCTGCCTTCAAGCGCTCCAACACTATGACCGGCGGCGAGACGGAGATGAGCCTCAACCGCGTGATCATAGCGATGGTGTTGCTTCCCTATGCGCTTTCCGATGCTCGCTACCTCATAGATGGCCATGCGCTGATCACTAAGATCCTCGCTGCATTTGCCTTCGGTACCGCAGTGCTGTTCTTCTTCGTAGTGCGGGCAAAGAAGCCAAACTTCATGCGCCGTTTGTTTGCCATGCTCATGGATTTGGGCATGCTGACTTTCGCAATGTATGCGGGCGGCCAGTTCGTGGCGATCACGTTCCCCATCTATCTATGGGTGATCTTTGGCAATGGTTTCCGGTTTGGAATCAAATACCTTGTAATCTCCTGTGTGATCTCCGTCATCGGGTTCTCTCTTGTGCTGACCACGCCCTATTGGCGCGAGCAGGCGCAGCTCGGCTGGGGATTGCTGGCGTGCCTCATCATTGTTCCGATTTATTCGGCCAAGCTGATCCGCGACCTGTCAGAGGCGAAACGTGCGGCGGAAGCGGCCAGTCAGGCAAAGACACAGTTCCTTACCGCTGTGAGCCATGAATTGCGCACGCCGCTCAACGCCATCATCGGCATGGGCGACATGCTGAAAGATACAAAGCTGGATGGTGAGCAGCGGGACATGACGACCACCATCAAAAGCTCTGCCCGCTCCCTTCTATCGCTTATTAATGGCATTCTCGACTTCTCCCGCATTGAAGCAGGGGCGCTGGACATCAAGACCAACCTGTTCAGCGTTGATACCCTGTTTAGTGACACGGCGCAGATTGTTGGCAGTCAGGCTCGATCAAAGCGACTACGCTTCTGTCAGTTCATCAGCCCGGAAGTAGAACCGGAACTGATTGGCGACAGCCGTCATCTGCAGGAAGTCCTGATCAACCTGACCGGCAATGCTGTGAAATTCACCCATTCCGGGTACATCGCGGTGCGGGCATTCCAAAGGACCGCCCAAGACGGCAGCGCAAAGCTGGTGTTGGAGGTAGCGGACACCGGCATTGGCATTTCCAAAGAAGCACAAGACCGGATCTTTGAGCGCTTTACCCAAGCCGATGAAACCATTGTAGATCGATTTGGCGGTACGGGGCTGGGGCTGACCATCGTCAAGCAAGTTATCGAAGGTATGGGCGGCTCGGTTTCGGTGCATAGTGAGGTCGGCTCGGGCAGCACTTTCCGGTTAGAAGTGCCGGTTCAACGCGCTGTTTACACCCGCAGTGAACGCCTCAACTTTGCCGAGGCAGTTACCTTCGTTGTCTCCGAGGATCCGCAGACCTTAGATGTAATGGGCAAGCGCCTCGAAAGCCTTGGCTTGAAAGTGCGCACCGTTGACACGCCAAGCAATGCCGTGGCGATGCTGGGCGAACTTACGACACTCGGCGTGCGCGAAGCTATTCTGATCGTCGACGAACGCTGCATCTACGGCCCGATTGAAGTTCTGGGGCACGCGATCCAGTCCCCGGATCGGTTGATTGACACTCACATGGTGCTGCTCAAGACAACTGACAGCGAGCTTGAAGCTCCCGAAAGCGTCTACAGCCGCTGCCGGACAATCCTGCACTACGACAAGCTGGATGATGAACTCTTCAGGGTGATGCAGATTGCAGGTGCCCGGTTGCCTTCACAAGCAGCGCCAACAAAGCTTGAAGACCGGGTCCACCAACAGCACAAGGCGTTGTCTTTGTTGATTGCTGAAGACAACAAGACCAATCAGCGTGTGATCGAAAAGATCTTGGAACGCGGCGGTCACAAATGCCACATCGTCAGCGATGGTGAGCAAGCGTTGGATGCGCTGGAAGAAGGTCTTTATGATCTGGCGATCATGGATTTGAACATGCCCGTGGTGAATGGGATTGAAGCCATCAAACTGCACCGCTTGACGGAGCATGGTGAGGACCACATTCCAATCATCGCCCTTACAGCCGACGCAACACCAGCGGCGGCACGGAACGCCATAGAAGCGGGAGCAAACGCCTGCGCAACCAAGCCTATCGAACCGGATGTCCTTCTCAAGATGATCGATAGGACAGTAACGGAGTTTGGTCGCAGAACCGTTGCGCCATCCGGTCCGGAACGCCAAGATGCGCAGTCAGTCAACGTGGCTCCCTTGGGCAAGAAAATGGCTCTTAAAGGCGCCACGATAGACTACGCCTGCCTCGACAACCTCGCCAATCTGGGCGGCGAAGAGTTCGTTGTCGGCCTTATCAGTGACTATCTGGAGGATGCACGCGTTCTCTACAGCGAGATTTGCAAGGCCGTGGAGGCGGGCGATGTTACCGAGATACGTGACAAGGCCCACGCCATGAACTCGGCCTCTGCCAACATTGGCGCGCTTGAGGTTTCACGCCTGTGCCAGAGCTGGGAAACCGCGCGTGCTCAAGACCTGCTGGAAAACGGCGCGGGCAACCTGTCAAAACTGACCAAGGCGCTGGACCAGGCAAGAGACGGGCTGAGCGCTTACGTTGTTAGTGTTGCCCAGCCGGAAGATCTGGAAGCCATCCGGCTCGGCAGCTAAACTGGCGCTTTAAAGCGCCAGAGTCCCACGGCCACCGCTTTCGAAACGATTTTGCGCCTTGGTGAGACGCTCCATCTTGCGAAGGTCTGAGGGCGACAGCTGCATGGCGGCTTCAACCCAGATGTCGACCACTTGGCGCAGCTCTTTGTAGGTAATCGGCTGAACGGCGCGACCACTGCGATAGATCGCGGAGTGGGCATTGTATTTGCGCCCGTTTTTCTGGATGTAATCCTGCGTGGCGGCGACGCCCTGCCCCTCGTCTACCACGAGGTCGACCAGACCCAGCTCCTGAAGCTCTTCGGCGCTGTAAAGACGGCCGCTCAACATCATCTCTTCCGCGCGATGGCCATCAACCTTTCGGCACAAAAAGCTGTAGGCCCCCATTCCCGGGAACAGGTTGAACAGTACTTCCGGAAGGCCGAACTTTGCCTGTCGCTCTGCGATGATAACATCGCAGGACAGAGCCGTTTCAAACCCGCCACCAAGTGCATCACCCTGTACAAGACCAATCGTGATGTACGGCAGATCAAGCGATACAGCATTGCCATAGACCACATCGATGCAGTCAACGGCATACTTTTCAAGGGCAGAGCGATCTCCCCTCTTGATGAGATCAATGAAAAGACCGAGATCGCCACCCAGGTTGTAAATGTGAGGGTTCCGGGATGCGATTACGTTGTAGCGAATTGGCTCTGGCATTGCGCGCTTGTAGGTCTCATACAATCGCTTGATGACCACTTGAGCGCCTGCGAGATCACCGAGCAACTCCGGTGAAAAACAAGGGCGACCGCGTCCCTTCATAAACACCCATAGCGCCTTGGTATCCTCGTCATACTCAAGGTCCAAGCTTTCGAGATGGACCGACGCGAACTTCTTGGAGAGTGAAACTTCGGCCACCGAAGCGTTCTCCTTACGGGAAAACTCCGTTTCCGTTTTTCCCGGCGCGGTCAGGCCAGACGCACTGGCAAAGTTCACACCGGTTTCTGTTGTTTTCCATTCAACTTTATCAGACATCAACGCCCTCACTGTTTCGCGTCAAACACCACTAAACTTCTGATGCCCGAAATGTTGCTGAACACATCCGCATGTCACGGTCCCCGCTCAACACCTTCGCTGTTGCTCATGTATCTGGATGCAGCACACTATTAAATAACTCATCCAATTTTCCAGTAAGTATAAAGAATTTGTTCACCATGTCGAGTGATACTATTAATATCCATTAACCATAACATCAAAAAATATAGCTTTACTTTTGAGTTGAATTTGACCAAAGGTCTAATTTTCTCATTATAGGACACTTTTCTGACTAGATTTTTTGCAATATGCATACAACTTCATCACAAACATCTCGGGTAAGTTGCAGGAGAAACTGGTTGCCTCGTAAAAAAACGGGAGGATCTTCTTTGTCTGCCTTTAGGCTTTGCCAGTTCATGCGCCTTACACGCTGTTGATTTTCCATCCAAAACAAACTAGCGCAGTAGGCCAAGACAACCTCCTGAGAAGATGAGTGACCTGTGCCACAAACCATATCCATCATCGGAGCGGGTCCCGGCGGCCTGTTTGCTGCCGAGCAACTGAGCGCCAAAGGCTTTAACGTCGTGGTCTATGACCGCATGCCATCTGTCGCTCGCAAGTTTTTGCTTGCCGGACGCGGCGGCTTGAACATTACCCACAGCGAACCGTTGGAGCAGTTCCTCACCCGCTACCGGCCGCAGGAGCCTCAACTGCTTCACTCGATTGAAGCTTTCCCTCCGGCTGCGCTACAGCAATGGTGTACTGAGCTTGGCGAGGAGACGTTTATCGGCTCAAGTGGCCGGGTATTTCCCGTCAGTTTCAAGGCCTCTCCCTTGTTGCGTTTGTGGCTAAGACGCCTCAATGCGCAGGGTGTGAACTTCAAACTTGGTTGGACTTGGAAAAGTTTTGCTGAAGGTATCTCATTTCTAGCGACCGACGCTGATGGCACTGAACATGTTGTTTCCAGCGACGCGACGCTACTGGCATTGGGCGGTGGCTCTTGGGCGCGCCTCGGCTCGAAAGGTGACTGGCTGGAGGCTTTCGCCAGAGAAGGGATTCAGAGCGCGCCGCTCGTTCCGTCGAATTGCGGCTTTGAGGTTCAATTCTCCGAGTATTTTCAAGCAAAGTTCTCTGGTCATCCCTTGAAAAAGATCGGCCTGACCCATCAGGGACGGAGGATCACCGGCGAGATCATGATTGACGCTACTGGTGTTGAAGGAGGCGGGATCTATGCGCTTTCCGCCGAGATCAGGGAAGCTATTTCGCTGAGCGGCAACACGGAGCTGTTGCTGGACCTGAAGCCAGACCTGACCGAAGAAGCTATGGTCGCAAAACTGCAGAAGCCGCGCGGGAAAAACAGCTTTTCAAACCATTTGCGAAAGTCGGTCAATCTTTCATCTTTGGCTGTAGCGCTGTTGCGCGAAGCGGGAGAGGTGCCATCAGACCCACACCTGCTTGCCAAGCGCATAAAGGCGTTACCGCTGACACTCGCAGCCCCTCGCCCGATAGATCGCGCGATCTCATCCGGAGGAGGTCTTCATTTTGATGAGATCAACGCCGCCTTCATGCTGAAAAAGAAGCCTGGCGTGTTCGCATGTGGTGAAATGTTGAACTGGGAAGCCCCGACCGGCGGCTACTTGCTGCAAGGCGCATTCGCCACCGCAGCGGCTGCTGCGTCTGGCATAGAAGCCTATTTGAGAACACAGTGAGATAAGCCGATCCGGAAAAAGAAAAAGCACCGGACGGGAGTTTCCGGTGCCATGGTCTGCGAACAAGGCAGATCACTTGGGAGGCATGTGATCTGCTGTGTGGAGGGCAACTCTTGCCCGCAGCGAGACATCGAAGGAGAACCACTTCCTTCAAGCCTCATTTTGCGCCGATCGAGCCGGCCCGCCCCTTGTTTGGGACTGTTATTGATGACGCGTTGCCGCGCTGACTTATTATCAACGGGACTACCCCCCGTCCTTAAAGTAAGGCCGGAGCATTTTCCCGAAGACAGTTACATGGCTAAATTTAAATCTGGGCTTTTGCGTGCAAACAATGAGGCTAAAATGTGTCCAGGACCTCCAAAGTGTCGCATCGACTTTCGTAGGCCATGATCAGAGCCAGTGAAATTTGCGGCAAATCGCCGATGATATTATGCGCCTGAAAGGCTGATATCCCACTTCCTCTAGGAAACTAGTGTGCACACCATTCTGCCCCCTGCGCTTTGTTATCCAGCTTCGCTTCGAACTGTTGTGTTTACAGTGGTTCATGGACCTCGTTATCGTGAAGAAGTCGATTCACCATAGCTGTCGGAGATTTACGTGGGGCGCCCACCAAGAACACAAAATACCCGCCGTATGATACTGGATGCTGCCATCGAGCTGGTTTCTGAACAAGGAAACGGGGTCTTTTCTCTGGAAGAGGTAGCAAAACGCGCCGGGATTTCAAAAGGCGGCCTGCTTTACAACTTTCCCTCCAAAAATGCATTGATTGCTGCAATGGTCTCTCATTTCACAGAGGAACTAAAACAGCGCGTCAGCGAGGCGGAACAGGTCGTTGCCAAGGACCAACTGCCCAACAAGCTGATCCGGGCCCACTTGATGGGCCTGAAAGCAAAGCTCTCCAAGGGGCACAAACCCAACTTTGGCATCCTTGCAGCGATTGGTGAAGATCCGTCAATGCTCGACCCGGTGCGACAGTACAATCGGGATCTCTACGAGCGAATTCTGAAAGACTCTGACAATCCCGAGCTTGCAGCACTCGTGTTTTTCTCAACGGAAGGCATACGTTGCATGCAGATTTTCAACATCATCGAGTTCGACACGGCGGAGATCCTGGAACATCTGGATACGCTTTTGACGATCTTGGAAGTCAACGAGCTTCCCGAAAAACCCCTATAGGTTATAGGTATAATCTCGCAGTTTTCGAAGGCTGTGCTACTCTCCCCTCAAGGCCATCAAAGGCCGTCAGAGATCAACGTGGGGGGAGACCATGAAACGTCGCGACTTTCTGAAAACTGCAGGCGCAACCGGTGCTGTGTTGGGTGCGGGAAGCTTGGCCGCACCGGCACTTGCCAATGCCACGCTAAAACTGAAGCTGGTGGGTGCCTTCCCAAAAGGCTTTCCGGGTGTAGGCACCTCTGCCGAACAACTTGCCAAACGCATTGAAGCACTGTCCGACGGCAAGATTGAAATCACCTACTACGGCGGTGGGGAACTTGTGCCCCCATTCGAAGTTTTCTCAGCCGTCGCCAGTGGCGCTGCAGATATTGGCCACAATGCGCCCTACTACCAGGTGGGACAGGTGCGCTCCACCATGTACTTCACTTCCATGCCTTACGGCCTCGACGCGGAAGAGCTGTCCGCATGGGTTCGCTTCGGCGGGGGCCAAGCGCTCTGGGACGAAGCATATGCGCCGCACGGCGTAAAGCCGTTCTATGCAGGGTCCTCTGGCGTGCAGGCAGCTGGTTGGTTCAAGAAGGAAATTACCACCCTAGACGATCTGGTGGGCCTGAAGATGCGCATTGCAGGCCTTGGCGGCGACATCATGCGCAAACTGGGCGTGACCACGGTCCTGACGCCACCGCCGGAAATCTACTCCGCACTGCAGTCTGGTGTGGTTGACGCTGCAGAGTTCGTGGGACCATGGAATGACATGGCACTGGGCTTTGCGAAGGTTGCCCCCTACTATTATCTGCCAGCTTTTCACGAGCCAGGGCCGGGCCTTGAGATGATCGTGAACCAGAATCTATATGAAAACATGAGCCCGCATTTGAAAACGGTGTTGGACAATGCGGCAACTGCACAAGCAGAATCCACCACCTCAGAGTTTCGGTACAACAACACCAAGTTGCTGCCCGCCCTGATTGAACAAGGTGCCATCATTTCTGCGTTCCCTGATGATGTGGTCAGCGCTCTTGGCGCAGCCGCAAAAGAGGTGATTGCCGACTACCCAGGTAATGATGCCATGTCCCTGAAGATCCACGAGGCCTATCTGGAATACATGAAAGCCTGCGCCCTTTACACCAAAGGCATGGAAGGCCGCCTGTACACTGACCGCGCCACGGTATGGGGTGTCTAAAACATCGCCTGCTCAAGACAGCTGGAGGGAGATACGGTTTCTTCCTCCAGCTTGTTTAGAGCTCAGTATTTGCGTTTGACCTGTTTGCAAAACCTGTCATAACGCGCAGATGCAAGACTTTGACGTGATCGTTCTGGGTGCCGGTGCTGCTGGCCTGATGTGTGCCATTGAGGCCGGAAAACGCGGCCGCAAGACGCTGGTCCTTGACCATTCCAGCAAGCCAGCAGAGAAAATTCGCATTTCAGGCGGCGGGCGTTGCAACTTTACCAACCTGCACACCTCGCCAGCCAACTTCTTGGGCGAGAACCCCAGGTTTTGCGTTTCCGCACTGAAGCGTTACACCCAGCAAGACTTTATTGCGTTGGTCGATTCCTATCGCATCCCATGGCACGAGAAGACACTGGGCCAATTGTTTTGCGATACCAGCGCCAAAGACATCATCTCCATGCTGCTCTCAGAATGCGAGCGAGCGGGTGTGAAGGTGCAACTCTCCACCAAGATCGGCGAAATCAACAAACCCGATGAACTTTTCAGCGTAGCCACGGACAAGGGTGCGTTACGCTGCCAATCCTTGGTGGTTGCAACGGGTGGTCCGTCAATCCCCAAGATCGGGGCAACCAGCTTTGGCTATGACCTTGCCAAACGCTTCGACCTGCCGCTGGTGACACCTCGGGCCGCTTTGGTGCCTCTCACCTTTGACGAAGCGCTCAAACAGCGTACCAGTGAGCTTGCTGGCATTGCAGTTGATGCAGTGGTCTCTTTCGGCAAGACAAGGTTTCGCGAGGGGATGCTCTTTACCCATCGCGGCCTTTCCGGTCCATCCATCCTACAAATCTCCTCATACTGGCAAGAAGGGCAGGAAATTGGCGTCAACATGCTGCCTGATGGCAATATGCTTGAAACCCTCAAGCTCGGTCGCCAGAACAGCCCCAAACAAGACATCCGCACCCTGCTTGGCGATGTGCTGCCCAAACGCCTTGCAACATTCATCGGCGATCATCACGGCTTTACAGGCCGCTTGGCCGACCAGTCTGACAAGGTGTTCAATAAAGTAGCGGAGGCCATTCACAATTGGCGGGTAAAGCCCATCGGCACCGAAGGGTATCGCACTGCAGAAGTGACACTGGGCGGTGTCAACACGAAGGCCCTTTCCTCTAAAACCATGGAGGCTAAAGACGTGCCCGGCCTGTTCTTCATCGGCGAAGTGGTCGACATCACCGGCCACCTTGGTGGCTTCAATTTCCAGTGGGCTTGGTCCTCCGGACATGCGGCAGGCCAGTTCGTCTGAGAAGAAAACTTTTCTCAGCTCAGCACACCAAAAGGCCTCCATCTAGAATATAATACCCGCTCAATTCCCATTTTAGCATCTAGTTTTATTTGCAAGTCACAAAATAGAAAAGCAAACTATAATCGCCTGAGTTTTTAGAATGCCATGCGTACCCAATAGCTGAAAAAAACTATACTAAGAATACTCGTTCGCACTAGCCGCTCTTGGGCAAACTTTATTTATTGTCAGAGACTTACGTTAGGCGAGTCAGGTTTCTAAAGGGGTTGGAGAGAAAACTAAAATGCGTGTACGCGGGTATCTTTTTGCCGCAGCAGCGGCAGGTCTTATCGCTTTTTCGGCAAACGCCAAAGAGCTTCGCTTTAACAATCCGCTTCCGGAAAGCCGTCCGGAAACGCAGGAACTCATCAAGTTTGCCAAGGACGTGGAAGAGTACTCCAATGGCGAGCTCTCCATCCGCCTGTTCAACGGCGGCTCCATGACACTTGAAAATGCTGACTTGCTTCGCACCCTGCCGAAGGGTGTGGTTGACATGAGCCTGCTTTGGGCGAACTACCTTGGCCGCGATGCGCCAGCGCTGAGTGCTGTTCTCGTGCAGGGCTCCATTGGCAATGTTGAAGAACTGAATGCGTCGCTGCCAGTTGTGCAGGACATTTTTGAAAGCGAGTTCGACGAGTGGGGCGTTAAAACGGTCGGCAACCTCGCCATCCCGATGCTCTATGCCTCCGTGTTCTGCCGCGATGACCCTGTACGCACCCTTGCGGACCTTCGCAGCAAAAAGCTGCGTGTTTGGACCCGCGATCAGGTGATGACCTTCACAAAGCTTGGGGTCTCTGCACAGATCATCAATCAGAATGAGATGTACATCTCAATGAAAACGGGCGTTGTTGACTGCGCTCTTTACCCAGCTTTATACGCCCACACAGCCTCGTTGCAGGAGACGGCGGGATATGCCGCTTATCTGTACCCAATCGCCGCAGGTCCTTACACACTGGGCATGTCAACCCGCAAATGGAATGCCCTCTCTGACGAAGAAAAGGCTGCATTGACAAAAGCCGCAGATGACCTTTGGGAGCGGACCAACGAATACTCCAGCGACTATGAGCGTGAACTCGCGGCCCGCGAAAAGCTTGGGGAACAGGGTGTGACCTTCCTTGAGGATTTCCCAGAGGAAGACCGGGCACTGTTTCTTGAAACAGTTTCCGAAACCTGGAAAGAAATTACTGAGGAAGCCGGAGGCAAGGCACCTGAGTACCGCATCCGTGTTCTTGAAGCTTTGGGCCGCGACTGATTTTGGGCTAAGGGGTTAGATCCTCGTGATCATCAAAACACTAGAGAAGCTGGAATGCGGGCTGGACTATCTGGCCCGCTTTCTTGCTTGTATTTCCGCCATTGCCGCAGCTGCGATCACCATCATAATCTGCGTCAGCGTCATCATGCGCCGAGTTGCAAACTCGCCTTTGTTCTTCGCCGAGGAACTGGTGGGTTTGCTGCTATGCGTCACCATGATGTGTGCGCTCCCTCTCGTGACCTCCCGCAACAGCCACATTCAGGTGACCCTCGTGGTGAACCGTTTGACGGAGCGGGGACGAGCAGTCATGGGTGCGCTGTCTGCCATCGTTGCCTTGAGCTTCTTCTGCTGGCTGATCTGGGAAGCCATTCCATGGATGGAGTTTGCCATTCGCCTGGATCTGAAAACCGAGGCCACTCACATCCCCATGGTGCCATGGATGATGGTGGTACCAGTCTCGTTCAGTCTGACCGCTCTGATTTTGACGGTTCAGTTTTTTAATCTGCTCTTGAAAAGCACTTCGACTTCGCAGCAACAATAAAGGCGTCTCAACCGAGACGAGACCAAACCGCATGTTTTGGACAACACTGTTTTCGGCCCTTACCCTGAGCGCGGCTACGGGGGCGGCTCTTGGTGCGGCACTGGGTCTAACCGGCCTGATCATTCTGCACTTCTTCGTGGGTGGAGCCACCTCTCTTGCTCTGGATGCTGTATGGAACGTGTTTAACTCCTTCACGCTGAGCGCAATTCCTCTGTTCATCGTTTTGGGGGAAATCCTGCTGCGCAGCGGCTTGAGCGAACGGGTCTATTCGGCACTCAGCCCTGCCTTCACAAAGGTTCCGGGCGGCTTGCTGCACACCAATATTGCTGTGTGCACTCTGTTTGGCGCAGTCAGCGGATCAAGCCTGTCAACGGCAGCGGCGATTGGCTCTGTTGCCTATCCCGAGATGACGCGACGCGGCTACAACAAGCACATGGTTGTTGGCAGTCTGGCCGGAGGTGGCACACTGGGGCTCCTCATTCCGCCCAGCCTGTCTTTCCTCATCTTTGGCGCCCTCACAGAGACCTCTATTGGACAGTTGTTTGTCGCTGGCATTTTGCCCGGACTGCTCGTCTCCCTGATGTTTATGGGATACATCTTGCTGCGCTGCCTGCACAACCCATCACTTTATCCCCGCGAGGAGCTGCGTCTATCGCCATTGCAGATTCTCATCGGGACATTGCGCATCTGGCCGATCCTGCTGCTGATCTTTGCAATCATGGGAAGTATCACATTCGGCTGGGCTACTCCGACCGAAGCTGCTGCCGTGGGTGTAGGCGCGGCAATCCTCATCGCCTTCATTTGGGGCGATTTCACATTGGGCAAGCTATGGGAAGCGCTTTATCGAGCTGTTCAGCTTTATGCAGCAATCGGCTTGGTGCTCATTGGCGCAACCATTCTGGCGCAGTCCGTTGCTCTTCTGGGCGTGCCTCAGGACATTCTGGAGCTGGCGACCAGCAGCGGCCTCAACAAGTACGGCATCCTTCTGCTGGTGGTCCTTGTCTATCTCCTCCTTGGGTGCATTTTCGACGGCTTGTCCTTGATGATCATGACCCTACCCATCGTGTTCCCACTGCTGACAGGCCTTGGCTTCCATCCGATCTGGCTTGGCGTGATGATAACGATCATGATCGAAATCGGGCAGATTACTCCACCGGTAGGCCTGAACCTCTCCGTTCTTTCTTCTCTGACGAAAAATGAAGTTCCACTGGGCTCCGCAGCGATCTCGGCCATACCGTATTGGCTGATCTTCCTGATGGCCCTGGTAATCTTGACCCTGTTCCCACAAATCGCGCTGGTGTTGCCGGCGCACTTCTTCTAACCGGAGGCTTGAAGCCAAATGGCAATCAAAATCAAACCAAAGTCCTTTGGCCCACTGACACTCAGTTCAAATGGCGACGGCTCTTATACGACAACCACGGATGCTGGCAATGTCTCGCTGAGCGGCGCGCCAGCAACGGCCGAGGTAAGCGCGCCCTACGACCTGATCATGGCTGCGCTCGGCTCATGTATTGGTGTTTCGTTTGAAATGGCTGCAAAGCAAAAGAAGCTGGAACCGGGGAACATCGACATCACCGTGAATGCGGCCAAGGCTGAAGACCTGCCAAGCCGGTTCGGCAGGTTTGACGTAACGGTCGCACTGGACGGTATTGAGGATGACGAGGTCGCCCTTGGCCTTTTGAAGCTCGCCAAGGAAATGTGTACGGTCAGCAACACCCTTAATGCGGAGATAACACTTTCTCTGCACCGCGATGCCGACAAGGGAGGCGAATAATGGCGCACTATCTGATCCAAGTTGCCTTTACCGCAGACTCCATGAAGGCGTTGGTCGACAAACCCGAGAACCGTCTTTCGACAATGATTCCGCTGGTTGAACAAATGGGCGGCCGTTTTGTTGGGTCATGGTTGAGTTTCGGGAAGTTCAACTCAACGGCGATCATTGAAATGCCCGATAATGTGACCATGAAGGCCTTTGAGATGATGTGCATGGCGGGCGGTGGGCTTCGCGCATTCGAATGCACACCACTTATGAGTTTTGAAGATGGGGTGGAAGCGATGCGCCTTGCGGGCAAGCACACCTATCAGAAATTTGGTGACGGGGAATAGACCGGCAAACCGAACACCCGGTAAAAAGCGCGGAGAGCCTGTCTCCGCGCTTTTTTATTGCATCAATCGTATCTTAGCTCGGTTGCCTTGCCTCGGAAAATGAAGAAGGACAGTGCCGAGTAGGCAAAGATGATCGGCATCACCACGCAGGCACCCACCAAGATTATGAAGAGGCTTTCAGGTGCAGCAGCAGCTTCATAGATGGTCAGCTTCTCTGGGACGACATAAGGGTAGAAGGAATATGCCAGCCCACAGAAAGCCAAGAAAAACAACGTGGTTGCAAACGCAAATGGTGCCCAAGCCCAACTGTCATTACTGGTTGGCAGACGCTGCAGGGCAAGCCACAACATGGCAAGAAGCGCCAGCGACATGAGCGGAAGCGGTGCTAGCAAAATTGCCTCCGGAAACTCCAGCCACTTTGAGAAGATACGCTCGCTCGCGAAAGGAGTTGCAAACGAGATTGCAATCAGCCCCAAGCCAACGCCCCACAAACCTTGACGCGCCCAGCGGATTGCTTTCAGCTGCAGCTCCCCCGCTGTTTTCATGATGAGCCAAGTCGCGCCGATGAAACTGTATCCAACGGTGAGAAACACCGCGGTCAAGCACGCGAACGCCAGCGACACCTGAGTGAACTGAAGGCCCATGATGTAAAGACCCAACATGAAGCCCTGAGACAACGAGGCCATCAAACTACCGGCAAAGAAGGCTGCGTCCCACGCCTTCTTCTTGTGAGCAGGCGCCTTGGCCCGAAACTCAAAGGCCACACCACGCAAGGTCAACCCCAGCAACAGGATGAACACCGGGGCATAGAGTGCAGTGAGAATGGTGCCATGGGCGGCGGGGAACGCGACAAGCAACAAACCCACAGCGAGTACCAGCCAGGTTTCGTTTGCATCCCAGAACGGTCCAATGGATGCAATCATTTTGTCCCGATGCACTTCTTCTGTGAGTGGGCTCAGCAAGCCCACTCCGAGGTCAAAGCCATCCAAGACCACGTAGACCAAGATGGAGAAACCCAATAGCACCGCAAAGATGATGGGCAATGAGATGGTCGGGTCGCCAAAGATCATCATGGCCACTACTCCGCAGGCTGGTTGATTGGGGCGGTTGGCTTCAGCTGCGCCCAGAGGGTTTCACCGGTTTTATTGGACGCCTTGCGGGCCAGATAGAAGATCACGCTGATGTAGGCGACCAGAAGCACCGCATAGATGACCAAGTAACCGATCAACGAGCTAAGAACCATTGACGGCGGCACGTCCCCAACTGCGGCTGCGGTGGTGAGCACACCTTCCACGAGCCAAGGCTGGCGCCCAATCTCGGTCGTGTACCAACCGGCCAGTGTTGCAACCCAACCTGAGAAGGTCATGCCAAGGAAACCCCAGAGCATGAGCTTGGGAACACCTTCAACGCCGCGGCGCTTGCGCAGCATGAAGTAGACCGCCGCCCAGCTGACCGCCAACATCAGGAAGCCGATGCCTACCATGATGCGGAAGCTGTAGAACACAGGAGCGACCGGAGGATGCATCTTCGTACCGTCCTCAGCCACGAAGTCATTAAGACCCGGCACGACACCGTCAAACGAGTGCGTGAGAATGAGCGAAGCAACGTTTGGAATTGCAACCTCAAAATGGTTCTCCCGGGTCTCTTCATTCGGAATTGCAAAGAGTACCAGAGGTACGTTTCCTTGCGTTTCCCAATTGCCTTCCATGGCCGCGACCTTTTGCGGCTGATACTCGAGGGTGTTCAAGCCATGCTTATCGCCCATCAAAATCTGAAGTGGCATAAGGACAGCAGCGAGAACAACAGCGGTTTTGAACGTGGCCCGTACGGACGCGCCGCGATCACCGATGAGCATGCGGAATGCGGAGATACCTGCGACCAGGAACGCAACAGTCAAACCAGAGGCCAGAAGTTTGTGACCTAGACGGTATGGCATGGAAGGGTTGAAGATGATGGCCATCCAGTCAGTCGCGTGTACAACGCCGTCGCGCAACTCAAAGCCTGCGGGTGTGTGCATCCAACTGTTCAGCACCAAGATCCAGAACGCAGACATGGTCGTTCCGAAAGCCACCAAGACGGTTGCTCCGGTATGCAGCCAGTTCGGAACCTTTGAAAAGCCGAAGAGCATTATGCCCAGAAACACAGCTTCCAGAAAGAAAGCCGTCAGGATTTCGTAGGCAAGCAATGGCCCCGCGATGTTTCCGACCTTCTCCATAAAGCCAGGCCAGTTGGTGCCGAACTGAAACGACATCGTAATGCCTGACACCACGCCCAGCGCAAAGGTCAAGGCGAAGATTTTGACCCAAAACTGATAGGCCTCCATCCACTTGCCGTCTTGCGTCGAGTTGAACCGCAGCTTGAAGAACAGCAGTAGCCAACCGAGCGCAATTGTGATGGTCGGGAACAAGATGTGAAACGAGATGTTCGCGCCAAACTGAATACGCGAGAGGATCAGGGTGTCCATGTACCTTCCTCAAACACTGTTGTGACGCGAAACTGCCGATTTCTAGCGTCGGCATTACCATTGTTTCCCGTCTTGGGTTATGTGCTTTTGAGAATGATTATAGGTAGCATTCCGAACCGAAACAGAGTTCTGCGACAAGGCACCGCAGAGCATTCTGTTTCACCTTTGAATCCCCTAGGGCACTTTGGCGGAGGCTTTGCGGTCAGGCCGGTATCGTTAAGCCCCACACATTGCCAAGGTCATGTAATATATCAATAAATTGGCTCGTCTGATCTGGCTAAACAAGTTTCAAGCTTTGATCAGGAGCACTCCAGTTTGCGGGGCCAAAGCAGGCCAACACCTGACCTGCTCCAACCTGCCTAGCGAGCGCCGGTTTCAAGGAACGTCGTGGCCGTTCGCAAGTGTGTAGAGTTCGAACCACGTTTCCCGGTCCATCTCCACTTTCAGGGCATCGGAGATCTTGGCAATGCGTTCCAGCGCATTGGTGCCAAGCACAGGTAAAATGTTTGCTGGGTGTTTCAAAAGCCATGCAACCGCAACAGCACTGGCATCAACGCCAAACTCCGCCCCCACACGAGCAAGGGCCCGGCCCAACGGCGTTTCTTGGCCTGGCACCAACCGCCCTCCACCAAGAGGTGACCATGCCATTGGAGGAATGCCGCGCTCCTGGAGATAGGCGATATCGCCATTCACAAACGGCTCGGTGCAAACAAGACTGGCTTCGATCTGGTTTGTGACCAGCTTGTTGGACATGGCAGACTGGAGCAGCGTCCAATCGTGCAGCTTGAAGTTCGAAACACCCGCAGCGCGGATCTTGCCGGATGCAATCAGTTCGTCAAGAACGGCTCCCGTCTCCCTGTGGTCCATGAGCGGGTCAGGACGGTGGATCAGCAGCACATCCACATAATCTGTCTTCATGCGCTCTAAAGAGGTGTCGACGGAAGCACGGATGTGCTCTGCAGAGGTGTCGTAGTATTTGACACGGCGTTCAGGATACTTGCTGCTCAGCAGCTTGATATCGCACTTTGTGACGATCTCAATCTCTTTGCGCAGAGAGGGGGACGCTTTGAGCGCTTCACCGAAAACCGGCTCGCTTTCATAGTCTCCATAGATATCGGCCTGATCGAACGTGGTGATGCCCTGTTCTAGACATAACTCGATCTTCCTTTGCACGTGTGCGGGACTTCGATCCGCGTCGTCTCCCAGTCGCCACATGCCATAGACAAGCCGGCTCAAACCCAAGCCTTCCTTCAACTCAATACGTTCCATGCATTTCATCCTATGCGGGTGAGTGAGATAGATGTGCGGCGATCCGCCATTGATCATGGCTTCCGTTTAGGTAGGCTAGCTCATAACAAAAGCCCGATCACCGGTATGTGACGGGCGTTACACAGAGCAATCAGGCCCACTTCTTCACAGTTTGGATTGACAGGGGCGAATAGCATGGTCTTTATAGCGTTATGTTATTACGTATCACACTTACGAAGTGGAGCGCAGACGTGAAGCCAGATAAATTACCGGTAACCGTTCTCTCCGGGTTCCTTGGAGCAGGCAAGACAACCCTCCTCAATCATATCCTCAACAATAGAGAGGGCATACGCGTAGCGGTCATTGTAAACGACATGAGCGAGGTGAACATTGATGCCAGCTTGGTGCGGGAAGGCGGCGCCAATCTGTCCCGAACCGACGAAAAACTGGTTGAGATGACAAACGGTTGCATCTGCTGCACCTTGCGCGATGACCTGTTGCAAGAAGTTCGAAAGCTGGCCGAAGCGGGTCGCTTTGATCATTTGCTGATCGAATCCACGGGCATTTCTGAGCCGCTGCCTGTGGCTGCGACCTTCGACTTCGTTGATGAAGATGGCCAGAGCCTTTCTGATGTCTCTGTCTTGGATAGCATGGTTACCGTTGTGGATGCGGCCAGTTTGCTCAAAGACTTCAGTTCTGCCGACTTTCTGCAAGACCGCGGTGAATCCTTGGGAGACCACGATGAGCGCACACTGGTCGACCTTCTGGTTGATCAGATGGAATTCGCGGATACGATCGTACTCAACAAGGTCTCTTCAGCTGGCCCGGGTAATCTGGATGCGGCGCGCAAAATCATCGCATCCCTGAACCCTTCAGCTCATATCATTGAAGCAGACTTTGCGCAGGTACCGATAACCGAGGTCCTTGGAACCGGCCGTTTTAATTTTGAAAAAGCCCATGAGCATCCGCTTTGGTACAAGGAGCTCTATGGATTTAAGGACCATGTTCCGGAAACAGAAGAGTACGGCATCCGCTCCTTTGTTTATCGCGCGCGGAGACCATTTGAGCCTGCCAAACTGCAGCGTTTCATCAACACTTCTTGGCCCGGCGTTGTTCGAGCCAAGGGGTTTTTCTGGTTAGCAACACGGCCACAGTATGTAGGCGAACTGAGCCAAGCGGGTGCGTTGGTGCGCACTGAGAAGTGCGGGCTCTGGTGGGCAGCCGCTCCGAAAGAGTACTGGCCAGAAAACCCGGAATTCCGTAAGACCATGGAAGCGAACTGGGATCCGATGTGGGGTGACCGCCGACAGGAACTGGTGTTCATCGGATGTGACCCCATGGATGAGGCCCGTATCAGAGCCACACTCGACGCCTGCCTTGTGTCATCAGCCGCATTCACCCCCGATCTCTGGACCGATCTGCCTGACCCATTCCCTTCTTGGGACCGACAAGCTGCCTAGCATCCATTCGAGATAGCCTCAGGCCTTGGTGGCAAGGCCTGACGGCGAATGAGATTGGCCTTTACGCTCTGCCTCGAAATTAAATAGTTGCACACAGGGCCGTTCTAGCCCATTTTTTTAATGACTCTAAACTATCAATCGTCTATTGTTGAGTTTCACCTGCAACTTTTATGTTGACGATACCTCATTGAGGGCACATAGATTTAACTATGAGACTGACGCAACAGACCAATTACGCGGTGCGCGCTCTTATGTACTGCGCGGCTAATCCGGACAAGCCAAGCAAAGTCGCTGACATTGCAGCCGCCTACTCCATGTCGGAGACACACCTCTTCAAAATCATGAAGGTGCTGGTCGATGCCGACCTCATGAAGACCATTCGCGGCCGGAATGGTGGCATTGTCTTGCCACGCCCAGCCGAGGAAATCACTGTCGGTCAGGTCGTACGAGCAACTGAAGAGTCGTTTGTATTGGCAGAGTGTTTTGACAGCGGTCGGCAAGATTGCCCCCTGGTCAATCACTGCGGGTTTAACAGTGTTCTGCACGAAGCCCTTCAAGCCTTTTTGGCTGTTTTGGACAAATGCACGATCGCTGAGCTGGCAGAAAACCGCTCCAACATTCGCTATCTTCTGCAAATGGAAGATATTGCGCTGCAACCGAGCGCGGCTGCTCACGCCTGAGCAGCCGTTCTACGATCCTCACCTCAAAGAAAATCTGATAGGCACACGGATTGGCAGAGTTTTTCTGCCCATGACACTTGGCAATCTGGCGAATGGCGCTGCCCGCCTGACAGCTTTCAAAGCGGCTTCATCCAACTCTTTGTGGCCACTGCTCTTCGAGATGCGCAAGCTTTGAATCTGGCCGCTCTGGCCAATCACGAAGGACACTTGCGGCGCGCCTTCAATGCGCTTGCGGCGTGCTGACGACGGATAGCTGCGTTGCGCTTCACGGTAGAGCTTGCGCACCACCTTGCCCAGATAATTTTCTCGGGCCGCGTTGCCTTCTTCAGAACTCACATCGCCCCGTCCTGACACGGTTCCCGTGTTTTCCGAAGCCTGAGAGCTGATCGACCCACGGCGTGAGTTGAACTCGGCCCCCGCCTGCTTGGCAGCCTGAGAACGACGCTCAACCGGCTTTTCCGGGCGCGGAGGTGCAGGACGCGGCACCGCCTGCACTATCTCGACTGGCGCCTCCTGCTCTATGACTTGAACCTCTGGCTCTGGCTCTGGCTCTGGCTCTGGCTCTGGCTCTGGCTCTGGCTCTGGCTCTGGCTCTGGCTCTGGCTCTGGCTCTGGCTCTGGCTCTGGCTCTGGCTCTGGCTCTGGCTCTGGCTCTGGAATTGTGTTCGTTTGCTCGGGTTCTGTCTGGTCTTCGGGTTCATTTTTCTGTTCAAGAACGGCTTCAGGCAGCACCATTTCCGCGACTTCGTCGCCAAGCTGCAGCGCTTCGATCTCTTGAGCCTGCGCAACCTCAACCGGCAGCGGAGGCTCTGCAGCCTGCTCTACGGGCTGCTCGATCTCAACCTTCTCTGCCTTTTCCACCGGCTCTGGCTCGGGTCTGTCAAGTTCGACAGGAGCTTCCCGTTCGGCCTGCTCAACTGGTTCTTGCTGAACCTCTTTTTCAACGGGTTCGGGCTTCGGATCAGGCTCCGACTGGCCATCTAAAGGGGCCACTGTCTCATCCTGGCCCGCGATCAGGTCCTCCAGCGAACCGGCAAGCGCGATGGTGATGCCGGATCCCCCGCGCATCAAAACTTCATCACTCTCAACTTTCCAGCGCGAAAGAAGGAGCGCATGCGCACCAACAGACACCATCAGACTAACGGTCAGCACACCCCAGCCGAGCCCACTCCCCTTTTTGTTCATTGGGTTGCTCTCACCGTAACCAGTTCAATCTTCTGAATGCCCGCGGTCTTTAAATCTTTGAGCATCGCTGTGAGTTCGGTGCCCTTCAGGTTTTTATCCGCAATGATCAGTAGAGATTGCTCCTCTCCCTGATCCACGACGGCAGCAAGGTCCTCCGGTGCGATCACCGCGTCCTGAAAATGAAAAATGCCCTCTTCATCAATCACCAGAGCGTTGGCCACACGGTCCCGCTCATCCTCACCAGATACCTGAGGCGGATGAATATCGCGGGCGACATCCGTATCAATGGTGCCTGCCACCATGAAGAAGATGAGCATGAGGAAGACAATATTTATAAGCGGGATGGTGCTCTCAAAGGCACTTTTCTTCTTTGTGGTTTTGAGCCTCATTGCGCCGCCTCCGACGTGCTGGAGCTTCCGACCAGCGTCGGCTTGAAGCCTGCATTTGTAACCAGCTCAAGAACGCTGACGACGTCCTGAACAACCGACTCGCTCTCCGGCAGAACGGCAATCAACTGCGTCGTGGCAAGGTCCATCTCGGCCAGATGCGCGCCAAGACCTTCGGCGGAGACTTCTATGCCATCAACAACTACGAGCTCTGCATTTTGCACCCTGATGATCACCGGTTTTTGCGCGTGTTCACTCTCGCCCGAGGCACCGGAGGACACATCCAGCCGCTGATAGATGGAGAATGTTGAGGCCAACATGAAAAACATGAGGAGCAGAAAAATGACGTCAATGAGCGATGTGAGCGACGGCGCACGACTGCGGCGACGGGTGTTTCCGAGCTGCATCTAGGCGACCTCAAGCTTCGCCTTACGTTCGCGCACAGAAACAACCGCATGATCGTCTTCCGTTGCGGCTCCAGTAAACAGGTGTGTCACAACCAATTCCATTGCAGCCTGTTCCCGCTCGACCCGGCTTTCAAAAAAGGTGAGCAAGACAGAAGACGGAATTGCAACAGCCAAGCCAACCGCCGTGGTCAAAAGCGCAACCCAAATACCACTGGCAAGGTCGGCGGGGTTTACCTGCGCTCCGGCATCTGCCATGGCCTGAAATGCATTGATCATGCCGAGCACCGTTCCGAACAGGCCAAGAAGAGGTGCGATTTGTGCAATCATTTCCAGCGCACGAAAGTGACTGCGCAGGCTGTTCAAATGCGTCAGGCAAATACGCTCAACATCTTCGCGGATGAGAGCCTTATCGAGCGAAGGGTTGCGGAGACCGCGCATGGTGTGAGCAGCGGCATCAGACACCGGAGACCGGTGGAGCGCTACCATACGATACGCATCATCCATGTATCCCTTGCGCCAAAGCTCTACCGCCGTCTTCGCCCGGGCGTGCCGACCGATACCGGCCCGGACGAACTGAATGAGTTTCGCCACAACGAGAGTCGAGGCGGCCAGACTGAGCACAAGCAACAATCCGACAACCGAGCCACCTTTTTCCAGCAAGGAAACCAGAGGCCCCAAAAACTCGCCGTACCCCGACGTAGCGACAGATGACAGCACGGAATATTCCTTTTCAAATCCCCGGAAAGCGGATGCTTTAACCACCCGCTGATCAACTATCCAAAATTGTCTAGCTCCTGACAGACCCAGCTAGAGCAGCGCAAGACTTCACGTTCAACACCAAGATGCCCGCAGACAACACCCCTATCATTTATTGGGGTTTTGTGCAGGCCTCTACGGAGATGACCCCGACATTCAGAAAAGTGTAGCTGGCTTGCCGACGAGGGAGGAGCGGGTGGCTGGCTACTGAGTTCGGGCATGACTTTGCCTGCCAGTGTCAGACGCGAATGACACTCATTGGCAAACAGTCGTTGCTTTCTTACTTAAATATGAGTATGAAAGTCAAGTTATAAATATCCGGCAACAACCGGAGGATGCTAACTTGTCGAAGAAACGGGGCTGAGAAATGACTAGGATCGCTCATCAAGGAACTGATAGCGAAAGCACTCAGAAGATTGATAGTAAGGCACTTTTCAAAGGCACGCGTGAGATCAAGATCTCGCACAACGATGATGAGTACCGCCTTACCATCACCAAACTCGGCAAATTGATTCTGACCAAGTAGGCATAAAAACGCCGGCCCTGTTTATCAGGACCGGCGCGCGTTCTTCCACAGCGTAGGACTGCTTACTTCATCTCACCAATAGATTCGAAAGTGTCATTTGAAACCTTGAACATGGCGTAGGCACCGGGGACATCTCCGTTTTCGTCAAAGTCCAGGTCACCTGAGGCACCCTTGTAATCAATTGCCTTACCTTCTGCGATGAGGCCTGTTGCCTTCTTCCATTCACCCGGAAGAATCGGTTCACCTTCACCATTTGAAACTTCACGCAGAGCTGCAGCGACTGCGGCCTTGTCGCCGCCAGCTTTCTCAATAGCCAACGCCATGAGGAAGGCTGCATCATATGACGTGGTCACAAAAATTGCGTTCGGGTCTCCGCCGATACCGGCAAAAGCATCATTGAACAGATCGAGACTGCTGGATGCTGTACCTACCGGTGAGGACGCAACAAATGTCGTCAGGTTCTCGGCCCCAAGTTCGTTGATGATGGCTTCAGACTTCATGCCGTCGCCGCCAACAAAGTTTTCAAAGAAGCCGTTCTCAAGCGCTTGACGCAGAATGGTTAGACCTGTGCCGTCACCATAATCAAAGATTACAAGGGTGTCGGCGCCATCACGTGCCAACGCTGCAAGGTTTGAGCGGTAGGACGCCTTGCCTTCCTCGTGCGCGGCATATCCAGCAAGCTCGCCACCATTGGCTTCAAACTCAGCCTTAAAAGATTCAGCCAGGCCAGTACCATAGTCGTTGTTCAAATAGGCGACAGCAACCTTCTTGGTTCCCCGTTCCAAAAGCGCCCGCGCAAGCGCCCGGCCCTGATAGTCATCAGATGGCACGGTACGCATAACGGTGTCTTTGTCCTCGATGCTGGTGATTTCCGGAGATGTGCCAGATGGCGTCAACAAAGCAATGCCAGCAGGCACGGAAACAGAGTTGGCGACCGCAATAACCGCGCCGGAGCAATGCGGACCAACCAGGCCAACAACCTGCTCTACGTTTACCAGCTTGGTTGCGCTGTCCACGCCGTTTTGCGGATTACAGCCACTATCGCCAACGACAGCCTCAATCATCTGGCCACCAGCAACGCCACCTTGTTCATTGACCTGCTGGAAGGCAAGCTGCGCGGCATCAAGCATTGGCGGAGCCATTGCTGCAATCGGCCCAGAAACACCGCCAAGCAGGCCAACTTTAACGTCTGCCAGTGCAGTGTGTGACGTAAGTGCGGTAGCTCCTGCAAGAGCTGCCGTGAATGCAAGTGAAGTAAGCTTCATGTTCACAAACCTCCGGTTGGATCTTGTTGTTTTGGCCAGCATCGGGCCACTCGATCGCTAAGTGGTGGGTGCATCGGAAGCTGGGCTTCCCCTTTGCACCTTCTCCTTGTTTGTTTCATCGGTGTATTGCGGTTCCGGCAAAATCCCCTCCGGACGGAACCGCAGCACAAGCTGCAACATCAAGCCAATGATGAACACTCGCATGTACTTGGCTTTGATCGCGTATTCCTGCGGCAGCTGATCGGTAATCATCTCCGACATGGACCAGATGATCCAGACCACTGCAACGCCGAGGATCGCACCGCGATTATTCCCCGACCCACCGAGGATCAGCATGATCCAGATAAGGAATGTGGCGACCATTGGATCAACCGCCTCGGGTGTGATGGACCGGTTGAAGTGGGCGAACAGAGCCCCCCCAAGCCCCATGATGGCAGCACCGAAAATGAAGGCTTCGAGGCGACGGCGCTCGATGTTTTTACCCATGGCCGCAGCGGCGGCTTCATTGTCCCTGATAGCGCGCATCATGCGGCCCCATGGCGCATGGATCTGCCGCTCGACGAGGAAGTAAACGATGCCGAGGATTAAGAAGACCATGAGCATGTAGGCGAGCTGAGATTGAAAATACTCCAGGTCTCCAAATGGGCGCGGCACATTGTTGACGCCACGGGCACCGCCCGTCATCCAGCCTTCTGACTTCACGACCAATCGAATGATTTCGGCGATACCGATGGTGGCGATGGCCAGATAGTCCGAGCGAAAACGCAAACAAATTTTGCCAATGGGCCAGGCAATCAGGCCTGCGGCAACCATGGCGCCGATCCATCCCACAACGATGGGCAGATCAAATCCACCAATTCGGTCTGCAACATCGGCCGACGTCAGGATTGCCGAAACGTAAGCGCCGACAGCGAAGAAACCCGCGATACCCGCGTTGAACAAGCCTGTAAAGCCCCACTGGATGTTCAGGCCCAGCGCAAGAATGGCGTAGATGCCAATGAAAATCGCCATGTAAACAGCGTAGTTGGCAAGTCCGATAAGTTCCATGAGCGACCTCCTTACAGAACCTTGCCCTTGAGCAGCCCGGTAGGACGTACAAGCAGGATGATCAACAAAATGGCGAAGGCGAGTGCGGCCTTGTATTCTGTCGGGATGAACAGCACAGACGTCTCTTCAACGATGCCGATGATCAACCCGCCAATGACAGCCCCTTCGACGCGGCCCACGCCGCCCAGAATGGCTGCAGCGAACATGGGCAACAGCATGGTCCACCCCATCAGCGCCTTGAGCTCGGTGTTGAGGCCGAGGAAGAAACCAGCGGCAGCACACAGCATGCCAACGATCATCCAGGTGAGCATGGTAACCTTGCGGTTGTCGACGCCAGAAAGCAAAGCCAGATCAGGGTTGTCAGACATCGCCCGCATGGCTTTGCCCCATTTGGTGTTCTTTAAGAAGAACCAGAGCACCGCCACAATGCCGAGCATGGCAATAACCGTATACAGCTCTCGATCGCGAATACGGATACCCCAGTAGGTCTCCGGGCGCACAATTCCGCGGGTGTATGTTTCCGTATCAACGCCCCACACCACCTGCACCACGGCACGCAGCATCAAGGCAATACCGAGAGAGGCCATCACGGTCAGAATCTTCGGCCGTTCTTTGAGGTAGTCGTAGAAATACTTGTCGATGCCAATCGCCGCCACGCCGCAGATGGCCATGGCAAGTGGCAAGGCAACCCAGACATTGACGCCCCCTGCAGCAACCAATGCCAAGGCGGCAAACGCCCCGAAAGTCGCAAGGTCCCCGTGGGCCAGGTGCGCGAACCGCAAAATGCCGAAGACCAATGTGATGCCAACAGCGCCCAGTGCGTAAATTGAACCGAGCACAACACCCGGTATGAGATAAAAGTTTATCAGTTCCAGCAGTGTCATTGCCCTACCCGCCCAAGAACATTTCAGCGACCTCCTGATCTGCAAGCAGATCAGCGGCCCGGCCCTCATGGCGGTTTTGCCCCGCAGCCAACACATAACCACGGTCCGCAAACGCCAGGGCCTGTTTGGCGTGCTGTTCAACCAACAAAATGGAAACGCCGGAATCCCGCACACCGCGGGTGATCTCGAAAATCTGCTCCATGTACTTTGGCGACAAGCCCGCAGTCGGCTCGTCCAGCAGCAACAGTTTGGGGCTCAGCATCAAGGCTCGCCCCATGGCGACCATTTGCCGTTGGCCGCCTGACAGGTTCCCAGCTAGGGCACGGCGGCGTTCTCTAAGGTCTGGAAACAAAGCGTAGACACGATCACACGCCTCGGTGAAGTCGCCCTTGTTTAGAAACGCCCCCATCTCAAGATTTTCATGCACAGTCATCTCGCGAAAGACGTTGTTGACCTGCGGCACGTAACAAACTCCGTGCTGAACAATGCGGTTTGGCGTCCATCCGGCGATGTCTGTGCCATCAACCATGATGGAGCCCCCACGGACTTTCAACAGGCCAAAAATGGCTTTCATGGCCGTTGATTTGCCCGCCCCATTCGGGCCGACAATGACAACAATTTCTTTTTCGGCCACCTCAATGGAAACACCATGGAGAATGTCTGCATCTCCATAGCCTCCGCGAACTTCTTGCATGGCAAACACGTGGCTCGTCGCCTTTTGCAGCATCAGGCTGTCTCCCCGTAGGCGACTTCGCCAAGATAAGCTTCAAGGACGCGCGGATCAGAACGTACTGTCTGGAAATCACCCTCAATCAGAACCGAACCTTCAGCCATGCAAATGACTGGAGAACAGAGCTTCTCGATCATCTCCATGTCGTGTTCGATGAGCATGAATGTAAATCCACGCTCCTTGTTCAGGATTTCTATCTTCTGTTCCAGTTTGCGCAGGAGGGTTCTGTTTACACCGGCTGCAGGCTCATCAAGCAGCACCAGCTTGGCATCCGTCATCATGGTGCGCCCGAGCTCAAGTAGTTTCTTTTGACCTCCGGACAGGTTGCCCGCGCGTTCAAAGGCCACCTGAGTGAGTTCCAAGAACTCAAGCGTTTCCCATGCACGTGCGCGCACCTCTTTTTCCTGCGCTTTGACGGCACCAAATTGCAGCCAGTTTGACAGCAGGGTCTCCCCTTTCTGCGCTGGCGGCACCATCATCAGGTTTTCAAGGGCGGAGAGCCGGTGAAACTCGTGAGGGATCTGGAACGTCCGCACCAGCCCCTGGTGGAACAATTGATCCGTCGAAAGCTTCGTTACATCTTTGCCTTGAAAGCGGATTTTGCCTGACGTGGGCTGAAACGCCCCGGCAATCAGGTTGAACAGAGTGGTTTTGCCCGCGCCATTGGGCCCAACAAGACCTGTTATTGTTCCAGCACCAATCGAAAACGCGCACTTGTTGACGGCAGTAAAGCCGCCGAAGTTCATTGTCAGCCCCTCGACCTGAAGCATTCTCTCTCCCCAATAGGGGGCAGGTCAGCTTATGGCGCCAACTCTGCCCCCGTTCCCCATCTGGAGTAAACGCTATGGGCCCGCTTTTTCGCGAACCAAATCGTTTTGTATGCCTGATAAAATCTCTGGTTTTGTTTTTCTTTTTAAAGATCTAGCAGCTTTTCGCAGGATGAACCAGTAAAACCACCTAACCAAACACCCGACAATTTCTCAGCAAGTATATGACTTTTTTTCGCGCATACGTCGGATATTTAGGTTACGGCAGCTTTCACTTTAAATTCAGGCCGATCCCAACGCCGTTCCTTGAGAATTCTTTCCAAAGCCTCTGCTGCCCCAACGACGTCCTCTGGGCCGATGTAAAGAGGTGTGAAACCGAAGCGAATAATATCAGGCGCTCGAAAATCGCCGATCACCCCATCAGCAATGAGCGCCTGCATGATGGCGTAACCTTCTTCAGCATGGAACGAGACCTGAGATCCTCGGTCTTCGGCGCTTCGAGGACTGGCAAGTGTCAACTCCGGGCAGCGGCGTTCCACCTCGGCAATGAACAGCTCGCACAGGTCGACAGAGCGTATGCGTACATCGTCAAGGCTCACCAAATCCCAAAGATCCAGAGCGGCCTCCATGGCCGCCATGGCCAGTACGGAAGGCGTTCCAACCCGCATTTGGTTGATGCCAGAAGCCGGACGATAGTCCAGATCAAATGAGAAAGGGGTTTCGTGTCCCCACCACCCGGCAAGAGGCGTGGTCATGGCTTCGTGATGACGCTTTGCAGCATATACGAAGGCTGGAGCCCCTGGGCCACCGTTGAGGTATTTGTACCCGCAGCCAACTGCGAAATCGGCTTCACATGCATCGAGGTGTACCGGAAAGGCACCTGCAGAGTGCGCAAGATCCCAAAGCGTCAACGCGCCCACTTCATGCGCTTTTGCTGTGAGGCTCTTCATGTTGTGACGGCGACCTGTGCGGTAGTCCACCTCGGTGAGCATCATCACCGCGATCGTCTCATCCAAAGCCGCTTCCACGCCCTCCGGCTCGACGAGCCGCAACTCATGCCCTTGCTCCAACAAGCTTGAAAGGCCTTGAGCCATGTACAAATCCGTTGGGAAGTTGCCCGTATCAGACAATATGATGTGCCGGTCCGGCCGCATTTTCACAGCCGTGGCGAGCGCTTTAAACACGTTGATGGACGTATTGTCGCCACAAAGCACAGTCCCGTTTTCGGCCCCGATGAGTTTTCCAATGCGATCCCCAATGCTTGAGGGTTTATGAACCCAACCATGGTCATTCCAGCCTCGGATAAGACTCACGCCCCATTGTTCATCCACTGTTTTTTGAACCCGTTCGGAGACGTTTTTCGGCATTGCGCCCAAAGAATTACCGTCGAGGTATATCAAAGAACCCGGAAGCGTGAAGAGGCGTTTCGTTGCCTCAAAGTCAGTGTGTGTTTTTCGCACCATTCCCCCTGAATAACTTCTGCCAGATGCGTTACCTTACGCAATATTACCAATTAGGAACTCAATAAGTTCACCCCGAGATTTGCACTGCTAAGCAATTTCCCGGTATAAGGGAGGTGATACAAGGGATTTTTATGCGCTGATCCGAGAGAAATTTTCACCTTGCCCTTCGGCATTTTTGGATTTATGCGCCTACGAAATTAATCTTTGGTCCATATAGCCGTTGCGGCAGATAGGCCCTTGGTCGACAAAAGCAGTGTTTCACCGCACTTGAGAATTATAATAATAGAGCAAATATCTAGACAAATATCACTGAATGAAATGAAAGGATGGGCTCTTTCGAGCCCAGCACTAGGAATTCACGAGGATGAGCAAACCTATCGTCCATTCCAAACACCCATTCTTTGAGGAGGGCGTGCAATGCGCGGCTCTACCTTTCCGCTTGGGCAAAAAAGGACGTCCGGAGGTCATGCTTATCACTTCGCGCGAAACAAGGCGCTGGGTTATCCCAAAGGGCTGGCCCATGAAGGGCAAAACTGACGCCGAAGCTGCAAAACAAGAAGCTTACGAAGAAGCTGGCATAAAAGGTAACATTGGGTCCAAGAAAATTGGAAAATACCATTATGTAAAGCTGCGCGGTGACAAGGCCCCTGTGCTTTGCGAGGTAAGCGTATACCCCCTCAAAGTCAAAGACGAGATGAAGCGCTGGCCGGAAAAGGATGAAAGAAACCGCAAATGGTTCTCCTTCTCTGATGCTGCTGATCTCGTTGATGAGGACGGCCTGAAAAAGCTTCTCATAGAATGGGAAGCGGAATTGGAACATGCCTGAGGTGAAACTTCACCTCAGGCTCCTAACCACTCTATGAGTTTCTCCATTACACTGCCCTTTGTGACCGGTTTGGAGAGATAATCATCCATACCCGCTTGCAGGCACTTACGTTTGTGCTCTTCCGTTGCGTTGGCGGTCAGCGCTATGATGCAGGTACGCTCGGCACCCGTTTGCAATTCGTTGGTTCGGATCATTTCGGTCGCTTCGTAGCCGTCCATTTCCGGCATTGAAACATCCATGAAAATGAGGTCTGGCTTTTGTCTCTTGAACTCTTCCACTGCTGAGCGACCATCATTGGCAAGAACGACGTCAAGCGGCTCCGTTTCCAGATAGGCTTTCATCACCATCTGGTTGGTTAGAGTATCTTCCACGATCAAAATGCGCATGCCCTCAGGCAGTTTCTTTTCTGGCCTTTTGCCCGCGTCATGCAAACCAGCGCCCAACACACTGTGGTCCCCCTCTGCCGCGCTCAGAGGCAACTCGACCACAAATGTCGTACCGACATCTTTCTGCGATGTCACGGTGATCTGCCCACCCAGCAGTTCAACCAGTGACTTGGTGATGGCAAGGCCTAACCCGGTGCCAGCATATTTGCGGCTTGCTCCGCTTTCTACCTGCCGGAACTTTTCAAAGATCGTTGTCAGGTCTTCATTGGCAAGCCCGATACCTGTGTCTGCAACCTCCACTCGAATACCATCCGGAACGAGTTGAGCTCTGTCAGAGACGGTAATGTTTACACTGCCCACTTCAGTAAATTTCACCGCGTTGCTCACCAGATTGGAGAAAATCTGACGCACCATCGCCTGATCTGAAATGAAAGTCCGAGGTAGCACGGGGGAGTAGCGGAGCTCCAACTTCAGTTTTTTTCGCATGGCGCGATGGTAGTTGATGCTGAAAACAGCCTGCAGCACGCTTTCGAGGTTGAAGTAGCCGGTGTGTACATTCATATGACCGGCTTCAATCTTGGAAAAATCCAGGATGTCATTGATGATCTCAAGCAATGCGTTGGAGGAGTCCTGAATCATACCGGCGAGCTGACCTTGCTTTTCATCGAGTTCGGTATCGAGAAGCAGTTCACTTATGCCGATGATGCCGTTCAGTGGCGTTCTGATTTCGTGGCTCATGTTGGCAAGGAACTCGGATTTTGCCCGGTTTGCCTCTTCAGCCATGCGGGTTGCTTGCCTCAACTCTTGGGTACGTAAGGAAATGCGTTCTTCAAGGTCTTCCAGCGTCTGTGAAAGGGCCTGGTTGGCCATGTACAGCTCACGCGCCTTGTTTTCCAATAGGCGTTCAGCCTCTTTGCGGGCTTTTCGCTCGCGCTCTAAACGCCTTTGCAGTCGGAAAGCATCCATCGGTCATCACGTCCGCCTGAGGGTAAATGTTGCGGCGCTGCCAGCCTTCTCCTCCGGCATGTCCATATGAACCATAATTTCCTGTCCAAAGTGATCGATACAGCCATGAATAAGGCCATGTGCCAATGGCGCAAATGGGCGTTTGGACTCGTAATGCATGATAAGAACTGCGTCGCTCGGTCGATCGCAATCGAAGCTTGGAAGCTCTGCATGCGGATACAATTTCCGCACTTCGCGGTGGATGTAGTCTTCAATTGTACCGAGGAAGGTGAATGCATCGTCCGCGCCTTGGAAGAACTCTGGGTAGAGCACGGCGAACCGGGCAAAGAGATATCGCCCAAATTTTTCGACCAAATCCTCCACGGGCACCCCGGTGTCTGCACTGAGTTGACCGATCAGCGTTAGAATTTCGCTGTGATGGTACTCCCCTACAGCCGTGTAAGCACCGCCGCTGGGCAACATGTCCTCGACTTGCTCCATGACCCTATCGGCCACGTCAGGCGAAAACTCTTCTTCCACCATTTCCATGAATTCTGAAAAAACGACACCAAGCATGTTCGCCCCTGTTCTTGTTGTTTTAAGGCGTTGCTGCAATCCAATTTCTAACCTTAGGTAAAGAATGAAAAGAAGTGATTAACACGCAAGAAACCGGCACACCCGTTTGAAGCTATAGGCGCTTGGCCGTCGTCAGATCTGCCTTGAAGATCAACAGATCATCGCGGCGCTCTATTTCGCCTTCAAGGGATATGAACAGAGCCGTGAGGTCATACAGATCCTCAGGCACTGGATTGCCCTGCGCATCGGCAAGCAAAAAGAAGCTGCTGCCATCGACGGGACTGGTGCTGACGAAGACAGGCGGAACCCCGCCGATGAGACACAGGTTGGCACAGGCCTTGTGCGCAAGCCCCACGCCGGGGCGCATGGCGCCAACATAGCATTTGCCATCGCAAACCTCACCAGAAAGACGCCACCTTCCAAGATCTTCGGCGGGCTGCGGTTCAAAGCTATTGAGAGGGGTCTCTGCCGCGCGTAACTTCACTTGGCCGCCGACCTGCAGCATTTCGATTGTGCCGCGCTTGAGCAGCACCCCGCCTGCATCGACTTGTTTACCATTGAGCGGCCCGGCCAATCCCTGAACGCCTCGCTTGCCGACCCCGGACAAAAGCAGTGCCCGCGGTTCGCCTCCCGGTTCACTCGGCGGCAAGCGCAAGACCGGATAGGGTTTGGCTTCAACAACACCGGTCATGGTCTGATAGCCGGCACTCCACAAGAACGTGCCGTTGCCAGGATCAGGGACAGACGCGCCAATGCTGAAAGCAACACCAGCCGCCCCGCCCACGAGAACAGCGGAGACAAAGAATAAAAAGCCCTGCAACAGCTTGGGAGGCTTTTTGGCCCACCCGATAAAAAACGGGTCCGGTTTACCCTTAGGCTTTTTCTGCTGCATGAACGCCTCCCACAACAACTGGCTCAATGTAGGTTCCCGCTGGCAAGGCAATGGGGTCCAATAAAAGGAGATTGCCTTTCAGCTTCAGGCGATATGTGGGGACCTTTTCAGTAAAAGGCGGCGGCGAACAGCCGTCTTCAACCCGATACTGATAGCCATGCCAAGGGCAGGTTACGCAGCCATATACAATCTTCCCCTCCCCAAGCGGTCCGTTCTGGTGAGCGCACACGTTGGATATGGCGGATACTTTGTCGCCGTCGCGAAACACGGCAACCCTTTCATCTTCCTTCAGAGCAACGATTTGTGCTCGCTTGTTGGGGATCTGCATTGGATCGCCCACAACCACCCACGGTGTGTCGTCAGTTTCAAGCGGCACGTCGTTTTCCGTTGACCGTTCTTTGCGTGCGGCTAGCACATGCAACGTGATCACAAGGGACGCTGACGCACCAACCACCAGGGGCATAACCGGACCGGCAGCGCTTTGCAGCGCCCCAAGCGCAACATGGAAGACGACAAGCGCATAGGCAAAATAGATGCCCATATGAAGCGTCTTCCAAAGGGGAGGCCCCAGAAAATGGAGCCAGAAGTCATGGCTTGTGGTGGCCAGCACCAAGAGGATCAACAGTGCTGCAAGTCCCAACACTTCGAAGGGAAAACCAAGGAACTGAAAATAGCTGGTGTTTGCAGCCAGAACCGCCACGTACCGATCTGTCGGAGAGAAGGCGTAGTACCAATCCAGAATGTACTTTACATGCACTACCGCGAGGCACGCAGTCATCACTCCGAGGTGACGCCTGTTGTAAAGCAAAGGCAAAAAGCGCGTGTCCAAGCGGGCCAGCGGGCCAATGCACAAAATGACTGTGAGCAGAAAAAAAACACAGGTGCCATAAGCTTGAGCTCGATAAATGAGCGCGTCTATGGGAAGGGTCACGGTCTGAAAAAGCGGTGCTACATACAAGTAGACACCTAGGTAAGCTGCGATGCAGGCCACCGCGACAATGTCATAAACAATCTTGGTTCGGTTCCAAATGACCGGAATGTACTTGTGGCTCACCCTTGACCTCCCTCAACCTGTTTGGCTCGGTCATCCAGTGGCACCGCAGGCTGCTGAGAATTGCCAGTCGGATTGCTGAAAACTGCGATCGCAACCACCACAGGGATGAGGATGGCTAGGAACCACCAGATGACTTGATGGGCGCGACGTTGTCTGCGTTGCATGGCTAACCCTCCTGCTCAGGTGACTGGGCCAGCTTTCGCCAGCGATAAATCACCACTGGCCACAACAACATGATGCCGGGGATCAATTGTGGCCGGAAGAAGTATGCGCCCTTGGCGGCCCGTTCCACCTTGCCGATGCCAAAGATCAGAAAGACGATGGCAACCATGAAGCCTAAGAGAGCGTAGTAGATCAATATTTCCAACAGCATCTCAGCAACGGCCATTCCACTCCCTCCCCATGTCATCAAAACTCACGCCACTGAATGAAATCCCGGAAAGTTTGGCGTTTTCCTCTTTCCAAATGCAAAGGTCGTCGATGTTGAACTCTGACAAGCGGTGATGCCCGCGCGCCCGGGCAAGTGCCGGAATGGTGGGAACGGAGATGTTATCTCGAAACAAACTTGGTGCTGCCCAAGTACCGCCGCCGCGTTCGTCCAGAATGATGTAGTCCACGCCTACCGCCAACGCCGCATCACTGTCCTTTTCGATGTGCTGAGCTGAGAGTTTGCAACCAATGGGGATCCCTTCGGTTTCCTCACGTACTTCCTCGGCGAACTCGGCAAACTGTTGCGGTTCTATCGCACCTCGGTGCAGGCACCGGCCATACATGACGGAGATCTCATCATCATATTTGACAAGGACAAGATCCACATTTGCAACAAGGGCATGGGAGGGTTTACGATCTTCCAATTCGCTGAACGCGGCTATTTTTTTCTTTTGCATTGGCAGACCTTTTGTTGACGTAACGTCATTGAAGACCGTAGGCCAACTTTCCGGCAAGGTCAGGCTCTTATTTTTTTGGAAGATACAAATCTAAGTTACTAATTTGTGTTTTGACCAACCCACGTCGGATGCTACGCAACAGGAAAGGTTCTTTTGCAGCAGGAGGGCAGAGGCGTGAAGATTGCAGCCGTTACAATTTCAGACCGGGCGACTTCGGGAGAGTATGTAGATAAAAGCGGCCCAGCAATCATGGCCTATATGCGAGATGCACTCTCCATGCCGTGGGAGCCGGTTACACGCATGATTCCTGACGGTATTGAGAGCGTGAAGGACTGCCTGATCGAGCTTTGTGACGATGTTTGCGCCGACCTGATCCTTACAACAGGCGGCACTGGACCAGCTCCCAGAGATCTGACGCCGGAAGCCATGGCACTCGTCATGGAAAAAGAATTGGCTGGCTTTGGAGAGCTGATGCGCAAGGTGAGCTTGGAGGAAGTGCCAACCGCCATTCTTTCACGTCAGACCGCAGGTATTCGGGGCAGAAGCTTGATCATCAATTTGCCGGGCAAGCCAGCCGCCATCAAGACATGCCTTGATGCCGTGTTCCCGGCTGTACCCTATTGCCTTGATCTTATTGGCGCTGGACGAATTGAAACCAACCCTGACGTGATCAAGGTGTTTCGCCCCAAGAACAAATAGGCCGTTAGAACTCGGAGAGCAGACTTGAAGGTTCAGGTCTGCCTTTCGCTGGCCTAGGTAGCGCCACGTGGCCTAGAGAAACAAAACAGAGAAAGCGCTCGTTCTCCTGCAGCCCCAACCCTTTGTGAAACAAAGGAGATCTGGCGCCCCGCCCACTGGTGACCCGGCTGGCATATCCCATGGCAGTGGCAGCAACCAACAGGTTCTGCAGGGCTGCACCCGCCGTTACAAGCTGCTCATCCTCTGGAATACCCGTTTCCAACTCACTTCGAAAACAGCCGATCAGGACGAGGAGACATGGCCCGCGATAGGCCTTTTGCCGGGCCTGTTCCAACGTCTCCGGCGAGGCATGAAGGTTGCGTCCCTTTTCGACGGCTTCAAAGAGATCTCCCAAACGCCGACGTCCCTCCATGCTTACCTTCATGAAGCGATAGGGCGTGAGACGTCCATGATCCGGCGCAGTAGCAGCTGCAGCAATCAGCTGCTCCACTTCCTCGTCAGATGGCCCGCTACCGTCCATTGCCTTTAAAGAAGCCGAAACACGGCTTTCCAGAAGTTCGATAAGGTTTTCAGGAGTAACCGCAGTCCGGGACATATGATGGCTTCTGAATGCGTTGCACGAACCACAAGTTACGGCTAAACGCTTAAAAACACAACAAAAGGGCAGAAAACCGATACGGCCAGCCTGCTTTGAGAATACAGTTTTGGGGAGAAATGGCGCACCGGGGAAGATTCGAACTCCCGACCCCCAGATTCGTAGTCTGGTGCTCTATCCAGCTGAGCTACCGGTGCATATGAGGCATTGCCTGCATTGAACCATAGAGGCTATGCAGCGCTTCAACAAGACGTCTTGAATACTCAAGGAAGGCTTGAAGAAATGGCGCACCGGGGAAGATTCGAACTCCCGACCCCCAGATTCGTAGTCTGGTGCTCTATCCAGCTGAGCTACCGGTGCTTGCCGTGTGTTCCGTTCGGAACGGGGCTCTATCTATCCCTGATGCTGACACTTGGCAAGCGCTTTTGTATCTTTTTTTTGTCAGTCCCTATGTTTTGGGGAAAAAGATATGCAGATGCAATTTAACGTGGACAAAAACAGTAAGCCAGCACCGTTCGTTCAGGGCTTATTCTCTGTTTTTTAAAGTGAATTACGTAACCTCTCTCAGTCGCCACCAGCCGAAATCTGCGTATCCTTCGGGAAAAGGCGAGTGATTGTGCCCTTCTTTTTCGGCTGTTCGCGGTGCGGCAGAGAAATAACGAAGCAGGCTCCAGGGCAACCGTCTTCTTTCAAGGAAAGTGTTCCCTGGTGGGCCTTTACGATTTCAGCGGCGATAGCCAGTCCCAGCCCCGTGCCTCCGGCCTTGCCCGAAGTATGGAAAGCGCGGAACAGGTTTTCACGCATCTTTTCCGGCACACCCGGCCCCGTATCTGAGATAAGAAGCTCTATCCTGTCGCCACGCACTTCGGCATCGACCGTGATGCGCTTGATGACAGATGCATCAACAGTCTTGTCCTCCTGCATGGCCTGAACCGCATTCCGACACAAGTTCATGATCACACGAAAGATCTGCTCAGGGTCTGCGTTGACTTCCAGATCCTCAGAGATATGGCTCTCAAAGCAGATGTCATCATTGCCGCTAAGGCCGAGCACCTCTTCCACATCCGACACAACACCTGCCAAGCGGATTACCCTGATGTTTGGCTCCGCCTCTTGAGCCTTCCCATAGGACATTACCGCCTTGGTGTAGCTTGTCGCGCGATCCAGTGTTGCCAGCAGCTTTGGCGCGATGCGCTGCACGGTTGGGTCCGGCAACCCTTCCAAACGCTCGATGAAGAGCTGCGCAGAGGACAAGATGTTTCTCAGGTCATGGTTTATCTTGGAAACAGCAAGCCCAAGATCCGCCAGCTTGCGTTGTTGCTTCAAGGCCTGATTTAGCTTCGTCTCCATTGCCGCGAGCTGTCGCTCCGCCTCTCCAATTTCATCGGCGCGGTTGGAGGGCGATATGATTTCACCCTTGTTTTCAGGGTCGCGGGCAAATCTGTCCATAGAACTGGTGAGGCGCTGCATGGGGCGAAGAAAGAGCCAGCGCAGGGAGGAATACACCAGCGTTGCGGTTATTATCGAGATAACCAGCGACAACTGGAGAATATTCAGGGAGTAAGCCAGCAAGTCCGCGCGCATCTTGGCAACCGGGATCACCATATCCACCTGCCCCGCCCCCATGCGCACATCTCCGATCACACGGATGTTGCCAGCTTTGAAGCCGAGCAGTGTTTCAAAACTGCAGGCGATTGCAGACCATGGCGTTTCTTGTTCCATGCGTATTGTAGCGGCAAACCCATCAGGCTTTTCGCTCATGGCAATCAGGCGCCGCATGCCGTCGTGGCTATATGAGATGGCCAGCGCGCCTGTTGCCTCTAGCAGCTCATGCTGCACCCTCTCTGAAACGGACCCTGCATCCTCAATGAGGGATGCCGCAACACCGGCAACGGCCAAGTTGTCTTGAAGCCAGTTGTTGCGGTAGTTCGCGATCGAGGGAACAAAGATCAAGACCTCGCTGATCATCACAAAAAGAATGGTAAGAACCAGCAGCTTACTGGACAGCCCAAAGCCAGTGCGCCGCCCGCTTGGGCGCTCTGCTCCCTGTTTTGCTTCACCAGTGTTTGAGTTCTTCTTTAGATCCTGCACGCTGCCAACTTTAATTGATCGCCGAAGTCACCTTAGTTTTATCAGATCACCAAGGCACTGCAACGTGCCAAATCCTTGTCATTCAACCTAACTTCCGCAAGAATGCCAGAAGACGGCGTAACCATGGGCTCTCTGCCGCGCCAGCGTAGTAAGACAGCGCCGCTCGTTTCAAGACCTCAGTCAATGTCGGGTACGGAAGCATCAGGTCCAAAAGGGCCTTTACATGCATCTTTTTTGAAATCATCAACGCCAGAGGGGCCAACAGCTCACCCGCCTGAGGGCCAACGATATCCGCCCCTACGAGCCTGCCGCCCTTTCCCACGATGAGCTTCACCTTGCCGACGGTTTTGCCCTCCGCAAGCGCCCGGTCATTTCCTGAGAAATCCGCCGTGAGCACCTTGAGACCATCACCGTGAACCTGGCGCGCTTCCTGCTCGGTCATGCCGATATGCGCAAGTTCCGGCTCTGTGTAGGTGACAAAGGGAATAACCAGTTTGTGATGGTTTACCGGCATTCGAAACAGCAAGGTACGCACCAGTAACGACGCATGCGCTCCGGCGAGATGGGTGAACTGCAGCCCGCCGATAACATCGCCAATTGCATAGACTTTCTTGTTGCTTGTGCGCAGTCCCTTGTCGACTTCTATGCCTTTGCTGTGGGTTTTGATGCCTGCTTCATCCAAACCAAGATTGGTGATGTTGGCCGAGCGACCAGCGGCAACAAGCAGGTGCGTTCCATCAACGTAGTCAATTGTGCCATTGGCCTGCTTGAGCGTCAGTCGAACACCGTTTTCACTCTTCTCGGCCTTTTCGACGTTTGCACCCTCTCGGATATCAACCCCTTCGGCCCTGAGACGATCGATCACAATCGCCGCGAACTCGGGATCAGAGTTGGACAGTGCTTTTGACGCCTCGATGACCGTTACCTTGGAGCCCAAACGTTGATGCGCCTGCGCCATCTCCATGCCAATTGGGCCACCGCCAATAATCAGCAGATGATCGGGGCGATTGGTTTGATCAAACAACGTCTCGTTGGTCAGATACGGGACTTCATTCAGCCCGGCAATCGGCGGCACGAAGGCTGAGGAGCCGGTCGCGACGACGAAACGGCGTGCCTTGATCAGATAGTGGCCAGCTTCAACGGTTTCAGCATCAACAAAGCGCGCCGCGGATTGGATTACGTTGACACCAAGCCCCTCAAAGCGCTCAACCGAGTCGTGCGGCTCAATTGCTGCAATTACGTTGCGTACATGCGCGTTTGCAGCGGCAAAATCAATTGAGGGTTCGTTTGCTTTCACGCCATACTTGGCAGAATTCCTGTGAGCCTGTGCAGCCTTCCCTGCGGCGATGAGCGCCTTTGAAGGAACACAGCCGTAGTTCAGGCAGTCTCCGCCCATCTTGTCTTTCTCTATGAGCACAACTTCAACACCGAATGCGGCCGCAGCTGCTGCGACAGTCAATCCAGCGGAACCCGCGCCAATCACACAAATGTCGGGCGTTAAAATTGTTTTTTGCATGGATCCCACCTTCAAACGCAGCAACGACTAAAAGCTTAAAGTGATAATTGGATTTGGAACTATTTTGCACCGTTTGCGGACCTACGGCGCTTTCTCATGATACCAACAACTGGAGCGATCAACGCCACCGCACCGAGTGCGACGAGCGCCCAGATGAGTTCCGGTGTAACGAGCGCACTTAGCTCCACCTCGCAGGTGCCCGCAGCACCGCATCCTGGATTGAGTGCTTCCTGCGCCTCAATCACACTGCCCAAGCCAGCACCCACAAAGGCATAGGCGAAAGTGCCGGGTATGATGCCGATCAGTGTCGCCCCCAGATAGACTGGCAAGGAGACGTTAAACAATGCGGGCGCGATGTTCACGAGCCAGAATGGAAATACAGGCGTGAGACGCAAGAACAGCAGATAGCTGAACGCATTTTCTCTAAAACCTGACGCCATCTTGTCGACGAACGGACCTGCGCGCTCTTTCAACGCCGCACCAACCGAAGTGCGCGCCGCCAGAAACAATATGGTGGCTCCAGTTGCTGCTCCCACGACCGCGATTAGTCCACCGGCAAGCCAGCCGAACATGAAGCCACCGGCGATGGTGATGAAGGATGCTCCGGGAAAGGACACCGCGACAGCACCCACATAGATCAACAAAAAAGCGAGCCCCACCAAAACCGGGTTTGATGCAACCCAGCCCTGCAGCACTTGTTGATTGCGAATGATTTCGCTCAACGACAGATGCTCATGCCAGCCAAAGGACAACCCGACCGGCATGACAACGACAAGCACGAGGATCGGCGCCCAGCGTTTCAGCTTTGCTCCGATGCTGGTGCTTTTCGGCGATGCGTGTTCTTGTTCGTCTCGTGTCACCATGAACCTGCCCTTTGCCCCTGGCTCTAACATTTGCCTTCCGCGTTGCGAGAACCTCGCCAGTGAGACTCAGCGAATCCTTTGCGCCGCTCCATACCCTTCTAAGACCTACAGGTTTTCTGTGATCCGGGATAATCACAGGTTCGTGGGCTTTTGTGAAACGCCAGAGTCCTGAAGAACCTTGGAGGTGGCTTAGGTTTTCTTGAGAGTTAAAGTGCCTTGGAATGGCATTTTCCGGCCCGCCTTATATTGACTTGCCCCGCTGCGGCTAATATAAGCGCCCCCGACTAGGATGCGCATCCCTCGCCGTCATATTTCTATGACCTGACCTGAAAAGGTTCACTTGGGCAGTGCGGTCCAACTTAAAATTCCTTCAAAGCTTAAGCTTTGAACATTGGGTAGAATAAAATGAAGCGTACTTTTCAACCAAGCCGCCTCGTTCGCAAGCGGCGTCACGGGTTCCGCGCACGCATGGCCACCAAGAGCGGTCGCCAGGTGCTTTCACGTCGTCGCGCCAAGGGTCGTAAGCGTCTGAGCGCATAATTACGACGACGCTGTGCGGCGGCGAGACAGTTTTTCACATTTTGTCACAACCGCCGCAGTTAAAATTATGAAAACACTCAAAAAGCGCTCCGAGTTTCTGACCGTCGCCAAAGGCGGAAGGACATCTCGGCGTGCTTTTGTGCTTCAGGCAGCCAAAACACGCGGCTGCGGAGACCCTCGGGTCGGTTACACGGTTACCAAGAAAACCGGAAATGCTGTTGAGCGGAATCGGATCAAACGCCGATTGCGAGCTGCGATTGCCATCGCAGGGCCCCGTGCGGCAGAGGATGGGGCGGACTATGTCCTCATTGGTCGGCGTGGTGCGTTGTCACAACCATTCGATAAATTGGTTCAAGACCTCACCGGCAGCATATATAACGCATTTAAGAAACCTAAACCGCGCAAAAGTGACAGCGAACGTAAAGCCTCAGGTGGGGGCCGTTCTCAAGAACAAACGCGGGTGCAAACATTCACCAGTTCAAACACGAGTGATCTAGTCGATGAACGATAATCGGAATATGATTCTGGCGATTGTGTTGTCGCTGGGCGTGCTGCTGGCATGGCAGTTCTTTTACGCCGGGCCACAACTGGAACGCCAGCAGGCCGAACAGCAGGCTCAGCTTGCACAACAAGAGCAGCAGAGCGGCTCCAACGCGCCGGTCGTTAATCCAGATGGCTCCGTCGCACCGGAAGGCCCGGGCGCGCAGACGGCAGCTCAGACACAGGTCAGCCGCCAAACTGCGATTGCCCAGTCTCCACGCATCGAGCTCAACACCCCTCGCCTCTCTGGCTCCATCAACCTGATTGGCGCCAAGTTTGACGACCTTCACTTGAAGGACTACCGCCAAACGACAGATCCCAACAGCGACACCGTCATCCTGCTGTCGCCAAAGGGCAGCCCAAAGCCGTATTACGCTGAGTATGGCTGGGTATCTGATCCGGGCGCAGACGTAAAGCTACCGGGTACAGACACGGAGTGGAGCGTCGAAGGCTCCCGAGAGCTGACCCCATCAACCCCTTTGACCCTGACCTGGGACAACGGCGAAGGCCTGACGTTCAAACGCACTGTGAGCGTTGACGAGAACTACATGTTCACCGTCACACAGTCTGTAGAGAACGCGACTGATATGCCGGTCACCCTTTACCCCTACGGTCTGGTGGTGCGCACAGGTGAACCGCAAACCACAGGTTACTTCGTTCTGCATGAAGGCCTCATCGGCGTCATCGGCGAAGAAGGCCTCAAGGAAATCGACTACTCGGATCTCGTTGAAGATGGTGCGATCCGTCCTGCAAAGGCAAATCAGGGTTGGCTGGGCTTCACCGACAAGTATTGGGCGGCAACGCTGATCCCAACACCTGGCACGAGCTACCAGTCTAGCTTCTCCTACAGTCAGGCTAGTGACAACTTCCAAGCTGACTATCTGGGAGACGCGACCGTCGTTCCTGCAGGCGGCTCCGCCGAAATGACCGGAGACCTCTATGCGGGCGCAAAAGTCTCCAGCCTGATTGACGGTTATGAAGAAACAAAGGGCATCCAGAGTTTCGATCTCATGATCGACTGGGGCTGGTTCTACTTCATCACCAAGCCTATGTTCTGGGTTATCGACGCGCTGTATTCCGTGCTTGGCAACTTCGGCGTGGCTATTCTCGTCGTGACTGTTATCGTCAAAGCCATCTTCTTCCCGCTGGCGAACAAGTCCTACGTCTCCATGAGTAAAATGAAGCTCGTGCAGCCGCAGATGAACGAGATCCGCGAGAAGTACAAGGACGACAAGCAAAAGCAGCAGCAGGCGCTGATGGAGCTTTACAAGACCGAGAAGATCAATCCGCTTGCAGGCTGTTTGCCGGTATTGATCCAGATCCCTGTCTTCTTCTCCCTCTACAAGGTGTTGTTTGTCACCATCGAAATGCGTCACGCACCATTCTTTGGCTGGATTCAGGACCTTTCTGCACCGGACCCAACCACCATCTTCAATCTGTTTGGTTTGATCCCTTGGGATCCGCCAGCAATGTTGATGATTGGCATCTGGCCGCTGATCATGGGTGTAACCATGTTCCTGCAAATGAAGATGAACCCGGCACCTGCCGAACCGGCGCAACAGATGATCTTCAACTGGATGCCAGTTCTGTTCACCTTCATGCTGGCGACGTTCCCTGCAGGCTTGGTGATCTACTGGGCATGGAACAACTTCCTCTCCATCCTTCAGCAGGGCGTGATCATGCGCCGTCAAGGAGTGAAGCTGGAACTCTTCGACAACTTGAAGGGCATGTTCGGAAAGAAGTCTTCTGAAGGTGGCGACGCAAAGTAACGCGAGCCTTTCAGGCAACCCATAGAAGCGCGGCCGCTGAGCCGCGCTTTTTTTGTGCGCCAACGCCTTGCGCAAGCAGCTCAAGCGTGCGACACGTGAAGCCACCACCACAATAGGAGTAGGTTCAGTGGACAAGTAAGCTGACAATCGAGAATGATGCATCTCTGTCGAGACGCTTTTCCCGCAACTGCAGCTTATTTATGGAGGCACCATGCCTGGTCCGCACCCTACGACGCGGCTTCCGCTTAATGGCGAGCCACATACTGTTTTTCTGAAAAACGTCATCAGCCGGCCAACCATCAAGGTTGGCGACTTCACCTACTACAATGATGATGATAACGCCTCTGACTTTGAGAACAGAAACGTACTCTATCATTTTGACTTTATTGGCGATGAGTTGGTGATTGGCAAGTTCTGTGCGCTGGCAACGGGAACGCAGTTCATCATGAACGGGGCGACCCATGCCCTTGGCGGCTTTTCGACTTATCCCTTCAACATTTTTGGCCATGGATGGGAAGAGGGTGTCGATTTTTCAACTTTTACATCCTCCCAGAAGGGCGACACCGTTGTCGGCAATGATGTCTGGATTGGACGCGGGGCCACAATCATGCCGGGCGTTTCCATCGGAAGCGGGGCTATTATTGGCGCTTATGCCGTGGTCACAAAAGATGTACCGCCCTACTGCATTGCAGCAGGCAACCCCGCGCAGGTGATGAAGAAGCGTTTTTGCGACAAAACCATCGAGCGGCTTCTGGACATTGCCTGGTGGGACTGGCCGATTGATAAAATTTCGCGAAACCTCGCCGCAATTCGCGGTGCAGACCTTGCGGCTTTGGAGAACGCGGTGTAACAGCACTCCAACCAACGCTTTTGCTGTAAGATGACCACGGACCGAACCGGAAGACCTCTCATGACACCTGAAGAAGAAAAACAAAAAGAACTGCTGGAAGCAGGCCGCCTTCTCTTTGCGCGTGAGTGGGATTTCTTGACTTCCGTTGCCCAACTGGAGCAATTGCCACCGCTGAACTTGCCTGAAATCGCCTTCGCAGGGCGATCAAACGTTGGCAAGTCCAGCCTTATCAACGCGCTCACCGGGCGCAAGGGTTTGGCGCGCACGTCAAACACGCCCGGTCGCACACAGATGCTGAACTTCTTCACGGCTCCTGAAAGTCCAATCAATCTGGTTGATATGCCGGGCTATGGCTACGCGCAGGCTCCTAAGGGCCTCGTCGATGCTTGGACTGATCTTGTCTTCGACTATCTTCGGGGCCGGGCGACACTGCGCCGCGTGTTTACGCTTATTGATAGCCGGCATGGCCTCAAGAAGAACGACCTCGATGCAATGGAAGTGCTAGACAAGGCGGCTGTACCCTATCAAGTCATCCTGACCAAGGGCGACAAGCTGAAGCCGGGCCAGCTCAAGCGCGTTGAAGAAGAAACCTTGCAAAAGCTGTCGCGCCGCCCTGCCGCTTATCCGGAAGTTATTTCGACATCCTCCGAGAAGGGCTGGGGTCTTCCGGAAGTGCGGGCCGAGGTTTACAAACTCGCTAATCAGTAAGGCTTCCTGATCACGGGGATTTGATTGTCATCTGCTCTACGCATGCGAGCCGAGACAACCCACTGCGCCGTATGAACCTCTATATTCGCCAATGCTAAATTAAGACCCCGCAAATCTGGCGGGCCAATCGTTACTCCTTGACGGCGAGAGACTAGGCGTGCCCTTATCCTAACGTTATTAATGATATTCCATCACCGGTGTGGCACCGGTGATTTTTTCAAACCGTTACTTTCTGGAAGGCATGGGGGATGCATCCGAATGACTTGCGATGGAAAACTAATACACCGCCGCTCATGAGAAACCAGGTGACCGCGAAGAGAGCGAAACCGCGTGGTCTCCTCAGGCTTTTTCAATTCATTCGCGGCACCTGCCATAACGGTGTGCCTTATGCCTCGATTGAAAACGTATCGCCGGCTCATGAAGAACTTCAGGAAGCTTTCCAACACGAGCAGTTTGAGGTCTACTATCAGCCCATCGTGCGGTTAGCGGACAACCGGATCATTGGCGCAGAAGCTCTTACGCGCTGGAACCATCCCACACGCGGCTTGATACCGCCTGCCGGTTTCGCCAACACGCTCTATCGCAGCGCACTCGGGCGAGCCGTGAGCTACTGGTGCCTTGACCGCGCCTGCGAGGCGTCTGCGCGTTGGCGGCGCGGCTTTGAGAAAGATTTCAAAATTGCCGTGAACACTTGTGCGCCCCAGCTCGCGGAATCGGAAATGCCACAGTTTGTTTCCGCCATACTGGAACGTCATGCACTGCCGGCCTCCGCACTTGAGCTGGAAATTACCGAGGATGTGGAGCTGGACCGCATCCCCCACCTCAAGTCCACTCTCGAGAATCTCAAGGCTGCCGCGATTTCCGTCGCCGTTGATGATTTTGGAACGGGATTTGCCTCCCTCAAGCACCTGCTGAACTACCCGATCTCACGCATCAAGATCGACCGCGCGTTCGTAAGCTGCTTGGACAAGCCCAGTCATCACATGAGAACATGTACCTCAATTGTTGAGATGGCTATCAAACTTGGTTTGAAAGTGACCGTTGAGGGAGTGGAAACAGAGGGGCAGCTGAAGGTACTGAAAGAACTGGGATGCAGTGAAGCTCAGGGTTTTTTGTTCTCCAAACCAGTTACACGCACCGAGTTTGAGCGCTTGTTGCAGCATGGTTTCAACGTGATACCGGCATGATGCTCGCCCAAAGTGGTGTGCTGAACTGTTTGAGGTGCCTCAAGAAACACGCTATAAGCGCAAGCTCAGCAGTGCGCCCGTGATTTGCGTGACTGCATGTGATGATGAGTGATGCTCATCTCGACAAGGTGATGTTTGCGATGAATTCTGTTGAGTCTGCGACCCGCGCACGGGTTATTGCCCAAGCCCTTCCCTACATGCAACGCTACGACAACACCCGCGTCGTTGTTAAGTACGGCGGCAATGCCATGGGAGATGACGAACTATCCCATGCCTTTGCCAGAGACATCACACTCCTGCGACAATCAGGCGTGCATCCGGTTGTCGTGCATGGTGGTGGCCCGCAGATTGGCGGCATGCTGAAGCGACTGAACATCGAAAGCGAGTTCAAGGGCGGCTTGCGCGTGACAGACCGCGCCACTGTTGAAATCGTCGAAATGGTTCTTTGCGGCTCAATCAACAAGAGCATCGTTCAGAACATCAATGCCGAGGGAGGCCGCGCTATCGGGCTGAGCGGCAAGGATGGCGATATGGTGTTGGCGCGAAAGCTACACCGCAGACACCGCGATCCTGACTCCAAGATTGAGGAAATTCTCGATCTAGGCTTCGTTGGCGAGCCGGATGTCGTCAAGCCGAAGGTTTTGGAACTTATCCTTGAAAAGGACCTCATCCCCGTGGTGGCGCCCGTAGCACCGGGCCGCGACGGTGAGACATATAACATCAACGCCGACACCTTCGCGGGGGCCGTAGCAGGCTCACTGCAGGCAAAACGCCTGCTTTTCCTGACCGATGTTCCTGGTGTTCTGGACAAGGACGGCAAGCTCATCAAGCAGCTTACTGCAGCGGGCGCCCGCGCCTTGATTGCAGATGGCACCATTTCGGGCGGCATGATCCCGAAGGTGGAAACCTGCATGGAAGCGCTGGAACGCGGCGTGGAGGGCGTTGTGATTGTTGATGGGAAGGTGCCTCACGCAGTGCTTCTGGAGCTCTTCACAGACCACGGGGCAGGCACATTGATCGTGCCATAATTCTTCACAGCCCCAAGAACAAGGTCCTGTTTAGGGCCTTTTTCTTTTGCCACTGCTTCAAACTGTCATCCCACTCTCCTATCTTTCCAATCATGATTAAGCAAAACGGTCGATTAGACTTTTCTTCGTTTGACGAGGTCGATGCATGGATTTTCGATCTCGACAACACGCTGTATCCAGCTCATTCGGATCTGTTCCCGCAGATTATCCAGAAGATCAACACCTATGTTCAGCGGCTGACCGGCAAGCCAAGCGAAGAGGCGCGCGAGCTGCAGCGCGAGTACTACAAGACATACGGAACAACCTTGCGCGGGTTGATGACCGAGCATGACATTTCTCCCGATGAGTTTTTGGAGTATGTGCACGACATCGATCATTCCTGTCTTGAACCAGATGAGCGTCTTGGACAGGCCATACAGAGCCTTCCGGGACGGCGGTTCATTCTGACAAATGGGACCAAGAAGCATGCTGAAGCCGTGGCGAGCAAGCTCGGCATCACCCATCATTTTGAAGATATCTTCGGGATTGTGGAAGCGGATCTGGTTCCAAAACCAGCTCATGAAACCTACAACAAGTTCATCACGCAAAATAGGATCGATCCTGCCTCTGCAGTGATGTTTGAGGACCTCGCGAGAAATCTGGAAGTACCGCATCTCCTCGGCATGCGAACCGTGTTGGTCGTTCCAGAAGGGACACGTGAAGTTTTCCGCGAGGACTGGGAGCTGGAGGGTGCCGCTGATCCTCATGTGGAGTTTGTCACCGACAACCTTGGCGAGTTCCTCGCTCACATACTTTCATTGAAAAGCAGCGGAGGCTAAGTGCCTCTGCGGAAATTATTAATTTCCACCGGACATTTCCAGAATCAGGCCAGATATGCATGAGAACAAAGCAAACTTGGCCGGGTTTTGATTGATGTAGTAGACGAGGAAAAAACAATAGTTTATTGAGGTGAGTTCAATAGCTAACGAAAACTTGTCTGGGTGAAAACTAATGGTTTCCTTGCGGGCGTTGCATGCCTTCTCCCTTTTGGCGAAACATGGCCGGGCTGCCCGCGCGGCTGAAGATCTGGGCGTTACGCCGTCAGCGCTAACGCACCTCCTTCGTTCTCTCGAAAGCGAACTTGGCGCTGCGCTTGTCATTCGGGACGGGCGTGGACTGGTATTGACCGAAGAAGGCCAGCGCCTTTCGTCGAACCTTGGCAACTCTTTTGACCAGATTGAACACGCCGTGGAGGCGTTCAGGCGGCGAAGCCGGACCGAGCTGCGCATCTCAACGCTATCGACTGTAGCAACTCGCTGGCTCATTCCACGGCTGCCCGACTTTCAGCAAAAGCACCCAGATATCGAACTGCTCATATCCACGAGCATGCGGGTTGTGGACCTTGACCGGGAGGCTTACGACTGCGCCATTCGCCTTGGAAAAGGCGGCTGGCCGCAGGTAGAGCACCAAAAGCTATGGCAGGAAGACCTTGTGGTCGCTTTTGCCCCACAGCTGAGCCCGGGAAATCCCAATCCGGACATTAGCCTCCTCGACGAGCTCAAGATGCTTCACACCTCCTCCCGCCGTGATGACTGGCCGCTCTGGCTGAAGGCTGCGGGCATCGACCACCTTGACCCTTCTGCAGGCGCGATGTTTGAAAGCCGTAACATGGCAATTCAGGGTGCGGTTGCGGGTATGGGCGCCATCGCCATCGACACCCACTTTGTGGATCAGGAAGTGCAAGCTGGCCATCTTATGGTTCCCGACTGGCCAACAACCTCTCTTGAGACCGGGTACTGGTTCGTCCGCAATGCGAACCGCCCTCTGACCCGTCCGGTAGCTGCGTTCCGTGACTGGCTGCTCGAACAGTCCAGTGAAACACTCAAGTCGGAAGCTGCCGAATAAATTAGCAGAGCTAAAGCGCGGGGTTGGTTTGTATTGACTTGCCCTGCCCTTCTGGGTACCTCCTCTAGCGAGCGTTATAACTCGCTATTCATTCGACGAGAGGACCCTCCCGGCATGAGCCAACCAGAACTTTCCGCTCTTGAAGCAACCATCAACGCGGCCTTCGACGACCGCGATGCGATCAACACCGAAACCACTGGCGATATTCGTGAAGCAGTAGAGAAAACACTCGATCTGCTAGACAAAGGTGTTTTGCGTGTTGCTGAAAAATCATCCGGTGACTGGGTCGTCAATCAGTGGGCGAAGAAGGCCGTTCTTCTGTCATTCCGCTTGAACCCGATGGAAATCATCAAGGGTGGCCCTGACGGGGCGACATGGTGGGACAAGGTTCCCTCCAAGTTCCTTGGCTGGGGACCAGAACAGTTCACGGAAGCAGGCTTCCGCGCCGTTCCCGGCAGCATTGTTCGCCGCTCAGCTTTCATTGGCAAATCCGCAGTTCTGATGCCATCCTTTGTCAACCTTGGCGCATATGTTGATGAAGGAACCATGGTCGACACTTGGGTGACCGTTGGCTCCTGCGCGCAGATTGGCAAGAACGTTCACCTTTCAGGCGGCGTCGGCATTGGCGGTGTTCTGGAGCCACTTCAGGCTGGCCCGGTTATCATTGAAGACAACTGCTTCATTGGTGCACGTTCTGAAGTTGTTGAGGGCGTTGTGGTCCGCGAAGGCGCCGTGCTTGCAATGGGTGTGTTCATCTCAGCAACCACGAAGATCGTTGACCGAACAACTGGCGAAGTTTTCGTCGGCGAAGTGCCAGCATACTCCGTGGTTGTTCCAGGTACTCTGCCAGGCAAGCCTCTACCAGATGGCACACCGGGTCCAAACCTGGCCTGTGCCGTTATCGTAAAACGCGTAGACGCCCAGACCCGAGAAAAGACCTCTGTAAACGATCTTCTGCGCGATTGATCGAACAGATCTTACAATGAAAAGCCGGGGCTTCAACGCTCCGGCTTTCTAGTTTGCCGGATAGGTAATGCTAAAAGAACCCGGCTCGAAGTACGCACCAATATTGTCCGCCTGCGCGCTTTCCTGCTCACCAATGGGAATGGTGATGCTGGTGACGTTTTGGGGCTCGCGATCCCGAAGCCTTACGAAAACATCGTAGCTGCCTGCAGCAATGTTTGCTGTCGATCCGAAGCTTGTGATGCCAAACCTTGTCCAGATGATTGAATGACCTTCTTGCGGGGTCAGCCACACCTCTTCAATGGCGTCAGCCTGCTGTCCGTTGATGGTGCAACTCAAATTGGCCATGCGACCTCCTCTCAATACCCATCGCTTTTGCGCGGTATCATAAGGACGCTTGATGACTTGGAGGGTGAAAGTGTTTGCTTCCAAGGGGCAAACAAGTTGTTACTTTGAACCTGAAATTCTTCAGAATTTCATGCTGCGTATTGCACTGCAGTTTCCCACAGTTATAGTGCCGCCACACTAAAACACTTTGCGCCGGATCTCGCTTACTCATGAAGAACAATCATCCCATTACAAAAATGGAAATCAAGCTCAACCCAGATGACTGGCATGGGTTGGTACGAGAGACATTGTTCGTCACTGAACTGGGCAGCAACAGATATCGGCTTGAAAACACACCATTTCTGGCCAAGGGCGTCAGCAACGGGGACGAGGTTGCCGCAGTTCACAGCAAACGTGGCCTCGTTTTTTCAAAGGTGCTAAAGCATTCCGGACACTCGACCTTCCGCATTCTGGTGGAGGAGAGCGTGACGCCAACTGAGTTCCAGCAACAGTGGCTCAAACTTGAGCGTCTTGGTTGCACCTGTGAGGACGTAGAGGGCGACATTCCACTGTTCAGCGTGGATGTGCCGCCGAACGTCACGCTGGAAAAAGTTCTTTCCATTCTGGATGAAGGCCATGAACGCGGCATCTGGACCTATGAGGAAGGCCACATCGGCCACCCACAGTCAGCCGCGAAGTAACGGAACTCGGCCTTACCACCTCAGCCCAAGCATCTTCAGGTCAGAGCGCAGCTTCTCTGCACCTTCAAAGTGGAGGGCTTGCATGCCAACGGCTTGCGCCCCCAAGACATTTTTGTAGCTATCGTCTATAAAGACGAGGCTTTCCGGCTGTAGCCCGTTCCGCTGTATCAGGGTCTGATAGATCTGCCGATCAGGCTTGATCAGCCCTTCATCTGCAGAGACAACGGTGTCCAGAAAGGATGTAGCCAGAAACGGAAACAGCTGCTTTGCAACTTCAAACTTCTCGGAAGAGAAGTTCGTTATTGCGTAAAGAGGCGCGCCGCTAGCTTTAAGCTCTTCAAGAAGCTGAACTGTTCCGTCAATTTGACCGTCCAACATCTCTTCCCAGCGTTCATAGTAGGCACGAATATGCTCTTCATGGTGCGGAAAGGCGGCAATACGCTCGTCCAACGCATCCGACCACGATCGTCCCCGGTCTTGCTCGATGTTCCAATCCATCGTGCAAACGGTTGAAAGGAAGTGTTCCCGTGCGGCATCCTCAGGTATCAACTTGCGATACAGATTGTTTGGATCCCAGCGAATAAGCACATTGCCAATATCAAAAACAACAGCATTGATCTGTGAAACCATGAACACGCCTACAGGAATAGCTGATTGAAGAACAGTCGGAACCAGATCGGTTCCGCCATGGCACTATGCAGCCGTTTTCAGGCTCATCATTGTTCGCGCAGAGGCTGCATTTTCACAGGCTACACAGCCTCAATGGCGATAGCATGTCAAAGACCAACTACCAGCCAATTTTGTAGCGCAAAACAAAAAAGCCGCCCTCATCTGAGAGCGGCTTTTCCTAAAGTGCATTCAACTGCGGCTTAGAGAGCTTCGCAGATGTCGCGTGTCTGACGCGCAATCATGGCTTCTTCGTTCGTCGGAATTGCCATGACCTTCACGCGGGAACCCGGCTTGGAGATGGTGATTGCTTCCTTCGCACGTGCCTTGTTCGCTTCTTCGTCCAGTTCAACGCCAAGGAATTCCAGACCCTTACACACGCCGGAACGTGTCTTGCTGGAGTTCTCGCCGATGCCGCCGGTGAAGACGATCGCATCAAGGCCACCCATTACAGCAACCAGAGCGCCAAGCTCACGCTTTACGCGGTTGTCGTAGTACTCGAGAGCGCGCTGTGCGTCTGGGCTATCAGACTGCTCAAGGTCACGCATATCCTGAGAGATCCCGGAAAGACCCTTCATGCCGGACTCTTTGTTCAGCATGTGGGCAACTTCCTGAACCGTCATTCCCTTCTGTTCAACCAGATAGAAGATGACGCCCGGATCAATCAGACCACTACGGGTACCCATTGCAAGACCATCCAGAGGGGTAAAGCCCATGGTGGTGGTCACGCACTTGCCATTTTCGATGGCACACATAGAGGCACCATTGCCAAGGTGGGCAACAACAATCTTGCCGTTAGCAACTTCTGGGGCAACGTTGTGAAGCTCCTCAGAAATGTAATGGAAAGACTGGCCATGCATGCCGTAGCGACGGATGCCTTCCTCATAGTATTTGAGAGGAATGGCGTATGCTTCGTTCTTGAATTCCTGCGTACGATGGAATGCTGTGTCAAAGCACGCGACGTTTGGCTTGCCTGGGAAGGCTGCCTTTGCGCCGTCGATACCTGCAAGGTTGTGCGGGTTGTGCAGTGGTGCGAGGTTGCTGAAGGTTTCCATTTCCTTCCCAACTTCGTCGGTAACCAGCACAGGCGCAGAGTACTTTGCAGAACCATGAACCACGCGGTGGCCAATGGCATCCACTTCCAGGTTTGCGTCAAACTCTTTCAGAAGTGCCAGAATCACCTGCAGTGCAGTGTTGTGGTTCTTGGCTTCTTCTTCAGACAGAGCGCGGTCCATCAGAACCTTGCCCTCAGCGGTCTTGCCTTTAACCCATGCGGAGGCACCCAAACCGTCGATCTGACCAGACAGGACAGACTCGTCCCCCTGGAACAGCTGGAACTTGATGGAGGAAGAACCAGCATTCAGTACGAGAATTGTTTCAATTGTCATTATTCAGCAGCCTCAGCAGATTTTTCGCCGGTAAATGCAACCTTGTTCAGGTTGTAGTAGTCGTACATGCTTGCCAGAGCACAGGAAACGAGACGTGCACGATCGTTGTCGGCACGGCTGGTCAGGATCACTGGTACGCGCGCACCCACGACGAGGCCGGCTGTTTCTGCATGAGCAACGAAGGTCAGTTCTTTCGCGATCATGTTACCTGCTTCCAGGTTCGGCACGATGAGAACTTCTGCGCGACCAGCAACGAGAGAATCGATGCCCTTGGTGCGTGCAGCTTCGAGATCGATAGCGTTATCCATCGCCAAAGGACCGTCAACGATACCACCCTTGATCTGACCGCGGTCAGCCATCTTGGACAGCACAGCTGCGTCGATGGTGGATGGGATTGCTGGGTTTACGGTTTCCAGAGCGGAGAGAATACCAACCTTTGGAGGTTCGATACCGATGGAACGCGCAACGTTGATGGCGTTTTGCGTGATGTCCACCTTGGTTGGCAGATCCGGTGCAATGTTGATTGCAGCATCGGAAATGATAACCGGTGTGGAGCGGCCTGGAACATCCATTACGAAAGCGTGAGAGATGCGGCGCTTGGTGCGCAGACCACCTTCGCGCTTCACCACATGGCGCAGCAGGTCGTCCGTGTGAAGGTGGCCCTTCATTACAGAGCGAACGCGGCCTTCGTGAACCAGCGCAACAGCGCGTGAAGCAGAAGCGTTTTCATCTTCACAGTCGATGAGTTCGTAGCTGGAGATATCAACGCCGATCTTCTCAGCAGCAGCCTGAATACGTGCAGCGGGACCGCACAGGATCGGCACGATAAGACCAGCTTCAGCTGCGAGGACAGTACCACCCAAAGAGTTTGCATCGTCAGGGCAAACAACAGAGGTTGGAATTGCTGGCAGCTGCTTTGCAAGGGCAACCAGACGGTCAAAGTGCTGATGGCGCTTCATCAGAAGGCTTGGCAGCTTTTCAGGATCGTAGCTGATGGTGTTGTCAGGCGCGATAACGACAGCCTCACCTTCAGCAACGAGTGTACCATCGTCAAGCTTTACAACAGTGGACAGACGCACGTGGCGCTCTGGCATTTTTTCCAGAACAGTCACTGTAACATCCAGAACCTGATCAACCTTGACCTTGCTGTGGAACTTCAGCGTCTGGTCGCGGTAAACGGTACCTGGGCCAGGAAGTACGTTGCCAATTACTGCAGAAATCAGCGTGCCACCCCACATGAATGGAGCGGATGGACCTTCACCGGTCTTCTCACCTTCCCACTCAGCGTTTGGCAGGTGCAGAGGGTTGATATTGCCGGAAGCATGAGCAAAGACGAAAAGGTCATTTGCTGTACAAATACGAGAACGGGTTGCAGTATCGCCAACCTGAATTTGGTCGTATGTCCGGTTAGTTGCCATTGGGGCCTCTTGGTTGTGAGGTGCTTCATTCTGAAGAGTCTCAACGCTCCGTCAGGGGAGGAATTGACGTCACGTTTTCATCTCTAGAATTCGGCACTCGAGTGTATACATATCGCCGGGCTTGGAAGTCTTATTCTACTTTTTGGGTAGCCCTGCCATTGATCCTTGTCATTTACAAACTGATTTTTGCTTTTAATTCCCGCTCTGCGGGATTATGCCACACTCGACCAATCTGCCCTACCGGAATGTTACGTATCTCAGCGCTCAAAATCGACTGTATTTGACTGCCTTGATCGGGTGAAATACAGACCGCCCAACTCCATTTTACCGGCGCTTAACGAGTCGCCTGAGCTGAGCCGATGCAGCAAGGTTCCAGTCAAAAAGCGATAGTCAAACTTGGTTTTCGTCACAATCAGGTTGCTGGAAGAACTGGCGAGCTCGTCGGGAATATCTATACCCGATGGTGCCTGCCCAACGGGCCAAGGTTGTTGATCAAGATTGGTGTCTTCGCCAAGTGTTTTACCGACACTCCAGACCACTGCCGGATCGAGGTTCGTGCCCACGAACTTAACGACACCGACTTCAATTCTCATACCGTTCCCATCGAACGGTTTCATCAGCTGTTCTGCGGCTAAGAACAAGTCCTCAAGCTGCCTTGCTGTAAGGGTGCTCTCACGGGCAATAAGGTCAGCCAGAGTGATGGACACCTGGTCCACCTTGCGATCGTAGTTCAGCGATGTGGTCATTTCCGTCATAGCGACGAAGAGAAACAGCAAGAATGGAAACACGATCGCAAATTCCAGTGCCGCAACTGCTGAACGATCGCGCAGGAACCTTGCGAACATGGCTGGGAGATGCGTGAGGCTCTTAAACATCGAAAGGCTCCCGAGGAATTGCTTTAAAACGGCTCATTCTTGAAAATCACCGTAGAGACCAACAGGCGATCACCATCAGCGGTGTCCTGAAAAGCATCCTGCATCCAGTTTGTCAGCATCGGCCATTCATAGATGACGCGCACCATAACCACCGATGAACTTGACCCCATCTGGAAGTTGCTCGGCGGCGTAAACGTCTTGTCATCTGGATCAATAAGAGGAGGCGTTTCCGAGATCTTTGCGAATGAGTCGTAGGTCCGAACATCAATGTGAAGCTGCTCCGGCTTGCTACACAACAGCCCAGCGGTCCCATCACAGATCATGTTCCTGAAGTCATCCGCCCCTATATCCATTGTTTGGGCTTGGCCGGTTCGGATCATGCGGGCTGCATTCATCGTGGCGTTGTTTAACGCCTGTTCTGCAAAGAACAACAAGCCAAGCTCTACAATCGCAAAAATTATCATGAACAGCGGCACCGCAATCAACGCGAACTCAACTGCTGTCACGCCATCTTTCGCACGCTTGAACCGCACGACCTGATACAGAAACCCAACCAATGCCCGCGCTACCATAAGACGCCCCTCTCAGGTGCCGTTCACTTTTACTCCTGAGGAGCATCCTGTGGAAGCGAGCCACCTTTACCAAGTGTATTTCTTGCTTCAATCTGCTTGGTGTACTCATCGAAATGGTCTTTGCCATCGCCAAGTCTGACAACGGGATCACAGTCCGGTTTGCACGAGTAGCTTGAGCGAATGGCGTTTCTTTGAACGGAAACAACCTCTTCAACTGCGGCCCGAACAACAATCTGGTCATCCACGATCGGCTCGGAGTCTTCGTTGAGCACGATGATATTTGTGACCCCACTGGACTTGCCTGTGACAACAATCGTCATGCGGTCATGGAGAGTAACGTCCGCGATGGCGGGGTTCCCGAGAATTATCGTGGAGGCAGGTTCGTCAATCCGAAAAACCTTCGCCTGATCAAGATAGACGGAGACCTCTTTTGCAGACACAGCAGAGGAAACGGAAAGACTCCCCACCGCTAGCGCGGCAGGAATCACGAGCGCAGAAAACAGACGCTTTACAAACTCTTCGAGATGCATGGATCCCTCACGAACCTAAAATCCCGTGTATTCTATTAGGTATTTAGTGAAGGAACCGCTAACGTCAGGCGACGCCGCCTTCTAGGTAGCGGGGGCTTGCAAGCGCCTAACAGCAGTCAGCGCGCCAAACTCATTCTTTGCGATCCGTTCCAACGCAACGTTGAGCGGCTCATAGGCAACTGTCATCGTGTAACCATTGGCATGCAAGAGAGTTTCCGGGTCAGACATAAGTCCAACATGGCCCTTCCAAAACAGCAAGTCGCCTCGCTGCAACGCGGGCAGGCCATCTTCCAATGACAAGGCTTCTCCCGCTGTCGCCTCTTGCATATCGGCATCGCGTCGCAACTGATAGCCACCGGACTGCGTGCTAAGCTGAACAAGTCCGGAGCAATCGGTGCCCATGGTTGAGCGGCCACCCCACAAATAGGGCGTTCCCAGCATGGCCTCTGCCGTTGCTACCCAATCCTCAACACGATGTTCCAAGGGTGCAAGATGCTCGGCAACAACATAGCTGCCATCCGCCAACTCGGCATAGGTCAGACCTCTGGTCTCCGCATGGCGCACTACGTGAACCAGTGCCCCCAGAGAAATCAGACCCTTTGGAGGGCGCTTTAGCTCTGCCTCAGGATACCGATAGGTGCGAAGCATTTTCACGCGATGTGTCGGCTTGAAGTGGGCACCCAAGGTCTCCGTCGGAAGCCAACCAACATATCCATCGGTGTCGTTCTGCCCCCAAGACCAGCCGCCCCTTTCATCAAAAACGGTGAAAGTTTCGCCGTAGAGGAGCTCTGTATCGATGCCAGCAAGCTCTGAAGGCTCGCCGCGAAGAGGAACAATGTCGGCTGCAATCGCCATACGGCGACCATCTACAAACCGGTCTGCACTGCATTTCCCCTCATATGCACGAGCGGCGAGATCCGGACGAACGGGATGGAGACGGCGATCAAATTGGGTCATGGCACCTATCCGAATATTGTTTCTTCATCTCGGCAAGGCTGCGGCTTTCTCGACAACCAGATCACCCAGCTTTTCAAGATAGAGCGCGCCTTCCAAGGTCCTTGTGATGATCACGTTTCTTCGATCTGCTTCATCGCGGCGCCGAGACAGTAACTTCTTTTGCCCCAAAGTATCCAGTGCACGGGTGATTGCGGGTTTGGTCACCCCCAGCTTGTCCGCAAGACCTCTAACAGTATGCGGCGGCGGCTCCATGTACACACTCAAAAGCACGGCCATCTGCCGCGCAGACAAGTCCTCGCCCTCGTTGCGCACCAGCGAAAGCGTAACGTCTTGCCACAATCTCAGCGCATGCGAAGGGCGCATCTCTACTGGCATGCTAACGATCCCTGTTTGATTCCAGAGCGAAACCTTAAGATTGACTCGTTTCGGAACCGTTATTGCAAAATGAAGCCGGTTCAACAACCGGCTTCACACCACAATGTTGTTTCTATTGGCTGAAACGGGCCTGCAGCATGTCAAAGAGCGCACGAATGCCCTGAGCTTCACCACCTTGGGCCTTGATGTCTTTCTCCATCGGCGTCCAGCCATAGATATCGAAATGTACCCAGGACTCGCTGTTCTCGACAAACTCCTGAAGGAACAGAGCTGCGGTCATGGATCCCGCGAACCCCGATCCAATGGTGTTCATGTTGCAAATGTCTGCCGTCTTCGACCCAATGTACTCGCGATAGGGCTTCCATAGCGGCATACGCCATAGAGGGTCCTGAACCGCTTCACCATGAACCGCAATCGTCTCCGCCAGTTCTTCATCATCCGTATAATACGGAGGCAGATCTGGCCCAAGCGCAACACGGGCAGCTCCGGTCAATGTGGCCATGTCGATCAAGAGTTCAGGTTTTTCATCATCTGCATAAGTCAACGCATCGGCCAGAACCAAGCGCCCTTCTGCATCCGTGTTGCCGACCTCTACCGTGAGTCCTTTGCGACTGCGCAACACATCTGATGGTCGGAAGCTACTGCCCGAAATCGCGTTCTCTACAGCTGGGATAAGAACCCTTAGCCTGATTGGCAGTTTGGCCGCCATGATCATTGCCGCCAGCCCCAATACGTTGGCTGCTCCGCCCATGTCTTTCTTCATGAGCAACATGCCGTTGGCTGGCTTGATGTTCAGGCCTCCGCTATCAAACACGACGCCCTTGCCAACAAGCGTAACTTTTGGATGACTTTCATCGCCCCATCGAGCGTCTATGAGACGGGGAGCCCGATCACTCGCCTTGCCCACGGCGTGGATCAGCGGAAAGCCCTCTTCCAGTTGCTTGCCCTCAGTTACTTCAATACTGCCGCCGTGGTTGGTGAACAGTACCTTCGCTTCGTCCGCAAGCTCCGCTGGACCCATATCATTGGCAGGCGCGTTGATCAGGTCACGGGCGATCTGCACTCCGCTCAGAATCGGCGCAAGGGCCTCCTGAACACTACCCTCTGAAACCTTGAGCTGTGATGCAGGTTTCTTGTTCTGCTGGTAGCTGGAAAAGCGATAGGACGCCAGAGCAAAGCCAAGTGCAAAGCTGACCGCGTCTTCAATCCCACTCTCCAGCTCGTATGTTGCCACTGGGGCATTCCGAGCCACTGAGGCACCAAGGTGCATGGCATTCGGTTCCGCGTCACCCAAGCCCAGTAACAGGACGGCTTTTCTGCCCTGCGTGCTGGGAACCAAACACAACATCCCCTCTGCTGCGTTGAAGCCGTTTAGAGCAACCCAATCTTCGGCACCATCACCTAGCTGCTTTACCCGGTCTGCAAGCTGGACCGTTGAAACGGCAACGACTGCAACGGTGTCGTCATTTGCACTGGGAGGCAATATGGCGTTCTGCACTTTCTTACTCCTGAATTGAAAGATTTGACCGCATAACGGGCCATGGAATGGAGGGTTTGCCAGAACCTATCGCTCTGCGCCGACCGTAGCAAGATCGAAGCAAGGCACACCCTGTATTACCCTCATATGAGCAACGCTTCTCCGGGGTGTTAACCGCTAATTAGGGTTAATGCTTCACTAATTATCTGCAGTTCTCACAATCTTGAATTCAGGGGCGAACATGATGGCGCAGCCACTTTCGACAGCACGCACCAAGAGTGCATCTTCAAAGGTGAAGTTTGGCTGCGCGCTGGCTGTAGCCGTTGTTAGCCTTGCGCTTTTGGGTGGTTGCAATACGACACGGAGCGGGCCGGTTGCAGCCAGTCACTCGACGAAAAGCCTTGCTGCTGGGTCTCCTGAACTGGAACGTGCTTTGTCTTATTGGGGCAATAGCTACAAGCGAAACCCCAAAGACAAGCAGTCCGCTATGAACTATGCGGCGGCGCTTCGCATTAACAATCAAGGCGGGCAGGCGGAAGCGATCCTACGGAAAGCTGTTATTGATAACAGCGGGGATCCGACTGTCGCCTCTGCCTACGGAAAAGTGCTGGCGGAAAACGGAAAGCTTCAAGAAGCCTTGGGTGTTCTGGACAACGCCATTGATCCCACCAATCCGGACTGGCGCATGCTGTCCGCCAAAGGCGCGATCTATGATCAGCTGGGCCAACCACAACAAGCGCGGGAGCACTATAAACAGGCCCTCACAATCGTCCCCAATGAGCCCAGTGTGTTGAACAATCTTGGCATGTCATACATCCTGACGGACGAACTTCCCGCTGCTGAGCAGGCATTGAAGCTGGCCATGAACCACCCAAATGCCACCAGTCGTGTGCGCCAAAACCTGGCTCTTGCCATGGGATTGCAGGGCAAATTCGACCAAGCACGATCAGTGGCTGAAGCAGAGCTTGATCCAAAACAGGCAGAAGCCAACATCGCCTATCTGCAATCGATGCTCCAACAGCGCATTTCGAGCCGCCAGTCCGGCTAGAAAGTATCAAGTACCTGTATCACTGCAGGCCCCATGATCACAAAAAAGAGCACTGGCAAGAAAAACACAATCATCGGAACTGTGAGCTTTGGCGGCAATGACGCGGCTTTTTTCTCGGCTGCTTGCATGCGCTGAAGCCGATTTTCATCCGCCATGACGCGCAAGGCAAAGCCAAGCGACGTACCGTATTTTTCCGCCTGATTGAGGGCCAATACCACGTTTTTCACGCCGTCCAAGCCCGTTCGCTCCGCCAAGTTGTTGTAGGCGACGGACCGATCCTGAAGAAACGACAACTCCGCATTGGCGAGGGCCAGCTCTTCTGACAGCTCGATGGATTGAATGCCAATTTCTTCGGATACACGTTTGAAGGCCGCTTCAATTGACATGCCTGATTCAACGCAGATCAGCATCAAATCCAGTGCGTCTGGCCAAGCTTTGCGGATTGATGTTTGGCGTTTTGATATTTTGTTTTGAACATAGATGTTTGGCGCATAAAAGCCGATGGCTCCGATTGCAGCGGATATGCCCAGTCCCATCATTGAGCTTAGCGAACCGCCCAAAAGAACCAACGTATACAATAGAGACGCCAAAGCGAGCACGATTGGCATAACAATGCGCATGAACAGAAATGTATAGAGTGGTCCTGTTCCTCGAAAGCCGGCCATCTTCAGCTTTGCGGAGGTTTGCTCGTTCGACAGAAGTTCTCGCAAGTTGTACTTGTCGACAAAGTCTTTGACGTTTTGCTTCGGCTTGTTTCGTATGTTTGCTCGCTGGGCTTCTTTTTCTGCCGCCAGCCGCGCACGTTCTTTCGCCCGAATGTTTTCGCGCTCGAGCGCGACGGTTTTCATGCGGGACTTCAGGTGATCGCGCTCCAATAAAGGCAATGCAATGGTGATAATCGTGCCAGCAACTGCAACCGCCACACAAAGTGCAATCAACGTTTCCTGATTGAGTAACGAATGAAGTGACACTTGCTTGCTCCTAAGCCTCGAAATTGATCATGTTGCGCATGACAAGAACACCGACAAGCATCCAGAACAAACTACCAGCGAGAATGACGTTTCCCGCGAAAGTATTGAAAAGAATTTTGATATAGTCCGGACTGAGCAGAAAGATTGCCCCACTGACAAACAACGGAAGCGAACCGATGATTGCAGCCGATGATTTGGCCTCTGCGCTCATGGTCTTGATTTTCCCTTTGAGGGCTTTTCGTTCTCTGAGCACCTTAGAGAGATTGCCCAATGCCTCAGATAAACCGCCACCGGCCTGAGACTGGATCGTGATCACGATAGCGAAGAAATTTGCTTCAGCTACTGGCACGCGCTTGGCCAAACCGTGAACCGCTTCAGAAATCGGCACTCCCAGCTGCTGGGCATCAACCATCCGCCCAAACTCCGTTTTCACCGGTTCCTGACCTTCGGCTGCAACCAATCGAATGCAATCTCCAAGAGGCAAGCCGGCTTTTACGCCGCGCACAATTACATCCACGGCATTAGGAAACTCATCTAGAAACATGCGCAAGCGGCGTTTCCGCAAAAATCCAATGTACCAGCGAGGCATACCAAACGTGCCGATAAAACCCAAAGCCAAGACCACAAGAAGGCTCTGCCCCAACATATAGGTGAATGCGGAGAGACCTAGGCCAAACACGATACTGTAGATGTAAAACTTCTTCTTGCTGAGGCTCAGCCCAGCCTGAGCCATCCAGTCGCTAAACGCTGGCTTGTTCGCGTTCTTTTTCTTCTGCTGCAGTTTCTCTTCGTGAACCTTTAGCTGATCCTGAATGGACTTGCGCCGCTGAGCTCCCTCGACCTTGGCCTGTGCCGCGACAGCAGAACGTCCATCTGTCGACATGACGCTTTTTAACCGCTGCTCTTTGCGTTTTTCGCTCCCAAACAACGGGAGCAGCACGACATAAAGCACCCCGCCGACAGCTAAAGTCACCAACAAGGCGATTGTGAAACCAAATACTGCGGGTTGAGCCAGAAGGTCAGCCATTCATTGCCTCTCCCACATCTGAGGCATCAAGACACTGGGCGAGACGCTGCTCTTCGTTGAAGTAGCGCGCACGCTCCCATAGCTGTGGTCGGCCGATGCCAGTAGAACGATGGCGTCCCGCGATCCTGCCATTGGCGTCTTCACCGAGAATGTCGTAGACAAAGATGTCTTGGGTCGTAATCACATCCCCTTCCATGCCCACGACTTCTGTGACGTGCGTAATGCGACGTGAACCATCGCGCAAACGCGCCGCCTGCACGATGACATCAACGGACCCGACGATCATCTCGCGGACAGTGCGTGCGGGGAGTGTATACCCCCCCATAGCGATCATGGATTCCATACGCTTCAAGCATTCGCGCGGGGAGTTGGAGTGGATCGTACCCATCGACCCATCGTGGCCTGTGTTCATGGCCTGCAGCAGGTCGAATACCTCTGGGCCACGGACCTCACCAACAATGATGCGTTCAGGGCGCATACGAAGACAGTTCTTTACCAGATCCGTCATCGTGATCTGCCCTTCACCTTCCAGGTTGGGAGGGCGTGTTTCCAGACGAACCACGTGAGGCTGTTGCAGCTGGAGTTCCGCACTATCTTCGCAGGTGATAATGCGCTCAGTGCTGTCGATATAGCGCGTCAAACAGTTAAGAAGCGTTGTCTTACCCGAACCGGTACCGCCGGAAATGATAACGTTACACCTGACGCGCCCAATAATCTCCAGAAGCCGGGCGCCTTCAGGCGAAATCGATCCAAACTGAACAAGCTGGTCGAGAGTAAGCTTGTCTTTTTTGAACTTACGAATTGTGAGAGATGGCCCATCAAGCGACAATGGCGGAGCGATGACATTGACGCGTGACCCATCTGGCAAGCGCGCATCACAGATCGGGCTGGATTCATCAACACGCCGCCCAACCTGTGACACGATGCGCTGACAGATGTTCATCAACTGCTTGTTGTCGCGAAACTGAATGCCCGTTTTCTCAACCATACCATTGGTTTCGATAAAGACGGTTTCCGCGCCATTGACCATGATATCTGCAATATCATCCCGAGCCAGCAACGGTTCCAAAGGCCCGTAACCCAAGACATCATTACAAATGTCATCCAGCAAATCTTCCTGCTCGGAGATCGACATAACCACGTTTTTTAGCGCGATAATGTCGTTCACGACATCCCGGATCTCATCGCGTGCGTCTTCCGGACCAAGCCGCGACAGCTGCGAAAGGTCAATGGCCTCAACCAACGCGTTGAAGATGGAAGACTTGGTCGCGTAATACTCGGGCGATCTTCTGGAGCTGTTCTGCTTCGGCGGCTCTGGGGTTGGCTCAGGCTTCTTGACTGGCTCAACTTTTGCCGGAGAAGCTTGTGGAGCTGCATACGCAGGCTTTGGCGGCGCAACAGTCGGACTTGGGGTCACACTGGGCGCGGCCTCGGGTGCGCCCGACATCTGTGACGGTGCTTTACGAGGCTGATCACCATTGTTACCGCGGCGTCCGAACATTTATACGCGCTCCCTACACTGCCTAGGCTTTGGATTTCTTGAGTTTGGAGAAAATTGAAGACAGGGCAGATTGCTTTTTTCTTCCAACTTCTCCCCTGCCCGTCACAACCCGTGCCATGTCTTCAAACAGGCCGCCAACTGCGTGTTTTTGATCGAACTCGCCGATCATTTGTCCGTTATTGGAAGCTGTGCCGAACAGGCCCGGATCAAACGGAATAGATGCAAGGTTTTGAACATCCAAAGCTTTGCTGAACTCGTCTGGCTTGATCTCCGGGCGTTTTGGAATAGTCACCTTGTTCAGAACCAGATACGGACGAATGTCATTTGGTCGAAGCTGCACCAGCGCATCCACCAAGTTCTTTGCATTGCGCAGATTTGCGAGATCCGGCTCGGCGACAACAATCACGATATCCACGGTTTCCAGCAGGTGCCGAACCCAAGCGTTCCAGGTGTGCGGAAGGTCCAATACCACGGTGGGCGTGCTGGATCGCATGGTCTCGACAAGCTGATCGAAATGCTCCTCTGAGAAGTCGTAGGGCTTGTCCAGTGAAGCAGGTGCAGCAAGGAAACTTAGCCGTTCATTGCACTTGGAAAGCAAGCGATCAAGAAACGTCTGATCGAGACGCTCTGGCGCGGAAACGGCCTCCCACATTCCTTGAAGCGGGTCTTGATTGAAATCCAGACCCGCAGTCCCAAACGGCAAATCACAATCTGCAAGTGCAACATCCGTTTCGAGCCGCTTGGAAATAACCCAAGACAGATTGTGGGCGATGGTGGACGCTCCACAGCCACCTTTGGCTCCGATAACAGCAATCGTCTTACCGAGGGGTTCGGCTCCGGGTTCTGCATAAAAGCCGCTGATTGTCGCGATGAGCTGGTGGATGCCTATGGGGCCGAGCAGATATTCACTTATGCCACGGGCCATCAACGCGCGATAAAGTTCCACATCGTTGATTTGACCTATCACCATGACACGCGTGCCAGGATCACACACATCTGCAAGCGTATCCAGCTCGCGAAGCAGCGCTTGGCCGTCCAGCGTCGTTTCAATGATCAACAGGTTCGGTGTTGGTGCGTTCTCATACAACGCAACGCATTCCGACAAGGAGCCTTGATTTACACTGGTGTGCGCTTTGGACATCCGCCGATCGGAGGACGCTTTTATCAGCGTTTCATAAGCCGCCTCGGTTTCACAAAACGCGGCGATTGACACGCGAGGAACTGCGGCAGTTTCGTAGCTTTGGTTTGGCTCAAACGCCGGAGTTGAACCAACCTCTGACATATGCAGCTGATCTGATGCATTACTGTTCATTGCGTTGCCTTTTTAGAGACTTTCGCTAACTTGTGCGCCTACGCCCTCTTTGTACTGAGAGGGAGTTTGCTGTCCGGTGCGATACTTGCCGAACATGTCGCGACGCTGCTGGACATCAACTGGTGTCTCAGCCCGCGGCTGCACCAGATCGGCGGGGTTATCAATCATGGCGGCCAGGTTCGCTTGATAGGAGCAGCCGAAGTTGTCGGGTGTGGTGTTCTCCATATCTCCGACCAGGTTTTCCGGCCACTCGCCGCATTTGTGAGGAACCACTGCTTTGGTGCGCGCAAAGGACAACCGGATTGGGGCTGAAGCATAGCTGTCATCTACCGGGTAGGCCCTTGTCACAATCCGAGAGGGTTCAACCCCACCCATTTTTAAGGCGCTACGGATTTGCGGGGTGACTGCTTTTGCAGCCGCCTCATTAGCCGAACCCGAAGGCACAAGCACCTCAACGTACCCATTTCCCTCAGCCTTCGCTTGTTGGCCGAAAGCCATAATCGTGGAACTGAGTTGTCGGTTGATGTTGCGGGTATTCCCGCCCAACGGGATGTCGAAGTTCTCGGAGGCCTCTGTCAAAATTATTGGGTGCTTCTGACGATAGTCAAAATCAGCGAGTGAGACTGGCTGTTGCGGCTGCGCGCTCTGGCAGCCAACAAGCAACGCCGACACCAAGCCAACTACACTAAGTCGTGTCGCCATGGAACTCAGGTTGGAGCCATCTCGTCTCTGTCTATTGAAACTCATCTCTCCGACCCCTACTCGTAAATGTAGCCAATGTCACCGTGGTAGCTGCCTTTGAGGGGCACCTCTCGGTTGTTGTAGATGCGATTGAGTTGATTGAGGAAAATCGTCGAGCTATCATCCGGCTGCACGAGATTGTCAGTAGGACGTGACAGTTTTGCGCTCGCCACAGGCCGGACCACATAGGGCGTTACAAACACAACAAGTTCGGTCTGCTGGTTGCGGAAGTCACGGCTCTTGAAGAGTGTCCCCAAGATCGGCAGTGCTCTGAGGCCGGGAACTCCATCAATCTCCTGCGCGTAATCCTCTTTCAGCAAGCCTGCCATGACCAGCGTGCCACCTGATGGCAGCTCCACAGTAGACTCGGCACGGCGCACCTTCAGCGCCGAGACGGCAATGCCGCCCGTAATGCTCACTGCACCTTCATTTGACAGCTCGCTCACCTCGGTCTTAACCCGAAGACGGATACGACCTTCGGACAAAACAACCGGCGTGAAGTCCAACCCGACACCGTAGGGCTTAAACTCCAAGCTTACCTCGTTGTCGTCATAGGCCACTGGAATTGGGAACTCACCACCAGCAAGGAAGCTTGCGTTTTCGCCAGACACAGCAACAAGTGTGGGCTCCGCCAGTGTTTTGGCAACGCCGTCTTTCTGCAAGGCACGGACTTGGGCGGTGACGCTCGCATCACCGGAAATGAAAGACCCGATTGTAGTGGATTGATTTACTACAGATGGATTTACGTTAAAGCCGGGCTGCGAGTTGAAACCGGCGCCAAAGTTCCCGGAGGAGACACTCGCTGTCAGGTTAACGCCCAACTGCTTGACCACACTGCGCTCTACTTCTGCAACGGTCACTTTGAGCTGAACCTGATCTCGTTCAGCAACGTTGATCGCGGAAACAAGCTTGTCGTCATCTGAGACGAATTTTGATGCGATATCTGCCGCCATCTGGGCGTCTTGAGCAGATACAGCCAAGCCGGACAAAACAACTGTCCCATTCAGCATTTCAACTTCAATGTCCGAGTTGGGCAACAGGCGATCAATCAAGCTTGCAAGGTCGGAGGCATCCTGCTCGACCCGAATCTTGAAGGACGCGATCTGCCGACCACCAGAACCGAAAAGCACCAGAGTTGCCTGCCCAACATCGTTACCGAACACGTAGATCTTCTTGTTGGTTCGCACGACAGCGTCGGCAATACCTGGATTGGAGACGAGGACGTCTCGAACCTCTTCGCTGGAGTTCAGGATGACGGACCGGCCCAAGCCAACAGCCAAGCGCTGTGTCTGGTGGGCTGCTGCCACATCAATATTAACTTCTGCGGGAAACGCCGTTTGCGCAAAGCTTGCACCACCTTGGGTGCCAGTTAAAACCAGCATCGCGCAGATCAGCACCAACCCGAATTTAGCAGCGGCGACTTTGACGCGGTCGATTGCAGGAAACTTTTTAATCAAATGATTCATGTGACTACTGCCCGCTGGAAGATTGGGAGGAAACACCAAACTTCACGAAATTAATGGCACCACGTTTTTGGGGCGGTTCCTCGCCCTCGCCATAAACGTCACGTGCACTGCGCAGCGCGAGTGACAAGGTTCCAGCCTGCTGCGCCCGCGTGACAATTTCTGCCTGATAGGGCGAAAGCTCCAAGGTCGCTGTGTTATCCGGCGTCATTGCCTTATCATCACGCTCGCCTTCGGTGGTCGTGTCGATCGCCAGAACGCGAATATTCTCCAGAATGGTTTCGCTGAGATACCCATCCGCGCCTTCAGTGGAGCGCGTCAGGATGAGGTCCACCTTGTCACCGGGAAGAATGAAACCGCCCGCGGTGTTGACCGCGTCCACGGAGACTGCGACCGCACGCTTTCCTTTCGGCAGAATTGCGGAAAGGAACCCGCTATCGGTGTCAATGATCCGCTCTGAGCGAATAGGCTCTCCGGCAAAAATCGCGGATCGCGTGATTTGCCCAACCAGCTCCGACGCCGCTTCCGGGCGCGCTTCGCGTCGAATAGCGCCATCAGCGATCGCCTCTTCCGGCCATTTGACCCACTCAATGTTTTCGGAGGCTATACGTTGGCCCAGCTGCAAGTCGGCTGTCGCAACAAGTATCTCGCCAGTTTCAATTGGCTCAGCTTCTACAACGACAGGAGCCGGTGGCTCTGAAGACGTCATGCTCAAGACAAGCATGGACGCAATCAAGCCCGCTCCCAACGCGATACCAAGAACAACAACTCGCGCCATATTCATTTTGAGACCAGCCCTCTCGATCAGGGAAATTTCGCAATTGGTTAACCTTAACCTGCTGCAAAATGGTCAAGACATGGTTAATTGTGACTAGTATTTATTTGGAATTGGTGCAGCCAAGATTTCAGAAAACCATAAAACAACTCCACCAACACATGTAAGCCACATGCGTTTTGAGGAATTTACTTTCTGTTAACAAACAGAGTGGATTGGATTAGAGAGCAGACAGTGCGGCGATCTGATCAAACCACGCACTTGTGCCGTAGACCTGCAAAGCCGCAAATGCGATTGCGATTCCATATGGCACGCCCGTCTTCTTGTTGTGCAACCGTGAGATCCAAGTTTGCTTTTCCATGAAAAGCGGCAGGACCGGGAAGCTTCTGAAGAGCAGAACTGCGATTGTCAGCACACCGCCGTAAATCGCCATAAGCAGCAAAAACTCAACGGACGCGACCGAAAAACCAAGCCACAAGGCAACGCAGGCCGCAAATTTCGCGTCCCCGCCTCCCATCACACCAAGCGCGAACAGACCGAAGCCCGCACCAAGCACAATGAGTGCCGTTGCGAAGTGAATACCCACGGTTTCGAATGACATGCCGGCAAGCGGAGCCAGAACAGCAAAGCCTGCTATCAAGGCCAGGGAAATGTAGTTGGGGATGGTCATCGTGAAGAGATCACTGATGGCGGCATAAATCATAATGAAAGGAAAGAAAACAAGAAGCGCTGTAGCAAGCATAGAATCCACCGGAGCCGAAAGCATCTCCAATCGCTTATTGGATAAAATTGCAAAGATCGAATTAACGTCCGCCACTTTAAACTGGTTAATCCTGCTAATGGCTCTCACTCGGTTGCCCGTGATTGGGTCGGCATCAACATGGCATCAATACCGTCTGCCGTAGTGCTTTGAACTTGCTCATTCTCAGGTGCTGCGGGCGCATAGACCTGATTGAGGCCACAGATCGTTATCATGGCCAACGCGACGATACCGCCTATCAATCCATATTCGACTGAGGTTGCGCCGGAATTTGCTGCAAGGAATCTGGAGAAACGTTGGCCCATACCGCACCTTTTTAGCGTGAAGCATGGGCCAGAGAATTTTCGAAGGTGTAAATCTGCCTCAGACAAAAGCAGAAACGTTCCACTTTGGCTAATAACCGGTTCTTGGGTCCACCACATTTTGAAGCGGTCTTCCGGCTTCGAATGCCTTTATCTGCTCTGCTATGTAATCTGACAGAGCTTCTGGGTCACTTTCAGCGGCCACATGAGGCGTGATCACGCATCCCGGCGCGTCCCATAGGGGGCTTTCCGTTGCCAAGGGTTCGTCGGCAAACACATCCAGACTCGCGCCTTTCAACGTTCCCTCCTGCAACATCTTTGCAATGTCAGCTTCAACCTGCGTGGCACCGCGACCCGCGTTGATGTAGACCGGCCCGCCCAGCGCGCCGTCCGGCGCAAGTTTTGAGAGGAGTTCTCCGTCTACCAGCCCGGTTGTTGCCGTTGTGTGGGGCAGGAGATTCACAAGGATATCTGTATTCGCAAGGAAGGCATCAAGACGCTCCTCGCCCGCATAGGACTTTACGCCCTCAATGACTTTTGACCTTCGCGACCATCCTGAGACTTTAAATCCGAGACGGGACAAAGCACGTGCTGCATCTCCGCCCAGCTCACCAAGCCCGAGCAAGCCGACACGAACGTGCTTCGCGGCAGGTTGGCGATGCCCCTTCCAAAGCCGGTCTGCTTGCTGCGCATCATATGTCAGATGACTTCGATGGTGCAAAAGCACTTGCAACACCACCCATTCAGTCATTCGTGCTGTGAGATCAGGATCAACGATGCGCACGACTGGAGCCTCTGGAAGGTTATCGAGTTTCATCAGATGGTCGACACCAGCCCCAAGCGAGAAGATGGCTTTCGGCGTTTTGATCGTTTCAAAAACAGCTTCTTCCGGCTTCCAAGCCAGCACATACGCAACATCTTCAGGGAGGACCGCACCTTCTTGCCAGATGACGACTTCTTTACCTGGCAGACGCTTTCTCATGCGCTCTGCCCATTCTTCTGCATTAAAGTTCCGCACTGCTATGACTAACGTCATTCACCAATCCCTGTTCCTAGTACAAAATCTGATCAGTCTTCGAACTCGGCCAGCGCTTGCCGCTTTCGATTGACATGGAGCCGTGTCACATCCGGGCGGCTGTAGTGGCCAGCTGGATCAAAATTCTGCCGCTCACCTCGAACCAGAGAGTGGTCCAGAACGGCGGTGATCAGCACCTCATCGCCCACTTGCGGCGGCACAACCCAGCTGCCATCCGGTGCGGCAATACAAGACCCCCCGTTAGCCAGATAAGGCTCGCCTTCAGAGAGGATTTCATCGCGTGCGGGCGTTTTCTCCGGACAATCTTCTGGGCGCATCAGCCCGGACGCCGAAAGGACGTAGCTGCGGCTTTCCTTGGCAATGAAACGAGTCGTGTCTTCCGTGTTGTGAAGCCCTCCTGGCCACACCGCCACATGCAGGTCTTCGCCTTGCGCATAAAGCGCTGCACGGGATAACGGCATCCAGTTTTCAAAGCAGTTCAAACCACCCACCTTGAACGGTTCAAGCTCGTGAACGCGCAGACCGTGGCCGTCTCCGGGCGCCCATGCCAAGCGTTCTTCATAGGTCGGCTGGAGCTTTCGGTGAACGGACCCGATTTCGCCCTGATTGTTTATGTAAACCAAAGAGCAATAGAGGCTATGTCCGCTTCGATCCGGTGCCCGCTCCATCACACCGAGATACACAGCCATGTCGCCCGCCTTGGCTGCTTCGCAAACACCATCCAGATCTCCTCTCTCGATGGTGACGCTTTGATCGACATAGTGTGCATACAACGCTTTTTGCTTGGCATCATTGAACCGCGCACCATCAGTGCGCTCAAGCCAAAATGGATAGCCCGGCACCATTGCTTCGCCGAACACCACCAGCTTACATGCCTGCTCAGCCGCCTGATCTATGCAGTCGATCACTTTGTCCAGCGTCTCCGCCCGGTTCAACCAGATGGGCGCAATTTGCGCTATGCCAACCTTGAGGTGTTCTTGCTTGTTGGGAGAGAGGACCGTTCCAGTTGCTTCTACGAGTTTCATAGCCAAGCCCTTCAAACTGCGAATATCTGTTCGTCGCTCTGAAAGCCTTTGAACTCAAGAGCGTTGCCAGATGGGTCGGAAATGAAGAATGTACCCTGTTCGCCCGGCTCTCCTTGGAAGCGTACCTTTGGCTTAAGGATCCAGCTCACCTCGGGAAACTGCTTCAGTCGCTCCGCAAGCGCGTGCCATTGTTCCATGGTCAAAACAACGCCAAAATGGGGAATGGGCACAGCATCTCCATCAACCGCACCAGAGCCCGCATTCAACGCGAAGGATTGAGGCCGCAGATGCGCGGACATTTGATGCCCAAAAAGGTCGAAGTCCACCCATTTGCCGGGACTTTCACGACCCACGGTGCAACCCAGCACATCGTGGTAAAAACGCTTCGTACTGTCCAAATCGGTAACTGGAAATGCAAGATGAAATGGCCGGCGCATGAGAATCTCCTCTCAACTATGGGTAATACCCTACCCGTTAGATGGCCAAGCCGTCAGCAGCTAATTGCATTATGCGGTTAAGAAAAAACTCGTCGCACCTGAGGTTTAGCGACCGGAAAAGAGCGGCGGCAGCTCGTCATCTTCGAGTGCTGTTTGGCGCGGCCCGGGCTGCCCTGTCCCCTCATGGTGCTCAGCACCCAATCCCAAATCAACGATGCGTTGCCCTCTGCGCTGTATCTTGCCGCTGGACGTCTGGATCTGTTCAAGGTCGCGGGCCGTTTGGCTGAAGTGGCTTTGCAGCTTTCCCGTTCGTTCCGTTAGCCGCGCTACATCTTCCATCAGATGCGCCACTTCTTTTTGAATGACGTGGGCCTGCTCACGCATGCGTGCATCTCGCAGGACGGATTGCACGACCTGGACCGACAGCATCAGGAGCGAGGGAGAAACAATCACCACACGGGCCCGATAGGCACGTTGGACGAGGTCTTCGAAATGCTCATAAATGTGCGCAAAGACGCTCTCGGAGGGAACAAACATGAGAGCGGTTTCCTGCGTTTCGCCATTTAGCAGATACTTACTGCTGATGTCGTCAATGTGCCGTGCAATGTCCCTACGGAAACGCGTCGCTGCCTGTTTCTTTTCATCCTCAGTTTCTGCGGACCGCATGGCCTCAAAAGCTTCCAATGGAAACTTGGCGTCTACAACCAGTGGCGGCGCGCCTGAAGGCATATGGATAAGGCAATCAGGTCGCGAGTTGTTGCTCAGCACCGCCTGAAAGGCATAGTTTGACGGAGCCAACGCATCCTCGATAATGGCTTCCATCCGCCCCTGTCCGAACGCACCTCGCGACTGCTTGTCAGAGAGTACCTGTCGCAGGTTCACCACCTCGCCAGCCAAAACTCCCATGGATTTTTGGGCCTGATCCAAAGTTGCCAGCCGCTCATGCACAGCGCGCAAGCTGTCGTGCGTATGCTTTGTGGACTGCATCATTGACGAGCCCAGCGATTTGCCGACGCCCTCAAGCCGCTCGTTCACAACGCGCAGGAGATCCGATTGCCGAGAACCGAAGATCTCCGCCATCGTTTGCATGCGGCCGGTCATCTCAGACTGGCTCTTGGCCAGCTGAGACATCATGTGCTCCATCTCTTCGGCCCGGCGCTCTGCCAAAGCTCTTTGTCTTTCAGCAGTCCGCGCATTTTGGCGCATGCGAACACCAAACCAGAGCGTCACCATTCCAGCGAAAAACACAAGTATGGCAACGGCTTGCTGCAACGAGAAACTGAGGGATCCAAGAGTAATGAGTGGTTCTTGCGACATGAAACAAACATAGAACGATTCTGACGCAAGAACCATTCACTGATCTCGGCAAGCCCTCGCTCGCGCACAGCTCAGAGCGCCTTCAAGCTGGCGAGACGCCTAGCGACCGCCAGATACATCGAGAATTGCACCAACACAGTATGAGGATTGATCTGACAGGAACCACATGATGGCCTCTGCAATCTCATGGGGTTCCGCCACGCGCTTGATGGGAACATACGGCGCCAGGTTCACAATGCGCTCTGGATCACCGGTGCTTTCGTGCAGCTCGGTAGCCGTTAGGCCCGGACGCACACAGTTTACACGGATGCCATCTGCCGCCACTTCCTTGGCGAGGCCCTTGGTGAAGGAATCAATGGCGCCCTTGCTGGCTGCATAGTCCACGTTTTCTCCGGGGGCTCCGTGCTGAGAGGCAACTGAGCTGAGGTTCACAATCGCACCACCGTGGCCGCCGTTGGTACGCGACATGCGCCGCACAGCTTCCTTGGCGCACAGAATTGAACCCAGCACGTTGATGCGGAACACGCGCTCAAGCCGTGCGAAGTCCATGGTTTCCAGCCGCATGTTCGGGCTCATGATACCGGCGGAGTTTACCAGCCCGCTGAGATGGCCCAGCTCTTGCTCGCACCGATCGAACATGCGGGCAACTTCATCTTCGCGGCTCACATCCGCTTGAACCTTTATGGCCATGCCGCCATTTTCGGTTACTTTAGCAAGTACTTGGTCAGCAGCCTCTTCATTGGATGTGTAATTCACACACACACTAAATCCACGCTTTGCCGCAAGAACGGCCGTGGCGGCGCCGATTCCCCGACTTGCACCCGTAATGACGACAGATCCTAAAGACATTTGTATCTTTCCTCCTGTATTATTGATTGGGGGCCCTTCGGGCCGCGGCAGTGTGCGTCAACCATATGGTGCATGTCCATGCTTGGAAGGAAGATTTATCCGCTGAGCACCTCCAAATGTCTCGTTGACGTGGGCAAGGTAATCCCATATCTGAAAGCTATGACGACACGCGAGATTGTAATCCTGCCAGACGCAGTTCTGCGCCAAAAGTGCCTCCCGATCACGGAGGTAAACGACGAAATTCGCCAGCTTGCCGATGACATGCTGGAGACCATGTATGCTGCGCCGGGTATTGGCTTGGCAGCCAGCCAGATTGGTGTGCTAAAGCGCATCTTTGTGGTTGATGTTGCAGAGCGTGGCGAGGGTGAAGAAGACAAGAAAGAACCTCGTGTCTTTATCAATCCGGAGATCACTTGGAGCTCAGAGGAAACAGCGCCATACCAGGAAGGCTGTTTGTCTATCCCGGAGATTTACGAGGAAGTTCAGCGTCCAGTAGCCATCAAAGTAAGCTACCTGAACCGGGATGGTGAAGCCTGCGAACTGGAAGCTGACGGTTTGCTTGCAACGTGCATTCAGCACGAGCTGGATCACCTCGATGGTGTGCTCTTCATTGATTACTTGTCACGTCTCAAGCGGGACCGCATCATGAAGAAGTTTCAAAAAGCTGCGAAAATGCGGGCCTAGAGAACCTATTTGAAATCCAAGCACGAGCAGTGTGGCGCCTTCGGGCGCCATTTTTGTTTGTTGCCGTTTTTGGGTACTCTTCCAAATTCATAGGTCTGATTGGTTCCCTTGAACGGCATATGCTTATAAGAGTGCTGCAACATCCATTCAGCCGAGATCAGGATCATCATGTCACTTCGTATCGTTTTCATGGGCACCCCGGAGTTTTCAGTTCCAACCCTGATGGACATCGTCGGGCAAGGGTGGGACGTGGTCGCGTGCTACAGCCAGCCGCCACGAAAGGCTGGGCGCGGCATGGAACTGCACAAGACCGCTGTACATGAAGCTGCGGAAAGCCTTGGCATTCCGGTCTACACACCCACGTCCCTCAAGAGCGCTGAAGAACAAGAGTTTTTTCGCTCGCATCAAGCGGACGTTGCAGTGGTTGTGGCCTATGGACTGATCCTTCCGAAGGCCATTCTTGAAGCACCAGAATACGGCTGCCTGAACGGCCATGCTTCCTTGCTGCCACGTTGGCGCGGCGCGGCCCCGATCAACCGCGCCATTATGGCTGGTGACACGGAAACAGGCGTACAGGTGATGAAGATGGAAGCTGGTCTTGATACTGGCCCCGTCTGCATGAGCGAGAGCATCGCCATTACCCCAGACATGACAACGGGCGAGCTCCATGATCGCCTGTCTCCATTGTGCGGTGATGTGATGGTACGCGCACTTTCTGCGTTGTCCCGCGGCGGGCTAACCGAGACCGTTCAGAGCGAGGAAGGCGTCACTTACGCCTCTAAGATCGACAAGGCGGAAACCCGCATTGACTGGGGGAAGCCAGCTGCGGAAGTTCATAATCACATTCGCGGCCTCTCACCTTTCCCAGGGGCGTGGACTGAAATGACTTTCGGCACAAAGAAAGAGCGTGTGAAGGTTCTGCGCTCCTCTGCTGCAGAAGGTTCAGGGACGCCTGGCACGATCTTAAAGGCTGAAGGAGATGAGTTTATTGTCGCCTGCGCTGAGGGTGCCGTAAAACTTGCCTTGCTTCAGCGCGCTGGCAAGAAAAGCATGAGCGCAGAGGAGTTTCTGCGTGGCGGCCATTTGGATACAGCAGTGCCTCTGGTCTGACACGGTGCTTTTTGGGAGACCAGCATGACCTTGGACAGCCAGCAGGCTTGGAGGCCCGCTCTGCAACGCATCTTTGCGATCACCCAACGCGATCCCAAAACGCTTCAGGAACGCACGCTGAAGCTGAGCGAAGAAGTTGGCGAGGTTGCCCAAGCGGTCCTGAGTGCCACCAAGGCTCCCGGCACTGAATACAAGTCGCTGGATACCTCGGATGTGCGCGAAGAAAGCGTTGATGCGCTCATTGTCTCACTGGCGATACTCGCGCACACTTGTGAATCCGAGGCCCAGTTTTTATCTGAGCTGGAACGGCTGATTGCGCTAAAGTGCGCAAAATGGGAAGCAACACTGCAGAAAGACAGGACATGACCGACGCACCTTTTAGTTCCGAGCACGTTGCAACGCTGCGCACCGTTCAGCCAGAGGATCACAGCGCTGTTCGCGCGCTCGTTGAAAAGTGCTTCAAGCGGGATCTGGAAGCAGATCTTGTCGACGACTTGCGTAACTGTGGGATGCTTGTCGTTGAGAAAGTTGCCGTTGACCCGTCTGGCGAAATCGTCGCTCACGTGGCCTATTCGCGCGTGACAGGTGCCGGTCCTGGTCATCGCCTCAACATCACCTGTCTCGCACCTGTCTGCGTGAAACCTGGCATTCAAGGTCGCGGGATCGGTGCCTATCTCATTCGCGAGAGCATTGATGACCTGCAAGGGATGGGAGAAGATCTGGTTCTCGTTCTGGGAGATCCGAACTACTACCCACGCTTCGGGTTTGATGCTGAGGTGGCCAAGAAAGTCAGCGGGCCATTCGCAGGTCCAGTGTTCATGGCGCTGCCTTTGACAGCTCAAGGGCGCGATGGCTTGCCAATTGAAGTCAGCTACGCAACACCTTTTCAAAAGCTTGGTTAGCCAAAGCTGCGCTATAGCGCCTACACCAATGGGAACTACTCGGCTCAGTCTGCACAGCGGGTTGCGCTCGCGCACGATTGAGGGTAACAGGCCTCAATCAAAAACGCGCTCCTACTGAAAATACAAAAACGGTTCACCAGCACTCATGCCTCGCTACAAGATTACAGTTGAATATGACGGACGCCCTTTCGTTGGTTGGCAACGGCAGGACAATGGACCGACTGTTCAAGGTGTAATCGAGCGGGCCATCAAGTCTTTCTGTGGTGAAACGGTGACCATTGGCGGAGCGGGGCGCACAGATTCAGGTGTCCATGCTACCGGTCAGGTGGCGCATCTGGACCTTGAGAAAGACTGGCCGGCGGAAACAGTCATGAATGCGCTGAACTTTCATGCGCAGCCGGACCCTGTTGCCATACTTGCCTGCGAAAAAACCGGCGTGGGGTTTGACGCCCGCTTCTCAGCAATACGCCGTTACTACCGCTACCGCATTGTGAACCGGCCTTACCCTTTGACCTACGACAAAGGCTTGGCGTGGCATGTGAAGCCTGAGCTGGATGCAGACGCCATGCATGAGGCAGCGCAAGTGCTCGTTGGCCATCACGACTTCACCACCTTCCGCCATACGCGCTGTCAGGCCAAGAGCCCATGGAAAACCATGGAACGCATGGCGGTGTACCGCCGAGAAGAAAACGTATTTCTTGAATGCTCGTCCCGCTCGTTCTTGCACAATCAGGTGCGCTCCATGGTGGGTACGCTAAAACTGGTTGGCGAAGGGCGATGGACAAAGGAAGATGTAACACAGGCCCTTGAGGCACGTGACCGTAAAGCCTGCGGTCCTGTCGCCGTAGCGGAAGGCCTTTACCTCACTCAAGTTGACTACCGGTCTCCAGCGGAGGACGCTGCATCGCTGGCCGAGTATCAGGCTAGCCTTACTGCAAGCGCCACTCCTGCTTCTGAAGAAAAAGCCTAGTTCAGTTTAGGCTTGTCCTCGAACCGAACAGCCTTTCGATAGAGGTGCCAAGTGGTATGACCCAGTATTGGCAATGTCACGATCAAACCGATGAACGCTGGGGCCATTGATGCCAGCAGAATGAGCGTGATGGCCCACCCCCAACCGATCATGACAACGGGGCTTGCGAGCACCACTTTAACGCTCGTAATCATGGCGGTGATGAAATCGTAATTGCGGTCCAGCAACAGGGGAAATGACACCACTGTTAGTGAGAACAGGATCAGGGAGATCAACGCCCCCACAACATTTCCGACCACAAGGAACATGAAACCCTGGGGCGTTGTGAACATTACTTGCAAGAACTCTCCGAAGGTCGAAAAACCGCTGAAGCCCAAGAAAAGCGCCAGCAAAAGCCGCACTTCAAACATCCACATGAGCAGAATGAAGATGACTACAAAAGCCATCCAGGCAAGCTCTCGGCGATGTTGGTCCCACATGATGCCCAGTACACCGCGCCATGACAGTTCTTCATTCTTCTCAAGACGCCGGGAGACTTCGTAAAGGCCTACGGCAATGAAGGGGCCGATCAGCCAGAAACCAACGGCGAGCGGATAACTCAAGTGGCTTTGATTGTAGAAGAAGCTCATCAGCACGATGACGTTGCCGCCAATGGCAAAAAAACAACCAAAAAACAAACCGTAGAGCGGTTGCCTTCTGAAGTCTTTCATACCCAACTTGAGCGCATCAACAATATCGGCTATCTCGATCTTGTTAACGACTGGTATTTGTCGCTCAGCGGCATCGTCCAGATGCGTCGCCTGGCCAATATGATCTCTGACCATTTTTAACTCCCTCTACGTTTCTCCCAAACATAGAGTGCCGTTAAACGAGGCCATTTTCCAGCTTACTTAAGGTAAGTTTCTTAGTTATTTAGTCACAAGGAAAATAGTTGGTCGACAATCTGCACGATAAACAGGCTCAGAATAAAGTCTAGGACCACAAGGCCAATTGCCAAGCCCGCCCCTACTGAAAGCGCAATACGCGCCACAGTAAAATGGACCCAGAGAACCCAACCCACCACGAACAGGCTAAGTGTCAGCAGCATGTCGGCATTCAGAACACCCGCCAAATAGAGAAGGTTCAGAGCCGCATGGGGGATCACGACCACCAGGGTCGTCCAGTTGCGCGCGGTCACATAGGCGCCGTAGGTATTTCGAACGGCCAATAGGGAGGCCAGAAACGCGAGGATGATTGGAAAGCCGACCCAATCCAACACCAATGTGAAAAGCTTTGGCAGCGGCAACAAGCCGCCGCCACTGGCCGATAAAGGCTCGCCCAGCTCTTTTCCGAGCTGAGCCTCTGTTACGTTGCCAAGCATGTAAAACGGCAATACGTACAGCAATACCGTGAACGAGCGCCAGAAGCCATCAGCCGACAAGTCGAAATAGCTCATCCCCTCAGAGCGGCCTTTAACCAGCAGCCAGGAGCCTTGGACAGAGTGTCTGACTTCAGTCAGTGATGGCAACATGCAGCAAACCCCCTAAGGCGTTCTAAAATCAGGATGCGAAGTAGTCATTGAGGAACCGGCCATAGATCACGGCCAGCTCTTCCAGATCATTCACGGCCACTTGCTCATCCACCTTGTGCATGGTCTTGCCTACCAAACCGAATTCGACCACAGCGCAGTAGTTTTTGATGAACCTTGCGTCAGAAGTACCGCCACCTGTCGAAAGCTCCGGACGACGCCCCGTAACCGCCTCAACCGAGGAGGACAGCTTCTCAATCAGAGCCGTATCATGTGTGAGGAAACTATCGCTATTGTCTTGCTTGAACTGCAGTTCCCAGTCCAGCCCACGCGGAGCCGCTTCTTTCAGCAAGTCTTGCAGGTGGGTTTGCAAGCTCGCTACAGACCAGATGTCATTGAAACGGACGTTAAACTTTGCTTCCACCTTGGCCGGAATAATGTTGGAAGCAGCATTGCCGACATCAACGCTTGTGATTTCGAGATTGGAAGGCTGGAAGCGCTCGTTACCACGATCCAGCTCTATGTTGGCAAGTGCGCTCAGCAACTTGAGCATGCCGGGGATCGGGTTCTCCGCAAGATGCTGGTAGGCCACATGACCTTGCACGCCGCGAACGGTGATTGCCCCTGAAAGCGAACCACGGCGGCCAACTTTTATGGCATCTCCCAGCGCGTCCGGATTGGTCGGTTCGCCCACGATACACGCATCGAACTCATACCCCTGTTCTTTGGCCCACTCCAGCAGCTTCACGGTGCCGTTGATGGCAGGGCCTTCTTCATCACCCGTTATGAGGAATGAGATTTGACCGGGAATGCCTTCCGGATGAGCCTTTACATAGGCCAGTGCAGCTGCAGCGAAGGCAGCAACGCCACCCTTCATATCTGCAGTGCCACGACCATGGAGCATGCCATCAACAATCGCCCCCTCAAACGGGCCATGGGACCAAGCAGCTTCATCCCCAACCGGCACAACATCCGTGTGACCGGCAAACACGAAATGCGGTTTACCGCTGCCAATGGTTGCAAACAGGTTCTCGACGTCAGGAGTACCTTCCTGCGAAAATACTGGGCGGTGCACTTCGAAACCCGCAGGCTTCAGCAAGTCTTCAAGAACTTGCAATGCACCAGCTTCAGCAGGCGTTACAGAGGGACAACGGATAAGGTCGCGGCAGATTTCAACCGCTGGGGAAAACTGTTCAGTCATACGCCTTCATGTAGACCCAGCCCTACCCGCGGTCAATCTATAGTTCACTGGTCAGAATGAACAATTCTCAACTGCCACAGTATGCTTGCCTATGTTGAGCCCTTGCGCTCCGGCACACTGTTTGGTCTCGGGCCAAATCGGTTGGCGCCGGGCTGGCTTGGTTGCAAGCCCACGAACAGCACTACGGGAATGCTGAGCAGCGGCAAAAACACCAGCAGCGCGAACAGCCCACTCCATCCACGGTCATGCAGGCGCTTTACAACCAAAGCCACCTCAAACCATTTGGAGAGCATCACCATGATCGGCAACATGCCGTTGGAGGCCATGACCATATTGATCAGATCAGCTGTTGGTGTCTGAGCGTCTGCCTGATTGAGCACTGTGCCCGCGCTGACATAAAACGCGAGAAACATAACGCACCACATGAGCGCCATCGCCAGCCAGAACGGCTCTCGAGACACGCGCCCAACCGGGCTGAAAAAAAGCCAAAGAATTCCCAGTTTCCGGCCTGCCGCCTTCGCCATTGCCACTTCACTTACTGTTGGATCACCATGGGTGGTGATGTACGCGCTCTGCCCATGGTATTCAAGAGGCATGAATTAAAGAAACGCAGCATTTTGCGGCATTTTTCAATAGGTTAGCCTAAGAAACATTCGCCCCCACCCGCGGGCATTTGCCTTTGCCTCCAACGCGTTAGCCCTGCTCGAAGCCGGTAAGCACATTCACACAGTTGATGCCGAGGTCCTCAACCGCATATCCACCTTCCATGACAAACAAACACGGCAGTTTCAGTTGAGCCAATCTCTCGCCGATCCGATTGAACTCGTCGGTCTTCAGCTTGAACTGTGAAATTGGGTCCTTCTCATAGGTATCCATGCCGAGCGACACCACCAGCACGTCTGGCCCATAAGCCTCGATCTTGGAACATGCGGTGTTCAATGCGTCCGACCACGCGTCCCAAGGCGTTCCATGAGGCAAAGGATAGTTGTGGTTGAAGCCTTCACCTCGCCCAACGCCAATTTCATCTGCATATCCGAGGAAATAGGGGAACTCGACCTTGGGGTCTGCGTGGATTGAAAGAAACTGCACGTCTTGGCGGTCATAGAACAGCGCTTGCGTGCCATTGCCATGGTGATAATCCACGTCGAGCACCGATACTTTTTGCGCTCCGTTGTCCCGTAAGTACTGAGCTGCGACGGCTGCGTTGTTGACGAAACAGTAACCACCGAAAAAACGATGGTGGGCGTGGTGCCCGGGCGGGCGGCACAAGGCAAAAGCACTCTTTTCGCCGCCGGATATCATTTTTGCACCAGTAAGAGCCGTTTCAGCGCTTTTGCGGACAGAGGTCCAAGTGTATGGGCCGATCGGCGTGCCGGCATCGAAGGAATAAAAGCCTAACTTGCCATCAATCTGGTCAGGGACAATATCGGCCCGCAATTGTCGTACTGGCCAAACAAATGGAAATGCTTCTTCTTCGGTGCGGCCTTCGGCTTGCCACATGGACCAGAAGTCGCTCAGGAACTCGATATAGTCCGCCGCGTGTACCTTCAAAATCGGGTCCAGGCTGAACGCGTCGGGCTCGCGGATCTCACCAAAAGATACGGCCTTCAAACGGTCCACCACCATTTGCGCGCGCGAGGGAATTTCCTTTGCGGGCTCGAGCTTACCGTCAGAAACCTCGAAGCGCGGCGCATGGAGCATTTGGTCCGGAGAAAAAATTGTCTTCAAATCGGGCTCCCACTAATGACCAGCCACCCCGGCGAGCCGGTCATCGCTCTGAAGCAGCCTTATGAAAATCTGAACTCGGTTCTTTGCTTGTATATCTCACCGGGTCTGAGAATTACATTGGAAAAATCATGCTTCTCAGTACCTTCCGGCCAACCCTGAGGTTCAATGGAAAACCCCTGACGTGTGCATCGCGACAGAGCATTACCTTTAGATCCTTCGAAAACCTCGCGCCCTTCTTCGTAGAACAGGCCGGGCTCCGTAGACCAGACTTCCATTTTGGTTCCAGTTGTTTCCTCATGCACCACGGCGGACAGTTCCGGCACCTGCAAGCGGTTCAGACGCATGTAGTAATTGGCGTTCAACTGCGTTGCTCTGTGAGGGCGCATTTTATGGATGTCCCTCAGATCATACGGCGTGCCAGCTACATCAGAGATTTGAATAAATGGAACCCGCCCAGATGACAGGGAGGTGTAGCCACAGGCCGGGATGGAGATTTCGTGAGCACTGAGTTCGTTGTCAGGGTTGAGGTTGAAAACACCATGAAAACGCGGATTAAAGACGACTTCATGCTCGCATGCCCCCTCCAACTCAATCTGAAGCGTGTTGTTGGGTGTGATCGTGTAACGGCAAGAGATTTCAAGAAAACCTGTATGAGGCACATGTTGAGAGGGGATATTCAGTGACAGTTGAACGCTGTCTGCACTTGCCTCATCAAGCGTCCAGAGGTGACGCGCAAAACTGGTGGCCTCACTTCTTTTGCCGCCTGCCTCATTCGCTCGTTGCAGCTTTGGCCCATCAGGGCCGATGATGGCTCCAAGCTCAGGCGCATGATGAAGGTAGTCCTCAATGCTATCGAAGCCCACTGCCACGTCTCGGCCTTCAAACCTCAAACGTCGCAACACGGCCCCGTAAGTGAGGATGTTTGCCGACAGCTCGCCGCGCCGGATCTTGATCTCCTGTACTTCCTGCTGATCCGCAAGTCGCCCGAAAGACCTGATTGTCATGACCCTACTCCCAGCTTTGAGACCTGCCCTCCTCTCAAGTCTGTTTCAAGTCATGAAAATGGTCGCTCGATTTCTGCACCAAGGCAAGCTGGACATAAGCATAGTCCATAGTAGAGCAAAAAAGCCAAGGGCTTACCGAGGGTGCCTGATTACAAGACTTCCGTCTTTCAGCTCCACAGTCCCTAGGCGGCTAACAGCTGACATGCCCAGCAATACGGTCGACAGCGCATCATCCGGAACCACACCCGCTTGAACGTTGCGAATGCGCACACCAGCCACGTCCAGCCGATCGATTGTAACAGGTGCGAACTTTATTCGGCCGTTGGCCGTTTCAGCGTCTGCGGTGAAGTCATTCGGCGCCACATTGATGCCTGAGCGCCGAGCGAGCTTCATTGGCATCGCGACAAATGTGGCACCGGTGTCCACCAACGCTTCTGACGGCTTTCCGTTGATGCGAATGGACGCCACAAAATGACCCCGACCATCGGCCTTCAACACGATGGTCTTGCTCATCTGTTTTTGGGGTTTGTCCGCATCGGTTGTCGAAGCTGTTCTGTCTTCAGACCCACGCTCGTTCAGTCCGAGATGCCTCTGCAATAAATCAGGGCCAAAGACTGCGGCAATAACCGCCAACGCAAGGACAATCAGATAGCGTTGCATGTCTTCCTCCCTTAAGCCAAAAACAGCTCCGCAAGAAGTCAGAACTCAGTGGTTGCTTCCAACTGATCTGCAACACGCTTGATCTCTGACCCCGTTGGGGCGCTGGTCTGAGCGCCGGTCCGCGTGCACGCAAGCCCGCCTGCAGCGCTTGCTTCAAACAGCGCGCGCTTCAGATCAGACCCGCGGTCGAGGGCTGCCACCAGCGCGCCAACAAACGCATCTCCAGCACCGGTTGTATCGATTGGCTCTACGGGTGCAGGCGGGATGTGACCAATGAACTTTTCGCCGTCATGGGCAATCGCACCGTCGTTGCCAAGCGTCACAATGATGGCCCGGCCGGGCTGAGCCAGCGCGTTGATGAACTCCTCGGGCTCTTCCGGATAGCCGTTCAAGCGAGACAGTGCCGCTGCTTCCTTGCGGCTCGCCACGATTACGTCAGAGGCTTCCACAAGCTCGGAGACAGCCGGATTGGTCGCGGGGTCTGGGTTCAAGACTACACGCGCGCCTTTCAACTTTGCAATTTCGATGGCCTTGGCGGTTACATGGGAAGGAACTTCCATCTGCAGAAGCAGCGTATCGCCTTCATGCAGAACATCATCAAGCCATTCAGCTTGTACACGGTTGTTCACGCCGCTTGCCACAATAATCTGGTTCTCACCGGCCGCATCAACACCGATCATGGCAAGACCTGTGGCTCCGTCCAGAACCCGCACGCCGCGCACATCCACACCAGCAGACTTGAGGTTCACCAGTGCGGGCTCGCCAAACAGATCAGACCCAACTGCTCCGACCATACGGGTTTCTGAGCCTGCCATGCGAGCGGCAAAGGCCTGATTTCCGCCCTTTCCGCCGGCAAAATATTGATGATCCGGGCCAACAACCGTTTCACTAGCCACTGGCAAGCGCTCTACAGCAACGACAAGATCAAGATTGATTGAACCCAGAACAACGATCATTCGAATACGCCTTTAAGAGCTTGCATGGCAGAAAACCGCCCCGCACTCCAAAGAGTTGGGGCAGCATTCTGTCTTATTTAAATGATGTGCCGTCCGTTGCAAGCGGCACCTTTCGAATGGGCGCTCGCAGTCAAGCGACAGAGAGGGCCAGATAAAACGCCGCCAGCTTTTCTGGATCCAGCTTGCCGTTGGTACGCACGCCCGAACACACATCGACCGCGAACGGCCCAACCGTTTTGACGGCTTCACCCACGTTCTCGGGCGTCAAACCACCTGCCAAGAATACAGGGGCTGCTGCGCTCTCCACAATGGCCTTGCTATGGGTCCAGTCATGGATGCGACCTGTTCCGCCTAGCTCATTTTCAGAAGGGTTGCCTGAGTCCAGAAGCAGCGCATCCACATAGGGCGCATAATCTTGGGCCAGCTCCACAGCGTACTCGTCTTCCACATGCACGACCTGAACCACCTTGAGGCCACGCGGCAGCTTCTTGCGCAACCGTTCATGCTCAGAGGGATCGACATGGCTTACGATCTGCACCGTGTTCGCACCAGAATGCACCAGATGATCAGCAATAGAGTCGGCTTTTTCCTCGCTGGTGAGCAGGAACGTGGCGACTGGCGGCGAGATAATCTGCGCTATTTCGTAGATCAGGCTATCGCTGATCACGCCTGGCCCGCTAGGCATCTTTGATACCAAGCCAACAGCATCTGCACCGCAAGCCACGGCCATCTGCGCCTCTTCGAACGACGAAATACAGCAGACCTTCATGCGGGTCCGCCCGGCGTTGGAAATCATGGTTCGCCCCATAAGGTTATCGGAGAGAAGAAGGTACTGCTATGCACCAGGCATGAAAAGCCTAAAAGAAAGCCCGACACTAAGGCCGGGCTTCCATTTCATGTTGTTATTTTGTGCCGTACATGCGGTCACCAGCATCGCCAAGACCTGGAACGATGTAGCCCTTTTCGTCGAGCTTTTCGTCCACTGCAGCCGTATAGATTGGTACATCTGGATGGGCCTCATTGAACCGCTGAACACCTTCAGGTGCGGCCAGAAGACACACAAAACACATCTTGTTCGCACCGCGCTGCTTCAAGCGCTCAACAGCAGCGATGGCAGAGTTCGCGGTTGCCAGCATCGGGTCAACAACGATCACTAGACGCTCGTCCATATCCGCCGGTGCCTTGAAGTAGTATTCGACCGCATTCAGGGTCTTGGGGTCGCGGTAAAGACCAATGTGCGCAACGCGGGCAGACGGGATGAGTTCCAGCATGCCTTCAAGCAGGCCGTTACCTGCACGCAGGATTGACGCAAACACGAGCTTCTTGCCCGCCAGAACTGGCGCGCTCATTTCGGAGACTGGCGTATCGATGGATGCATTGACCAGCTCAAGGTCACGGGTCACTTCATAGCACAGCAGCAGGGAAATCTCACGCAGCAGACGGCGGAAGCCCTGCGTGGAAGTTTCCTTCATGCGCATGTGGGTGAGTTTGTGCTGAACGAGCGGGTGGTCAATTACGGTTGCGCCAGGCATCTTTACCTCATTGTTTTATTCTGCAGGGCGGCGGTGACTTATGAAAGCAGCACATGCAGACTGAATTCTCTTCATTTAGACAGGCTTGTGACTCACCATCACGCCTCTGTCCAGTGCCGTGCCATTAAAAAACGGTGGCATCACTGATTATGGTCAATGGAGGTTCCCCTCCGGGACGTTTTTCCCGAGCAATCTGCCGACCGGCAGCCCATGTTCCGCCCTCAAGTACACAGGCCAGGGGCAGTTGCTCAGCGTTGACGCCAAGGTCGGTACGGATCCAGTCGGCCAACTTGTCCAGAAGCGCAACCGTGAGAGCACGCCACTCCACGATGAGCTCACTGTCCACCCCATGGCTCTTCAGAAGGTTGCTTTCATCCTGCAGCTTGAGCACACCGGTATCGATGAACAAACCGCCATTGCGGTATTCTGCAAGGCCGGTCAGGCCATCCAGATCAACCACCTCAACCCCAGCCCAAACCAGCGGCTCAACCAACGAATACGCCATCCATTGGCTCAGCTTGTGGAACGGCATGAGATTATTGGTCTTGTCTTCGGTTACAATTTTGGAATGTCGCCATGTGTCGCCCAAGCCAACTCCGTCGATCTCCTCCCGGCCCGGCCAGATAGGCCCAAGACCATCCAGCAGGACTTCAAGGATACGGGGTGCTGGCAATGGTTTGGCCTGCCCCTCATCAAACAGGACATCAAACAAACCACCCGGGCGGGGCTCGTCCATTGTCCCGAACAAGTCGGGCCTCAGGGATACCGCCTCTCCAAGGCTTTTAAGAAGGGCTGCCCGCTCCTTCAGCCCCACGATCGGGTTCGTTTCAGAGACCTGCAGACCTTCGCGCACTTCATCTTCATCAACACGGAATAACTCACCTGCATCTGCCCGCAACGGATCCAGCGGACTGCCGGAGAACATGCCGCCGGAGAACATCAACAGGGAAGCTATGGCCAAGCCTTCCGAGCGACTATAGTTTTCGTCGGTAACGGCTTCGTGGAAAGACCAATCAGGTCCGGCCCCCGCATCCATCAGAACGGACAGTATCGCCAGATCAAACGCGGCTCTGCCCATGCCCCGCACGTCGGAGAAGCGACGCGCGCCTGCCAGCATCGCCCAGCGGTCAACCCCGCCTGCCTCGAAGTGACGCCACCGAGCGTGAAACGGGATTTGCATATCGGGGTAAGCATTTTCAGTGGCTGACATCGTGCGTCTGGCCGCTTCTGCCAGGCGCTTCATGTCCACTGTGAAATGCTCCAGCTCCCCCTTTACGCCAAGATCGAAAAGCGTGTGTGCGCGTTGACGTACTGCTCCCGCATTCAACAGGGACAGAGCGTCAGACTCTTTACTATCAATAGTCATCGATTGACCGACCGTGGATCTGTTTGAGTTCATCACCAGAAGGTGCAGGCGCATTACTGAAGTAACCTGCGGCCTTCTTGGCCTCCATTTCCACCTGAGCATCGGCTGGAATCAGCTCATCTGGCAATGCGACACGCTCATCGATAGAAATACCGGATTCTATCAGAGCATTGTATTTCATGTCTGACATTGAAATGAACCGGCCAATGCGAGTTATCCCGAGCCAGTGCAACACATCGGGCATCAATTCCTGAAAGCGCGCATCCTGAACGCCTGCCACACACTCCGTGCGAGCGAAATAGGTTGCAGCGGAATCTCCGCCTTCCTGCCGCTTGCGAGCGTTGTAGACGAGGAATTTGGTCACCTCGCCCAGTGCTCTGCCTTCTTTCCGATTGTAGATGATCAGACCTGTGCCACCTGCTTGGGCGGTTTGGATGGATTCAACAAGACCGTGCAGCAGATACGGGCGACAGGTGCAAATGTCAGACCCAAAAACGTCTGATCCATTGCATTCGTCATGCACTCTACAGGTGACGGAACCGTCCGTTGCGGTCAGCCCTTCGACATCGCCAATCACATAGAGTGTGGTGCCCCCGATGGGCGGAAGGAACACCTCCAGATCAGAGCGCGTGATGAGGTCTGGATACATGCCGCCTGTCTGCTCAAACAGCGTGCGGCGCAGTGCATCTTCTTCAACACCAAACCGCGCTGCAATTCCCGGAAGGTGCCAGACCGGATCAATGGCCGCTTTGGTGACACTCACCTCTCCTCGAGCGTTGACGATAGCGCCATCAACCTTCAAGGCTCCCGCAGCAATCGCTGTTTTCAGCTCCGGCATATCCAGTTTTGCTTTGGTGATGGCGATGGTCGGCCGAATGTCCACGCCCTTTGCAATCAGATCGCCGAACAGGTCGGCTGTCATCGCGCCAAATGGATCGAGAGACACGATCTTTCCCGGCTCCGACCATTGCGGGTATGGACCGATTTCGACCATTGGATGGGTGTTGTTGTAGTCCGGCCGACGGTCTGGATCGAGGCTGCCGGAAGAAACGGCGAGCGCTTTGTAAAGGGAATACGAGCCCCCGTGAACACCAATGGTGTTTCGGTTTTCCGGCTGGTTTGGGCTGGCGATCACTGGCCCGCGCTGTTGGGGATCAACCTCACCCCACTTAAGCTTGTAGGGCGAAGGATCCTGCGCACCTGGATGGGTTGAGAGCCGAATGTGTGTTGGTCGTTTAACTCCACTTTCCATTTTTGCGCGGCGGCAAACCGCTCCCTAACGTTGCGTAGGAGACCAGTTTGCGCCTTTTGCCCACAAATGAAAAGCGTTTTCTAGGTGTTAGTTCGTATCCCGTGTCGCCTCTTCAAGCTGCTGGAACAAACGTGCCTTTGTGTCGTCGTCGCAGAAGGCGGCTTTGATGGCGTTGGCTGTCAGCTCTTTCTGAATGGCGCGATCCCAGCCAAACACCCGTGAGGTCTCGGCGTACTCGTGACCCAGGGTTGTCCGGAAGAAGGGCGGATCATCAGAACTCAGCGTGATCTTGACCCCTGCCTGACGCAGAATGTTGACCGGATGGAAGCGCAGGTTCGAGTACACACCAAGAGCAATGTTGGAACCGGGGCATACTTCAAGCGTTACACCCTCTTCTACAATGCGCTGTACCAACGCCGGATCTTCGACAGAGCGCACGCCATGCCCAATGCGCGTCACATGGAGGAAGTCCAGAACTCCCTTCACGCTTTCAGGACCACCAAACTCACCAGCGTGGGCGGTCAGACCCAAGCCTGCCTCTTGAGCAATCTTGAAGGCCTTCTGGTAATTGGAAGGGTGACCTTCTCTCTCATCACCCGCCAAGCCAAAGCCGGTCAGAAGCGGATGCGGGTTGTTGACGGTCGTCAAAGCCGCCATTTCCACCGCCTTCACCCCGTAATGGCGAACGCCAGTGGAGATCATGCGGCCTTCAATGCCAGTGGCTTCATTGGCCCGCATGATGCCTTCGCCGATCGCGTCCATATAGGCTTTGTAGGTCAAACCCGATTGAACCGCGTGATCGGGAGAGATGAAGACCTCGCCGTAGATGGCCCCTTCTGCTGCCAGCATGCCGAAGTATGTCTCGGCAAGAAGGGTGAAGTCTTCAGGCGAGCGAAACAAGGCGCTTGCCACATCATATGTTTTCAAGAAGGTCGTGAAATCATGCCAGCTGTAGTTGCCATTTGCGTCCAGAAGGCCGTCCAGCGCAACGCCATAGCGCTCCGCCAGTTGTATCACCAATGATGGTGGTGCCGCCCCTTCCATATGGCAGTGCAACTCGGCGCGTGGCACAACAGGTGGCTTCGGTATCATTGCTTAAAACCTCTCATCGGGTCTGCCATACGCGGAAACGAAGCCATTTCCTTCGGAATAGGGCTTCGGTCTCAAACGCGGGTAACGGGCAGCACGGGCACACCCCGGATCAAAATGGAAATGGTGAGCAGAGGGGGTTCCGCGTTCCCCTCCGCTCGCTTGTGGGCGGCCTTAAAGGAAGGAGACGCCCACCTTGCCCTGCTCAACGCCAAGGAACTTGGCAATGGTTTCACCAATATCGGCAAAAGATTTGCGCGCACCGATCGCGCCGCCCTTTTGACCTTTGATCAACGCCAACAAAGGCACGTGTTCACGTGTGTGATCCGTGCCGCGCCAGGTTGGGTCACAGCCATGGTCCGCGGTGAGGACAAGCAAGTCGCCCTCTTGCATTGCCTCGATCATTTCCGGCAGACGTCGATCGAAGTGCTCCAGAGCAGCGGCATAACCAGGCACATCACGGCGGTGCCCGTAGAGCATGTCGAAATCAACGAAGTTGGAGAACACCAAGTCACCATCCTTGGCCAGTTCCATGGCTTCCAATGTCTTTTCAAAGAGCTGATCGTTACCGGCGCCCTTTAGAAGCTTCGTCACACCCTGGTGGGCGAAAATGTCAGAGATCTTGCCAACGCCAATGACTTCGCGGCCAGCGTCTTTCAGACGATCCAGAACGGTTGGAGCCGGTGGCAGAACAGAATAGTCACGGCGGTTCGCGGTACGCTCAAAGCCGCTCTCAACCGAGCCAACGAATGGGCGAGCAATCACACGGCCGATGTTGTAGTCATCCAGCAGCTGACGGACGTCTTCGCACAGTTTCAGCAAACGTTCGAGGCCAAAGGTCTCTTCATGCGCTGCGATCTGGAAAACACTGTCTGCGGATGTATAGAAGATCGGCATGCCGGTCTTGATGTGCTCTTCTGCAAATTCCTCAATAACAACCGTTCCGGACCCATGCGCCAAGCACAGAGCACCCTCTAGGTTGTTGCGCTCGTAAATCTTGTCGAGCAGTTCCTGCGGGAAGCATGGCACTTCATTCGGGAAGTAGCCCCACTCGAACTCTACTGGCACACCAGCGATTTCCCAGTGGCCGGAAGGGGTATCCTTGCCCTTTGAGAGTTCCTGAGCATAGCCCCAGAGCCCCTCTGGCTCTCCGGCGAAATCAAGGCCAGCAACATCTTTGCCGGTGGAGAGCTTGGCTGCGGCTCCCAGACCCATACGGTCCATATTCGGCAGCGCTAGCGGCCCTTTGCGAAGGCCCTCCTTGTCGCCCTTGCCTTCCGCACATTCGTCCGCAATATGGCCTAGAGTATCAGAGCCAACATCACCAAATTTATCTGCATCGTCTGCAGCGCCGATACCAAAGCTGTCTAGTACACACAGTATTGCGCGGGGCATGAGTTTTCCTTCAAATTTCTTATTGCTGTCTGCTGGCAGCCCCCGTTTTTGGGTGAGTACGGACCCCGCCAGCCACAGCTATTGCCTCTATAAAGCGAACATCATCGACTACTTGGCGATGCGATCTCGAACAGTGTCAAACTCGGCAATCTCAGAAGCCTCACCGACAGTGTAAGCACTGAGCAGCACATCTTGCGCACGTCGCACCTGATCTTCGTTTTGCGCGTGGATGATGCCAATCGGGTTGTCGCTGTCGACGGTGGTGCCAACGCCTGCGATGTTGATGATGCCAACAGCTGGATCGACTTCATCTTCAGGTGCGGTGCGGCCACCCCCCAGTTCAACAACTGCAACACCTACGGTGCGTGCATCGACCTTGGTCACGATGCCTGCTTCTGGAGCATAAACCGGCACCTCAAGAGGGGCCTTCGGCAGGTACACTTCAGGCTTGTCCATGAAGTCTGCCGGGCCACCGAGGGCGGTTACCATGCGGCCAAACACCTCTGCGGCTTCGCCACTTTCGAAGGCACGAGACATGTTCGCGCGGCCTTCTTCCGGATTGGCCGCAAGACCCGCAGTTGCCAGAGCTTCACCACCGATGGCGACAGTTACATCCCATAGACGGTTGTCGATGTGTGTGCCCTTCAGGAAGTCCACCGCGTTTTGGACTTCAACGGCGTTACCAGCTGCGGAAGCCAGAGACTCGTTCATGTCCGTCAGAAGCGCGGTTGTCTTGAGACCGGCACCGTTAGCCACCAATACGAGGCTTTCAGCCAACGCTTTGGCTTCCTCATAAGAGCCCATGAACGCACCTGTTCCCCACTTCACGTCGAGAACCAGTGTTTCAAGACCGGCAGCCAGCTTCTTTGACAGAATGGACGCGGTGATGAGGTCAATACTCTCAACTGTCGCGGTCACATCACGGATGCCGTAGAAGCGCTTGTCTGCTGGGGCGAGATTGGCGGTCTGGCCGATGATGGCGCAGCCGACTTCCTTCACCACTTTGCGGAACAGCGTGTTGTCAGGCTTTGCGGTGTAGCCTGGAATGCTCTCCAGCTTGTCGAGGGTGCCACCGGTATGACCAAGGCCGCGGCCGGAGATCATTGGAACTGCGGCACCGCAAACAGCAAGTGCCGGAGCGAGCATCAGGGAAACGTTGTCGCCCACCCCGCCGGTGGAGTGCTTGTCAACGATTGGCGCTTCGATGTCGGACCAGTCCAGAACATCACCGCTGTCTCGCATGGCAAGGGTCAGCGCTACACGCTCGTCAATGCTCAGTCCACGAAAGAAGATGGCCATGGCCAGAGCCGCAACCTGTCCTTCAGTCACACCACCATCGGTGATGCCGTTCACGAACAGCTGAATGTGATCTGGATTGAGAGTTCCACCATCACGTTTTAGGCGGACGATTTCCTGGGGCAGCATACTAGTAGGTCTCCGTGCTCAGATTTGTACGACCTTCGATTTCCGCCAATACAGCATCCAGCAGGCCGCTGGCACCAAAGCGGAAACTTGCAGCAGACACCCAATTTTGACCCATGAGTTTATCTGCCAGATCGAGATAGTTTTTCGCGTCTTCCACGCTGCGAATGCCGCCTGCTGGCTTGAAGCCAACCGGGCGGTGGTTTTCCTTGCCCATTTCGCGGATCACGTTGAGCATGATTTCCGCAGCTTCGAGCGTCGCGTTCACTTTAACCTTGCCGGTGGACGTCTTGATGAAGTCAGCACCCTGCGCGATCGCGATTTCCGACGCGACGTGGATCAGACGGGGATCCTGCATTTCGCCGGTTTCCAGAATGACTTTCAACAAGGCTGGCTCGCCAATCACCTTGCGCACTTCGGAGATCTGGGTTTCAGCGAAACCCCGGCGACCGTCCATGAAGGCGCGATAAGGCATGACCAGATCAATTTCATCAGCGCCATCGGCCAATGCCGCTTCTGTTTCCTTAACCACCGCCAGTGTGTCTTCACCGCCATGAGGGAAGTTTACCACGGTTGCGATGCGAACCGGAGAGCCCTTCAGCAGCTCGGCAGCCTGTTTGATGAATGGCGCATAAATGCAGATTGCAGCAACATGCCCATGTGGTGTGCTCGAGCGCTCAATCAGCTTCTCGATGTCCGCTGGTGTGCAGTCATCATTCAGATTGGTCAGATCAATCAGACCAAGGGCGCGCTTGGCAGCCACTTGCAGTTCTGTCTCACTCATAGGTCCGCTTCCTTTACGCGATGGACTTCATGTAGGCGCGAAGGATCTTCTTGATCTTCGCCGCACCCAGTGGGGCCATTTCCTTGGTTTCATCATGCGACAAACCATGTGCCTGAAGCCCTGCACCCATGTTGGTGATGGTAGAGATGGCAGCAACCTTCATGCCGAGGAAGCGCGCCAGAATGACTTCGGGAACAGTGGACATGCCAACGGCGTCGGCACCCAGAACCTGAGACATGCGGATTTCCGCAGGTGTTTCGAAAGAGGGGCCTGAGAACCACATGTAAACGCCCTCTTCCAGATCTTCGCCAACATCCTTGGCAGCGGCCTTCAATGCTTCGCGGATCTCTGGATCGTAGGCGGTGGACATGTCGAGGAAGCGGCTTTCGTCTTCCTCTCCAATCAGAGGGTTAAGGCCGGACCAGTTGATGTGATCGTTGATCAGCATTGGAGAACCGGGCTTTATGTGGTCCCGCAAAGACCCTGCTGCGTTCGTTGCGATGAGAGTTTCGCAGCCCAGCTCCTTCAGGGTTTCCAGTGGCGTGCGCATGATGGAAGGGTTGCCACTCTCATAGTAGTGCGCACGGCCGGACAGGATCACCACCGGCACGCCTTCCAGCATACCTGCAACCAATTCACTGGCATGAGCCGTTACGGAGGAAACCGGGAATTCAGGCAACTTTGTATAAGGAATACGGGTTGCATCTTCCACTTCGCTGGCCAGAGAACCAAGGCCGGAACCCAGGATGAGGCCTACCTTATAGGTGCCAGAACGGGCTGCGCGAACGACATCCGCACATTCTTTACCAAATCCGCTCATTTCTTTTCCTTTACTCGCTGCTCACAAGCTCAAACCCGGCAGGCAAAAGCTCACTTACTTTGAACGTCTTTCGCAGGCCCTCGAGGTTGGCCACGTGCACTTGAACATCCCCATCAGCAAATTCTTTGAGTTTTTGGCGGCAGCCGCCACAGGGGGTGCAAAGAGCGGCATCAGCCAGAACAACCACTTCCTTGATGCGGGTGCTCCCGCCTCGGATCATGGCCGCGATGGCCCCAGCCTCGGCGCAGGTTCCTTCCGGGTAGGCCGCGTTTTCTACGTTGCAACCGGAAACAACCTTGCCGTCTTCGGTGAGGAGCGCGGCCCCCACCTTGAAATTTGAGTAGGGTGCATAGGCGGTCGCGTGGGCCGCTTTAGCTTCGTCGAAGAGTTTCTCAAAAGCGCTCATCAGGTCCGCTCCTTCACATAAGGAATACCAGAAGCTTTGGGCGGAATTGCGCGACCAATGAAGCCTGCCAGCAGTACAACGGTCAGGATGTATGGCAGAGCCTGGAAGAACTGGACCGGCACTTCACCAACGCCCGGAATGGACTGGCCCTGCATCAGGTTGGCAACCGCATCAAGGAAGCCAAAGAGCAAGCATGCGAACATGGCGTTCACGGGCTTCCATTTGGCAAAGATCAGCGCAGCCAGTGCGATAAAGCCTTTACCTGCACTCATGTCCTTGATGAAGCCAGCGGACTGTGCAATCGCCAGATAGGCACCGGCAAAACCACAGAGCGCACCGCAAATGATAACCGCCCTGTAACGCAGCCATGCAACGGAGATACCTGCTGTATCAACCGCTTGAGGGCTCTCACCCACCGCGCGCAGGCGCAGGCCAAAGCGTGTGCGGAACACAACCCACCAGGTCAGAGGCACAGCCACGAAAGCGGCGTAGACCAGAATGTTGTGACCAGAAAGAAGGTCGGCATAGATTGGGCCAATGAATGGCACATTCTGAATGCTCTCCGCAAATGGCAGCGTGATTGGGCTAAAGCGCCAGTCCATATCCAGCTGCGGGGTACGGCCGCCCTGAGCAAACCAGGCCTGTCCCAAAAGAACGGTCAAGCCAGCTGCGAGGAAGTTGATGGCCACACCGGCAACAACCTGGTTGCCGCGGTTTGTGATGGAAGCAAAGCCATGGATCAGCGCCAGCAGAACGGATACGAAAATCGCAGCCAGCAGGCCAAGCCAAGGGTCTTGGGTCCAGTAAGCCACGGCACCTGCAGCGAACGCGCCGCCGAGCATCTTACCTTCCAGACCAATATCAACGATACCGGAGCGTTCGGAGAACAAGCCAGCCAGACATGCAAACAGCAGCGGCGTGGACAGACGAAGAGTACTATCGAGTACGAGAATGATAACGTCTAACATCTTCGCCTCCTTACGCTACAGCTTTTGCACCGGCGAACCGGTCAAAAAAGGCCACCACAGCCGGACGGAACATGTGCTCCAGAGCCCCCGCAAACAGGATCACCAGAGCCTGAATGACAACGATCATGTCACGGGTGATGGTTGGGATTTCAAAGGCCAGTTCCGCGCCGCCCTGGTAGAGCATGCCGAACAGAATGGAAGCGAGGATGATCCCGATTGGGTGACCGCGCCCCATAAGCGCCACAGCAATGCCCACAAAGCCATAACCGGCGGTGAAGTCGAGCAGCAAACGTGCCTGCGCGCCCATCACTTCGTTGATACCCATGAGACCTGCCAGAGCTCCGGAAATCAGCATGGTGACAACGGTGATGCGCACCGGAGAGATCCCTGCGTACACCGCAGCATTTGGGTTGGCACCGAATGTGCGAATTTCATAGCCCAGCTTGGTGCGCCAGATCAAAACCCAGACCAGCACACAGGCAATCAGGGCAACGAACAGCGCGAGGTTTACTGGAGACTGTCCCAGATCAAAGGCCGGGAACAAGTGACGCAGCAGTGGCAGCTGTCCGCCCTCTTCAAAGCCACGGGTCGATGGCTGCATGGATCCGGTTGGGCGCAAAACGTTGGCCAACAGATACACCATCAAGGATGAGGCGATGAAGTTGAACATGATCGTTGTGATAACGATGTGGGAGCCGCGCTTAGCCTGGAGATAGGCTGGGATGAAGGCCCAACCGGCACCAAAGGCAGCACCACCGATAATGGCCATGGGGAGCGTGACGTACCAAGGCACGAACTGGTCCATGGCCAGACAGGCAAGCGCAACGCCGAGGCCGCCCACGTAGGCCTGACCTTCACCACCAATGTTGAAGAGACCCGCGTGGAATGCGACCGCCACGGCCAGACCGGTGAAGATGAAGTTTGTTGCATAGAACAGGGTAAAGCCAACGCCTTCCCCATATCCAAGAGCGCCCCAGACAAGCCACTTAACGGCTTCAAGTGGATTCTCCCCGATGAGAATAACCACGAGACCTGAGACCAAAAACGCAGCAATCAAGTTGATCGCGGGAAGAAGACCGAAGTCTACCCAGCGAGGTAGTTGCCCCTTGCTCATTGCTTGCCCCCCTTGAATGGGGCAGGCGCCCCACTGTCACAGTCAATAATTGGCGAGTTCACTTGCTGAACGTCGTAACGAATAGCGATGATCATGATTACTCTGCCGCCTCGTCCGTTACGCCGGCCATCAGCAGACCCAGCTCTTGTTCAGTTGCGTCTGGTCCGCGTTCGCCGACAACGTTGCCGTCGAACATCACCAGAATCCGGTCGGCCAGTGAGCGAATTTCATCCAGCTCCACGGACACCAGCAGCACGGCCTTTCCGGCGTCCCGCATCTCGATGATCCGCTTGTGAATGTATTCGATCGCGCCAATGTCCACACCGCGTGTTGGCTGGCCAATCAGCAGCACGTCCGGGTCGCATTCGATTTCGCGCGCCAGAACGATTTTCTGCTGGTTACCACCAGAGAACTTGGCGGCCTTGAGCTCGGTGTCACGCGGACGAATGTCATACTTCTCCATCCGCTCCTTGGCTTCCTCGCGGATGCCAGAGACGTTGAGCAACATGCCGTTTGAGTACTTCTGTTCGCGGTGGTAGCCGAGAATTGAGTTTTCGTACTCTGAGAAAGCGTTGACCAAGCCCATGCGGTGGCGATCTTCCGGCACGTGGCTCATACCCAGCTCGCGGAAGTCGCTGGAGCTGTGGTTCTTGGTCAGGTCGATGGTGTTGCCAACCAACTCCATGGAGCCGGTTTCGGCGCGTGTAATACCGGAAAGCGCCTTGAGCAGCTCAGACTGACCATTGCCGGACACACCTGCAATACCGAGAATTTCCCCTGCCTTGACCTCAAGTGACACGTTCTTGACGCGCATCACGCCACGATCGTCTTTCACGTTCAGGTTTGCGACTTTGAGGAGTGCGTCCTTCGGCTGAGCAGGTTGCTTGTTCACTTCCAGAAGAACGCTGCGGCCAACCATCAGCTCTGCGAGCTCAGACATGGAGGTTTCAGCGGTCTTGCGGCTTGCCACCATTTCACCGCGACGCATGACGGAAACCTGATCGGTCACGTCCATGATTTCGCGCAGTTTATGGGTGATGAGCAGGATGGTCTTGCCCTCATCGCGCAGAACCCGGAGAATACGGAACAGGTGATCCGCTTCTGCTGGTGTCAAAACGCCGGTAGGCTCATCCAGAATTAGAATGTCGGCACCGCGATACAGCGCTTTCAGGATTTCGACGCGCTGCTGCAAGCCAACTGGCAGCTCACCGACCACGGCGTCGAGATCAATCTTCATGTCATACTCGTCTGCCAGTCGGCCGAGTTCCTTTCGAACCCGCGCGATGCCTTCCGACAGCATCGCACCGCCTTCGGCGCCAAGCATGACGTTCTCAACGACGGTGAATGGATCAACCAGCATGAAGTGCTGGTGCACCATGCCGATACCCACTTCAATGGCCGTCTTGGAATCCGGAATTTTAACCGTTTTCCCATCGACGATGATATCACCGGTATCCGCCGTATAGAAACCGTAGAGAATGGACATCAATGTTGATTTGCCAGCACCATTCTCCCCCACGATACCGTGAATGGACCCCTTGCCGACTACCAGATCAATGTCCTTGTTAGCGTGAACCGGGCCAAAGCTCTTGTTGATGCCTTTAAGCTCGATTGCCGCAACGCTATGCGTTGAAGCTTCCCTCACACTTTGATTGTCCAAGCTGATGGTCACCTGCGCAACTCCGCGTTAGTGTTCCTCGTCGAGACTCAGCCCTGCCGCGCAGGTCTGTGGCCAGTGGCCGTCTCTCCCCCCTTGACCCCGCGAACCTGACTACTGCCTGGATGAACTTGGAAAAGCGCTGGGTCATGGAATAGCCTCTGCCCGCAAGAGACCCCCGCGGGCAGAGAAGCGTTCTTAGAATGGGCAGGTGTTGTCGACCATGAAGTCGTGCACTTCCACCTTACCGGAAACGATGTCCTGCTTGGCGGCCTCAACAGCTGCCTTCATCTCATCGTTGATCAGATCTGCGTTGTTGTCGTCCAGCGCCCAGGACACACCGTTTTCGGCGAGACCCATAACCTGCACACCAGTTGACCAGTTGCCTTCCTGCGCATCGGTCAGGGTTGCATCAACTGCAACGTCTACCGCCTTCACCATGGAGGTCAGGATCTGACCCGGGTGCAGGTGGTTCTGGTTTGAATCCACGCCAATGCCGAGTTTCCCTTCGTCGGCGGCAGCCTGAAGCACGCCCATGCCAGTAGCGCCAGCAGCGTGGAAGACAACATCGGAGTCACGTGCAAACTGAGAACGTGCCAGTTCGCCGCCCTTTACTGGGTCAGTCCATGCGGCACCGGTGGTGCCGGTCATGTTCTCAATGATTTCGATGTCTGGGTTAACGGCCTTTGCACCCTGCTTGTAGCCACAAGAGAACTTGCGGATCAGCGGGATATCCATACCACCCACAAAGCTGATAGTATCGGTTTCAGAGGCCATCGCTGCCAGCATGCCAACGAGGTAGGAGCCCTGCTCTTCGCGGAACACGATTGAGCGCACGTTTGGCAGATCGACAACGGAATCTACAATTGCAAAGCGCGTGTCAGGGAACTCTTTCGCGACTTTCTCAAGAGCGGCTGCCTGCGCAAAGCCGATGGTGATGATTGGGTCCATGCCACGACGCGCAAAGTTACGCAGAGCCTGTTCACGCTGGGATGGGTTCTGAATCTCGAAGTCGCGGTAGTTGATACCGGTGCGCTCCTTGAACTCCTGCGCGCCATTGAACGCAGCTTCGTTGAAGGATCGGTCATTTCGGCCGCCAAAGTCGTAGACAACGGCTGGTTTGATGGTTTCAGCAAGGGCTGCAGTAGACATCAAGCCTGCTAGCAGGGTTGCACAGATCGCAGTTGTTTTCTTCACAGATCAGTCCTCCGCTTTAGGACACTCTTGGTTGGTACAGTTTACTGGCCGCTGACTACTTCGCGACTTCGGCCAGCTCTTTTGATTGGGCGAGAACAAGCAGATCACGCGCCAAGACTTCGTCCATAATCAGATCAGTAATAACGCCGGTGCGCACCGCACCTAACGTGGCTTCGGCCTTGTCTGCCCCACCCACTACGGCCACAACGCGCGAACCACGCGCTTTTTCCGGGTGCAGACCAACGGCCTTGTCGTTCAGGCTCACATCAACTTCGTCGCCATTGCGATCGTAGAAGCGCCCCATCATATCGGTGCAAGCGTCGCTCGCAGCCAGCTCATCAGCCTCTTGCTTGGTCACAAGCTTTCGCTGGAGAAGGTGCCCCTCGGCGCTGACCGAGCCAATCCCGATGACGAAAAGGTCCGCCTGTTCAGCACGGCCGATCAGATCCTGCACAGATCGCTGTGCATGGAACATCTCTTTTTCCTCAACAGTTTCGGCAAGATAGGGAACTGGCAAATAGAACCCCTCCCCCCCGGTTGCGGCCTGCAGTGGCTGTACAACATCATAAGGGTTGGCAGAGAGACGGCGCGTCAGAGAACCGGTAATGGAGACGATTGCCAAATCGGAGCGTTGCAGCTTTGGCATGGCCTCAACAGTGGCGGTCAGCGTACGCCCCATACCAACGCCCATGCAGGAAACGGATCCATTAGACAGAAGTCCGTGGAGAAACTGGCCCGCGAAAGAAGCCGTTGCACCAAATGCGTCGCGGTTACCTTGATAACTCAGGTCTGGCGCAATAAAGCAGTTCTTCAGACCAAGGAGTTCACAAAGCTTGCTTTCCAGCTCGATACAATCGATCGGGCGCATCTCGACGAAAAACTTGATCAGCCCTTCACGCTGAGCCTGTGCGATCAGGCGATGCACTTTTGCTGCAGAAACGCCCAGAATCTCAGCAATTTCGCCCTGCGTACGGCGGCCTATGAATGAAAGCCACGCCGCGCGGATCGCTAGAGATGTTGTCCAATCTTCTGCCGCCATTGCTCACCTCGAAGGTATATTCCAGTTTCCTCCCACCCTGCGTCAGCGAATAATTATTCAGGGCGCGTGAAATATTTCACCTTCATGCCTCAGTGGGGCCGCGCGGTCAAGATTTTTCGCGCGCTTTCATAAAATATTTTTGACCATTCCGTGACGTTGAAAACGAGTTTCTGGCGAAAACACTTGAGTCATAAGAAAAAATCGATCTTCTAGAAAAACTATAAAAAACGGCGCACAACAAGAAAAAACTAGAACCAAGAATCAAAAAACTGCGTGATTTCAGCGAATTAGAGTAGATTTACTTATGGTCAGATTGCAACCAAACCGCAACATCACTGACAAATTCTGCAACTACTTGTAAGCTGAGTTGCTTGAGCCCTCCGGCTCGCACTCATGAAAACCTCCCCCACCAAAACAAATTCTCTACAAATAAATTCAGAGACTTGACTCCAATTACTATAGGTTAAGTTAGCAAATAAATTGCAGGCCTCGTCTTTAATGCTCTAATATCTACATCAATGATATTGCTAGAGAGCTTATAACCCGCCCTTCAAACTCCCCCAAAAGTTAAAAACCAAGAAGGCAAAAGAGGGGAACATGGGGCGCCAATAAGAAGCAACAGGAGCACATCAACACGTGCTGCCTGCAAAAGGAGGCTCGCCCCATGCGATTTACCCGCTTGTTTAACCGTATTACGTCCCTCGCCATCGGCTCACTTTTCTTGGCCGGCGCCACTTCCTTCGGCTATGCGCAAAGCACCTCAGAGCAGCCTTTCCAACGCGCCAACGTCGATTTGGAGCTTGTGCTGGCGGTAGACATTTCCCAATCGATGGATACGGATGAACAACGGGTACAGCGCGAAGGTTATGTAGCCGCCCTCACCTCCGATGAGGTCATCGAGGCGGTAAAGTATGGCCCGAAAGGACGCATCGCCGTCGCCTATCTGGAATGGGGCGGAAAGGATGAGCATTTCATCGTTGCAGACTGGGCCATCATCTCGGACTTGAAGTCCGCACAGGTTTTTGCCTCCAGGATTGCCGAAGCGCCGTTGCGCCGCGTCCAGCGCACTTCGATCTCCTCCGCTCTTGGCCAAGCCGTCGCGATGGTCATGGAAAATCCATATCATGGCACACGCAGGGTCATTGATATTTCCGGAGACGGCCCCAACAACCAAGGTGGAGCTGTTACCCGTGCGCGCGACGCGGCCTTGTCCTCGGGCGTGACCATCAACGGTCTGCCGCTCATGCTCAAGGCCGAGAGCATTTCATGGCAGTCCATGCTGCATCTCGATCACTACTATGAGGACTGCGTTATTGGCGGTCCTGGCGCATTTTCGATTCCGGTCCGCTCCAAAAAAACCTTTGGCGACGCTGTTCGCATGAAGCTTGTGCTGGAAATTGCCGGTCTGACTCAGGAAAAACCCCGAGTTGTTCGCGCAAAAACGCGTCAACCGGTGAAGTGCTCATTATTCGACTAGCGTCTAATGGGAAGCTCCCTGTAAAGTAATGGGCATATGGTTCGCGCCTTACCATCGCGGGCCATACTCACGTCGAGCCGATCCGCTCGCGATCAGGCCGGCACACCGCAATGCCTCATCGGGAGCTATGTATGAGCGCGCGTAAGAAATTGGCACTGATTGCACATGACGCTAAAAAGGACGAGATGGTGGACTTTGCCTTGGCCCACCGAGAAAAGCTCGCCAACTACGACCTTTACACCACGGGCACCACAGGGGGGCGCATTCTTCAGGCCTGCCCTGAGCTCAAGATTCACCGGTTGAAAAGCGGCCCCTTGGGCGGTGATCAGCAAATCGGCGCACTCATTGCTGAGCAAGAACTTAGCGGCCTGTTTTTCTTTGTAGACCCCCTATCTCCAATGCCGCACGATGTCGACGTGAAGGCGCTTATGCGTTTGGCCTTGGTTTATGATCTCCCGATGGCCCTGAACCGCTCTACAGCGCACATCGTGCTGCGTTCATCGAGATTGCAAGGCCTTAGCACCACCTCCGAAACACCAGAATCTCTCGCCTAACTCCGCAGGTACACCTGTCACATGTCACTTTCAGATTTTGAATTTCCCGTCCTGATTGCGGATATCGGCGGCACAAACGCGCGTTTTGCCAGTGTTGCCGATGCCGCAAGCGCGCCACTGTTGCTGGGGCAAGTGGCAACCGCCGACTACCCAAGCCTTGAAGCTGCGGCTCAAGCCTGTATTGAAGCCAGCGGCACCAGCGCAGCACCGCGGTCTGCCGTCATTGCACTTGCCGGTCCTGTTGTTGGCGAAGAGATTGCTCTGACCAACGCACCATGGGTGGTCAAGGCAAAGGATATCATCACCGCGCTTAAGCTGTCTTCGGTTGCGCTGGTCAATGACTTTGAAGCGCAGGCCTTTGCCCTGCCAACCCTGACCGCTGCTCATCTTGACCGGATCGGACCAGAGCTGGCACCGGCGGATGCGGGCAAGTTCGTTCTTGGGCCGGGCACTGGCCTTGGCGCAGCAACGCTGGCCCGTGCCAACCAGACATGGATTCCGCTTCCCGGCGAAGGCGGCCACGTTGAGATTGGCCCCGTATCAGAGGAAGATTACAAAGTCTGGCCTCACATTCAACGGCAAGGTGGGCGCATCGGCGCAGAGCAAATTCTGTCGGGTACGGGCCTACCCAATCTAGGCAACGCCGTTGCAGCCGCAGAAGGCATCGATCGTACATTCAGCAAAGCCTCTGAAATCACTCAGGGCGCCGATGACGGGGATGAGATCTGCATCAAGGCCATCCGCCTATTCTGCCGCGCCCTTGGACGTGTTGCGGGCGACTATGCATTGATCACATTGGCCCGCGGGGGTGTTTATCTGGCAGGCGGCATTCCACCACGCATTGCAGGCTGGCTGAAGGAAGGCGGTTTCCGCGAGAGCTTTGAGGCCAAAGCCCCGCACACTGCGATGATGGCGACCATACCGACTTACATTGTGACACACGAGAACCCGGCCTTCGAAGGGCTTGCAGCCTTCGCCAAAGCGCCGAAGTCGTATCTGGTCGATCTGACCGGACGCTACTGGACCGCGTAAGCCTGCTGAAGGCATGAAAACGCGATTGCAAATCAGATGGGAAGACCAGTAAACAGCTCTCATGAGCGCATCTGATCTTCCCATTGATGAAATCCTGCCTGAGCTTCTTCAGCATTTGGAGCGCACCGCCAATGCCGTCGTCGTAGCGGAACCGGGGGCAGGCAAGACCACCCGAATTCCGCTTGCTCTGCTCAATGCCCCGTGGCGTGGAGACGGGAAGATCATTGTTCTGGAACCACGCCGTCTTGCTGCTCGTGCAGCGGCTCGGCGCATGGCAGAAACCCTTGGCGAAAAGCCCGGCGAGACCGTGGGATATCGAGTGAGAATGGACTCCGCCGTCTCGAAAAAGACGCGCGTGGAGGTTGTTACAGAAGGCGTCTTTACGCGCCAAATCCTCGATGACCCGGAGCTGGATGGCGTTGCTGCCGTTCTGTTTGATGAATACCACGAGCGTTCGCTTGAAGCCGATCTGGGGCTCGCGCTCGCCCTAGATTGCCAACAAGCTCTCCGCGAAGATCTGCGCCTTATCCCCATGTCTGCCACGTTGGATCATGCTGGCGTGTCCGATCTTCTGGGCGGGGCTCCAATCGTCTCCAGCAAAGGGCGGCAATATCCGGTAGAGACACGCTACCTTGGGCGTGACGGCTCCAAGCCACTGGAAGACCAGATGGCCCGCGCCATTCGTCAGGCGCTTGCAGAGGAAGAGGGCTCCATCCTCGCCTTTTTGCCCGGGCAAGGCGAAATCTTGCGCACCCTATCCAAACTGGAAGGACGCTTGCCCGCCAACGTGGCACTGTGCCCGCTTTACGGCGCTCTGGGTCCCAGGGAGCAGGATGCCGCGATCAAACCGGCCAAGGACGGCATGCGGAAAGTGGTGTTGGCGACCTCCATTGCGCAGACATCTCTTACCATCAACGGGGTTCGCATCGTCATCGACAGCGGGCTTTCGCGGGTTTCACAATTCGATCCGCAATTCGGCCTCAGCCGCCTTGTCACTGTGCGCTGTGCACGCTCCACCGCGGATCAGAGGCGGGGTCGAGCGGGACGAACTGAGCCAGGCATCTGCTATCGGCTTTGGGAAGAAGCACAGACCAAAGCGTTGCCACAGGACGAGAAACCGCAGATCCTTGAAAGTGACCTCTCCGGTCTTGTTCTCGATGTGGCCAACTGGGGCGTCACGGATCCTGCAGAGCTGTCATTCATGACACCACCGCCAAAGGCGGCTTGGAAGGAAGCCCGCGAGCTGCTCATCTCACTTGATGCGCTCAACGCTGATGGCACCCTGACAAAGGACGGAGCGGCGCTGGCCACTCTGCCCCTGCATCCGCGCCTTGGGCACATGCTCCGGGAAGCAGCGAAAGAAGGCAAAGAGGCTTTGGCCGCTCAAATTGCCGCCATCATATCCGAGCCCGGCCTTGGTGGGCGCAGCCCGGACCTTCGTGACCGCCTCGCAGGCTTGAAGCGAGACGGCAGCCCTCGTGCCAAAGCCGCCAAGGCTCAGGCAAAGCGCTGGCGCTCCATGGTTGGCTCCGGCGAAAACATCGATATCAACACCGAAGAAGCTGGCGACATACTCTCATTGGCCTATCCGGATCGTATTGCTCAGCAACGCGGTGCAACAGGGCGTTACCGCCTTGCAAATGGCCGGGGGGCAGAGCTTTCCAGCGAAGCAGCGCTTTCCACCAACGCCTTTCTTGTGGTTGCCGAGATGCAGGGCAGCGCCGCACGCAGTCGCATTCTATTGGCAGCCCCCTATTCCCGTAGTGAGCTTGAGGCGCGCTATGCAGCGCACATCGTGGAAGCGGATCACGCCATCATAACCCCTGAAGGCGCGGTCAAGGCCACCCGCCAACGGCGTTTGGACAAACTGGTGCTTGATGAAAAGAAGATCGCCCACCCTGATCCGGAAGTGGTCACGGATGCGCTGTTGGAGCTCGTTGCTTCCCGAGGTATCGGCCGCCTGAACTGGACGAAGGATCAGATACGGCTTAGGGACCGGGTTGGCTATCTGCGCCGAACCGATGGGCCGGACTGGCCCGATCTTTCAGATGACGCCCTTTCAGAAGATCTCAGCTGGCTGCGCCCCTTCACTCTTGGCCTCACCTCGCTGGATCAGATATCGGCCAAGGTCCTGGGAGATGCTCTTTCGACGCTGCTTCCGTGGGGCAGGATGACCCAGCTTGATGAGCTTGCACCTTCGCATTTTCAAGCACCGACCGGCTCCCGCGTACCAATCGACTACAGTCGCCCAGAGCAGCCCATGCTGTCTATCCGTGTTCAAGAGCTGTTTGGCCTTGCAGAACACCCCTGTGTGTGTGGCGGCAAAATCTCATTGCTTTTGGAGCTGCTGTCGCCTGCGCAGCGCCCCATTCAGGTAACAGGGGACCTGCCCGGTTTCTGGCAAGGGTCTTGGGCAGATGTGAAGGCAGATATGCGCGGGCGCTACCCAAAGCACCATTGGCCAGACAACCCGCTCGAAGCAGAAGCCACCCGCAGGGCAAAGTCACGTCCGGCCAAATAAAAAAGCCGGCCCAAGGACCGGCTTTTCGAAAGGCTTTTTAAAACGCGCTTACTCAGCTTCGTCAGCAGAACCAGCCTGCAGCATGCCGTATTTCTCGATGCCGATCTTCTCGACCAGCTCCAGCTGGGTTTCCAGATAGTCGATGTGACCTTCTTCGTCAGCCATCAGATCCTGGAAGAGCTGCATGGTCACGTAGTCACCATGGTCGCGGCAGATTTCACGCGCTTCTTTGTAGAGGGTGCGTGCGGAGTACTCGCCAGCGAGATCGCATTCCAGAACTTCTTTCAAAGACTGGCCGATGCGCAGTGCGTCGAGGCTCTGAAGGTTCGGGTGACCTTCAAGGAAAATGATGCGCTCGATAATCTTGTCAGCGTGCTGCATCTCTTCGATGGACTCTTCGCGCTCTTTCTTGGCGAGCTTGGTGAACCCCCAGTCGTCCAACAGGCGATAGTGAAGCCAGTATTGGTTTACAGCGGTGAGCTCATGGCGCAGCGCCTTGTTGAGATACTCAATGACTTTAGGTTCGCCCTTCATGCGGCTTACTCCTTTAGGATAATCGCGTCCTGCACTTATTTAGAACAGTTCTAATTTACTGTCCAGACTCAACGTCCTCTTTATTTTCAAGTGCATATACAACGTCGATTACACGTGGAAAGCAACCACCACAGTTAGGTCTGTGCCCCAGTTTTCGGAAAAGTGCACCGGGCGTTGGCAAGCTGCCGTTGGGTCCGCCTTGCAGTTCTTCTGCGGCTTGGCGGAGATCATCGTCATTGATAACATTGCAGTGGCATACGATCATGGGGAGGCCGCCGAGACTCTTCTTTTTAACTTGAATGATTATGTATATTCTGTTGCATATAAAAACTAGACTCAAAAATTCCAGTTTCTTTTCTGACAATCACGGACATGCTTCATGACATCCCCTTCAGTTGCCACTGATGAAAGAAAGACAATTGTCCTGACAGGTGCCAGCCGCGGCATCGGCCACGCAACCGTCAAGAAGTTTTCGTCTGCTGGATATCGCGTCATCACGTGCTCCCGGCACCCGTTCTCCGTGAAGTGCCCGTGGCCATCCGGGCCCGAAGATCATATCGAGGTCGACCTTGGTAACCCGGAGAACTTAGAACAGGCTGTGCTGCAAATCAAAGACCGGTTGATTGCGAATGGGTCGCAGTTGCATGCCCTTGTTAACAACGCCGGAATCAGCCCCAAGGATGAAGAGGGCCAACGCCTTGATTCCCTGACCACTCCCATGGACACGTGGCGGTCGGTTTTTCAGGTGAATTTCTTTGCCCCCATCATGTTGGCACGCGGCTTGTTTGACGAGCTGCGCAACGCACGCGGATCGGTGGTGAATGTCACTTCCATTGCTGGGAGCCGTGTTCATCCGTTTGCAGGAACCGCTTATGCCACCTCCAAGGCCGCGCTCGCGGCCCTCACCCGCGAGATGGCAGCCGACTTTGGCCCTCACGGGATTCGCGTCAATGCGATTGCTCCGGGAGAGATTGATACCTCCATCCTGTCACCGGGCACAGAGAAGCTGATCGAGAACATTCCGCTTCGCCGATTGGGAACCACCACAGAAGTTGCAGAAACGATCTATTTCCTCTGTTCTTCCCCTTCCACTTACGTAAGCGGCGCGGAGATCCATATTAATGGCGGCCAGCACGTATAGTTGGCTAAAGAAAAAATACCAGGGGTAGTGTTTTACATGCACTTCCCCTGAGATAATTTTAACTATTCTCGTTTTGATACGCCTTTGATGTCCCACAGAAAACCATGGAAAACAGCGGAGTTTCATGGTTTCAGGACACAATTTTAAACACCCTCTTTACGTTTGCTTATGAAAATAACCCCTAGGATCTGACCAGTTCATTTCGGGGGAATTTTAGATGGGCGCTTTAAGCTTCCTCAATAATTTAAAGCTGTCGGTCAAGATTGGCGGCGGCTTTTTCGTGGTACTGTTATTGTCCTTGGCCATCGGCGCCATGGGCATCTTCTCCATCTTCCAGCTTTCCAAGCAGACTGAGATCACAAGCGCAACGACCGGCCTTACTCAGCAGCTGCAGGCGGCATCTTCCGCCCGTGAAGCGTTTCTTCGCGATCTCGACCCGGAAAAGGGTGACATTGCAGCGGCCGCCATCGCCAAGTTGGGCGAAGATGTCGGAGCGGCCATCGCAAAGATGGAAGCTGCAGACCGCGACACCGCAGAGTTTGCGGAAACTCTGACACTGGTTCAGGATTTCTCCTCCACCTTTGATGAAGTTCGTGGCTCGATCAAGCTTCAACAGGGCGCACTGGACGACATGATCACCACGACGGCTGACCTCCTGTTTGCTGGTGATAGTGTTCAGGGCCAGGTGACGCAGATCATGCGCATCGCGGACAACATGGCCAACGAAGCCAACGCCGAGCTGGTACAGGCCGACAAGGCAGGCCGCATTGTTGCCGACCTGCAAAAGCTGGGCCTGACCCTTCAGAACGAATTCCAGATGGCCTACAACTCCTCCAATGAGCAGTTGATGGCAAACGTGCGCATCAACGCCGCAAATGCTGGCGAGCAGATCGAAAAACTCAAGTCCATCTCACTTCAACATCTCGATCGGGAAACCGTTGACAAGCTGGCAGAGGTGAACAGCAACCTCATCGCACAGCTCACCGAGATGGACGGGACGGAAGACTTTACCAAGATCTACACGCTGCGCAGCGACATTCGCACCAGCATCAAGACGCTGAATGACATGACCCGTTTCGTGACGGGCCTTGCCTATCGCTCCATCGACGATGCACGTCTTGTGCAGGAAGAGGCTAGCCAACGTCGCGCAAACCTCGAACAGTTCTCCGAGGCAGCGAACAAGCTCTCCAAGCATGCACTCAACACATCCAATCAGACGCTGGATTTCATTCGCCCTGGCAGCGAAAAGACAGCCAAGCAAGTGGATGATCAGTTCGCATGGCTGCTTGAGGAAGCACAGGCTTTTTCTTCACGCGTTGCGGATCTGGACGGCATCAATCAGGATGCAGCCGTCATGGTGGAACTGATTGCTTCTGCTCAGGCCATCTTCAACACCATGGCCAATGCGACAGACAATCTGGCGGCCCAGCTCACGACCTTGAGCGCGGAAAGCACCGCCGTTCAGAACGCCATCGGTGCCTTTGCTGCGTCTGAAGCCGCCAAGGTTAGTGCGGAGAGCGAGGTTGCCATGGTAACCATCGCGACCACTCTTGGCGTCTGTGTTCTCATTGGCGCGATCCTCGCGATTGCCCTTTCCATCGCGATCACCGCACCAACCAATCGCCTTAACGGCATCATGGCACGCCTTGCCGATGGCGATCTGGACGTTGAAGTGACGGGCACCAATCGCAAGGACGAAATCGGCGAAATGAGCCGCACCGTTCAGGTGTTCCGTGACAACGCGCTCGAGCGTCTTGCCTTGCGCCGCGAACAGGAACAGGCCCAGGCCGAGAACCTTGAAAAGCAGCAGGAAGTTGAGCGCCTCATCGCGAACTTCCGTGACACGTCTCAGTCGCTTCTGAACTCTGTTAACAGCAGCATGAGCCAGATGGTGACGACGGCAAATGCCATGTCTGAGACCGCTCAGGCGACCGCAGACGAAACCACAATGGCGCGAGACTCCTCAAACGAGGCAGCCTCCAACGTCCAGATGGTGTCTTCTGCCGCTGAGGAGCTTTCCAGCTCCATTGAAGAGATTGCACGTCAGCTCAGCGCCGCTTCTGAAGTGGTCAGCAAAGCAACCCATGGCGCGCACCAGTCAAACCAGCGCATTACTGAGCTGGCCAGCGCAACCACCAAGATCGGTGAGGTTGTAGGTCTCATTCAGGCGATTGCCGAACAGACCAACTTGCTTGCCCTCAACGCCACCATTGAGGCGGCACGCGCTGGAGAGGCCGGCAAGGGCTTCGCTGTTGTTGCGGCAGAAGTTAAGGAACTGGCGAACCAAACCTCAAAGGCAACTGAAGAGATCAGCGCCCAAATTAGCGCAATTCAGTCATCTACGGACGAGGCGGTGGAAACGATCTCCGGCATCACCCAGACGATGGATGAAGTCTCTCAATACACCTCTGCCATTGCTACCGCAGTTGAGCAGCAGGGCGCGGCAACCACAGAGATCAGCCGTAACGTACAGGAAGCAGCCACTGGCTCCGCAAACGTAAATCAAAACATCTCACGGGTAGCGGATTCCGTACAACAGACGAGCGCGGCCTCCAGTCAGGTACTCAGCTCTTCTTCGGAAGTGATCCAGAAATCTGAAGAACTTCGCAACGAAGTTGATCAGTTCCTTTCAGCGGTCGCCAAGACGGGCTAAGAAAACCATAAGCAAGCTTTGAATAAAGGGCGGTCTCCGCCCTTTATTTATTTCATTAAATAATTTCACTTATCTTTACGTCAAACATATCACTAAATGAAAATCGATAATTCAAAGGACGTGAAGTAAGTTAACCTCATATTGTCATCTAAATTTCATCAATAATTTAACGATTGTTAATCATTGCGGCAGACCATCCCGCCTATCAAACGGGGTGGGTTTTAACTATGTTGCGTGGCGCTTTACAAAATTCCAATACGCTCAAGACTCAAGTGAGTCTGGGTTTGGTATTGATCATTGTACTAACCGCCGCAATTTCAGCGATTGCCTATTATCAGTCGCAGAAGATTGCAGGCGATATTCAACACATCTCCGTCCAGGAGGACGGAGTGATGCGGGTCAATTATCTTGCAGAAGCTTATGGGCAGCTTGGCGGCGACGTGGCAGCGCTGGAAGCATCTGAGTATGCAAGTGAAGACGACAGCATCATCAACGATGTTCTGCGAAACACCATCGATGGCACCAATTCTCTCGCCGAGTGGTTGATCGCACGCGGGAACACAGAAACCGCAGAGCAGGTTCAAGCCTTTGCCGCAGAACTTCCAGAGAAGCTTCGTACACTGCTTGCAGCGCACCGCGCCCGTGATGTGGCGCAAGGCTTTCTGGCAGAGAATTCGGCTGCGGTCGCTGGCACAACTTCCGAGCTGCGCCGCCTGCTTTCAACCATGGGACCAGAGCAGACAAAAGCCGCTCAGGAACTGACAGCCATCTCCAATACCACATTGGCAGCCTCATTGAAGTTCGCCCTGTCTCCAACAGAAGAGGCACGCGAAACCTTCCAGGCCAGCGTTAGCGAAATGGGTGCCAAGCTGGACGAGATCAAGGATCTCATGAAGGGCATGAGCCGCAATGATCGCAAAGCGCACCGTTTTGCGGCGCGCGATCGTGATCAGCTTGTACAGAACGCCAACCAGTTTTTCGGCGCACTAAACGGTGCCATTCGCGAAGAAGAACGTTTTCAGGAAGGCCTGGGCTCTGCCCATGAGGCTGTTCTGGCGCTTCGCGGCGATATCATTACCCAGCAGGACCATCTGATTGAAACGATCCAGCATCGCAGCGCGCAGACTTCCCAATCTGCGATCTTTGCCGGTATCGCCTCACTGGTTCTGGGTAGCGTCATCGCTTTCTGGCTGTCATGGGGCGTGGTTCGCCCACTGCGCTACGCCATCATGGCCGTGGAGGCACTGGCATCAGGCAAAGATGTTGAAGTCAAGGACTCGCGGTTTGCGACCAGTGAAGTGAAGCATCTGAATCACGCCATCGTTGTGTTCGAAGAGAACGCAGCAGAGCGCGATCGTCTGACGGAAGAACAGGCGCAGGTTCAGGCTGAACAGTCGCGCAAGCAAAAAGAGGTCGAGCAGCTGATCGCAGAGTTCCGCGGCACTGCGCAGTCTCTGTTGAACTCGGTCAACGACAGCATGCAAGACATGCGTTCCACCGCCACCACAATGGCGGAAATGGCAACGGATACGGCTACTCAGACAGATCAGGCCTCTGCGGCCTTCGATGAAGCAACCAACAACGTTCAGGAAGCCTCTGCAGCTGCCGAACAGCTGGCCAAGTCCATCGAGGAAATTGCCGTGCAGGTGGATACAACAACTCAGGTTGTTGACCGCGCTTCCGTCGATGCGACCCGTTCCAACGAGCGCATTGATGAACTCGCACAGTCCATAAGCAAGATCGGCGAAGTCGTCAGCCTTATCCAGGCAATCGCAGAACAGACCAACCTGCTTGCCTTGAACGCCACCATTGAAGCGGCGCGCGCCGGGGAAGCGGGCAAGGGGTTTGCCGTTGTTGCCGCGGAAGTGAAAGGTCTGGCGAACCAGACCTCCAAGGCAACTGAGGAAATCAGCGCCCAGATCAGCGCAATCCAGAACTCTACCCATGACGCAGTTGAGTCCATTCAGGAAATCACCCGCACCATGGAAGAGGTCACCTCCTACGCCACCGCGATCTCCGCTGCGGTACAGGAGCAAGGCGCTGCGACAACGCAGATCAGCCGAAACGTGCATCTGGCAGCGGAAGGGTCTGCAAGCGCCAACCAGAACATGGCGCAGGTATCAAAGTCCGCGCAGAACACCACGGTGGTGTCCAACAGCGTGCTGACCTCTGCCTCTGCAGTAACGGAAAAGTCAGATGCACTGCGCCGGGAAGTCGACGGCTTCCTGGAATCCGTATCCCGTGTCGGCTAGCACAGACACTTCCAAACGCACTAAAAAGGCCGCCGCGTTTGGCGGCCTTTTGTTGTTTCAGGTGCTAGCTGAGTGAGGCAACGGCGCGTTTGGCCATCACCTTCACCAGATTGGCCCGGTATTCAGCCGAACCATGGATGTCTGAAAGCATGTTGTCCGCAGGCACCTCGATACCGGCAATCGCATCGGCAGACCAATTCGCTCCTAACGCCTGCTCCATATCGCCAGCCCTGAACACGCCGTCCTGCCCAGCGCCGGTCACGGCAACGCGAACGCCGGCGTCATCTTTGGCAACAAAGACACCTGCCATGGCATAGCGTGAGGCCGGGTTTGGGAACTTGGCATAAGCCGACTCGGCACAAGCAGGGAACGTGACTGCGATCACGATTTCATCATCCTCCAGAGCAGTTTCAAACATGCCCGTGAAGAAGTCTTCCGCCGCAAGCGTCCGCTTGTTGGTCTCAATGCTGGCATCGAGCGCCATCAAGGCCGCCGGGTAGTCCGCAGCCGGATCATTGTTGGCAATTGAGCCGCCAATGGTGCCCATGTAGCGCACATGTGGATCGCCGATCATGCCTGCGAGCGCCGCAAGCCCCGGCACTGCCGCCTGCACTTCCGGACTTCCCGCCACATCGGCGTGACAGGTTCCCGCACCAATGCGGATGGAGCCATCACCCTGCTTGGATATGCCCTTCAGCTCACCAAGGTGGCGTAGGTCCACAAGGTCGGTTGGGGCAGCAAGGCGTTGCTTCATGGTTGGGATCAAGGTCTGACCACCGGCGAGAAACTTTCCGTCCTCAGCCGCTGCGATCGCGCTCTCTGCTTCTGCGAGCGAGCCTGCGCGATGATAGTTGGTTTCGTACATTCAAAGCCCTCCACTTTTCTGTGCTGGGTGGCATCTATCAAACTCGTGAACCGGGAGAACGCAGGTGCGCTCCCCCAGCTTGCTCATCTCACTCGGCAGCTTGCTTCATGCCGCCCTTCTGAAGCGCCGACCAGACCTTGGCGGGCGACGCTGGCATGCTCATGCTGTTGTCGCCAATGGCATCGGTCACTGCATTGATCACCGCAGGCGGCGCGCCGATGGCACCGGCCTCACCGCACCCCTTCATGCCCAGCGGATTGCCCGGGCACAGTGTTGTGGTGGTATCGACGATATAAGAGGGAACGTCGTCGGCACGCGGCATGGTGTAGTCCATGTAAGACGCCGACAGCAGCTGCCCTTCATCGTCATAGACGGCATTTTCCAGCAATGCCTGACCAATGCCTTGTGTAAGTCCGCCATGCACCTGACCTTCCACGATCATCGGGTTGATGATCTGGCCAAAGTCATCGGCCGCAACGAAGTTCACAACGGTGACCTGGCCGGTTTCGGGATCCACTTCCACTTCGCAGATGTGTGTGCCCGCCGGGAAGGTGAAGTTGGTAGGGTCGTAGAATGCCCCTTCCTTGAGGCCCGGTTCCATGCCCTCCGGCAGATTGTGGCCGGTGTACGCGGCCAGCGCCACTTCCGTGAAGCTCAGCTTCTTGTCAGTGCCCGCAACCTTCACTTCGCCATCCTCAATGACAATGTCACCTTCTGCGGCTTCCATCAGGTGCGCTGCAATGCGCTTCGCCTTGGCCTCCACCTTGTCCAGTGCCTTTACAATGGCCGACATGCCCACAGCCCCTGAACGGGAGCCGTAGGTGCCCATGCCAAACTGCACCTTGTCGGTATCGCCATGAACGATGGACACATTGGCCGTTGGCAGGCCAAACCGATCGGCGATCAGCTGCGCAAAGGTCGTCTCGTGACCCTGACCGTGACTGTGGGACCCGGTCAGCACCTCAACGGTTCCAACGGGGTTTACCCGCACCTCAGCGGACTCCCAAAGCCCGACACCCGCACCAAGGGAGCCCACCGCCTTTGACGGTGCAATCCCACAGGCTTCGATGTAACAGGACATGCCAATCCCGCGCAGCTTGCCCTCTGCCTCAGACTGCGCCCGGCGCGCCGGAAAGCCGTCATAGTCAATGGCTTTCATGGCCAGCTCCAAGGAGGCCTCGTAATCACCAGCGTCGTAACACATGATCACCGGCGTCTGGTGCGGAAACTCGCGCACAAAGTTCTTGCGGCGGAACTCTGCTGGCGACAATCCGCGCTCACGTGCCGCGGTCTCGATGATACGTTCAACCAGATAGGTTGCTTCCGGTCGCCCTGCGCCCCGATAGGCGTCCACGGGCGTGGTGTTGGTATAAACCGCCTTCACGTTGGCATAGATCGCAGGGATGTTGTACTGCCCGGAAAGCAGCGTGGCATAGAGGTAAGTCGGCACCGAAGAAGAGAACAACGACATGTACGCGCCAAGGTTCGCCGCTGTGCTGACACGGAACCCGATGATCTTGTCATCTGCATCCAGAGCCAGTTCCGCCGTTGAGTGGTGATCGCGACCATGGGCGTCGGTCAAAAACGCTTCGGTGCGGTCACTGGTCCACTTCACGGGGCGCCCAACGCGCTTTGACGCCCACAGGCAGACAATCTCTTCCGGGTAAATGTAGATCTTGGAGCCAAAGCCGCCACCCACATCCGGCGCGACCACGCGCAGCTTGTGCTCCGGTGCCACGTTGTAAAACGCGGAAAGAACAAGGCGCGCCACATGCGGGTTCTGCGATGTGGTGTAGAGGGTGTAGTGCTCCTCTGCCTTGTCATGGCTGGCAAGAGCCGAGCGCGGCTCCATTGGGTTTGGCACCAGACGGTTGTTGTCGATCTCGAGACGGGTGATGTGTTTGGCCTTGGCAAAGGCCTCGTTGGTGGCTGCCTCATCTCCGATCTCCCAATCAAAGATAAGATTGCCTTCCGCCTCCGGGTGGATCTGCGGCGCGCCGTCCGCCAGCGCATCCAGACTGTCCACCACTGCTGGCAGCTCTTCGTAGTCCACCATCACCGCCTCGGCGGCGTCACGGGCTTGTTGCTGCGTATCGGCCACAACAACGGCCACGGCCTGCCCAACGTGGCGAACCACCTCGGATTCAAGTGCGCGCCATGCACCCATTTTCATGGGCGTTCCGTCTTTGGAGTGGATCATCCATCCGCAGATGATGTTGCCAATTCCATCACCCACCAGCTGGTGGCCATCAAGCACTGCATCCACGCCGGGCATTTCCAGCGCCGCAGAAGCATCAATGCTTTTCACTTTGGCATGTGCATGAGGTGACCGGACAAAGGCCGCATATCCCATGCGCGGCAACGCCATATCATCGGTGTAGCGGCCGGCACCGGTAATGAACCGCTTGTCTTCCTTGCGTAAAACGCGTGCGCCAATTCCTTCACTGGACATAGGCTTTCCTCCCAGAAAGTCTGTAGCCTGCGCTCCTTGGCCCTGTTCCCCTGTTTTTCTGTGTTAGGGCAAGAAACGAAAGGGCTTGTAGTGCGTTACTCGGCCGCTTGTGGCAGGGCAGCCATTTCATCTGCTGCAGCTTTGATCGCCTTCACGATGTTGTGGTAGCCGGTACAACGGCAAATGTTGCCTTCCAGCTCGTGGCGAATGGTTGCCTCATCCAGATTGGGCCCAAGGCGGTCAATCATATCGACGGCTGCCATCACCATACCAGGCGTGCAGAACCCACACTGCAATCCGTGGTGCTCGCGGAATGCCTTCTGCACAGGGTGCAGTTCATCCCCGGGAGCAAGACCCTCGATGGTTGTCAGAGTAGAACCGGAGGCCTGAACGGCCAGGGTGGTACATGACTTGATGGCCTTGCCATCCATGTGAATGACACAGACGCCGCATTGCGAAGTATCGCAGCCCACGTGCGTGCCAGTGAGTTCAAGATTTTCCCGCAAAAACTGTACGAGTAGGGTGCGGTCTTCCACCTCACCAGAGACAGTCTTACCGTTGACTGTCATGGAGACAGTTGTCATAGATTTCTTCCTCCCTCTGAAACTTTCAGCCATCGCGTCATGGCGTCAAGCAAAGGTTACAGTGCCCCATAACCGGGCTTCACCGTAACCTATAACTTAGATTACCTCTAGGTCATTTCCAGAAGGAGCCACGTGCACATTCTCAATTACTCTGCAGCGCAATTTTAGAACATGAGATAGAGCGCAATAAGGATTAGAAGCGCGCCAAACCCCCACATCATGGGGCCTCCCAAAACGTTCTTCGCGGCTGCAACTTCGACTTTTTCTTCTACGTTCTTAACAACTTCCTCGACTTCATGGACCGCTTCCTCCACCACGTGCTCGGTGGCAATGGTCTTGGCTTCTTCCATTACGCCCGCATCCAGTTCCACGTCCTGAACAGCTGGCCCGGTCGTCGGGGTGGCCGGTCCGGCCACGATCTCCGTGAACTTGGAGAAGAACTCTTCTGCCATTTTCTTTGCGGTCGAATCGACAAGTCGGCTGCCGAGCTGAGCCAGCTTGCCGCCCACCTTGGCATCCACGTTGTAAGACAGCAGCGTGCCGCCTTCGGCCTCGCTGAGGGTTACGTGCGCGCCCCCTTTGGCAAAGCCCGCGACACCGCCCTTGCCTTCCCCAACAATTTTGTAGGAGTTGGGCGGATCCAGATCCTGAAGCTTTACCTCACCGTTGAACTTGGCTTTGACAGGGCCGACCTTGGCCATAACAACGGCGCTAAGCTCGGTTTCGGATTTCTTCTCCAGCGTCTCGCAGCCCGGAATGCACTGCTTGAGAACTTCTGGATCGTTCAACGCCTCCCATACCTTCTCGCGGCTGGCAGGAATGTGCTGTTCACCCGTCATTTCCATTGTTGTTGTCCTCTCCTCGCCGTTGGGTCCATGCCTCGCCTGAGGCGTGCAAGGCCCAAACCCCATAAACAAGAGATTGTCAGAGATATCACAGAGTTGGCAAGCGGCCGTTGCGTAAAAACTGAAAATTTGCAGCAACCTGCCTGCCCGACCGCCGCATGAGACCGTCAATTTCTGTTGTTGGCCGTTCTTTGCCGCAGAAAATGTTGACCCCAAGCCCGAGCCGCCTTAATCCGGTGGCCAACAGATGCCGCAACCAGCGCAGGAGAACGCCTGCAGCAGGTGCGGCCACACAAAGAACTGCCAAAGGCGAAAAAGCGTGACACGTCCAACACCCGCAAGCCCGCGATCAGACGGGCGCACACCGCACTCTATCCTGCCCACCCTGTTGGAAATGAATGGCTGGGAGGATTATGCCCTTCTGGACATGGGCAACGGCCTCAAGCTGGAACGCTACGGCCGGTTCACCATTGTCCGCCCTGAGCCTCAGGCCATGGGCCAGCCGCGTCTTCCTCAAGCGCAATGGGACCGCGCCGACGCCATCTTCACTGGCGACGTTGAAGAAGAGGGTCCGGGCCGCTGGCGTTTCAACAAACAACTGCCTGAGACCTGGCAGATGAAGTATGGTCCGGTCACCTTCAACGGCCGGTTCATGTCCTTCCGCCATGTGGGCGTTTTCCCGGAGCAAGCCGCGCATTGGGATTGGGTTCAGGAACAAATCAAGCAGTCCAGCCGTCAGCTCAAGATCCTCAATCTTTTTGGCTACACCGGCATGGCCTCCCTTTTGCCAGCAGCAGCAGGGGCGCAGGTCACCCATGTGGATGCTTCCAAAAAGGCCATCGGCTGGGCCCGTGAGAACCAGGAGATGTCGGGCCTTGGCGACAAGCCGGTTCGCTGGATTTGCGAGGACGCGCTCAAGTTCGTCCAGCGCGAGGTTCGCCGCGGCAACACCTATGACGGCATCATCCTTGACCCGCCCAAGTATGGGCGCGGCACAAAAGGCGAAGTCTGGGACTTTTTCACCAGCATGCCCGAGATGATGGCCTGTCTGCGTCAGTTGCTTACCGAGGAATCCCGCTTTCTCATCCTGACCTCTTACGCCATTCGCGCCTCTTTCCTTGCTTCCCACGAGTTGATGCAGGAGCATCTGGACGGACTGCCGGGCACCATTGAGTCTGGCGAGTTGGCAATCCGCGAGAAGGACAGCCCACGCTTCCTCTCCACATCACTATTCAGCCGTTGGTGCAATCCTGAAGGGGCTTCAAAGTAATGAGCACAGATTTCAAGCCTCAGCGTCAGGGCTCCGTCAAGCAGATCACCTCGCATTCGAACCCGATCGTCAAAGAAATCAAAGGGCTTGTCGCGCAGCGCAAACATCGCCGTGATAGCGGCCTGTTTGTGGCTGAGGGGTTGAAGCTGGCCACCGACGCCATGGAAGCGGGCTGGGGTGTGCGCTACCTTGCCATTGGCCCGGAAGGCCGTGAGAACAAGATGGCGCTGGAAGCGGCGGCCAAGGCCAAGGCACGCGGCGCTCTCATTCTGGAAGTGAACAACGCGATCCTGTCCGGCCTCACCCGCCGCGACAACCCGCAGATGGTTGTTGGTGTTTACGAGCAGAAGACCTTGCCCCTGCGGGCGATTGATCCAGACCAGTCCAAGACGTGGGTGTGCCTTGACCGGGTCCGAGATCCGGGCAACCTCGGCACCATTATCCGCACCGCCGATGCAGTTGGCGCAAGCGGCATCATCCTGATTGGCGAGACCACCGACCCGTTCGCCGTTGAAGCCGTGCGCGCAACCATGGGCTCCCTGTTTCATATGCCGCTGGTGCGCTGTTCAGAGCAGGAGTTCATCTCCTTCCGCAAGAGTTGGCCGGGGCCCGTTGTGGGCACCCACCTGCGCGGCGACAAGGATTACCGCGACGTGGACTACAAGGAACCCGTTCTCCTGATGATGGGCAACGAGCAGGCTGGCCTTTCCGACGAACTGGCGGATGCATGCTCCGATCTTGTCAAAATTCCTCAGGAAGGTCAGGCGGACAGCTTGAATCTCGCCATTGCAACCGCAGTTATGTTGTTTGAGGTGCGGCGCACGCACCTAAAGCTCTAAACCACAAAATCAGACGGGGTTTCCATGCGGCTCTTCATCTTCGGAGTGGGTTTTTCCTCCAAGGCCTTTGTCGAGGCAGCAAGCGATCAGTTCGACTGGATCGGCGGCACCACTCGCTCCGAAGAAAAGGCCGAGCAGTTGAAAGAGATGGGCGTTGAGCCGTTTCTGTTTGATGGAGAGGCCGCGACAGATGCCATTCGCAAAGCCTTGCGCACGGCAACCCATATCCTTGTTTCCATTGCGCCCAACGACGGCGGCGACCCGGTTCTGAATGCCTTTCTGGCCGACCTAGCCAAGGCTCAGCCCCAATGGATCGCCTACCTTTCCACGGTCGGCGTCTATGGCGATCACGATGGCGCATGGGTAACTGAAGAGACCGAGTGCAAGCCTGTGTCGCTGCGCTCTCGTCAGCGTGTTGCAGCTGAAAGCCAGTGGCTCCAGTTTGCGCACGACACTAACACCCGCCTTTTGATCCTGCGCCTTTCAGGCATCTACGGCAAAGGGCGCAACGGGTTCGTCAATCTGGAACGCGGCACCGCCAAGCGCGTCATCAAGCCGGGGCAGGTGTTCAACCGCATTCACGCAGAGGACATTGCGGGCGTCCTGAAGGCATCCCTTGGCACCTCTGCAGCGGGCATCTACAACGTCAGCGATGATGAACCGGCCCCACCGCAGGACGTGGTCACCTACGCAGCAGAGCTGATGGGTGTTGCCCCGCCGCCGGAAGTTCCTTTCGAAGAGGCCAACATGTCGCCCATGGGCCGATCCTTTTACGGCGAGACCAAACGCGTGGACAATGCCAAGGTCAAACGCGACATGAACTACACGTTCGCCTACCCCACCTACCGGGTGGCGCTGGATGCGCTTTGGCGCGATGGCTACAAGTAGCCACTTTCATCGTGCCTACCCGTCCTCTGGAAATTGCGTCAGATCATCGGTGATTTCGTAGTAGTCGCCGTTGTGCGCGCAAAAAATGTGTTTGGTTAGCGCGGTGTTGGTAGGTTCATCCAGCGTGCCCGCAGAAACGGCAATGAACTGCGACCATTCCGGATGCCGGTCCGCCTGCCAAAACAGATTGGTCTCGCACTCCTGACAGAACCCGCGACGGGCGACATCAGAGGACAAATACCATTTGATCAGCTCTTCACCACTGGTGATGGTGAGGTTCGCGTGCTTCAGCCCCAGTGAATCGAAGGCACCACCCCACTGGCGGCACTGCTTGCAATGGCATCGGCTCAGGTCCTGCCGATCCGTATTGGCGGTGTAGCGCACTTTTCCGCAGAGGCATCCCCCTTGATAAGCCATCTCTCCTCCTCTTAAACTGCTTGCCTGTCTAACATGACCAACCCGTTCAGGTTGAGTTCATCCACTCCCCGCTAGGTTGCCGTCAACCTAACCCACCGCCGCATGTTTCAAAACTCTCGCTTCTTCTCAGGTCATTTTACCATGTCTACACTTCGCGTGCTTTCCGCCACCTTTGTGCTCTCTGTGCTTCTTGCAGGGTGCGCGTCCCTCTCCAAAGACGAATGCACAGCGGGCGACTGGAAGGGCATTGGCGTGCAGGACGGCATGGCGGGCAAGCCTGCCAGCCGCATTGAAGACCACAGAAAGGCTTGCAGCAAATACGGTGTATCGCCAGACCTTGCCTCCTATCAGGCAGGGCGTTCCATTGGCCTGAAATCCTACTGCACCATTCCCTCGGGTTTCCAACAGGGGCGCATGGGCCGCTCCTATTCCGATGCCTGCCCCAGCGCGACGGCCCCCGCATTCCAGAAGGGTTACTCCCTCGGTTTCGAGCTGCGCAACGCCCACGGTAAGCTGGATGATGTGGAAAGCCGCATTTCCTATGCCGAAAATCGCATTGATGACCTGCGCTACGAAATTGCCAGCACCAGCTGCGCCTCCGGAAAAGAGGGCAAGAACTGCCGCCGCGTTCTCAGGGACAAACGCGATGAAATCAGAGACCTGCGCTCGGACGTCACCTTCGCGCGGCTCGAAATTCTTCAGGCGCAAGCAAATTTAGAACTTGTTCGAGAACGTGTTATATCCGAAATGAGTTACATCGCACCGGGCTTTGTGATTGAAGCCCAGTACCAATAATTCAAGCGGGTATTCACCCATGGAACGACCTATGAAGACTTGGAAAATCTATCTGTCTGGTGAAATTCACACGGATTGGCGTGAACAGATCGAAGAAGGCGCAAAGGCCGCGAACCTGCCGGTACACTTTGATGCTCCGGTCACGGACCACGATGCCAGTGATGATTGCGGCGCTGTCATTCTGGGCCACGAGGACAACAAGTTCTGGTATGACCACAAGGGCGCCAAGGTCAACGCCATCCGCACCCGTACCCTGATCAGCGAAGCAGACATTGTGGTCGTGCGCTTCGGCGACAAGTACAAGCAGTGGAACGCCGCCTTTGATGCGGGCATTGCCTCCGCGTTGGGCAAGTCTCTGATCGTGCAGCATGACCCTGCGCTCAATCATCCTTTGAAGGAAATCGACGCCGCAGCACTCGCCACCGCCGAGACGCCCGCTCAGGTCGTTGAAATCCTGCGCTATGTGATCACCGGCAACCTGAAGCGCTAAGCCTCTTGGCGAAAAGGGTGCCCACTGGACACCCTTTCCCGGAGAAAGTCATCATGGTGCGCTGTCAGCGCGCGCCGTGATAGGCCAGGCGTACGGCCCCCCAATGGCGACCGTTCACCCAGATCGGCACCGAAATTTCCTTGATCACCACGTAGTTGCCACCGCCCATATCGCGGCGGTTGGTCTGCAGCAGGAAGTCCTTGGTGGATTTGCTTGCCTTGAGCCCCACCTTGTCGTCGAAAATCCGGCGATTGCGGCAGTGAGACGCGTTCCAGACCGGATCATGCCCTTGCGGCTTGGAGAAGGCCTCATTGTGGGTTGGCAAGTAGCCCTGCGTATCCACGGCAGCACAAGTGTAAACGGCTTTGTCCTTGCGCAGTACCGGGTTCAGGATCGCCGGAAAGACGCGGTCTGTCACCTTGGTGAACTTGGCCATGTATTGCTGCGGGTTGGTGCCCGAAATGGGCGCGTAGTCATGGTCAAACAGATCCTTTTCAGAAAGGCGTCCGCCCACCATTTCCGCTTCGAGAACTGCGCCCAACTCGGCGGCCACCACCTTGGCCTCATTGATCATGCGCGCGGTCACATCACTGTTCAGCTTGCTGGCCATGTCGCCCAGCAGGTGATCGGCCTGACCTACCGCTCTTTCCATTTGAGAGGCGGCTTCATTCATCATGCTGGCGTTGCTGCTGACGATACCTTCCAGATCGCGGGCACTCTCCAACAGCTGCTCCGTGTCCGCATCATTGGAAGCACAGGCCGCCTTGATGGCTGACGTGTTGTGCGCAATGCTGTCGAAGGAACTTTCCAGCTGGTAAAACACCGTGTTGATGGAGGCTGTCGCTTGCTCTGCATCGCCAACCGTCTCCAACGCATCATTGCCAAGCGTCACCAACGTATCAGCCTCTATGCCCAGTTGGGCGATGGTCTGGTCAATCTGTTCGGTGGCCTTGGTGGTCTGCGTTGCCAGTGCCTTGACTTCGTTGGCCACAACGGCAAAGCCCTTGCCTGCTTCTCCAGCACGCGCGGCCTCAATGGTGGCGTTCAGGGCAAGCAGGTTGGTCTGCCGGGCGATGGCGTCAATCGAGCTTGAGAACTGCCTCACATTGGCAAAGGACGCCTGCAGGCCTTCAAGCTGTTTGTTGATGTTGTTGATCGCGCTGGTCAGAGAGTTGATGCTCGCCACTGCAGCATTGATGGTTTCTCGCGACTGCTGAACCGAGTGCCGGGCCTCATCAGTTTGTTCTGCGGTCGCATCAACCGCCTGAGACACCTCCGCGTTGCTGGTCTCCACGCTGCGAGAAGATTGCAGCAGCATTTCGGTGGCTTGGTTGAGCTCATCCACGGTGGAGCTGACGTTGGTCACGCGGCCCGCTGCCTCGGCAATATCGAGGCCCAATGTGTCCAGATCCGTCAGCAACTCACCCTGATCGATCGCGACGGTTTCAGCACCGGCAGCCAATTCATGCACGGACGCTGTTTGCACGGCCTCCCCTGCCGCCACCGCTTGTTCAGCAAGATCAGCGGCAGGCCGTTTAAAGAGAGTTCTCATAGACTTCCTCCTGTCCAGAAGACGGTCAAACAGGAACCCTTAATAAACTTTAAGCATAACTCTTGGTTAGGTTGCTTTATCTCTACAACCCGGTCTTTTTCCTCAGAGTATTTGGCGAAGTAATTGAAAATACTTAACGCTTCGCATTGTTGCGCTTGTTGCCGCCCCCAAGAGAAGCCGCAACAAAAAAGGGCGCTCCCGAACGGGAACACCCTTTTTAAAAGTATCAGCCGTAAAGCAGCGCTACTTAAGCAACTGCAGCCTGAGCCTTGTCAACCAGAGCCTTGAAGGCTTCTGGCTGGTTGATGGCCAGGTCAGACAGAACTTTACGGTCAACTTCGATACCAGCCTTGTTCAGACCGTCGATGAAACGACCGTAGGTCATGCCATGTTCACGGGTTGCAGCGTTGATACGCTGGATCCACAGAGCACGGAAATTACGCTTGCGAGCCTTGCGGTCGCGGTAAGCGTACTGTGCTGCCTTTTCGACAGCCTGTTTAGCGGTGCGGATCGTATTCTTGCGACGGCCGTAGTAACCTTTGGCGGCCTTAAGAACTTTCTTGTGACGAGCGTGGGCGGTAACGCCTCTTTTTACACGCGACATAGGTAACTCCTAATTCTCAGTTGCTTAGGCTTAGCCGTAAGGCAGGAACTTCTTCACGATACGTGCATCCTGATCACACAGCGTGGTTGTGCCACGTGCGTTACGGATGAACTTGTTCGTGCGCTTGATCATACCGTGGCGCTTGCCGGCCTGAGCGGTCTTTACCTTGCCAGTCGCAGTCAGCTTGAAGCGCTTCTTCGCTCCAGACTTCGTCTTCAACTTGGGCATTTTGCGTCCTTTCTTTTCATGATTGGTGACCCAATCAAAAATTACATCTGGGATGCATCATAAGCCGCCACGGCATGCCCTATGGAAAACGGGGATGCTTCACTCTTTTAAAGAGTTGGGTATCTGCCCGTTTATAGCCGGGCGACTTTGAACCGCGGTGGTATAGGCTCCACGCGCGTAAAATGCAAGTCCTGTTCGCGCCAAATCAGTGAAACAGGCGCAACCCTTACAAAAAATTACCCGACGCGGGTGCGCCGGGTAACAAAACTGGTCAAAAGCTTATCGGCTGATTGGTGCCAGTACCATCATCATCTGCCGGCCTTCGAGCTTTGGATGGGACTCCACCTTTGCGATATCGGCGGTCTCATCCTTCACTTTCATCAGCAGCTTCATGCCAAGGTCCTGGTGCGCCATTTCACGTCCGCGAAAACGGAGAGTGACCTTCACCTTGTCGCCTGCCTCGAAGAAGCGCAGCATGTTCTTCATCTTCACTTCATAATCATGAGTGTCGATGTTCGGGCGCATCTTGATCTCTTTGATCTCGACGACCTTCTGCTTCTTGCGCGCTTCTGCGGCTTTCTTTTGCGCTTGGTACTTGTAGCGACCGTAATCCAGAATCTTACAGACCGGTGGGCTGGAGTTCGGCGCGATCTCTACAAGGTCCAACCCCTGCTCTTGGGCCATGGCCAGAGCTTCTTCGGTTGGTGTGGGGCCGAGGTTTTCACCTTCGGCATCAATCAACTGGACTTCGCGAACACGAATTTCTTTGTTGGTACGCGGCCCCTCCTTTGTGGGGGGCGGTGCGCGAAATGGACGGCGAATGGTAAAAGTCTCCTCTATAGATGCCGATCATTGTGAAAGTAGCTGGCAGCTCCATGACTCACAACAAGCGCTACGTCTACCGAATAAACGTCGCGGCTGCCTTAAATCGCGGATGCTCCACTAGAAGATCTTGAAAAACACGGGATAAGTCAACATTTCTTTTGCCCTGACATCGCGGCAGAACTGCCGTTTATCAGGAAGTTTTGAGGTGTTGCTCATAAAAATCCAGCGTTGCGTCACACATTGCCTGCTTGGAGAACTTGTAGGCCACATGAGAACGAGCGCGTTCTGCCATGGACACCCGAGCTTCCTGAGGCATACATAGGGCTTCCTCCAGTCGGCTTGCAAGAGCTGACACATCTCTATTTGGAAAATGCCACCCGGTCCGCTCGTTTTCCGACACAACTGGCGGCACCAAAACCGTCTCCGGAACAGCGCCAATATCGCTTACGATCACTGGTACGCCAGCCGCTTGCGCTTCCACCGCCGCCCGGCCAAAGGCCTCCGGCTCGATGGATGCCACGACGGATACATCCGAGATCGCCAGTGCTGCGCCCACATCAGCACAGTGGCCGACAAGACGAACCCGCCCTTCCAGACCTGCGTTGACGATGTGATGCTCCAATGTCTCCTTGTATTCGTCACGGCCCTGATGATCGCCCGCCAGAATGACCACTACATCCTGCATGGCGCTATCCCGTGCCAGAGCGCGGAAGGCATCAATGAGCACAGCGTGGCCTTTCCACGCTGTGAGCCGGGCAAGGTTCAGCACCACCCGTTCTTTGCCCGTAAGCCCCCATGCAGCGCGGAGTGCTGAGCGGCGTTCCTCAGAAACGTTTTCTGGCGCAAGGGCTTCAAGGTCCGACCCACGGTAGATCACCGTAATGCGCTGCTTCGCCGCAGGGTCTCGCTGTGCAATCAGATCGGCGGTGTACCGCGAATTGGCGATCACCCCATCTGCTCTCGTCATCACAGAGTTGTAAAAGGCTTTGAAGCGGTTACCTTGTTTGTAGATGCCGTGATATGTAGTAATGAAAGGTAAGTTGAGACGGCGCGCAGCCCACAACCCGGACCATGCCGGGGCTCTGCTGCGTCCGTGAATGAGGGAAACATTGTATTCCCGGCAAATCTTGGCGATGGCATAGGAGTTTCGCCACATTTTCCAGGGGTTCTTGGTCCCTGCAGGAAATTCGATGTGATCAGAACCTGTTGATTTAAGCTCATCAAGGAGGCGTCCGCCTTCAGACAAAACAAGAGAGCGCCAACCGCGTTTTACGATGGCTTCAGCAACATCAACCGTTGTTCTTTCCGCGCCGCCGGTGCGCAAGTCTGGAACGAGTTGCAAAATGGTTGGATGGTCGCTATTCGATAATCGATTAATCGGGGCAACAATTGTGTTCGAGGCAGTGTGAGGCACAGGGGGTGTCGCTTTCTCTCGCCGGCAGAACCGCACATTAGGAATTTGGAGGCAGTAAATTATGAGCGCTGCAATACCGCAATTCATTAGTGTTGGCAAAGGGGATCAGGCGCGCAAAATCGCTGTGCGGCACGATCAACGGTCCGACCTTGGTGTTTTGTGGCTCTCCGGCTTTAAATCAGACATGCTTGGCACGAAGGCCGAGGTGATAGCCGACTGGGCCAAAGACAAAGGCCTTACCTGCACACGCATGGATTACTCTGGCCACGGTGAATCTGAGGGAGAGTTCACTGAGGGCACCATTTCCAAATGGCTGGAAGAGGTACTGGCGGTCTTTACGGAGTACTGCAAGGGCCCGACCATCGTTATCGGCTCTTCCATGGGCGGATGGATGGCGCTTTTGCTGGCCAAGGCCCTGATCGAGCGCAAGACCGAGGTCTCCGGCTTCCTTGCTGGCATGGTGTTGATCGCGCCTGCGCCAGACTTTACCGAGGAACTCATGTGGAAACAGGAGTTCACTGAGGAGATCAAGCAGGAAATCATGCAGACCGGCCGCTTTGAGCGCCCTTCTGAATATGACGACAGCCCCTACATCATCACCCGTGATCTGATCGAGGATGGCCGTCAGAACCTGCTGCTTGGCGGCACTGTTGAAACCGGCTGCAAGACCATCATCTTGCAAGGCCAGAACGACGATTCCGTGCCGTGGGATCACGCATTGCGTATCGTCGAGGCCATGGCCAGTGACGATGTCATCCTGACGCTGATCAAGGATGGAGACCATCGCCTGTCCCGCCCGGAAGATTTGCAGCGCCTCATCAAAGCTCTTGAGGAGCTGGTCGAGAGCAACAGCTGACACCCATGAAAAGCCCCGCCGAGTGCGGGGCTTTTTGCTTCTTTTTCCGATTGCAGGCGGCTGCTATCCAGCCCGGCCGCGGGAAGACTTGACCGAATAGTTCTGCGCATCAAGTTTCGGAAGGACGCCGCCTTCCAGCTCATCTCGCAGGTACTCGATCAGCGGAATGGTGTAGGCAACATCGGACTCCACCAGCGCCTCAGGATTGGCAGCAATCACGTCCGCGAAGGTTTGATAGCCATCCTTGCCGGTTGCCGTGAACGAGTTTGTGGCGACCGAGTACACAGCCTCCAAATCGATGTCCGACCACTCGCCTGAGTTTCTGTCCTTCACCTCCACATTGCGAATGCCGGTACCCGGTTCGGCGCCGAACACAACGTCATACCGAATGTGAGAGCCATAAGGGAACGCGCCCGTTGAGCCGGAGAGGCCCTGCGAGTAGTCCAGCGCCTCATTAAGCACCTTGACGACTTCCGCCCCTGTCATGTCCACCGTGACCACCGTGTTGGAGAACGGCAGAACCGTGTAGGCATCGCCAACGGTGAATGCGCCGCTGTTGATTTCCGCGCGCACGCCGCCGGCGTTCTGAATGGAAATGTCTGCCTGCGGAAGGTAGGTGAGGAAGGCATCAGACACCACTTGTGCCGCATAGCTTCCGGTTGGCACTTCACCCGCTTCAAAGTCTGCAGGGAAGCGTTCAAATGGCATGGTCTGCTCAACAGAACCAATGGTCTGGCTGCGGTAGTTCTCGATCTCTTCGCGGTAAGGCTTGATGATCTCGTCAACTTCAGCGCTGGTCTCGATCTCACGAATGCTCTCAAGACCTGCGATCACCTCTTGGATGGCGGCAACTTGCGCATCCGTTGCTGGCTGATACTGGCCGTCCTGATCCTGCACTTGGTAGGGTTGACCAACAAGAAGCTCAAGCTTGCCCTTCACATCGGTCACTTTGCCATTTGCATCAAAAGCCAAGTTCAATTGGCCCAGGCCCTTGGCGTACTCCCAAGCCTGCGTGATGTAGACCGGCTCACCACTTGGGTTCCGCACTGTGGTTGGATTGAAGCCTGCAACATCAATGCCCATCGACGCCAGTTCATCCGAGGAATCGAGCGCTTCGTGTGTGTCTCCGCCAACGATTGCATCAATGCCGTCGACGCGCGCTGCAAGGGTCTGATCAAAATTGTAGCCCAGGTGACTGAGAACGATGATCTTGTTGATGCCCTGAGCTTCCAGAGAACCGACAACACTGCGAACCGTCTCGATTTCGTCGCTGAACTCCACTGCATCACTGACCATTGAGGATGCCTGTGTTTTTTCGACCTTCAGCACCCCAACAACAGCAACCTTTTCGCCCTCGATCTCCTTGATGATGTAGGGCTTGATAGGGGCCCCATAGAGCGGGCTGTCCTCGGTAGGATGCACATTGCTGCTCAGGATCGGGAAATCAGCCATTTCGATCAGCGATGCGAGATGCTCGTCGCCTTCGTCGAACTCATGATTTCCCAATTGATAGGCATCAAGGCCCAGCGCATTGAAAACCTTGAAATCTGCTTCGCCCTTAAAGAGGCTGAAATAGAGCGTCCCGTTCAGCTCACCGCTGTTCAACACAAGACTGTTCGGCCCGCGATATTCACCGATCGCCGTCGCGATGCGGGAGAACCCACCAAGTTGAACCCGGAGGCTTTCCGCCCCTTCACGCTCGGCATCAATATCAAGCTTAAGCGTGTAGGTGGAGCTGTCCAGATAGGAATGGTGGTCGTTCGTATGCAGCACGCTTACATTTATTGCCTTGCCAGCAGCGGGCAGATCAGCTGCCACGCTAGCGCCGACAGCAGTCGTGAATGCCAATAGGGAGCACGTGACAAATAGGGTTTTCTTTTTCATGATCGTCATGGGTTTGCCTCAATCTAAGATTGCATAATCTTAGATTGATATTATGAAGCGCGAGTTACACAGGGTAAGCGCCGCCGAAAACATGGGCAAAACGCCTTTGCCCATTCTCCCCCCGGCGGCCGCCAGCGCAACCCCAGCGCGTTGCAAGGACCATTCGCCGCAGACATCATTCCCGCTTTTTATTAGCCTGATATTTGACAGGTATTGGACACTTACCATTTACTAATCAGGCGAAATTTTCAGTGGTTTTTCTGAGGGTTCCGCCATCTGTTGTCCTTATTTATCATTCAGAAAATAAGATAGCGCACTGAACAATTCTCTTTGATCATCTGGCCCCGGGAAGACATATGACTAAAAGAAAACGCTTGATCCTCTCTATCGATGGTGGCGGAGCGCACGGGCTCATCCCCATTCGTCTTCTTGAAGCACTGGAAAGCAGACTGAAGCAGAACGGCAAGGACAAGCCGCTGCATCAGTACTTCGATCTTGTCTGCGGCACAGCCAGTGGCGGCATCATTGCGGCGGGCCTTACAGCGCCCAAGCCTGAGGGCGAGTACCGCGGCCACCACGCCATGACCATCAAGGAGCTCCGCTCGTTTTTTGAAGACGATTTGCGTGAGTACTACAACACCAACCGCATCAACCGGATCAGCCGGGCCGTATTCTCCCCTTTCGGCCAGTACAACAAGGGTGTGCACGAGCGCCCCTTTGAAAAGATCCTGAAAGACACGTTGGGCTGGACCTCAATGGCCAGCAGCCTTACAGGCATCATGCTTTCCGCCTACGACCTGAACACCCGCAAGCTTGTGCTCATGACCGACAACATGCCCACAGCGGACCGGACGCATGACGACTATTATTTCTGGCAGGCCGTCCGCGCCACCATCTCGGCTCCCGGCTGGCTGGAGCCTGCCCGCGTTGAGAACCTGCGCACGGGCGAGGAGCAGATCATGATTGATGCCGGGGCGTTCATGACGAACCCGGTTCTCAGTGCTTATTCTGAAGGCCGCCGCCGGGGCTGGGCGACTGAAGACATGATCATCCTTTCCATTGGCACAGGTCGTCTTTCCAAACACAAACGCAAGTTTGAAGAAGTGGCAGCCTGGGGCGCGAGCACATGGATGTCTCCCGACAAGGGCACGCCTTTGCTCACCGAGTTTTCTAATGGCCAGAGCCAAGCCACCTCTCATCAGGCAAATGCCATCTTCAAGGACATCAAGGGTCTCACCTATCTGCGACTCAATGCGGACCTCCCCCTTGGTCTGGAAGATGCGACCAATACCCGTCCAAAGACCATGACGCAGCTGAACTCGGTTGCCGATAGCATCATCACCACTCACAACGACGACTTGAATACTTTGGCGGCGTTGATAGAGGAACGCGTGGACGGACCGGGCTTCTGATCATTTTTCTATAGCGCCTTTATTCAATTCGTGTTGCGGACCGACTATCATGCGACGCAACACGAATTGACGAGGGCCTTGCATGCGCGCGCGCCGCCTTATCACTGTTTTCACATTTGGTCTAGGCGTTGCTTTGACAGCAACCAGCGGCCATGCCATGCCATTTCCCAAGGCCAAGCCCGAGAGCTTTGAAGTCAAAACCACTGCTGTGCCTTCCGTTGCGCTGACCGAGCCAGCCAAGCAGCTCTTTGGCGCCAAAGCGACCCCGGCTCAGCTCCCGCCTGCAAGCTATGGCAGCTACAGCAAGGGCTGTATTGCCGGGGCAGAAGCCATGCCCATTAATGGGCCGACCTGGCAAGTAATGCGCCTGTCTCGCAACCGCAACTGGGGCCATCCGGACCTTATCACCTACCTGAAAGATCTGGCCAAAGACGCCCCGGATCTGGGCTGGAACGGCCTGCTGGTGGGCGACCTTGCTCAGCCGCGCGGCGGCCCAATGACGTCCGGCCATGCCTCTCACCAGATTGGGCTTGATGCAGACATCTGGCTGCGGCCAATGCCCAACAAGCGCTACAGCAATTGGGAGCGCGAGAACGTCAGCGCGATCTCCATGCTAAAGGGGAACATGGAGCTTCCTGGCGCGGACCGCTCCGTGCATCCAGACCGCTGGACAGACGCTCATGCGCGCCTCATTCGCCGTGCAGCACAAGACCCACGGGTGGCCCGCATTTTCGTCAGCCCTGCCATCAAGAAAGCCTTGTGCGAGTTTGAGACGGAAGACAGAAGCTGGCTGCGTACCGTTCGTGCTTGGTGGGGTCACCATTATCACTTCCACGTTCGGCTAAAATGCCCAGAAGGCAACACAGCGTGCACGAACCAAGCCGCCCCTCCACGTGGCGACGGGTGCGGCGCAGAGCTGGCCTGGTGGCTTTCAGACGAACCTTGGGTACCGAAAAAGCCTCAGCCCGGCGAGCCGCCAAAACCGGTGAAACCGAAGCCACAACTCACGCTTCAAGATCTTCCTGCCGCTTGCCGCACGGTACTTGCACAACCTTAACCCACTCAAGGTTTAGGCGCACATATCACCAGAAGCGACCTCAAAAACAGGCCTGACGCAGCAAGCGCGGCATTTAATGCAATAAAGCAGTATTATTTGCGTAAAATTATAATGACTTATAACTTATAATCAATACAACCTCAATCTGAGGTTGCATTTATATTATTTATTTACTATTATATTACTTGAAAGTACGTTCTCAATAAATTTCCTATGCTCTTCGGCGCTTCCGCAGCCTCGCTTAGGGACAGACTTGCACCTAATGAATGGAACACCAAAATGGATCCCTATGGCGCACGCCTCTCCTTTTCGTTCACAAACCTGGCCGGAAATTACGACCCCGCACCAATCAAGACACAGCGTGCCACTTCCGTAGCTCTGATTAATGAAGTCCTCGAAAACACCGCCAATAACGAGATCATTCGGGCTCGGGCCGCACATGAAAATGCAGGCCCCTACACTGCGTCAAAGGAAGCAGTGAGCAAAATCTTCGACATTCTTGTTGGTGTAGAGCTTGGCAAGTCCACACATTACGCGGGACAAATCGCCGAGGGCCTTAAAAACTTTGACATAGCGGTCGAGCGTTTCTTCAACGTCGCAGAAGACTGGACTGACCCAAACAGCGCAGCCGTCCAAGACGAGCTGGCTCGGATGCTAACTGAGGGAGCAGAGGCGGGCTCCGAGCTCTTTAAGGAGATGCTGGAAGCCCAGAAAGCTGGACTTCTGAAGATCGAAGATATGGCCGACTACGGCCTCGAAACGAAGTCCAACTACATTACATACATCGATGGGTTTGGAGGTTACGCATTCGGCCTATCCAACATTTCCTACGTTGGCGACTATTTTAACGCGCATGATTTGTTCAACGACCTTACGGTTGCCGGTGCAGACGGCAGGCGCACTGACAAGTACACAGGCCAACAGGCGACCTATCTTAGTCTCGCCAAGAACTTGAATTTTTACATCACCTGGCAACTCCCAGAAGAAGCCCCGGAGCAATAAGCACCGCGGGCTTCGGATTGTGCCTTTCCAAACTTGGTTCAGGGCTGGACGTAGTTGTGCACGGGAGGCTTTGCTGTCTCATCGAGAATGAGACTCATGATCACGAGATCGAGCCAGCGGTTGTACTTGAAGCCGACCTCTCGCACGACGCCCGACGTGTGAAAGCCAAAACGCTCGTGAAAGCGGATCGAACCGGTGTTCTCGCTGTCGATGCCAGCGATCATCACATGGTACCCATCGGCCTTTGCTTTTTCGATCAGCGCGTTGAGCAAAGCTGAACCCGCGCCGCTTCCTTGCGCTTCCGCCATCACATAAACGGAATGCTCCACCGTCAGGTCATAGCCAGACTTTTCCTTGTACGGCCCGAAGGACGCGTAGCCAAGGAAAGTACCGTCATCGCTTTCAGCCACATACACCGGATATCCTTTGGCCCAGCGCCCCTCTAGCCAAGCCTTGCGCTCCTCCAGTGTATCTTCCTGTACCAGCCAGATTGCGGCCGAGTTGCGAACCGCATCGTTATGGATCATCAACAGCGCTGGCAGGTCGTCATATGTTGCTGAGCGAATTTTCATTGCATCCCCATCGTGTTTTTCTTCTCTTACCGCGAGACACAATTGGCATGCAAGCAGGGGAGGTACTTCAGCACCCTCTGCGGATGCTGCTCGCTCTCGATAGATTTCGAGATCAAGGCCCCAGCAAGCAATGGTGGCACTGCAAGCAGCATTTCGGGCAGCCCCGATCTCGAAGATCACACAGTTGGGAAGGCACTATGCGACGACTTCTGATCGCGGCTTGTGTAGACTTGACGACGGGTGGCATCCTTGCCCCCCTTTTTCGTTTGCCCGAAGACGAAGAATTCGTATACAGAGCTCTTGAAAAACTGCCAAAAAAACGCAGCTTCCTCCTATTATCCGCTTTGCCTTCCTGCCAAGCGGTGGTAATTGAGCGGCCATGACGACGAAAACCCTGTCCAATATTCGAAATTTCTCTATTGTCGCGCACATCGACCACGGTAAATCTACCTTGGCTGATCGCCTCATCCAGTCCACCGGCACTCTCACCCAGCGTGAGATGAAGGAGCAGGTGCTCGATTCCATGGATATCGAGCGTGAGCGCGGCATCACCATCAAAGCTCAGACCGTTCGCCTGATCTACAAGGCGAATGACGGCATTGAATACACGTTGAACCTGATCGACACACCAGGTCACGTGGACTTTGCCTATGAAGTTTCTCGCTCCCTCGCTGCGGTTGAAGGCTCCCTGCTCGTGGTTGATGCCTCCCAGGGCGTGGAAGCGCAGACCCTCGCTAACGTTTATCAAGCAATCGACAACGATCACGAGATCGTCACGGTGCTGAACAAGGTAGACCTTCCTGCCGCTGAGCCAGAGCGCATCAAGGAACAGGTTGAGGACGTCATCGGCCTCGATACGTCCAGCGCCGTTGAGATTTCTGCAAAGACGGGCCTTGGCATTCCAGATGTTCTGGAAGCAATCGTCACCCAGCTTCCAGCACCGCAGGGTGATCCGGATGCACCGCTCAAGGCCATGCTGGTGGACAGCTGGTACGACACCTATCTCGGCGTCATGGTGCTCGTTCGCATCATTGATGGCGAGCTGAAAAAGGGCGACACCATCAAGATGATGGGCACAGGTGCCGTGTACCCGGTTGATCGGGTCGGTGTCATGACCCCGGCCTTCGTGGCAACGGACCGCCTCGGTCCGGGTGAAATCGGCGTGCTCACGGCTTCCATCAAGGAAGTGGCAGATACGCGCGTGGGTGACACCATCACCACGGACAAAAAGGGATGCACCGAAGCTCTGCCAGGTTTCAAACCTGCCCAGCCGGTGGTGTTCTGCGGCTTGTTCCCGGTTGACGCCAACGACTTTGAAGACCTGCGCGCTGCCATGGGCAAGCTGCGCCTGAACGATGCCTCGTTCTCCTTCGAAATGGAAACCTCGGCTGCGCTTGGCTTTGGTTTCCGTTGTGGCTTCCTCGGTCTCCTGCACCTTGAGATCATTCAGGAGCGCCTGTCCCGTGAGTTCAATCTGGACCTGATTGCGACCGCGCCTTCGGTGGTCTACCAGATGACGCTGACCGACGGCACGGATGTTGAGCTTCACAACCCGGCAGACATGCCTGACATTGTGAAGATCCGCGACATCAGTGAGCCTTGGATCCGCGCCAACATCATGACGCCGGACGAGTATCTCGGCCCGATCCTGAAACTTTGTCAGGAACGTCGTGGCTTGCAGATTGATCTGTCCTATGTGGGCAGCCGCGCCATGGTTGTTTACGACCTGCCGCTCAACGAAGTGGTCTTCGACTTCTATGACCGCCTCAAGTCAATCTCCAAGGGCTACGCTTCCTTTGACTACACCATCAGCGACTATCGCGAAGGCGATCTGGTCAAGATGTCCATTCTTGTCAACGAAGAGCCGGTGGATGCGCTCTCCGTTCTGGTTCACCGCTCTCAGGCAGAGCGTCGTGGCCGTGCCATGGTGGAGAAGCTGAAGGATCTGATCCCACGTCACATGTTCAAGATCCCTATTCAGGCAGCCATTGGCGGCCGGGTGATCGCCCGTGAAACCATTGCGGCTCTGCGTAAGGACGTGACGGCCAAGTGTTATGGCGGTGACGCCACCCGTAAACGCAAGCTTCTGGAAAAACAGAAGGCGGGTAAAAAGAAGATGCGCCAGTTCGGCAAGGTGGAAATCCCTCAGGAAGCCTTCATTCAGGCCCTGAAGATGGATGACTGAGCAACAGCCGTTGCGCCGCTAACAGCATAAAGAGACCGGCCTGCAAAGAGGCCGGTCTTTTCGTTTCAAGCCCAGAGAGATCGGGAAAGGTACCTAGACCATGTCATTGGAAACAGACCTGCGCGCCCGCGCCGAAGACAAGTGTGAATTGTGTGGCGCCAGCGAAAACCTGAGCGTGTTTCCGGTTGGACCGGACGCAGACGACACGGCAGACCGTGCGCTTCTTGCGTGCCAAACCTGCAGTGATCAGATGACGGGTGCAGCAGAGCTGGACGGCACTCATTGGCGTTGCCTCAACGAAAGCGCCTGGAGCACAGAGGCACCGGTTCAGGTCACCGCATGGCGCATGCTGAAAAAGCTGTCCGCAGAGACTTGGGCACAGGATCTTCTTGAGATGATCTATCTGGATGAAGAAACCCAGAGCTGGGCGGAAGCAGGTCTTGAGGCCGCAGGTGACGACGAAGACGCCATCGTTCACAAGGACACCCATGGTGCCGTTTTGAGCGCTGGTGACACCGTCACTCTCATCAAGGATCTGAAAGTAAAGGGCGCAGGTTTTACAGCCAAGCGCGGCACCGCAGTACGCAATATTGCCCTCGTGCCAGACAACGCAAGCCACATTGAAGGCCGTGTCAACGACCAACGCATTGTCATCCTCACCGAGTTTGTGAAGAAGAACTAAGAACAGAGCTGGCGGCCCCTGCGGCCGCCGCTATATTTGGACTACAAACGTAGTTTTCGCTGCAACGCTTACCCAGCCGAAAGCGAAACACTGTGCAAGCGCAGTATGGATTTGAGAACACCTGGGGCGCGTTGGGCAGAACCTCTATGAGCAACAGCAAGAGCATTCCAGACACGCACAGCCGCTTGCTTCATGACGGGGCCACCGACACCCTCACGCTGATTTACGACGGGGCCTGCCCGTTTTGCCAGCGCTACACCACTTTGCTTGAGCTGCGAGAGGAAGGGCGCACGGTCACACTGATTGATGCCCGCGCTCATCCGCAGGTCGTCGCAGACCTCATCTCCAGAGGCATCGATATTGATCAAACCATGGTCGCTCACTATCAGGGCCGGGAGTATGCGGGCAGCGACGCGCTCCATCTCATCGCGCTTTTGGCCACCGGCTCTACTGGTTTCAACCGCCTGAACCGCTGGTTGTTTCGCTCGCAGCAGCGCGCACGACTGGCCTACCCGGTGCTGCGTGCACTTCGCAATGGCACCTTGAAACTGCTTGGGCACCGCAAGATCCGCAGTTAATGCTGGGTTTGTTCCCGTCTCGTTCTGAAACTGTAACAGACACAGCTTTGGTTGATGCACTTTCTTACAAGGTTTCGATAGGATCGGCCCAGCGCCTTCCTTAGGGTTTGCCTCAGGAATTGGCGGCACCACCTTTGATTTGCTCTGAACCAACGGTGGTGGCGCTTCCTTTTATCCCAAGGAGGACCCCTTATGCCCGCCCCTATTCGGCCCTTGCTGCCCTACAGCCGACCGAAGCCTCGCTCGAAGCCCCGCGCATGGCTCATCAACAACCTTCTTGCCGCCAGCCTTTCGCTAACGCTGTTTCCCGTTGAAGCCGCAGAGGCCACGCAAGGCTCGCTGTCCTACCCAATCGTGGACACCGGCGCCTCGCTGTGTTTCGGGACAAACGGTGAGTTGCCGTCGTGCCCTGGCGTGGGCAAAACCGCCTTTGGTCAAGATGCGCAGTATCAGGGCAACGCCCCGAGCTATTCCAAAGGTAGCGGCACGGTGACCGACAACGTGACCCAACTGATGTGGAGCCAAACAACAGACCTGAATGGCGACGGCGCGATCAACGCCTCCGACAAGCTCACTGTTGCGGAGGCCAAACGCTATGCTGATGCCGCAACGATTGGCGGTCACTCAGACTGGCGCTTGCCCACCATCAAAGAGCTATACTCTCTCATTCAGTTTGATGGTCAGGATGTAAGCGGCCCCAGCCGGTCCCGCACCCTTTCCGCAATTCCCTTCATCGACAGCCGCGTGTTCGGTTTCGGGCCCGGTGATACGAAGTCGGGAGAACGCCTCATCGACAGCCTGTTCATCACCTCCAGCCGCTATGTCTCCACCACCATGCGCGGCGACACCACCTACTTTGGTGTGAACTTCATCGACGGTCGCATCAAGGGCTATGGCACCTCATCCCCGCGCGGTGAGAAGACATTCTATGTGCTGCTGGTGCGGGGTAAGACGACCTATGGCCGCAACGCCTTCAGGGATCAGAAAGATGGTACGGTACTGGATCGCGCCACCGGCCTCACGTGGCAACAGCAAGACAGCACCAAAGCCTTGAGGTGGACTGAAGCACTGGCCTACTGCGAAGGCTTGCGCCTTGGCGGTCGCAACGACTGGCGTCTTCCCAACGTCAAAGAGCTTCAATCAATCGTGGACTATTCCCGCTCTCCGGATACCAGCCGCAGTGCCGCCATCAATACCGTTTTTGAAGCAACGCCTATCCGCAATGAAGCCGGGCAGCAGGACTTTGCTCAATATTGGTCCAGCACCATTCACCGCACCACGTCACGCAAATTCGGTGGGGCGTATGTTGCCTTTGGCCGGTCCCTTGTAAACATGCGCGGCAGCTGGCTGGATGTACATGGGGCAGGTTCGCAGCGCAGTGACCCGATCACCGGAAACGCCAAGGACTACGCTCAGGGCTTTGGCCCGCAAGGGGATGCCATTCGCATTGAAAACTTTGCCCGCTGCGTTGCAGGTGGCGCAATCCTTGTTGCCCAGCCCAAACAGACGCGGCGTCCTGCAGAAACCTATGAGGTCTCACAGAGCGCTCAGAGGCAGCGGCCCCAGAATGCAGGTGAGGGACGACGCCCTCCACCTCCGGGCCATAAGCGGCCAGATGCGCCCAGAGGCAAACGCCCACTTTGGCACTGACCTGCGCCGCCCATGAGGCCTGGATACCCTTGAGGCCCGGTAGTCACGCCGCTTACCTGGCGGTTATCGGGCCTCTTTTCCGTGTCTCTTACTCGGCTGCTTTCCGCTTTGGCAGCACCCAGTCTTTGCGCGGATAGTGGCAGGTATACCCGTTCGGGATGCGCTCAAGATAATCCTGATGCTCCGGTTCGGCTTCCCAGAAGTCGCCCACCGGCTCCAGCTCTGTCACAACATTGCCCGGCCACAAGCCTGATGCATTCACATCCGCGATGGTGTCGAGGGCGATTTTTTTCTGCTCCTCGTCCACATAGTAGATCGCAGAGCGGTAGGACATGCCGATGTCATTACCCTGCCGGTTCAGCGTGGTCGGGTCGTGAATCTGGAAGAAGAATTCCAGCAGTTGCCGGTAGCTGATTTTCTCCGGATCATAAACGATCTCAATCCCTTCAGCGTGGGTGCCGTGGTTGCGATAGGTCGCATTTGGCACATCGCCGCCCGTATACCCCACGCGGGTCTTCTCAACGCCCGGCAGCTTGCGGATCAGGTCCTGCATGCCCCAGAAACACCCGCCTGCCAGTACTGCACGCTCACTCATTTTACGTCCTCCACTTGATCGAGATAGGCCCCGTAGCCCTCGGCCTCCATGTCATCCCGGTGGATGAACCGCAGCGCGGCCGAATTGATGCAGTAGCGCAGACCGCCATGCTCTCGCGGCCCGTCTGGAAACACGTGCCCCAAGTGGCTGTCCCCATGCGTGGAACGCACTTCAGTACGGATCATCCCGTGGCTGGTGTCGGAAAGCTCTTGAACATGGGCGGGCTCGATTGGCTTGGTAAAGCTTGGCCAGCCGCACCCACTTTCAAACTTGTGGGCAGAGGCAAACAGCGGTTCGCCAGAGACGATGTCCACGTAAATGCCCGGCTCCTTATGGTCGTTATATTGGCCCGTAAACGGCCGTTCCGTGCCGTTCTGCTGGGTTACATAATGCTGCTCGGGCGTCAGATTGTTCAGTGCTTCCGGTGACTTCTTATAGGTCATCCCCTCTCATCCTCCACTCGGCGAAATCTCAAGAGTTTGGTTCCTTACCATATGGGGAAGCGTCTCGAAGAAACAATGTTGTGAGGGGGATGTGAAACCCTCCCAAACTTCTTACCCGTCAAATATGCGGTACGCATAACATATAAATAACTATGATCAAATCGACTGTATTCATAAGAATAAATCAAATCATATTCCAACAAGCAACTATTGAATGTAAGCGTTACATATGCAACTCATCCAATGTCTCCATACGTAAGGGGATTTATATTTTAATTTTATTCAACAATCCCCTGCGTTAACTCATTACTTGAGGAGGAATTGGATGTCTCTAATTGATGCTGGATTTGATAGCGGCTTTATCAACGTAGGCCTTGCAAGCATACCGGGTGGCAACGGGCGACTGAAGACATTTGAAGACGGCTTTGACAGCCGTGATCGGGTCTGGACCGGCACCACTGGCAGCGTTGACCAGTTTTATTCAAAGGATGCCATTGATAAGGGCATAGATCAGAGCAACATCGCCTACGTTACCGTCGATTTCGACTTTTATGAGTATGGCAAAACATATGGCAACGGCCTCGACATCACGATTTTCGGCGGGCCAGCCAATTTTGAAGAGTCATTTCGTCTCGGAACTTTTTCCTACACGCGCACCGATCGTGACGGCTCAGGTTCTGGAGAGAATTATTCATGGGATCGCAAACTGCTCGATTCCAACATTGATATCGACGGCAGCGGCGGCTCCGAGGTTTGGGCCGATCGCGACCAGAAGTACCATTACAGCATCAAACTCGACCGAGACTTCTTCAGCCCCGACACCATTTACACGGCGCTGGATGACCCATTCTACATGGCGCTGCGATACAACAAGGGCTCCAACAACAACGGCAAGGACGCAGCTTGGGGCCTCGACGATTTGGAGGTGAACGTCTTCACCTATGCCGACCGATCAGATCTGAACGCGGCCAACGCCGTGGGGCGGATCCAGGGTTCGAACATCACTCAAAGGGAATTTTCAAGCTACCACGAGCTTTTTGACCAGATAGACGTTCGACTGGCAACCCTGCAAGGAAACGCAGACGCCTTTATCTCAACGCTCGACGACAAGGCGTTCAAGTACAGCAATTACAAGGCTGGCCACGATGCCCTGATCAACAACCTTAAAGTGACCTTTGACAACTGGACGAACAGCTTTGAACAGTGGCAAACGAAGGTTTGGGATCAAGCCGACGATCAACATGACGGTAACAAAGGAGACGCAGACGCTGCGGCCTTCCTTACACTGGTCAGCTCTTTGACATCCATCGGCACCAGCCTCATGTCGGGCAATGTCCTGTCTCTTGCAGGGGCAATCGAGAGCACAGCGGCAGCCTCGCTGCGCATGAGGAAAGAGGGCTTGGGCGATAACGGCGTCGATCCTGACACAATTCAACGCATCGAGCATCTGGAGCGCATTGAAGATGTATTCGAAATCGGAAAACGCGTGATTGAGGACCTGGAGGGCAGCGGTGCCGATACACGCAATCTCAAGGTATCCCTCAACAAAGCCTTCGATGAATACACGGACCTTGCCAACTCCATTGCGCTTCGCGCGCACATCGAGGCGGTAGCGGACCGGAAGACCCATTTCGACCCAGGCCTTGTGGAAGACCTCGGATTTGACGTCTACAATATGACGTATTTCGAGCAAGGCTGGATCGGTAACACAGACCGCGAGTTCATCACTTGGCACGTCAGAGGGGAGCGCAACAACGATTTTAATGGAACTGACTTCAACTTCGATCGTTTCACGGTCAGAGAAGTCATTCACAGTATCGATAGTACAGATGTTGCCGAAAACCTGAACTGGCAGCGCGGCCAAGGCCTCGGTGATGTTGAAGGCTCATTCTGGAACTATAACGTCGACCAGATTGACTTTCACAACTACTCGACAGGCTTCTTGGCAGACTTTGTCTAAAGCCTCACCCATTCGGGCCGTCACACCGTGGCGGCCCTTCTTCTTTGTCCCGCAACGCCCCAAACCGCGAGGGCTGTTTACCAACGCCCCGCACCGAGTTGACAGAGAAACGCCCCCTCCATCCGTCATCCCGGCCTCCGAGCCGGGATCCACCAGACACCCCGACCTGCACAAGGTCACGCTTGTGGTCAACACTGGCGGTGAAACCCATGGCACGCTTTTCCGAACGACTCTGGATCCCGCGTCAAGCGCGGGATGACGCCTGCGATAAAAGTACAGCCATACCTCACACTAGGTTTAAGGTCCGCGCGTGCCCCACACTAGATTGATGGCCCCAGCCCTGCCTCACATCAGGTTGAAGGCCCAGCACTGCCCCACACACCCTGCGTCATCCCGGAGAAGCGAAGCGCACATCCGGGATCCAGAGCAAGGGGCTGACAGCTCAACTGCAGCACTACACAATAGGCTATCAGCACGAAGCACGGCACACGACCTATGGTGCGAGCACTCCACCTAGCAGAACCACGCACCAACCCCGGTGTGACCGCAGAACCTCGACCACTCCCCTTCCCGTCATCCCGGCCCCCGAGCCGGGATCCACCAGACGCCCCGACCCGGACAAAGTCACGCTTGTGGCCGCGACAGATAGTGAACTCCTTCGCACGCTTTTCCGAACGACTCTGGATCCCGCGTCAAGCGCGGGATGACGCCTGAGATAAAAGTACAGCCATACCTCACACTAGGTTGAAGGCTAGAACCTCGACCACTCCCCTTCCTGTCATCCCGGCCACCGAGCCGGGATCCACCAGACACCCCGACCCGCACAAGGTCACGCTTGTGGTCAACACTGGCGGTGAAACCCATGGCATGCTTTTCCGCGGCTCTGGATCCCGCGTCAAGCGCGGGATGACGCCAGAGGAAAAAGTACAGCCGTACCTCACACTAGGTTTAAGATCCGCGCGTGCCCCACACTAGATTGAAGGCTAGAACCTCGACCACTCCCCTTCCTGTCATCCCGGCCACCGAGCCGGGATCCACCAGACACCCCGACCCGCACAAGGTCACGCTTGTGGTCAACACTGGCGGTGAAACCCATGGCATGCTTTTCCGCGGCTCTGGATCCCGCGTCAAGCGCGGGATGACGCCTGAGATAAAAGCTCGACCATGCCCCACACTAGGTTAAAGGCCCAAACCCTACCCCACACACCCTGCGTCATCCCGGCCTCCGAGCCGGGATCCAGAAAACATCTTGCCCCAGCGCCCGAAGCTCTGCTAGGTTTCGCGCATCCGCAACCACTCAAGGCGCATGACATGTCCCTGCACGTGATCATCTTCAAAGATGTTCAGGCCCGGCTCAATTCTGGACCGGCATGCGGGCGATTTATGACCCGGCGTGGCTGAGGCAGCGACCGCGCCCACCACGCCGCAGGCATGCCGCCTGATACCTCTCCCTTGCCTCTCCCTGATCGCATGGCGTGATCCGTATTTTGCAACGGGTTACACCGGCTTTTTCGCTTTGCGGCAAAAACTGCCAAAAGCTGGGGGTGTGGCACTGGAAAGCGCTGGCATTTCTGCTAAAACACACTCCACGATTTTCATATGATGATCGCCCGCAATGGGCGAAGCTGCAAACCTTTGAGGGATTATGTCCGACCTTCAAACTCTCGAAGCCGAGATCTCCGCCGCCATTGACGCGGCCACCACCGAGGCTGCGCTGGAAGATGTGCGCGTTGCTGCCCTTGGCAAGAAGGGGTCTGTCTCTGAAAAGATGAAGACTCTTGGCAAGATGTCTCCCGAAGAGCGCAAGGAAATGGGTCCGGCCCTGAACGGGCTCAAGACCCGTGTGGGCGATGCCATTGCCGCGCGCAAGGAAGTCTTGAAAAAAGAAGCCCTTGAGGCCCGCCTTGCCAGCGAGACCATTGATGTGACCCAGCCGCTGCGCGTTGCGCCAGCGGAGAGCGGCCGCATTCACCCGGTCTCTCAGGTGACCGAAGAGCTCACCGCGATTTTTGCCGATATGGGCTTTTCCGTTGCCGAAGGCCCGGACATCGAAACCGATGAACTGAACTTCACTGCGCTGAACTTCCCGGAGGGCCACCCGGCCCGCGAGATGCATGACACCTTCTTCTTTAATCCGAAGGAAGACGGCGAGCGCCTGTTGCTGCGCACCCACACGTCTCCGGTTCAAATTCGCACCATGCGCAATCAGGAGCCACCGCTGCGCATCATCATTCCGGGTCGGACCTATCGCTGTGACAGCGACCAGACCCACACACCCATGTTCCACCAGATGGAAGGCCTTGTGATCGACAAGACCACCCATATTGGTCACCTGAAGGGCACATTGGAAGAGTTCCTCAAGGCGTTCTTCGAGGTGGAGAATGTGGAGCTGCGCTTCCGCCCAAGTTTCTTCCCGTTCACCGAACCGTCCATGGAAGTGGACGTGAAGTGCGACCGCTCCGGCGCTGAGGTGAAGATCGGCGAAGGCGAAGACTGGATGGAAATTCTGGGCTGCGGCATGGTTCACCCGAATGTGCTGCGCAACTGCGGTCTGGATCCCGATGTTTATCAGGGCTTTGCGTGGGGAATGGGCATCGACCGTCTGGCCATGCTCAAGTACGGCATGGCGGATCTGCGTGCCTTCTTTGACGCGGATGTGCGCTGGCTGAAGCATTACGGCTTCCGTCCGCTCGACATGCCAAGCCTGATGGCTGGCCTCTCCCGATAACCCCGCGGTCCTGATCGCACGCTATTAAAGAGAAGAGACATGAAATTCACTCTTTCCTGGCTCAAGGACCATCTTGAGACCGACGCTAGCCTTGAAGAGATCCTTGAACGGTTGACCATGATTGGTCTGGAGGTTGAGGAAGTCACCAACCCGGCCGATCGTCTTGGCAGTTTCCGCATTGCTCATGTTCTGGAAGCGGTGCAGCACCCGAATGCAGACCGTCTGCGGGTTCTGAAAGTCGACACTGGCGAGGGCGAACCTGTGCAGGTGGTATGTGGCGCGCCAAACGCCCGCACCGGTCTGAAGGGCGTGTTCGCGAAGCCGGGCGATTATGTTCCCGGTCTTGATGTCACCCTGTCCGTTGGCAAGATTCGCGACGTGGAAAGCTTCGGCATGATGGCTTCCGAGCGCGAGCTGGAATTGTCTGACGAGCATGACGGCATCATCGACCTGCCAGAGGACGCACCTGTGGGTGTTCCCTATGTTCAGTATGCAGGTCTGGATGACCCTGTCATCGAGATTGGTCTGACGCCAAACCGCCCTGACTGCGCGGGTGTTCATGGCATTGCACGCGACCTTGCAGCTTCTGGCCTTGGCACGCTCAAAAATACGGAAAAAACGCAATTCAACGCAAACTTCGACGCAAACGTGAATGTGCGCATTGAGCTGGGCGAAACCACCGAGGATTGCCCGGCGTTTGGTTACCGCGTTGTGCGCGGCGTCAAGAATGGCCCGTCTCCGAAGTGGCTGCAAAAGCGCCTTGTTGCCATTGGCCTGCGTCCGATTAATGCCCTCGTGGACATCACCAACTACATCACTTTCGATCAGGGCCGTCCGCTCCATGTGTTTGATGCGGATAAGGTTTCTGGCGATCTGGTAGTGCGTTACGGCAAACAGGGCGAAGAACTTGTTGGCCTTGATGGCAAGACCTACCAGGTAGACGAAAGTGTTGTTGTGATTGCTGACGACAACGGCGTTGAGTCTCTTGGTGGCATCATGGGCGGCGAAGTGAGCGGCTGTGATGAGAACACCACCAACGTGATCATCGAATCGGCGCTCTGGAACCCATTGACCATCGCACGCACTGGCCGCAAGCTGGGCATATCTACCGATGCGCGCTACCGCTTTGAGCGCGGCGTTGACCCAACCTACACAATGGAAGGCCTTGATCTTGCAACGAAACTCGCTGTGGAGTTTTGTGGCGGCGAGCCAAGCGCGCCAAAGCTGACCGGGGAAATCCCGCAGGAAGAGCGCATGATCGACTTCCCGTATTCGGAAGTGAAGCGCCTTTCCGGACTCGAAGTTTCCCATGCAGAAATCAAGGCCGTTCTGACCATGCTCGGCTTCTGGGTCTCCGGAACTGGCGATGTTGTGAAGGTTTCCCCGCCAAGCTGGCGTCCAGATGTTCACGGCAAAGCAGATCTGGTGGAAGAAGTTATGCGCATCGTCGGCATCGACAAGGTGCCGTCCGCTACGCTGCCACGCATGGAGCCTGTCTCCCAGAAGGTACTGACAACCAGTCAGATTCGCCGCTCAAACGCCCGCCGTGCCCTTGCTGCGCGCGGTCTGGATGAGGCGGTGACCTGGTCCTTTATCCCCGCTGCACACGCGGAAGTTTTCGGTGGTGGCCAGCCGGAACTGAAGCTGGCGAACCCGATTTCCGCAGACATGTCCGACATGCGCCCTTCCCTTCTGCCAGGTCTTTTGGCAGCAGCACAGCGCAACGCGGACCGCGGTTTTCCGGATGTTGCGCTCTTCGAAGTTGGGCAGGTCTTCCTCGGAGATTCCGAGAAAGATCAAAAGGTTATGGTCTCCGGCGTACGCCGCGGCACCGCCGTTCTGGATGGCGCAGGTCGTCACTGGTCTGGCAACTCCGAGGCGGTTCATGTGTTCGATGCCAAAGCCGATGCGGAAGCAGCCCTGAGCGCCATTGGTGTTGCAACAGACAAGCTGATGGTCTTCACCGATGCACCGTCCTATTACCATCCGGGCCGCTCCGGCGCGCTGAAGATGGGACCAAAGAACACCTTGGCGTACTTCGGTGAAATTCACCCGCAAACACTGGAAGACCTTGATATTGAAGGTCCTTTGGTGGCCTTCGAGATCTTTGTGGACGCAGCTCCAGAGCCAAAGAAGAAGCCGACCAAGTCCAAGGGCGCGTTTGTGGCCCCTGATCTTATGCCCGTTCGCCGCGACTATGCTTTCGTGGTCGACAAGGGTGTGCCGGTTGAGAAGCTGCTGCGAGCTGCACGCGGTGCAGACAAGGCGCTGATCGTTGATGTGACGCTCTTCGATATCTACGAAGGCCAAGGCGTTCCGGAAGGCCAGCGTTCGCTCGCCATTGACGTGATGCTGCAGCCAACCAAGAAGACCCTCACCGATGAGGATATCGAGGCTGTCTCTGCAAAGATCGTACAGGCAGTTGCGAAATCCACCGGCGGCGCGCTTCGCAGTTAAGACGCTGATATTACAAGACTAAAAGGACGCGGCTTCATTTGAAGCCGCGTTTTTTATTGCGTTACTGTGCGTTCTCGTCAGCGCCGGATGCAAGATAACCTTGTTGCACCAGATGCACGGTGAGACCTGCGGGGAATGGCAGAACGACGGATTGTTCATAGGAGCAGTTTTCAATGTTGCTTCCATCTGGGCAGACACGAACACCAAAGCCATCGGAAGGACCATGGCTTTCGGTCACACGGGCCAGAGCGGGGATAAAGTCACCGAGGCGGGTCTTCACCGCCGCCCAGGCTGCTAAAAAGCCGTTTGCATTCCAGAGGTCTGCACGCTGAGCAGCATATTCTTCCAAGCTATTGAGCTCGCTGACAAATTCACTACGATATGCAGGATCGGCACTTACGTTGACGATCCTTGTACCTTCAAGGCGCTGTATCTCCAGCGGCGCAAGACTCCCAGCATAAGGGGCGAACAAGTAGAGGAAACTCTGGTCGACAGTCAGGAGCTCCAGCGTCCCATCGCCGTCAAGATCAAAAACCCGATAGTTAGCGCCAGCGTCAAAGGTCCCGGCGCGCACGGTCACCCAGTTGTTCTCCTCGTCCGTGGTCAGAATGGACATGTCGATACAGCAGTGTGCCCCGCCGGTGTAGCGGCGCACAATCACCTGAGGATAGGGCGTGTCTGGCAGTATTCTCAGCATTTCCAATGAGTTACCGAAGGACGAATAAACATCCGTATCCGTTTTTAGCGCATAAAGTGGCGCCCCGTTTGCGTCATGGAGCGTGATATCGAGGAAGGTTTCAACGAAGTCTTCCCCGTCGCTCGGGTTGCCTTCCGCATTTTTTCGAACCACCTCCACCTTCAGGTTTTCAAGTTGGGCTGAGGCCCTGGCGTTACCATCAAGCTCCACACGCACCATCTCAGGCGAGGACCAAATCAACTCACGATAATTGCTTCCTTTGGAAAGGTACGCATCTTCAGGCACAGCGTTGGCGTAGTCAGCTTTGCGAATTTGCTCCATAGTCTGCGCCTGAACAGGCCCTGAGAGAATGGCATACCAGCCGTTTTTTGCGCGCACCACAAAGGTTCTAGGCAGAAAATAGCTGCTTTCCCGTGCTTCCATTATAGCGTCTTGCCGGTCTTCCCGCGCCGCCAATACCAACCAGCGCTCATCACCCGAAAGCTGTAGCTGACTAGCGTTAGAAAAAGCTGGCCAGCCAATTGCGCAAACGAGAGTAATGAAAAACAACTTCAGAATGCGGCTCATGTTTCTACTCTGACTAATTTAAGGATACTGAGACAAGTGTATCTGCCATTTTGCATCGCCCGCACCCCGAAAACGCGCCATGGTTAAAAATGGCTGGGGACCGCCGCTTTGATGCTTCGGTTATGGTCCGCAAAGCTCCGCAGGTGAAACTGCGAGTGTTTTGCCTAGAATATGCCCAAAGGTAACTCCCAGAGGACGCACAACATGAGCCCAGCTCCCCGCATTGCAACAGTCACACTGAACCCGGCTGTTGACCAGACCGTCCTGGCCCCCGGCTTTTCACTTGATACGGTCAATCGTGCCATCAGCTCCCGAACGGATGCCGGTGGCAAAGGCGTGAACGTCGCCTCCTTTCTGGCGCACTACAAGCACAAGGTGACCGTTCTCGGCCTATTGGGAGAGGACAACGACAAGCTTTTCACGCGTCATTTTAGCGAGTTAGGCATCGTCGACGATTTCAGTCGTGTTAGCGGCGCAACGCGCACAAACATCAAAATCGTCGATCACGACACCAACCGAATTACCGACCTGAACTTCCCGGGCCCGGCGGCGACGGCAGCAGACCTTGAAGCAGTGGAACGACAACTCATTGTCTCTGCAGCAGAAGGGCTTGATTGGTTGGTGCTTGCTGGCAGCTTGCCCAAAGGCTTGCCGGAAGACAGCTATCTGCGCTTTATCAAATGGGCCAGAATGGCCGGCTGCAAAACGGTGGTAGACACAAGCGGTTTGCCTTTGCGGGTTGCCTTGTCTGCAAAACCTTACGTCGTCAAACCCAACGTGGAGGAGCTGCGTTACATCCTCGGCGGAAGGTTAGAGACATCAGTGGAAGTCGCCGCTGGGGGGCGTGAGTTGGTGCAGGAAGGCATTGGTCTTGCCGTCATTTCAATGGGCGGCGACGGTGCCGTTTTTGTGAGTGAGGAAGGGGCAGTGCATGCCATTGCGGCTGCGCCCTATGTCGCCAGTACGGTGGGGGCTGGGGATGCCATGGTAGCTGGCCTTGTGCACGCCCATGTGCGCGGCTTCGACCTCAGAGAGATGGCACGGATCTCAACGGGCTTCTCACTCGGCGCACTCGGCGAGGTAGGACCGCGCTTGCCGGAGGTGGCGCGCGTTGAGGAACTGGCGCAGACGGTGTGCCTCGCACCTGTATGATGCACTCAAAGCAAAACAGTTTAACTCAGCACCGCTGGCCATTTCAGGTGATGACAAAACCCAATGGCCCGCAGTGCAACCTCAACTGTGGCTACTGTTTTTACCTCGAGAAGAACGAGCTTTACGCGGATAGCAAGCGTTTCGCCATGAGCGACGGGGTGTTGGAGCACTATGTCTCGGGCTTCATTGCATCACAAGCTGAGCTCGGTCTCCGTGAGATCTGGTTCAACTGGCAAGGTGGCGAGCCTGCTCTTTCAGGATTGGCTTTCTATCGAAAGGTAGTGGCGTTGCAGATGCGCTACGCGCCGGACCACGTAACTATTCAGAATGCATTTCAAACCAATGGCACGCTTCTGGATGATGACTGGGCTCGATTCTTTGGCGAGCACCGCTTCCTGATTGGTCTCAGCATTGATGGACCAGAGCCCATCCATGACGCCTACCGCGTTGACCGCGCCAAACGCCCCAGCTTCAAGCGCGTCATGGAGGCGGCAGAACGCCTTGCCCGCCATGAAGTGGCGGTTAACGCACTGACCGTGGTACACCAAGGCAATGTGCGACGCCCACGGGAAGTTTATCGCTTCTTGAAAGATGCAGGGTTTCGTCACTTGCAGTTCATCCCTGCCGTTGAAGAAGTGGCATCGCTTGCCCTTCCAAGCCACAGAACAGCGAAGAACCTGGCAAAATGGAGTGCCTCACCAAAGGCTTATGGCCGCTTCCTGTGTGCCATCTTTGATGACTGGGCCACCAACGACATTGGTGAGGTTTCCGTTCAGATGTTCGACGTACACATGGGTACGATGGTTGGTATGCCTTCATGGCTTTGCACGTTTGCTCCCACCTGCGGCCAGGCACTGGCCATGGAACACAACGGCGACCTCTATTCCTGCGATCACTTCGTCTACCCGACGCACCTGTTGGGCAACATTCTTGAAACACCGCTGGACGCTCTGGCGACCAGCGCACCACAAGTCAGATTTGGGGAGAACAAGCAAACCGGGTTGCCCACTGATTGCCGAATCTGCTCTTTCGTCTCGGCGTGTAACGGGGGATGCCCCAAGCATCGTTTCATGCCTGACAGAGACGGTGGTTATGCTCTGAACTACTTTTGTCCAAGCTTCAAAATGTTTTTCAAACATGCGGGAGCAAGGCTCAGAACAATTGCGATGCTTCAGGCACAGGGTGCGTCAGCCCCGCAGATTCGTGAGCTGCTGAGGCAGCAGCCCAACAAAACCAAGGGCTAACCAAATTGGCGACCCGGCGCCACTGCCTGTGCCCGCAGGAGCGACCCTCCAGTTTGCACTGAGTGTAAATAGCCCACTCTTCTTGCAAATTAGAATTCCACAAAATTGGCATGTGGGTATACCCATACAGCATGTTGACCATTCGCGCGCACCAAGCACAATATGCAGTGTCTTTGGTCTTGCGATTCAATCGGAAGCTAAGAGGGAAGCCGGTGCAACTCCGGCACTGCCCCCGCAACTGTAAGCGGCGAGCTTTTCGCCCAATTTGCCACTGTAGTGAGTTCACTTCGGGAAGGCGGGCGGATGGCGCTTGAGCTGTGAAGTCAGGAGACCTGCCAAAAGACACCAACTGACGACCACGGGCGGAGGGTCCGGGATGCGTTTCGTGCACGAGCCGCGAGGGTGCGTTGCTCGGCCATGCGTATCTGCGCCTCCCCCAATGCTACGGGGACGAAAGCATGAGCATTACCGTATACTCCAAGCCTGCATGTGTGCAGTGCACCGCAACAACCCGCGCACTGGATAGCGCTGGTATTGCCTATGATGTGATTGACCTCACACAGGACAACGATGCTCTGGCTGAAGTGGAAGCGATGGGTTACCGACAGGTTCCTGTCGTTGTTGCAGGAGACCAGCACTGGGCTGGCTTCCGTCCAGACAAAATCGGCGGCCTCGCCTGAGTTGGTGAGCGGGCTCGTCTACTTCTCAAGCCCATCAGGAAATACCCACCGCTTTGTCGAGCGCCTCGGCTTGCCGGCCGAGCGCATTCCGCCGCGCGCGTCCGAACCAATGCTGAAGGCAACTCAGCCATTTGTTCTGATTACCCCCACCTACGCGGATGGTGAGGGGCGCGGTGCCGTCCACAAACAGGTGATCCGTTTCCTCAACGATGCGGCAAACCGAACTCTGCTTCGAGGCGTAATCGCCTCTGGCAATCGAAATTTTGGGGCCTTTTTTGCCTACGCAGGCACAATTATCGCCGCCAAATGTAACTGCCCATGCCTTTACAAGTTTGAACTTGCAGGCACCGACAGTGACATCGCGCGGGTACGTCAGGGACTAGATTTATTTTGGAAGCAACAACTCTCGATAAGTCAGTAGTCGCCCAACAAGGGCTGGACTACCACGCGCTGAACGCCATGCTGAACCTCTATGATACGGAGGGGAAGATCCAGTTTGAAGCGGATCGTCAGGCGGCACGTCAGTATTTCCTGGAACACGTGAACCAGAACACGGTTTTCTTCCATTCTCTGGAGGAGAAACTCTCCTATCTGGTGCGCGAGAACTACTACGAAGCTGAGGTCCTGGACCAGTACGATCCGGCGTTCGTGAAGTCCATTTTTGTGGCGGCTTACGAGCGCAAGTTCCGGTTCCCGACGTTCCTTGGTGCATTTAAATTCTACACCAGCTATGCGCTGAAGACGTTCGATGGCAAACGCTATCTGGAACGCTACGAGGACCGTGTGGTGATGGTGGCCCTGGCACTGTCGCGCGGCGATGAAGACCTCGCCATGCGCATGATGGACGAGATCATCTCCAGCCGGTTTCAGCCAGCGACGCCGACGTTCCTGAACGCGGGTAAAAAGCAGCGCGGCGAACTGATCTCCTGCTTCCTGCTTCGCCTTGAAGACAACATGGAATCCATTGGCCGCTCCATAAACTCCGCCCTGCAGCTTTCCAAGCGCGGCGGTGGCGTGGCCTTGATGCTGACCAACCTGCGCGAGGCAGGCGCGCCAATCAAAGGCGTTGAGAACCAGTCGTCCGGCGTTGTGCCAGTGATGAAGCTTCTGGAAGACAGCTTCAGCTACGCCAATCAGCTGGGGGCCCGTCAAGGTGCCGGAGCAGTGTACCTCAACGCCCACCACCCGGATATTTTGAGTTTCCTCGACACCAAGCGTGAGAATGCGGATGAAAAGGTCCGCATCAAGACCCTTTCCCTTGGCGTCGTCATTCCGGACATCACCTTCCAGCTCGCCAAGCAGAACGAGGAAATGTACCTGTTTTCACCGCACGACGTTGAGAAGGTCTACGGCGTGCCATTCTCCGAAATCTCCGTGACGGAAAAGTACCGGGAGATGGTGGACAACCCGCAGATCCGCAAGAAGAAGATGCGGGCTCGAGACTTCTTCCAGCTGCTCGCCGAAATTCAGTTCGAAAGCGGCTATCCTTACATCATGTTCGAAGACACGGTGAACGCTGCAAATCCTGTTGCAGGCCGCATCACCATGTCCAACCTTTGCTCTGAGATTCTGCAGGTTAATGAGGCCAGTACGTTCAACGACGATCTGTCCTACGACCACCTTGGTACTGACATCTCCTGCAATCTGGGATCCTTGAACATTGCAAAGGCCATGGACGGCGGCAATCTGGGGGCAACGGTCGAAACCGCAATTCGCTCGCTGACAGCCGTTTCCGAGATGAGCGCAATCGACTCCGTGCCATCCGTTCGCCGCGGAAACGATGAAAGCCACGCCATTGGCCTTGGCCAAATGAACCTGCACGGCTTCCTTGCCCGTGAGCACATTCACTATGGCAGTCCGGAAGGCATTGACTTCACAAACATCTACTTCTGCACGGTGCTGTTCCACTGCATCCGCGCTTCCAATGAGTTGGCGAAGGAACGCGGTTCCAGCTTCAAGGGGTTTGAAGACAGCCAGTACGCGTCCGGTGTTTTCTTCGACAAATACATCGAGAAGGACTGGGTGCCAGAAACAGAACGTGCGGCAGCGCTTTTTGAGAAGTTTGGCGTTCACATTCCGACCCGCGAAGAATGGGCCGCGCTCAAAGACGCCGTGATGAAGGACGGACTGTTCAACCGGAACCTTCAGGCGGTGCCCCCGACCGGTTCCATCAGCTACATCAACAACTCGACCTCGTCGATCCACCCGATCGTGTCCAAGATCGAAATCCGCAAGGAAGGCAAGATTGGCCGCGTGTACTATCCAGCGCCGTTCATGAACAACGACAATCTGGAATACTATCGCGATGCCTACGAGATCGGTCCGGAAGCGCTGATCGACACTTATGCGGCGGCCACCCAGCATGTGGACCAGGGACTGTCACTGACTCTGTTTTTCCCGGACACCGCGACGACACGCGACATCAACAAGGCCCAGATCTACGCTTGGAAAAAGGGCATCAAGACAATTTATTACGTGCGCCTGCGCCAGATGGCACTGGAAGGCACTGAGGTCGAAGGCTGCGTGGCCTGTACCCTTTAACTCTTTGAGGACTAACCATGACCATTCACAGTGCCATCAAGCCAGTCGCCAAGGCGGTTAACTGGAACCGCCTTCAAGACGAAAAAGATCTTGAGATCTGGAACCGTCTGACTGCCAATTTCTGGCTGCCGGAGAAAGTGCCGCTGTCCAACGACATTCAAAGTTGGGCCTCTCTGAAGCCGGAAGAACAACAGCTGACAATCCGCGTGTTCACCGGTTTGACGCTGCTCGACACCATTCAGAACACAGTTGGTGCACCTGCTCTCATGGCGGACGCGGTGACGCCGCACGAAGAAGCGGTGCTGACCAACATCGCCTTCATGGAGGCGGTTCATGCGCGTTCCTACTCCTCCGTTTTTTCCACCCTGTGCCGTACTGCAGAGGTGGATGACGCCTTCCGCTGGTCGGAGGAGAACGAGCATCTTCAGGCCAAGTCGCGTTTGATCCTGGAAGAGTACAACGCAACAAGCAGCCCGCTGAAGAAGAAGATTGCCAGCGTGTTCCTGGAGAGCTTCCTGTTCTACTCCGGGTTCTACCTGCCCATGCATTGGTCCAGCCGTGCCAAGCTGACCAACACCGCGGATCTTATCCGTCTCATCATTCGCGATGAAGCGGTGCATGGCTACTACATCGGCTATAAGTTCCAACGCGCTCTGGAGAGACTGCCAGAAGCGGAGCGAGCCGAGATCAAGGACTTTGCCTTCTCGTTGCTGCTGGACCTTTACGGACTGGAGACCCACTACACCGAGGAACTCTATGATCCGCTGGGCCTGACTGAGGACGTGAAGCACTTTTTGCACTACAACGCCAACAAGGCCTTGCAAAATCTGGGCTTTGAAGGACTGTTCCCAGAGGCGATTTGTCAGGTAAACCCGGCAATCATGGCCTCCTTGTCTCCAAACGCGGATGAGAACCACGACTTCTTCTCTGGCTCTGGCTCATCCTATGTGATCGGCAAGGCCGTTGCGACGGAAGATGAAGACTGGGATTTCTGACAAATCCCTTCGACAAGATCCAATATATAAAGGGCGCCACGAGCGCCCTTTATCTTAGACTGTGCCGACGGATCAGGCGATGTTGTATCCATCATCCGAAGTTAGCGCCGGACTGGTAAGAACTTCATCGATTACGTCTTCAACGTTTGTGAAGAGGATTGTGTCGACCATCTTGTTCCAACCACGGTCTTCAGAGCGCTGATCAAAGCCCCAGCCGTTGATCTGGATTGAGAAGCTGTCTTCATCCAGTCCGAGGAGCTTTACTCCCTTGATGCCATCGCCGTTGATGAGCTCATCAAGGATTTCGGCAACTTCATCGCCATCCCGGCCCTTGCCGCAGGGGAGAACCCTGCAAGTGCCGCGGCATCCACAAAAACTCCCAGTCGCCCGACCGGGAATGATGCGGACGAACGATGACTTAAACGCTTCGCCCGGCAGGCCATCAAGCACCACGCGAGAACGACAAAACTCCAATGGTTTCGCTTGATTACGCGCCGCATCTTACCAGATGAGGGTGTACTGACGCCCGTAAACCGATAGTTTCGGGCCGTTGCCCAAGCCCCTGATGCAAGCTATCATTGTCGCGACGAGGACGGAGCAATCATCGATGGCGCGAAAGACCTTCACACCGGATGATCCGGCTTTGCCAATGAACTATCCGGGTTTCATCTTCCGAGAACTTCGGGAAGAAGGCTATGCCGCAAGCGATTTGCTTACAGGAACTTGGCTTGATGAAAGCCATTTGAGCGATCCACATTTTCGATGTGGTTTTCAGCCGCTTCGACGGCTTCTTCTGAATGCCATTGAGCAAACCGGGGAACCAGATCTTGGGATCAGGCTGGCTTTAAAGTTTCAACCTACGTATATCGGACTGCCGGCATATACAGCCATGAATGCGGCACGTTTCGAGGACGGGCTCGACGTTCTGAAGAGATTCTTCTTTTTGAACTTCCCCGCACTGGACGTCAGCATCATAAAAGCACTCTCTGGCCTGCAAGGGCCCGAAGCAGCCGTTCGCCTGAGATCCAAATTTCATTTCGAAGACTTGGAGTATTTCGGGTTCAGCAGCGCCATTGTAGCCATAAATGGTTTGCTGAAGGCGATGCTGCGTACCGACCAGGTTGCGACCCGTGCCGAAATGACAATCAGTGCGCCTGAGCGCTGGCCAGCTATCGAAGCCGAAATCGGCTTTCCTATTGTGTTTGAGGCATCTGAGAACCAGATCATCTTTCCAGAAACCCTGTTGGACCGCCCCCTCCCCGGCGCTGATCCGATCAATCATGCGCGGCTGCTGGGCCTTTGCGAGCAATTCGCGCAGGAGATGGCGTTCGAGACGACCCCGGTCACTCAGGTAACGGCGTTTCTTGAAAGCGCGCCGTCTCTGGCGGTGTCGCTCTCGTATGTTGCGGCCGAGTTAGGATATTCCGAGCGTGGTCTACGTAGGCAGTTGGATCGGTCCGGAACCTCCTATCGCAAACTGGTGGATCAGGTCCGAGAACAGCGCGCCCGCACCCTCCTATCCGGCAGTACGTTACCCATCAAGGCGATCGCGGGTGCTCTCGGTTTTGAGACGTCCTCGAACTTCGCTCGAAGCTTCAAGCGATGGACCGGCCTTACCCCAAAAGCATTCCGGGATCAGCTCGCCCTGACCTTGGATAAGGCTGGCCGAAAATGAATAGTCTCTGGCCGTAGGTGATCCTGACCTGCGGTCGAACGACGCACCCTTCGGAGTATATTCTGCGTAAGCATAATATTCCGAGGGACTCATGCCACGCATTTTGCAAGTTGTTATTCAGAACAGAAGCCGCACCCGTCGTGCATTTTTTGGGCGCTTGGTCGCGGCGTTGTCCTGCGTGATGATGAGTGTCTCACCCACCTTGGCCGATGTCACCAGCTCTGACCTGATCGACACAACCGAAAATGCCAGTTTACCAAGCGAAAACGGCGATCGATCCGCCGAACTTCTCTCGGCCTTCTTCGGGCTCGACAACGGCTTGCCTATTCTTTCCCGGCTGATCTGCCGGGGCGCGCCCGGCAAGGATGGCATGCCGGTGATCTTCTCGAGTGAGATTGACCACACAACGATGCAGGCGGGAGATTTCAAGGTCACCACCGCGTCCGGTGCGACGGGCGAAACACTCTGCGTCACCCTACTCCCTGCGACTGACCCCGGCGAGTTGCGCACGGTGTTGCTGGTTGGGGAATTCGGGGACGCAAAGTCTGATCCGCCGGTGTCGGTTGAGGTTGTCGGGCATCTTCACTCAATCGACGGCGTGTTGGATTTCCGCGGCGCACAGGTCGAGGTCACGCCACTGGCATCCGGTCCGAGCCTCGTGATGGCCGAAGTCGTTGACCCTTTGACTCCAGATCAAGGTCTCGGCCAGCGGCGCACAGATGGCACAGACTGCCCGTCAGAGGGCATTGAACAAGCTGTGCGAGTGGTCTGGGCTGGAGGCGTTACGCTTGAAAATGGCGATGAGCCAGGCGATGCGGAGCGAGATCTCTACCGTGTGACCGTACGCGCCGAAGACGGAACAGAGCGGACTGTCACGCCAACTGTACTGGCCGATCTGGGAGATGGCGACAACAATCATCTGCTGTGCCTCGATACAGCTGACACGCCCCTCTCCGTTTCGTTTCCCGAAGGGATTTTTGCCGATCCGAATGGTGATTTGAACCCTGACACCGAAATCACGGTGTCTCTCCGCCGCCAATGAGACGCAGTCGCCCCATCAATCAGCGCATCGCCGCCCCAAGCTCGGAGACATAAAGATAATGAGATCTGTCGACGTATTCTGGTCCTTCAGAAGCCCCTATTCCTACCTTGTCACGCCCGATCTGTTGAAGCTGCGCGACGACTTCGATGTGAACCTGCGGTTTCGCCCGGTGCTGCCAATTGCAGTGCGCGCGAAAGACGCGCTGTTTTCCGATGATCCGCGCCGGGTGCGCTACATCATGTTGGACATGGTGCGGCGCGCCGAGTTCCTCGGACTGCCTTTTGGACGGCCCGTGCCGGATCCGGTCGTGCAGGATCTTGAAACGTTCGAAGTCGCAAGCGAGCAACCTTACATCCATCGCTTGACCGGCCTTGGCGTAGAAGCCGAACGGCGTGGCAAGGGGCTGGAATTTGCCTATCACGTCTCCGCATTGATCTGGGGCGGCACACCGGGTTGGAACGAGGGCGACAGGCTCGCCCGCGCAGCCGCCAAGGCCAACCTTGATCTTGCGGAAATGGACGCCGCAATAGCCGCGAATGACCCAACGACCGAGATCGAAGCCAACCAAGCTGCGCTGGATGCCTCCGGCCATTGGGGCGTGCCGACCATGGTGTTCGAGGGCGAGCCATTCTTTGGTCAGGACCGCATCGACACGCTGCGCTGGCGTCTTGGTAAGGCAGGATTGGCCAAACCATGACCATTACCCGCGCCAACAGGGCGCGGCTCTTTGCTATGAACGCAACAAAACGAGAAGCTTACATGACGAACTTTACCCGAGCCGTGCTCGGTGCGCTGAGCCTTTGCCTCGCGACGGCACTCCCGGCATTTGGCCAGGATGCGCGACCGAATATCTTAGTCGTTCTGTTTGACGATGTCGGTTTTACCGGTTTCGGTGCCTATGGCAGTGATGCGCGTACCCCGAACATCGACAGGTTGGCGCAGTCAGGTACACTCTTTTCGCGCTATTACTCCTCCCCGTTCTGCGGGCCAAGCCGGGCCATGCTGATGACCGGCCAAGACAATCACCAGACGGGTATGGGCACGCTGGTCGAAACGGTGACGCCTGAGCAGCGCGAGCTGCCCGGCTATTCCATGGTTTGGGACAAAGATCAGGCGACCATTGCGACGATCTTGTCAGAAGCCGGATACCAAACTTACGTGACCGGGAAATGGGGCATCGGAGCAAAGGGCAAGAACCTGCCCAACCATTTCGGCTTTGACCGATCTTACGTGATGGACTCGACGGGCGGCAGCAATTACGACCACCGCCACTATCTGCCAGGTTACCCGGAGGTCCCTTGGTTCGAGGACGGCAAACCCGTCCGTCTGCCCGAGGATTTCTATTCCTCCCGCAATCTCGTTGACCAGATGATCCGCTACATCGACGAAGGCGATGCGGATCAACCGTTCTTCGGCTTCCTGTCTCTTCAGGCCGCTCACATCCCGGTTCAGGCCCCGCTCGAGTTCATCGAACGTTATGACGGAGTGTTCGACGCCGGATGGGACGTGATGCGCAAAGAACGTCTGGAACGGGTCATCGATCTCGGCCTCGTGCCAGAAACCACGACCTTGGCCCCGGTTCATGAGGACCACCGCGTCTGGGATGACCTCTCTGCGGCAGAAAAGGCCGAAGCCACACGCGCAATGCAGGTTCATGCCGCCATGATCGAGTCAGCCGATTTCCATATCGGGCGCCTGCTGGATCATCTGGAGGCCAACGGACAGCTGGACAACACAATTGTCGTCATCACGTCTGACAACGGGGCTGAATCGGGGGTGACGTCCCTTGAGAACCCAGTGTTCGATCTTCTGTTGAACGGGATCCATCGTCTTGAAGGCTATGACACCTCCCCAGAAAACATGGGCCTTCCAGGCAGCCTGACCGCAATCGGGCCCGAATGGGCTTCTGTTGAGGCCTCACCGTTCAACCTGTACAAGTTCTACTCCTCAGAAGGCGGACTTCGTGTGCCGCTTGTCATTGCGGGCGCCGGTGTTGCGGCAAGCGGAATTCAGCAAGCCCCTGTGCACGTGTCCGACCTGATGCCGACCCTACTTGAAGCTGCAGGTGTGGCGTATGACCCTGGCACTCTTTACGGCAAGAGCATCCTTCCGGTTCTTTCCGATCAGACGACCGAAACCCGCGGCGCCGATGAAAGCTTCGCAGGTGAGGTAAGCGGGAATGCCGCGCTTTATCGCGGCAACTGGAAGCTGGTGCGTACCGCGTTGCCGCGTGGCGATTTTACCTGGCGGCTTTTCGATCTATCCGTCGATCCGGGTGAAACCACCGACCTGTCCGGCGAGAACCCGGAACTCTTTGCGGAGCTTAAGTCCGAATACGAAGCCTACGTGGCAGATGTTGGCGTGTTCGAGCTGGGACAAGAGGACTATGCCGAGGCGCAGCTCTTCTCGAACCTCCTGGAAAAGACCGTCAGCAAATACTGGCCGTATCTAGCCGGGCTGGTGTTGATGCTGTTGATCAGCGTTTACGCGCTCTTCCGCCTTGTCCGGATGCTTGTCCGCCGTTCAGCCCACTAATCCAACTTACAATTAGTGCGCCAGCCCAAGAGGCGCACATACAAACACCGCAATTCGGAGAACTGGCATGACCTTCATCGTTGTCGCCCTTGTTGTCTTGGCCCTGCTGGCCATTCTCACGTATCTCTATCTGCCCGCATTCCTGCGTCTTCTGGGCATTCATAGGCACTATACTATCCCGGATTTCGACATGCAGGGCCGCCGAGCGCTCGTGATCTGCACCAACCACAACCGCCTGGATCCAACCACAAAGCCCACCGGGGCCTTCGGATCCGAGTTCACGGTGCCATACTATGCGTTCGTCAATGCAGGCATGGAGGTCGATATGGCCTCGCCCAAAGGCGGTGAAATCCCGATCCAGCCTTGGTCCTGGACGTGGCCACTTGCCTGTCACGACGACAAGCGTTTCATGACCGACAGCAAGGCGATGCACGACCTCAAGAACTCCAAGGCCGTCGCCGATCTGGATCCTAATGACTACGACGTGATCTTCATGGCCGGAGGCTGGGGTGCGGCCTATGACTTGATGCAAAGCGAGGAACTGGCTGATTTCATCACCCGCGCCAATGCCGCAGGCAAGATCCTTGGCTCTGTCTGCCACGGCGCCCTTGGTCTGTGCGGCGCTAAAGGTCTGGATGGCGAACCGTTGGTCAAAGGCCGCCGCGTCACCGGCGTAACGAACGGTCAGATCAATACCTTCGGCATCGCAGTCACACCCAAGCACCCCGAGGAAGAGCTGCGTAAACTTGGCGCGATCTTCGAATGCCAGCACGCATTCCGTGACCCTTTTGCCACGCACACCTCGATCGACGGCAATCTGGTAACCGGCCAAAACCAGAACAGTGGTTATGAGACTGCGCACCGTATCCTCGAAAAGATGGCTACGCAACGCAACGTCTGATCCCGAGCAGGTCTGGCACAGGAGCCAAGAAATGCGCATCGCTCACGCAGCACACTTGGGCTGGCAGCCGTTAGAAAAAAGAGCCTTTGGCCTCATCTACGGTGCCATTTTGGTGCTTAGCCTGCTCATGGCATTGGGTGATACGCCCGAGGCTCCTTTTGAGCCAGCCTTGGTCCTGTTTGGATCTGTTCTTGCGGTCACACTGGTCCGCTCATTCGCAGCACTTCTGTCTCATGCGATGGAGACAGGCGAACGGATGCTAACTCTAAAGGCTACGCAAACCGCGTGGTCGAACAACCACCCGATGCTGATCGTCGCGAATGCGCCCACGGCGCTGTTCATCGCCGGAGGTCTGGAATGGCTGACAATGCAAACTGCGACAATGCTGTCCCAAGCGTTTTGCGTGGCCATCCTCATCATACTCGGCGCACGGGTTGGCTGGGTGATTAATCATAGTTGTTGGCTCGCGTTCGGTGGGGCACTGTTCGCAGGCGGTCTGGGCTCCGGATTAGCGGCCCTGAAATATGCCATTCAATGACGCGCGAATGTCGCGACATTCGTGTGAGTGGGATTGGAGAGGGCCGCCCCTTCGTCCCCCAAATTGTCAGTAGATCGTTCACTTGGAGTAAATCTGAATGTCTTGGCTTCGATATTCCCTTGGCATCATCGCCCTGTTAGCTGTCGCCATCTATTTCGGCTTGCCGCCGACGCTTAAGGCGATGGGCTTTCACCCTCACCACGAAATCCCTGAGTTTGATCTGGCGGGACATCGCGCACTGATCGTAACTACCAGCCATGACACACTTGGCAAAACGGGCCGAGCCACCGGGGTGTTCGGATCGGAAATGACGGTTCCCTACTACGCCTTTCTCGAAGCCGGACTGGACGTCGACATCGCCTCGATAAAGGGCGGGGAGATCCCGGTCGAGCCGTGGTCGATGAGTTGGCCGCTGGCAACGCCCGAAGACCTGCGTTTCAAGAAGGATCCTGCGGCAATGGCGATGCTACGGGACTCCCTTCCCATCACCGAAGTCGATCCCAGTGCCTACGACGTGATCTTCCTGGCTGGTGGCTGGGGCGCGGCCTATGACCTGGCGCAAAGCGATGAGCTTGCCCAAGTCATTACCAAGGCTAACGCTCAAGGTGCCGTCCTTGGGTCGGTTTGCCATGGGGCGCTCGGTCTGGTGAACGCTCAAAATACAGAGGGCTCACCCCTCATCGAAGGCCGCCGGGTGACAGGCGTCACCGACAAACAGATAAAGGAGCTGGGCATCGAAATCACGCCTTTGCACCCTGAGAGCGAAATGCGTTCCATGAACGCTGTGTTTGAGGCCGAAACCGCTTGGCGCGACTTCTTTGCGACGCACACCGTAGTCGACGGCAATCTGGTAACTGGCCAGAACCAGAACAGCGGCTATGAGACTGCTCACCGCATCCTCGAACTACTCGCGGAGCGCTGAGTTGCCCAATAAACGTCCTCTATGGCTCGGCGCAGGTGCGCTGGCAGTGACCGTTGTCGCGGTCGCTGCCGTGGGACTTTCGCAGCATGTCATTTCTTCACCTCAAACAGAACTGGCGTGTTCCCTGAACGAGGCCGACCTTGGTGAGTTCGTCGAAATCCCCGGCGGCGGATTCGTCATGGGCGTTGATCCTGTGTTTCCCGAGGAGGGCCCGCCCCGGAAGGTGCTTGTTTCGCCTTTCCGCCTGCAGGCCCACGAGGTCACGAACAGCCAGTTCGCAGCGTTTGTTGCTGAGACTGGGTATGTCACCGAGGCTGAACGCAATGGCGGTTCGGCACAGTTCAGCGAAAGCGATACGCCCGAAGTATTCCTTTCCTGGTGGTCTCTGGACGCCGACGCAACGTGGCGCACGCCGGATGGAGCAGGATCCGACCTGGTGGGTCGCGACCTGCACCCTGTCGTGCATGTCACACTGAATGACGCCAAGGCTTATGCAGCTTGGGTGGGCGGACGGATTCCGACTGAGGTGGAATGGGAATACGCGGCCAGCATGGGTTTGTTCGATCCGATGGACCCGCATTCGGGCATCCGCGCGCCCGATGGCAGCGCCCGTGCCAATATCTGGACGGGCCTTTTTCCGGTGCTCAACTCCCGGCGGGACGGTTTCGCGGGGACAGCGCCGGTAGGTTGTTATGAGCCGGGACTGACAGGTGCCTACGACATGATTGGGAATGTCTGGGAATGGACCGACAGTCCATTCGCACCCGCCGTGCCGCGTTTCACGATCAAGGGCGGCTCGTTTCTTTGTAGCGAGGACTACTGCCAAAGATACAGGGTCGCCGCGCGCGAGAGCCTCGAGCGCGATTTCAGTACCGCGCACATTGGCTTTCGTATCGTAAAAAGCATGGGGGACACTGATGGATAAGGCTCAGAGGCTGTTCCTGCTGGCAATGGGCATCGGCCTTGTGCCTGTGGCGCTCTCCTACGGTGCGCTGCCGGACAAGAGCCTGCCTTGGCTCTACGGCCTCAGCGACCCAGATTTAACCATGCAGCACCTCTTCCGTGCGATCATGGGACTGTACCTCGGCATGATCATCTTTTGGCTGGCCGGTGCCGTACGCGCCGACCTGCGGATGCCTGCGCTGTGGAGTGTCTTCGTGTTTGTCACTGGCATTGCATTAGGCAGAGTGTTGAGCCTTTTTCTCGACGGCTGGCCCCAGCCACTACTGATCTTCTACCTGCTCGCGGAAATCATTCTCGCGGGAACAAGCTTTTATCTCATCACCAGAGCACCCAACAGCAAGAATGCGAGCGACGCGTGATCCGTGGCGTTTGGAACTTAAAGACGTTCGCCGGGAAACAAGTGACGGAACAACACCTTGCTTATGCAAGCCCCTACTAAGAAACACACTGGAAAGATAATTTAAATGAACCTTCGTGTGACGCTTCTTCTGTGCCTGTCCCTCTCCACGCTGGCCGCTTGCGCGGGCAAGCCGAAAGAGTTTGTTGCGCCGAGCGCCCAGATCGGTACGGCTGACGTTCAGAGCATATACCTTGCCACCAACAGAACCGTTGCCTCTGACCTTTCTGGAACCACGCAGCGCGGTGACGCACTTACTTTCGCGCAGTACGACATCACGATCCCGCCAACCCATAAGCCGGGTAAAGTGGAGTTCTCTGCGGCAAATCCTGATCCCTCGATGAGTTTCACCGTTGCCAACGCGCGGGCGGTTCCGTCTCTTGCAGCCCTTGGAAAGGCCGTTCGAACCGAAGCCGGGCCCCGCGGCCGCCCTATCGACAGTGCGGTCGTCTACGTCCACGGGTTCAACACGTCGATGGAGTCGGCCGTCTACCGTCATGCGCAGATCGCCCATGATTACGGCCTTCAAGGGCCGCAAGTCACCTTCTCATGGCCGTCGATCGAACGCCCCTTAGGCTATGTGCGCGATAAGGACAGCATCCTGATCGCGCGCGACCATCTTGAGGCTCTTCTGGTCGAACTGACCCGCAACAATCAGAAAGTCTTTGTCTTTGGCCATTCCATGGGCACACAGCTTGTCGTGGAAACCTTGCGGCAATTGTCCATCACCGGGAAAAAGAAGGTTCTGAGCCGGATCGGGGGCGTAATCTTGGTTTCGCCAGATATCGATCTGGATCTCTTCGAATCCCAACATGAACGCATCGATCCTTTGCCGAACCCGTTCGTCGTAATGACCTCCGAAAGCGATTATGCACTGCGCTTTTCTTCGCTCCTGACAGCGCAGCCGGAACGGCTCGGATCAGCGCGGGACCGCGACCGTCTTGTCGCACTCGATCTGCTGGTTCTTGATCTCTCTGGGTTGCCTGATGCGCGAAACCACTTTCTCGCAGCAACGTCACCCATCGTTATTGATGTTGTGACCAGTGCCCGCGAAGAGGTTCTGGCGGACAGGTTTCCAAGAAGCGGGGTGATTGATGTCGCTGCAATGCAGGAGAAGAGAATTAACTGAGCGATGCAGACAGGCACCTGGGCGATGAACTTAGGCCATTAAGCGATGAAGCAACGCCGGAGTTGAAACTGCAACGGCTTGAGCTGTTAAACCGCGGGCCGCGCCAACAGCGCACTCGCCAGACAAAGACTGTTGGGCACGGCTGCTCCGCAACTGGTAGAGCCGTGCCCTAACAGTGGACGCTTGCCATAGGGCAGGACCGAGAGACCTCTTTAGGGCGTGCTGCAAACGACTACTGAGCTCCTCCCGCACAAGTTTTAGTCGGGGGGGAGCGGCAGCAACAAAATGAAGCGAGCAAGCACTTCTCCAACGCCAACTACGAGAAAGAGCTAGTAAAGGGCAAAAGAAGCGGAACACCCAAAGCTCCCCTCATCCGCGAAAGATTAGAAGATGCTGTAACCTTTATGGCTTGGATGGTTTTGAAGCATGGCGATGTCTATGCACCCATCTTCTACCGGCTTGAAGCCGAACTCGAAGCTTGGAAATGCCCAAGGGCCGAGGCAGAGAAGTTCCTGCAGGATCGACTTGCTCAGGGTGAGCCACCACACCTACCGAAGCCGCCCAAACAAATTCGAAATACCAAACTGTGACCCAATTTGTGACCCAATTTGTAGCCCAAATCTGGATCGGATCGGAAAAACTCAATGATTTCAAGGGAAACTGGCGGAGAGACAGGGATTCGAACCCTGGAGACGGTTTCCCGCCTACACGCGTTCCAGGCGTGCGCCTTCGACCGCTCGGCCACCTCTCCGCTTGCTGCGTCGGCTTGGCACCGACGGCGTGAGTGGGGGTATAGTCAAAGCACCCGGAGGGCGCAAGGACTTATTTTGAAAAAACCTTCAGGTTTCCCCAACCTGTGAACTTAGCCGGCGCGAAACGCACAACAGCTTCGGATTCCACGTATTTTCATGAGCATCCCCCCTCATTCACCGGATGTTGAGTTTCAATCATCATGATATGGCGTAAGGATCCCAATATGCAGACACGTCAAGGCGTCTGCGCGTCCTTACAACCCAGATAAACGGGGGCACAGGTGTTCAGTTTTTTGGCGAGAGTATTCGGCCTTTGGTTCGTTGCCGTGGCATTGGTCGCGTTTGTGGTTGACTGCACACGCAGCATCGCCGCCTCGGCATGGGTGGTGACGCCGATGGGGCAAGTCTGGTTTGACTTGTCGCCGGAAAGTCTGAACGCGGCTCAGGCGGGAATCCAACGGAATGTTTCTCCATTCCTTTGGGATCCGATCCTCCAAGGCCTCCTCCAGTATCCGGCGTGGGTTGTTTTTACCCCTCTGGGCCTTTTGCTGCTCTGGTATGGCGACCGCCGGAAAAGACTGCGCGCCTCGCTTTTGTAAGTAGCCAGCCTGCCTCGCCGCCCGCCAGTTGACGCCTTGATTTATCTCAGACTTACTCCAGTTTGATATCAAGTCGTTTCAGGGGAGGTTATGATGTCATTCATGAACATGCTGTCCAACAAGTTCAGCGGCAAATCCAATGAAGGAACACTGCCGGGGCGGCATGACCCCATAAACCTTCCCGGTACCCATCATGTAAATGGGCACCCTCTGGCGGGCCCTTACCCAGCAGGCTTCAAACGGCTTATCGTCGGCATGGGATGTTTTTGGGGGGCAGAGCGCCTCTTCTGGAACAAAGAAGGCGTCTACGTCACTGGCGTTGGCTATGCGGGCGGAGGCACGCCCAACCCTACCTATAATGAGGTCTGCACGGGGCGAACTGGCCATGCCGAAGTTGTGTTTGTTGCATTTGATCCCACCAAGACATCCCTTGATCAGCTCTTGAAGCTCTTTTGGGAAAATCACGACCCTACTCAGGGAATGCGGCAGGGTAACGATATTGGCAGTCAATATCGGTCAGTGATATACACTTTTGATTCGAGTGACCTTTCCACCGCAAGAGAATCAAAGGAGGTTTATCAAAGAAATCTAAGAGAATCCGATTTGGGACGAAGCATAACGACAGAAATTCGAACAGCCCCTGCCTTTTATTGGGCTGAGGACTACCATCAGCAATATCTTGCCAAAAACCCCGAGGGTTATTGCGGCATTTGTGGCCTGGATGTCCGTTACACAACCTAAATTCATCAATTCAAGAATCGATTCTTTTAGACAGTCAGGTTATCCCTCACCCCATTCCACCACCCTTAATTGAATGAGTGAGTTGATTAATATAAAATTTTAAATTAATTTTATCTCACCGAACTTAAGGGCAACACTTTTCAAGAAATGTTTTCAAATGTTAGTTGATCAAGTAGCAAACAAATTGACGGCGGTCAGCACGTTGCTGGAAGACACAAGCGTCGAAACCTATGGCGACCTTTCCTCAAGTGCTGTCGCTGCTCTTCTAACCATCCAACGCAACTCCACTGTTTCCATTGGAGGCATTGCGACAGAGGTTCGTCTTAGCCACTCTGCGACGGTCCGCCTGATCGACCGGCTGGAAAAAGACTGGCTCGTGCGCCGGCAGCGTCGCCGTGGCAGAGAAGTTATGGTTGAGCTCACAGCACGCGGTAAACGCAGGGCTTCGGACCTGGCAAAGAGCCGTTGGGATACAGCCACCGCTCTGCTCAAAGAGATCGACGAAAAAGATCTGGAGCGACTGGATGCGGTCTTCCAAAGCATTCTTGACAAGGCTGAGAACTCGACCTGCATGCGATACTGCTTCACGGACATGGAGCCAGTGGCTGAACCAGCCTAATCTATAGGCAGGTATCTCAGCTTTAATAGAGAATTAAGTAAAATAACTGCAGAAATGACCCCTCAAATTCATGAGGGAAATTCATGCAGTCAGATCATCAAAACGAGAGCGAAGTGGGCATGTCATTCTACATGCTTGTCTTTGCTCTCGTTTTTTTATGCATGAGCCTTGCCACACTGGTTCCCAGCAGCGCCTCAAGGGTCGCTATACTCTCGGCCCCATGGTCCACTGCAGCAATTGACAGCGCTGTCGCCGCAGAAGGGGCGCTCCTTGGAACCATCGGCAACGGACGATATCTGGTAGTGGCAGCTTCGGATAAGCCTGACTTCATAGAACAACTCTACAACCACGGAGCACTGCTTGTGCTTTCACCCTTGATTTTTGACGCGTGCCGGTCGGGCCTGAACGCTTTTGGAGAATGAAACGATGAGTGGGCAAAGGCTTTCCTCGCAAAGCATGCACGAGATGCGTGAGGCTGTAACACGGCTGATTATCGGCCTCATGTGGATCAACGTTTTGTTGGCTATAACGGCCGCGTTTTTGAATGAGCACGCCTCGGTGGCAATCATCTCTGGCATTGCTGTCTTGCTGGCTGTGGTTCCCACAGCCGTCTGGATGCAGTTTGGCTCTGCAACTCCTACCCGGATTGTGACCGCGCTTTGCATGGCCGCCATTGTGTCCGTCATTGTGGCGGCCAGCGCCTCACCAGATGCGGCCACTTCCTATCAGATTGACATGCACATGTACTTTTTTGCGGTGCTTGCCATTCTGATTGGCTGGTTTGACATCCGCCCTCTGCTGGCCTTTGCCGCCGTTGTGGCGCTCCATCATCTGACCTTCAACTTTCTTCTTCCGGAGCTTGTGTTTCCGGGAGACGGCAGCATCGGCCGTGTGGCCCTTCATGCAGCTATTCTGATTTTGGAAACGGCGGCGTTGGTCTTGACCTGCCAAAAGGTCCATGAGCTGTTCAGCACGTCAGAAAAGGCCCGCGAAGACGCAGTCGCGGCAGAAGAACGGGCCCTTGCACTGCAGGCATCTGAAAGCGAGCGCCAGTCCAATGAGCATGAGCATTCCATCCGCGTACAGGAGCATATTGCCGCGTTCAAAGCCGAAGCCGATGAACTGGTCACTGAGTTGTCAAACCGCGCCCAAACCATATTGCAAGCCACAGAGGCCCTGACCCAGCTGGCTCATGACAGCAACAGCCGCGCAGACCGTGCAGAGCACTCTTCAAACGTTGCCTCGGGCAATGTCCAAACCGTCTCTGCAGCTGCTGAAGAGCTATCTTCCTCCATTGGCGAGATTGCACGTCAGATTGCTCAGACCAACGAGAAGATCAACGACGCCAACTCAAGTGCGCGTGCAGCTGATGAGACAATGAGCGAGTTGTCCGATGCCGCCAATCGCATTGGCGAAGTGATCACCCTCATTCAAGCGATTGCGGAACAGACAAACCTTCTGGCTTTGAACGCCACAATCGAAGCCGCGCGGGCGGGTGAAGCGGGCAAAGGCTTTGCCGTTGTGGCTGCGGAAGTCAAAGATCTTGCGACCCAGACCTCCAAGGCCACAGAGGAGATCAGCGGCCAAATCTCCGAGATTCAGGGACAGACACGCCAAGCCGCCGAAGCGATCGGAAACATTTCCGCGCGAATTGACGACGTAAACAGCAACGCCAGCGCCATTTCCGCAGCTGTTAGCCAACAGGGTGAAGCTACCAACGAAATCTCCATGAACATCACCTCTGCTGCGCAAGGCACCCAGGCCGTTGCTGAGAACGTGCAGGGCCTCGGCGAGGCGGTTGAGCAAACCTCACGTGCCGCCGGTGAGGTGAACAATGACACTCGCGTCATGGAGGAGCGCATTGTTCAGTTGGGCAACCGGATCACACAGTTCCTGCAGGATGTCGCCTGACGTCTTGCATCAGCACCGGACGAGATAAAGGGGCCGTCTCTTGGCGGCCTTTTCCCGTTCTTATAGCGGACTTAAACGCGGCGCATGTTGCCAGCAACTCCATCTGACTGGTATACCCGCGCGCATTGTTTTGCACGTTGAGGTGTTACGCTTGTTCACAGTGAGAATTGCAGCACATGTCGCGATTTGAGGATGGCACGGTTCTGCTGCTCGACCGCAAATCGCGGTTTGAAGCACGTCTCTTTTCCAAACCATTGGATGTGATTGAGTGCTGGTCGCTGGACGATGTGCGTGCAACACTTGCTGCACTGGAAGAAGCGCGTACGAACGGCGCCTACCTTGCTGGCTATTTTGCGTATGAATTCGGTTTTGCCTTTGAAGAAAAGCTGATCCCGCGCTTTCGCGGCACAGACGGGATGCCCCTCGCCTGGTTCGGGGTCTATGAGGCACCTGAACACCTTACTGCAACGCAGGTCCAATCATGGCTTCATCAAGCCCGGGACCCGGGCGAAACATCCGCCAAGATTGACCTCAAAGAGTTCGATCTGAGCCGCGATGCCTATGAGGCTGCTTTCCAAAAGACACAGCAGCACCTAGCGGAAGGTGACATCTATCAAATCAACCTAACCATGCGCGCTGCACTGCAGTTTGAGGGCGACCCGGTTCATCTGTTTGAACGGCTTCTGTTTCAGCAACCTGTCGACTATGCAGCGTTGATGCATGTGAATGGGCACCGTGTGCTTTCCATTTCACCTGAGTTGTTTCTCTCTCGTCGTGGAGACCTACTCACCTGCAAGCCTATGAAAGGCACAGCCGCACGAGGGCGCACGCGGGCAGAAGATCAGCGCATCGCACGCTGGCTTACGAGCGATACCAAATCCCGGGCCGAAAACACCATGATCCTAGACTTGATGCGCAACGACCTGTCGCGCATCGCCGAGCCGGGCAGTGTTGCGGTACCATCCCACTGCGAGGTGGAGACCTATCGCAGCATCTTCCAGATGACCTCTACAACCACGGCAAAGCTTGAAGAAGGCGCAGAGCTTCCTGAGATCATGGAGAGGTTGTTTCCGTGTGGCTCCATCACCGGAGCCCCTAAACTGCGGGCCATGGAGATTATTGACGATCTGGAAGCCAGTCCGCGCGGCATCTACACCGGCTCCATTGGTGCAATCGAACCAAATGGTGACTTTTGCTTCAATGTGGCCATACGAACGCTTGTGCTTGATGAGGCCGGGAACGGCAGTCTTGGAACGGGCTCGGGCGTGGTCTTCGATTCCGGAGCCTCCCCTGAGTATGAAGAATGCTTGCTGAAGCTCGAAGTCTTCACCGATCCAATTGAACCGTTTGGCCTCATTGAGACCATGAAGTGGACACCTGAAGACGGCTTCTTCCTACTTGAGCGCCATATGGCCCGCTTGCTGGAGAGCGCTTCGTATTTTGGCTTCAAGATCGATGGCGAGGCCGTGCGCGCGGCATTAGCGGCTCACGCGAATGCGTGGGACCCAACCGCCCAGCGGGTACGTTTGGAGCTGCACGAGGATGGGAGCTTCCAAATACAAAATACGCCCCTGCCCTCAGCGTCAGACAGCGAGTGGTCTGTTTGCCTTGCACGGGAACCGCTCCTCTCAAACAACCGGTTTCTTTTTCACAAGACAACGCACCGGGCATTTTATGACGACGCCCGCAAGCGATATCAGGAACGGTTCGGCTGTGAGGAAACCATCTTCACCAACGAGGACGGCTTTCTGACGGAAGGCAGTTTCACAACGCTCTTCATTAGAAACTCCGGAAAGCTGCTCACGCCTCATCTACGCCACGGCCTGCTTCCCGGAACGCTCCGAGCGGGTCTGCTGGAACGAGGCATCGCGGAAGAAGCCGACCTGCGGCCAGAGAACTTGGTGAAGGCAGAGGCCGTTTATGTGGGAAACAGCGTGCGCGGCCTGGTAAGAGTGGAGCTATCCAAACTATTTGCGGCTTTTGAAGGGGAGAGAGAACATCAGCCGTGAATCTGATCGGGCCAGAGACTCGAGAAGTAGCGCATTTCCTGTTTGACAGCCGCCTCATCAGGATGCACCGGATTTTCAATGAACTTCATCGCAAACAGGCAGGCCAGCCCATAGGGCGCAAATATTGAGAGCCTGTTTTTTGCCTCAAGACGCACCCCAACAGCCAACGCCTGAACAGGGCTCCGAAGTATGGCTTCATCTGTGCATGAGGGCGGAGGTTGGTTGGGGCCGCTTTCAAGAAGCGGCACGCTTTGCAGCGGCCCAACATTCTCGACCGCTATGCTGAACGGGCTCTCTTCCAGCACCAGCTGAAGATTGCGCAGCAATGCCAAATCCCCGCCCGCAGAAGATTTATCGCCCTCAAAATACGACAGATGCAGCGGCAGCTTACTGCCCAGTTGCTCAGGCTTACCAAACAAAGCACTGCCAACAATCAAACCGATAGTGCGCCCGGAAATGCGCCAGTCCGCCACCCCAAGAGAACGTATGCCTTTCATGGCTGACAGCAATCCGGGATGAGTGAGCAGCAGCAATGAGAGCACACGTCGCCGCTCGTCCTCTGATGACTTCAGAGGATCTGCAAGAATCTGCTGATCGAGCAATGTCAGCTCTTGACTGACTGTGTCGGCAACTTGCTGCGGCACGGGCATGGCTGTCCTAATTTCGAGAGGTCTCGCGCCCCTTATACTGGGGAACTAGCGGAGGAACAAACCCGCATCTTGTCTTTGATGGCGCAGAAACTCGTCATCCTCCCAATCTATGATCGTAACCGGGGACCAGACGGATTGTAGACGCGCCGCTTTATCCTGATGTGTCTTTTTATTATCAAGCGCATAGTTCGGCACAACAAGCATGTCGAAGATGTTGCGCAGGCCAAACGGCGCATGCACTTTTATGTTTTCTGTTTCTGCCTCCAGTCCGACAGCGACCGCGTGGGTCTTTGAGGCATAATAGTCCAGAGAGTGGGTGGCATGCTGCAGCTTCGGATAGTCCGCCCCGAACCGGTCCGGATACCACAAATGAACACGGGCTTGATTGCGCACTTCAACGGGAACACCAAGGTCGGCCGATCGGGAATCAATACGCTTGATAATGCGGTCCTCAGCCTGCCAAGAAAGATCGGCACCATCGAAATAGACCAGATCATAGTCCTTGATCCCGTGGCCCTGAGGCAAGCCCAACATCGCGTTCCAGAGGTTTTGGTAGATGGCGCCTGAAACGATCCAGGCGTCGGGCAGCTTCTCAGCCGCCGCCAACTTCAGCAGCGACCAGATGACTGAATTGTTGCGTACCACCTCTCGAACCAGCGCTTGCAACTCTGGCTCGCTTGCCTGGTTTATCCTGTCACTACCGAAGGTTGGGAATTGGAGCCCATGTTCTTGCTTCATGCTGATTTCGCGTCCTCGTTGCCCTTGCCCAGAAAACAGGCCTAATGGCCTCCGCGCTCCCTTCCGCTCTCGGAGAACGGAATCCACTCTGACCTTCACGCTCTTGATACTAACAAAAGCCAGCAGCTTATCTTGTGCCGCAAGCTTTAGATCTGTTTTAGTGCCTTGCCAAATGCCAGAGCGAAGAGCTGCTCGAGCTACCTGCAAGCAGCATTCAAATGAGGACGATTCATTGTTGAGCATAATTCAACGTGGATAAGAAGTGCTTGATGCCAGCATGGCGCTTGCACACCCTTAGCAGCGAAAGTATATTGATCGCTTATTCCGATAAAAACAGAACATTTTAGCAAGGCTTTGCTTTTGTTTTCAGCCCAGCCAAGCGACGCAAAATAAGTGAATTGACGTATCTCCCGCATGGTGAGGTGAGCGAAATTAGCTCAATTCTACTCAACTATGTTGACAGGCTTCGCTGTTCGTGTAGATGTTCGTCCGTTTGAACACTTTTATCGGGGAAATCATGACGCACCTTTACAAAGTTGCTCGGGCAGCGGTTGCATGCGCAATCACTTCCGGGGCGTTTTTTGCTGCCGTATCGACTGCTTCCGCCGCTGACTTCACAGCTCAGATCGGACACCTTGAGTCAACGGCTCAGTCCCGTCACATCATGCTCGAAAAGGTTGCAGAGCTTGTGAAGGAGCGCACAGACGGTGCTGTGGAGTTCCAGATTTACCCGCAAGGTCAGCTTGGGAACCAACGCGAAATGACCGAAGGTGTTCAGCTGGGCATCATTCAGGGCACTGTTTCTCCGGCCGGTTTCCTTGGCGGCTTCAACCCGGCGGTTTCCGTTCTCGACATCCCTTACCTGATGCCAAAGGACGCCGAGAAGGCTCAGAAAATCCGCGGCGGAGAGTTTGGTGAAGCGCTGCTCGCGACTTTCGACAGCCGCGGCGTGAAGGGTGTTGCCTTGTGGCCCAATGGCTGGAAGCACATGACCTCCAACAAACCGCTTGAAAGCGTTGATGACTTTCAGGGCCAAAAGTTCCGCGTGATGGACTCCAAAATCCTCATCGGTCAGTTTACCGCATTGGGCGCTTCCGCAATCGTGCTGCCATTCAATGAGGTATACACCTCCCTGCAGACGGGCATTGTAGATGGACAGGAAAACCCGCTCGACACCATCCAGCGCATGAAGTTCTTTGAGGTGCAGGACAACCTTGTTCTGACCAACCACGGCGCTTTCGAGGATGTTGTTTTGTTCAATCAGGCTTGGTGGGCTGCTCTGCCTGCTGAGTATCAGACCGTCATTTCGGAAGCTTTCGAAGAAGTGATCCCCGAGCTTGTTGCGCACAAGACTGCTGCTGCCGAAGACGCTCTCAAAGTGATCAAGGACAGCGGGACGACCGTCCGCGAACTAGACGATGCAAAACGGGCGCAGATGCGCGAAGTGATGTACCCAACTGCTCGGGATGCCTATCTCTCCGCAACGGGCGAGGAAGGCCAGAAGCTGATCGCTATCTACGAAAAAGCATTTGCGGACGTCTCCGCAAACTGATTACCAAGCAAACGAGAGGGCGCGCCTGAAGTGGCCGCGCCCTTTTCTGTTTTATATCAGCGGGCCAGCGAACTGTTTGGGGAAACCATGAGAAAAGCGCTCAATCTGTTACGCCTCGTGGAGCGGACATCCATCGTCACCATCTTCTTGGTGATGGTGTTTCTGTTCTTCTTCAACGTTCTGGTGCGCGAGCTGGCAAGCTCCTATTCCGCGCAGTTTGCATGGATTGAAGAAGCGGTTCGCCTGCTCAATCTGTTTCTTGTGTTCGGCGGTCTGGGCCTTGCCCTGGAACGCGGGCGCCATGTGAGCATCGATACCATTCGAAACAAGCTGCCCGAACACCAACGCAAATGGCTGATCCGCGCGATTGACCTTAGCGGCGCTATCATTTCGTTCTATGTGGCACTGCTGGGCTACCGCCTCATGGTGTTCGTGCTGGGTACAGGCCAGAAAAGCCCGACGCTGGATCTGCCCATGGGTTGGATTTATCTGGCACCCCTTCTGGGCTTCTCGCTCTTGGGCCTGCGCTATCTCCTGAACCTTTTCGGCATAATCAATCGATTTGAAAACGCCCCACGAACCGCAGAAGAAGGCGAGAACGCATCATGATTGCCATCCCCATTCTCCTCGCCGCAGCTCTGCTGATCCTTGGCTTTGAAATGCTGCTCGTGCTTGGCCTGCCTACGCTTGCAGTCAAGGAAATGTTCTACGGCCACATTCCGGAGGCTGTGTTCGTTCAAAAGCTGGTTGGCGGCATCAACCATACCACGCTGCTCGCAATCCCGTTCTTCATCTTTGCGGCGCAGCTCATGGGCGCAGGTCAGATAGCGCGGCGGCTGACCGACTTCATTCAAACGCTGGTGGGTCATACGCGCGGTGGCATGGGCCACACCACCATTGGCGCCTCCATGATGTTTGGCTCCGTCTCCGGTTCAGCGCCGGCAACGGTGGCTGCCATGGGCCGCATGGTGTATCCGCGCCTGCGTGAAACTGGGTTTTCCGATCGCTTCAGCACGGGCCTTATCGTCTCCAGTGCCGAAACGGCCCTCCTCATTCCACCATCCATCACCATGATCATCTATGGCTGGATGACTGGCACCTCAGTTGCAAAGCTGTTCGCGGGCGGCCTTGCCATTGGTGTGATCCTTGGTCTGGCATTTGCCCTGATGGTGATGTGGGAAGCCCGCCGCTCGCCAATCAAAACCTATGAGCGCACGTCATGGAAAGAGCGCTGGGTCAGCTTCCGTCGTGCGGGCTGGGCACTTGGCATGCCAGTGATTATTCTTGGTGGCATCTATTCTGGTTTTGTAACGCCAACCGAAGCGGCCGTAACCAGCGTGGTTTACGCCATCATTGTGGAGATGGTGGTGTATCGACACCTGACGCTGAAGGACCTGTTCCGTCTTACAGAGCAAAGTGCGATACAGACATCGGTGATTTTCATCCTGTTGGCGTTCGGCGGTATTCTGGCGTTCTTCGTCACACTGGCGCAGGTTCCGGCCTTCATTACCGGCTTTTTGACTGACATTGATGCCGGGCCAATCATGTTCCTCATGATCATCAATCTGGCATTCCTGATCGCTGGCATGTTCATTGATCCGAACTCAGCCTTGATCCTGCTAGTTCCGCCGCTGTTCCCCGTTGCAACCAGCCTGGGCATTGATCCGGTCCACTTCGGCATGATTGTCACGCTCAACATCAGCCTCGGCATGATCACACCGCCGTTCGGGCTGGATATATTCGTTGCTTCATCTACTTTGAACAAACCGGTGGCAACGATCATCAGCGGGGTCTGGCCTTTCGTTGTCATGAACCTCGTTGTCTTGGGGATCGTTACCTACGTACCGGATCTTTCCTTATTCATCCCACGCCTCATCTTCGGCTAGGACTTAACAATGATACATCAGGACATGGATCCGGCTTCAGCTCGACCTGAAGCCGGACTTAAGGCATTTGAAGCACTGTGTACGGTCAAGTCCAACACCTCGGCCAACGATGACTACCGGCTGCTGGTACTGGAAGCCCCAAAGCACATCCTGAACTGCCAACCAGGGCAGTTTTTCCATTTGTTGTGTCCAGTGACGGACCAACAGCAGCCTTATCTGCGCCGCCCCATGAGCATCTATCGCTTTGATGCCGACAAAGGTGAGCTTGCTTTTCTTTACAAGGTCGCTGGAGAGGGAACCGCGGCCATGGCGACACTCAAGCCGGGGGAGCTGTTCAATGTGCTCGGCCCGCTGGGTGTTGGCTACACCATCAAACCGGAGTGGCAGAACCTGCTGCTGGTGGCTCGCGGCGTTGGACTTGCCACTCTTGCGCCCCTTGCGCAAGAAGCTGCTCGGCTTGGACGCAAGCTGACAGCCATTTGCAGCGCACGCTCTGAGGCAGCCCTACTTTCCACGGAGCACTTCCGCTCTCTTGGCGCGCAAGTGATCAGCGTGACTGATGAAGATGGCTCCTCCACCGTTGAGAACCTGCAAACGCTGATTGAAGGGCTGATAGCCAGTCAAGGCGTTGATGCGTTCTACACCTGTGGCTCCAATCGCCTCTTGAAGCTGCTTCAAGAGCTGGGCGCCAAGCATAACATCCCCGGCGAAATCGCACTGGAACAGCAAATGGCCTGTGGGCTCGGCATGTGCCAATGCTGCGTGCGCCCATTCTCGCAGAATGGAGAGGTTGTGCACCTGCGCGTGTGCAAAGAGGGCCCAGTGTTTGACCTTCAGGAGGCAATGGGATGGTAGATCTTTCCGTGAAACTGGGCCAACTGACCCTGAAAAACCCGATCATGCCAGCCTCAGGCACTTTTTCTGAAGACCTTTCGGAAGTGCTGGATCTGAACAAGCTTGGTGCGTTGGTTGCAAAAACAATTACGCGCGAGGTGCGGACTGGCAACCCAACACCGCGCGTATGCGAGGTGCGTGGTTCCATGCTGAACTCCATCGGGATTCCCAGCAAGGGGCTTGATTACTTCCTTGAAAAAACCCTTCCGTTCTTCAGGCACTATGACAGTCCGTTTGTGGCGTCCATTTCTGCCGGAACAGTCGATGAGTTCGCGAAGCTTTGCGAAGACATCAGTGTGCCCGGTGTTGCTGCCATTGAGGTGAACATCTCGTGCCCAAACATTGAGGAGGATGGCAAGGCATTTGCCATGCGCCCTGCCTCAACGCTCGCCGTCATGGAGAAGCTGCGCTCAGCGACCGACCTGCCGCTGTGGGCGAAACTGTCGCCAAATACCGGAGAAACAGCGGAAGTCGCGCAAGCCGCTGAAGAAGGCGGCGCGGATGCACTGGTTGTTGCCAATACACTGCTCTCTATGGCTATCGATGTCCGCACCCGCAAACCGAAGCTCGGCAACCTGATGGGCGGGCTGTCCGGCCCCGCTCTGAAGCCGATTACCCTGCGCATGACCTATCAATGCGCCAAGGTGGTCTCGATTCCTGTGATCGGTTGTGGTGGCATCGCAAATCTGGAAGACATTCTGGAGTACCTCATCGCGGGCGCAACCGCCGTGCAAGTTGGTACGTCTACATTCATCAATCCGACAATCATGACCACACTCGTGGACGAACTGGCGGCCTATGCCGAAGCGGAGGGTCTTGCGGACCTGAGCAGCCTGATCGGTTCAGTGCGCGATGGTGAGGCTGCTGATCAGCAGTTTCTGGAGGCTCTCTCATGAACCGCAGTAACACGCGCTTCACGGAAGCGGATGCAACTCTCGCGAAGAACCTTTTCGAGCACTTCAAGTTTCACACCCGCGATACGGAGGGCGTAAGCCGCCCTGCTTACTCGGAGATTGAAACAGAAAGCCTGAAGTACCTTGCAGATTTTGCCCGCGGCAATGGCTTGCATGTGGAGTATGATGCGTTGGAGAACGCCATCTTCTCGCTGCCGCAAGATGCCAAGGCAACGCAATATGTCCTTATCGGCTCCCACATTGACAGCGTACCTCAAGGCGGAAACTTTGATGGCCTTGCAGGCATTCTTGCTGGACTGCTGTGCCTTCTGAAAGCCAAGCAGGTGGGCCTGCGCTTCAAGCGCCCTGTCAAAGTGATTGCATTGCGCGGCGAGGAAAGCGCCTGGTTCGGCCCTTGCTACATCAGCTCGAAAGCGCTGCTTGGGCATTTGCACCTTGATGAGCTTGCTGCACGCCACAAGGCGGACGGGCGCACGCTCGCCGAACACATGCATGACATCGGCATTGATATGGAGCCCATCGAGCGCGGCGATCAATTTCTGTCTCCGTCAAGCGTGCTTGAGTATTTGGAGCTCCACATCGAGCAAGGCCCCCTGCTTGTCGAGAAGAAACTTCCAGCAGGCATTGTCACTGGCATTAGGGGCAACTTCCGCCATCGCAACATTCGCTGCATTGGTGAACCCGGTCACTCTGGAGCCGTACCACGTGCTTACCGTCATGACCCGGTGTTTGCTCTTGCAGACCTGCTGACGCGCCTTGATGAGAGCTGGCTCACGCTTCTGCAGAAAGGTAATGATCTTGTTCTTACCAGCGGCATTGTGGGCACTGACCCGAACCGCCATGCCATGACACGCATCCCCGATGAAGTAGGTTTCTCACTGGATGTCCGCAGCCAGAGCAAAGCCGTTCTAAACGGCATGCGCGAGATGCTGGCTCAGGAAATGGCAACCATCGAAGCCGACCGTGGCGTACGCTTCATTTTGGATGACGAGCACCGGGTTGAACCCGCGCTCTGTGATTCCCGGATCGTCCATGGCCTGTCCCGCGCAATGAACGAAATTGGCTATGAGCCGTTTCACATGGCCAGTGGCGCGGGCCATGACGCTGCTGTTTTCGCCAATTCCGGCATTTCCACGGGGATGGTGTTTGTACGTAACCGAAATGGATCACACAATCCTCTTGAAGCCATGGACATTTCGGACTTTATGGTCGGAACAGAGATATTCTACAGCTACTTGATGGAGACCTAGGATGACTGAGATCAGCCGACTGACCATTCGCCAACCCGATGATTGGCACCTGCATTTGCGCGATGGCAGCATGCTGAGATCTGTCCTCCCGAGCACCAGTGAAACTTTCGCCCGCGCCATCGTGATGCCAAATCTGGTGCCGCCCGTGGTGACAGCCAAGGATGCCGCCGCCTACAAGGACCGCATTCTTGCGGCCATTCCAGAAGAGCATGGGTTCACGCCGCTGATGACCCTCTATCTGACTGAGGATACGGACGCAGACGATCTGGCGCACGCCTACACGTCTGGCCTCGTCACAGCGGTCAAGCTCTACCCGGCCGGTGCAACAACAAATTCCAACAGCGGCGTTCGCAACATCGAGAACGTCATCCCGGTGCTGGAGCGCATGGCCGAGATCGGCATGCCGCTTTTGGTCCACGGCGAGGTCACCACCCATGAGGTCGACATTTTTGACCGCGAGGCGGTGTTCATCGACACGATTCTTGATCCTCTGCGCCGCCGCATTCCCTCTCTTCGTGTTGTGATGGAGCACATCACCACCAAACAAGGTGTCGACTATGCCAAATCGGGCGATGACAATCTGGCCGCCACGATCACGACCCACCACCTGATCCTGAACCGCAACCACCTTTTGGTCGGAGGCATCAGGCCCGACTATTACTGTCTTCCGATCGTGAAGAGCGAAGATCATCGTTTAGCCCTTCGTGAAGCGGCCACGTCCGGCAGCCCCAAGTTCTTTCTGGGCACGGACAGCGCCCCCCACACGGAAGCCAATAAAATCTGTGCATGTGGCTGTGCGGGCATTTTTACGGCTATCAATACGATGAGTTGTCTGGCACATGTGTTCGCAGAAGAAGGTGCGCTCGACAAGCTTGAAGCGTTTACCTCCTTGAACGGACCGGCTTTCTATGGCATGGCTCCGAACGAAAACACAATTGACCTGGTCAAGAGCGATGATCCTATCAAGTTTCCGCGGCAAATCTGGAGTGAGGACGGCCCGGTAACTGTTTTTGATCCCGGGTTTGAACTTTTCTGGAAAGTCGAAAAATAAAGATAGGCACTCTGGCCAGAACTGCTGACTAGAGGGAGCCTCATGTTTTCCAATTCATTTCCAGAACCAGAGTTGATGGCGGAAATCACAGCGAAAATGCTGCTGGAGATCAAAGCCGTTCATTTTCGCCCTGAGGAGCCTTACACCTTCACCTCTGGTCTGGCGAGCCCGGTTTACATCGACTGCCGCAAGCTGATCTCATATCCGCGCATCCGCAACACCCTGATGGATTTCGCAACTGCGACCATCCTGCGAAACGTCGGCTTTGAGCAGTTTGACGCTGTCGCGGGCGGTGAAACCGCGGGCATTCCGTTCGCTGCGTGGATTGCGGACAAGATGAACGCGCCAATGCAGTACGTTCGCAAGAAGCCAAAAGGGTTTGGCCGCGACGCGCAAATCGAGGGCCACGTTGAAGAAGGTAGCCGCATTCTACTGGTGGAAGACCTGACAACAGACGGCGGCTCCAAAATCAAGTTCTGCGAAGCCCTGCGTCGTGCCGGTGCCGAAGTGAGCGACACTCTGGTGGTGTTCTACTACGACATTTTTCCAGAAACCAAGGTGAAGCTGGCCGATCATGGCCTCAATCTGCATTACCTATGCACTTGGTGGGATGTGCTGCGCGTGTGCCAGAAAAACGGCTATTTCGACCCGCAGACCCTGAAGGAAGTGGAAAGCTTCCTGAACAATCCGCTCGAGTGGTCTGGCAACCACGGCGGCGTTACAGAAATTTCCATCTGAGTTCGGTTTGGAGAGAAACTTTTCAATGCGCGGGCACTGTCCCGCGCATTGGTGTTTTTGCCTCCCTTAACGGGGCATGGGGATAATGAGCAGGGATTCCATGAGGCTTTTCTGAAGGGCACCGATCTGTAGGCTGCTGATGCAGTTGGAGGGTCGCGTCTATGCTTGGAGTTCTGCGTCTAACTTTTTTATGTCTTCTTGTGAGTGCCAGCATGGCCTTTGCAACGGGACTAAAGCCACCAAGTGCACTTGAGCAACCCAGCGGCGCTCCTCTGCCCAGCCTCACCGGCTTTTGGACAGCAGTTAAACTTGAAGCACTTTATTGGCACCGAGATCAGACCAACGAAGAAACCGCCCATTTCTCTCTGGAGATTGAAGAACAAAACGGCGCTCTGCTGGAAGGCATGGTGCATTGGGACAACGACGCGACCAAGGGCCCGGGGCATGACGGGTCCAGCGAGACACGCAAGGCGCGTCAACCGTTCATAGGCGTGCTCGGTTACGATGGGCGCAGTTTGACCTTGGTACAACACCCAGACAGCGGACGGCTGGAAGGTCGTTTCCTAAATGCTGATAGTCTTGAGCTCGTCTATTCAGAGGCTGGGCGCCATGCCGTCGTGGCCCGCTATCTTCTTGTGCGGCAGGCAAGCCTTAAAGGCCAGTGAACCAGCGGATCATCATTGAGTTTGCGATGTCGATGAAAAAGCCGCAGGTCAGTGGTACAATCAGAAATGCCTTGTGGGACGCGCCATACCGCTGGGCAACCGATGTCATGTTCAGAACCGCGGTTGCCGTCGAGCCCAAAGCGATGCCGCCAAACCCTGCGGAAATCACTGCTGCGTCATAGTCTCGCCCCATCGCCCAGAACACCACGTAGAGCGCGAAAACGACCGCAAAGAGGATTTGCAAGGTCATCACAAAGGCGACGTAGTTGATTGAGGACCAAAGACTGATCAAGTCCATGCTCATCAGGGTGATGCTCAGAAAAATGCCAAGGCACATATCTGAGACCAGTGCGATGCCTTTGTTGCGGCCATCCCGATCGAACTTAGGGACAAACAGCATGCCGATGTTGTTCATCAAGATGCCAGCGACAAGCACGGGCACAAACATGGGCATGGTTACGCCCACCTCTTCCAGAAAGAGATGCATGAAGTAGCCAATAACCACGGCGACATTGATGAGAAAGATACCAGCCAGCACATCGTAGTAGCTAAGCGTCGTCTGGTTGATCTCCCCCTGAAGCTCCCCCACTTCCAGATCCGCATCCGCTGAGCCGGAAAGATTGTGTTTATGGATCAAGCGCTGCGCGATCGGACCGCCAATGACACAAGCCCCAATGATGCCAACCGTATTGCAGGCCACACCAATGGCTTCTGCATTGGTAATGCCCAGCCTTTCCGAAAAGATCGGGGCCCATGCCACTGTTGTACCAACGCCACCTACCAAAGACATGGAGCCTGAGGCAACGCCCAGCAGCGGATCGTAGCCATAAAGCGTCGCTGCGGCCATGCCGATCACATTTTGCGCGGCAAGAAAAACCGAAGAAACGGCTATCAATATGAGAAGCGGTAGTCCGCCCTGGACCAAGTCCTTGATGTTGGCCCTTAGACCAATGGCTGCGAAAAAGAGGATCAGCAGGAAGTCACGCGGCTCACTGGCGAAAGTGACGGCGAAGTCAGCAAAAGCAGCGGCAATCGCGAGCACAACGGCGCACAACAGTCCTCCCACAAGTGGATCAGGGATGGTAAAGCGCCGCAGCAATGCGGACCTGTCGGTCGCGTACTTCCCTACAAACAGAACGAGAATGGCAAAAGTGACAGTCAAAAACCCATCAAAATGCATGGGTATAGCTCCCTCAAGTGTTGTTCTGTTGTCGTGTATGGGTCGCAGTTCAGAGTTGGGTGCTGATTGTGCACGATCGGTGTGCGAAGCGTTGGTTCCTTAAAATCCAGCTAGCCCTATCAAATATGACGCAGCGTAACAAGGCATACCATGGCTTAGGATTTACGCTGGCCAGCCACGGCAACCCGGGCCCTTGTCAGGCAGCATTTGCATTCATCATAGCCATCGCCTATAGCCGGACCACTGACAACTCAAAGAACGCTGCCCCCATCGGAGCAGAGGCAAAGGACCCCATGAGCGATATCGAGAACGATGCTCTTGCAGAAGCCTATAATCGGGCATTGGAACTGGAAAAGGCTGGCAAGCTTGATGAAGCGGCAGCGGCGTACGCCGAAGTCCTGCGCCTTGATCCCGCTGATCATGGGGGCGCAGCGGTTCGTCTTGCAAGCATGGGACGCGGTAGCACCCCGCCCAAAGCTCCAGACGCCTATGTAAGCACTCTGTTTGATCAACATGCAGAAGTGTTCGACAGCGTTTTGGTCGACCAGCTCGGCTACTCGGTTCCCCTGCAGGTCCGAGACCGCCTCGACAAGATCGCACCGGGCCCATACCAGCGCATGCTGGATCTGGGCTGCGGCACTGGCCTTACAGCCGAAGCTGTTGAGGACATTACCGAGGATCGCACGGGTGTAGATATCTCCGAAGGCATGATTGAAATTGCCGATGAAAAAGAAGTCTATGACGCGCTCTATGTCTCCGAACTCGTTGCTTTTCTTCAGGGCATTGAAGCCCCGCAGTGGCACCTGGTTGTCGCAACAGACGTTTTGCCCTACATGGGCGCGCTGGAAGAGTTCTTTGCGGGCGTGAGCGAACATTGTGCAGCACAGGGTATGTTCGCCTTCTCAAGTGAAACCTTGCCCGATGAGATGTTTGAGGGTGCGGACTACAAGGTTGGCGGCTTCCAGCGTTTTGCCCACGCAGAGACCTATGTGCGCAAACTCTTGGATCAAAATGGATTCGAGACGCTTGAGAGCAACCCGATTATCGTGCGCTATGAGCAAGGGCAGCCGGTTCCGGGACATCTCTACATGGCGAAGAAACGCGGATAACCTTTAAAATTTAAAATAAAAGGCGTGGCTGGTCGGATCACCTGTTTTTAACCATGGCGCTGCATGGTATAGCAGCCTGTAATTGCTGAACGATAGCACTTGCTTGATTGTTTTGGGCCAAAACGGGGATTTTAATGGCCACGCCCGAGTATACTTTAAAGCTAAACGGTAAACTTCATAGTGCCCGTGACGGCCAAACCATCCTTGAAGCCGCTCAAGAGGCGGATGTCGCGCTTCCACATGACTGCGACGATGGCATTTGCGAGGCCTGCCGCGTCAAGCTGATGAGTGGTAGCATCGATGATGCAGGAACGCTGCAAAAACATAGTGTTCTGGCATGCAAGGCGAAGATAACCGGCGACTGCGAAGTGGCATGGGATGGCCTTGCCGAACCCGTTGAATGGCGTGGTCGCGTATGCCATTTCCAACCTCTGGCCAACGATCTCGTGGAGCTGGATGTGCGATTTCAAGGCTCCCCAGCCTGGATGACCGGCCAGTATTTTCGTGCTCAATGGAAGTCAGGGCTAGAGGTACAGTTTTTCCCCTGTTTCTCGCTGGATCGTCCCCCAGAGTTTAATACGATCACCTTTCATCTATGGCCTGAAACGCTGTTCGACGGCCTGCACCGCCCGCGCAACCCGCTGAAAGACGGAAAAGCCATAAAGCTTTTTGGCCCATTCGGCACTTCGTTCCTTCGCTTTGAAGATGAGCGGCTCATTTTGATCGCAGACGCACAAGGTTTCACCCCAATCTGGTCGATCGCCATGGCAGCTTGCCGTGGGCAACCCTTGCGCCCAAAGGTGATGCTCGTTGAACGAAGCCTTGCTTCACGAAACGAACTTCAACCCGCTTTCTCGTTGCTCAACGAACGCGGAGTCCGCATTGAGGTGTTTGATGCATCCGCTTCTGATCTCACTGCGCATTTGCAGCAAATGCTGCCTGATTTGACGGAGTATGATGTCCTTCATGCCGCCGGCACCCATCCAGTCTTGAAGGCAACGAAAGCGCTGGCAAACGGCGTCCGTGCGACGCTGCACCCAATACCATTGCTAGACCCGGTACCGTGTACCTGATTGAGAAAATATGCTTTTCTGCACTTGTGCACGCAAACCGCATATGTAACCAGAGCACACGAACCTAGTATTTTCCAGAAAAACAATTAGAGATGCGCTGACAAGCGCCCTGCAACCGCTGCACTGCAAATATTAATATTTGCAAAAATCACACCTCACCCAAGAAATATTCCAGAACACAAATACCTTCAAATAGAATTGTTCTTTCGTATAGATCCATAAGTCCAATTGCGAACAGTTTTTCTTAATCGATAATTTCGACCCTACGTCACCTGTCGTAGCGTTCGCATTTTACCCCTGCGTCCGCCTCGACGTCGATTGGAGGAACTCGGCAGCCGTGACGTGTCGACAATAGGCATAACCAGCCTTCCTGGGAGGACTTCATGAGCGGATTTCGCGGGACCATCAGCCGCCGCAACCTACTTAAAACGACCGCAGCAAGCGGTATCGTGCTCGCCACCCCAACTATTTTTACGAGTAAAGCTTGGTCACAGGGCGCGTTCCTGAATGACCCGGCCAAGTCTGGTAAACTGATATTGGGTTTCAATGTGCCACAAACCGGACCTTATGCAGATGAGGGCGCGGATGAGCTGCGCGCCTACCAACTGGCCGTTGAACACCTGAACGGTGAAGGTGACGGCGGCATGCTCGGTACCTTCAGTTCCAAGGCACTGCAGGGCACCGGTATTCTTGGCAACAAGGTGGGATACGTTACCGGGGACACACAAACCAAGTCGGATGCTGCACGCGCCTCCGCCAAATCCATGATTGAGAAAGACGGTGCGATCATGATCACCGGCGGTTCTTCGTCTGGTGTGGCCGTGGCGGTTCAAGCGCTGTGTCAGGAAGCAGGCGTGATCTTCATGGCAGGCCTTACCCACTCAAATGATACGACGGGTAAAGACAAGCGTGCCAACGGGTTCCGTCACTTCTTCAACAGCTACATGTCTGGTGCGGCGCTCGCGCCGGTGCTCAACAACGCCTATGGCTCCGACCGTAAGGCTTATCACCTGACAGCGGACTACAACTGGGGCTACACGACTGAAGAAGCAATTACTTCAGCGACCGAAGCCATGGGTTGGGAAACGGTAGAGACCGTAAAAACACCTCTCGCTGCTACCGACTTCTCCGCTTACATCACACCGGTACTGCAGTCAGACGCCGACGTGTTGGTTCTGAACCACTACGGCGGCAACATGGTGAACTCACTCACCAACGCCGTGCAGTTTGGCCTGCGTGACCGTGTAGTCAACGGCAAGAACTTCGAGATCATCGTACCCCTGTACTCTCGACTGATGGCAAAGGGCGCGGGTGCCAACGTTAAGGGCATCTTCGGCTCGACCAACTGGCACTGGTCCCTGGAGGACGAAGGCTCGAAGGCATTCGTAAAGTCCTTCGGCACGAAGTACGGCTTCCCGCCTAGCCAGGCTGCTCATACCTGCTACGTCCAGACCTTGCTTTACGCAGATGCTGTGGAGCGCGCTGGCAGCTTTAACCCATGTGCAGTTGTCGAAGCTCTTGAAGACTTCGAGTTTGACGGTTTGGGCAATGGCAAGACGCTCTACCGGGGCGCTGACCATCAGTGCTTCAAGGATGTGCTGGTTGTGCGCGGTAAGGAGAACCCAAGCTCTGAGTTCGACCTTCTGGAGATCGTCGAAGTTACCCCAGTCGATCAGGTGACATACGACCCAGATCACCCGCAGTTCGCTGGTGGCGCGCTGGGGACATGTAACCCGGGCGCATAAGACCTGAAACTTGCGAGAGCAGATCCGGCTCTTCTGAAATGCCAATTGGCAGCAAGAAGAGCCGGGCCATTCAATCGCCCCTTTGAGTGAGGGACGAAATCCAATCACGACGAATGGTCGGACACATGGACGCGATATTCCTGCAAATTCTGAATGGTCTCGACAAAGGGTCGGCATACGCGCTCATCGCGCTTGGCTTGACGCTCATTTTCGGGACACTGGGCGTGGTGAACTTTGCTCACGGTGCTCTGTTTATGCTTGGGGCGTTTTGTGCTGTAACGTTGAACGGCATCCTATCCCTCTCCTTCACCACTATTGACGACAGCCGAACGGACTTCCTCGGCAACCCCTTGCGCGTCGAAACACCCTATGTGGAGTCCTGGTTCGGCCCAGAGATCGGCGCGGCAATCATTCAATGGTCCGTTCCGCTTTCCATATTGTTCGCCATCCCGGTGATGGTGCTTGTGGGCCTGATCATGGAACGCGGGCTCATTAAACACTTTTACAGACGCCCACATGCCGACCAGATTCTGGTTACATTCGGTCTGGCGATCGTCCTTCAGGAAATCATCAAGTATTTCTTTGGCGCGAACCCGATCCCAACGCCCGCACCGCCATCGTTTGCGGGCAGTTTTGACTTCGGGGTCTGGCTGGGCTTCTCGCCGGGCAGCATCATTTATCCCTACTGGCGTATGGTCTATTTCGCGTTTGCGATTGGGATTATCGGCGCCGTGTTTGCCTTCCTCAGATACACGACATTCGGCATGGTGGTGCGCGCCGGAATGGCCGACCGCGAAACTGTCGGCTTTCTGGGCATCAACATCGACCGCCGCTTCACCATCATGTTTGCGATCGCCGCGGTTGTCGCGGGCCTCGCTGGTGTGATGTATGCGCCAATCAACTCCCCCAATTACCACATGGGCATGGACTTTCTGGTTCTGAGTTTTGTTGTTGTTGTGGTTGGCGGGATGGGCTCGCTTGCCGGCGCGGTTTTGGCAGGCTTCCTGCTTGGCATCCTAGAAAGCTTTGCCTCCATGGCCCAAGTGGTGGCGCTGTTCCCCGGCATCAATCAGATCGTGATTTATCTGGTAGCCATCATTGTGCTGTTGACCCGGCCTCGTGGCCTGATGGGTCGCAAGGGTGTGATGGAGGATTAAGCTCATGCTTGGACTGAACAAGAAAGACACCACACTCTTGATTATCGTCGTTATCATGACGATGTTCGCCCCCTTCATTCTGAACCCATTTCCTGAAACCTCCCAGCTGGCGCAATTCAACGCCGGTTATCCGGACTTGATGCAGCGCTTTGTGATCTTCGGGATCTTCGCCATCGGCTTCAACATCTTGTTCGGCCTCACCGGCTACTTGTCTTTTGGCCATGCTGCATTTCTCGGTGTGGGCTCATATGCAGGCGTATGGATGATGAAGCTTCTCACCATGAATGTGATCCCTGCGATCCTCATGTCGATGATTGTGGCTGGTCTGTTTTCAATACTGGTGGGTTACATCTCGTTGCGCCGATCCGGGATCTACTTCTCAATCCTGACACTGGCCTTCGCCCAGATGTCCTTCAGCCTTGCCTATTCCGTACTGACTCCAATCACCAATGGGGAGACCGGGCTCCAACTCGCATTGGATGACCCGCGTATTCTCGGTGTTTCACAGGTCGCTGGTTCCATTCCGCCCGCAAGTCTGTTTGGGCTTGCCATGCGCGACAGCTACGAAATGACACTCGGCGGATGGGCCTTTACGTTCAACGTGGGTTACTATCTCTGCGCGGTCGTAATGATCGTGGCGTTCTATGTCGCGATCCGCATCTTCCGGTCACCTTTTGGCCTGATGCTCAAGGCGGTCAAATCCAACCAGCAACGCCTTAACTACACCGGCCTGAACTCCAAGCCCTACACCTTTGCGGCCTTCGTGATTTCCGGCATGTACGCTGGCTTGGCCGGGGGGCTGATGGTAGCCATGGACCCTCTCGCCGGTGCAGAACGCATGCAATGGACGGCAAGTGGCGAAGTTGTCTTGATGACCATTCTTGGCGGGGCCGGGACACTTTTCGGGCCGGTCTTGGGTGCTGGTTTCATCAAGTATTTCGAGAACATCTTCTCGAAGATCAATGACACCATCTTGCATCAATGGTTCGCGGCGCTGCCGGATGGCATCGAGGATACACTGGTCTTCCTCATCCACCCGTTCATCGGCAAAGGCTGGCACCTTACGCTCGGCATCGTCTTCATGCTGGTTGTCATCTTCCTGCCAGGCGGAATCATGGAAGGCATTCGCCGCATCGTTGACTTGTTCAAGCGGCGCTCGCCCAAAGACGAAGTGTCCGGCGGAGCAGTCCCAAGCGCCAAAGCTGCAGAATAGGAGAGCCCCATGGAAATTTTAAAAGTTGAAGGGGTGAATAAAAGCTTCGGCGGTCTTAAAGCCCTTAATGAGGTGAACCTGTCTGTCGAGCAAGGCAATGTTCATGCGATTATCGGCCCAAATGGGGCTGGTAAATCAACCTTGCTGAACTGCTTCGTGGGAAGGCTGACACCTGACACAGGCACCGTGACCTTCATGGGAAAGAACCTGATCGGGATCAAGCCGCACGAAATCAATCAGGCTGGGGTTTCGCGCGTGTTTCAAACTCCGGAGATCTTCGGCGACCTTTCCATTCTGGACAACGTGGTCATTCCGGCCTTGGCTTCGAGCGATGGCTCTTTCACCTTCAATGCTTGGCGTGGTGTTCGCAAACGCGCCGAAATTCAGGAGAAGGCAGAGAGCATTCTGGAAGACATTGGGCTGGTCGAAAAGAAAGACGTTCTGGCCGCCTCTTTGTCACGGGGTGACAAGCGGCGACTGGAACTCGCCATGTGTCTGGTGCAAGACCCGAAACTGGTGTTGTTGGATGAGCCAACCGCAGGCATGTCCCGCGCTGACACCAACAACACCATTGATCTCTTGAAACGCATTGGTGAGCGCGGCATCACCAAGATCGTCATCGAACACGATATGCATGTGGTGTTCTCGCTTGCGAACAAGGTGAGCGTGCTTGCGCAGGGCACCGTTATTGTCGAAGGCAAGCCGGAGGACATCAAAGGTGACCCACGGGTGCAGGAAGCCTATCTTGGAGGGGCGCACATATGACCTTGTTTGAAGACCAATTCGAGGGTCGCAAGGCCCCAGCCGTTGCTCCCTCGAAAGCCCATGGCGGCGCGCATGCCTATTTCTCCGCCTGGAACCTTCATGCCTATTATGGCGAAAGCTATATTGTGCAGGGTGTAACCTTCGAGGTGCGTGAGGGCGAGATTCTCGCACTCTTGGGCCGCAACGGCGCAGGCAAGACATCCACTTTACGCGCTATTGCGCGCGCAGGGGATCCGCAGCTGCGCCGTGGCGAAATCTGGCTTGATCACCAAGCGGTTCATGAGATGGAAAGCTATCAGGCCGCACGCAGCGGTATCCAACTCGTTCCGGAAGATCGGCGCATCATTCAGGGCCTGACTGTCGAGGAGAACCTGCAGCTTTCCCAAATCGCCGAGCCTCGTGGTTGGTCGCTTGATCGCATTTACGATCATTTCCCGCGCCTTGCGGAGCGGGCCAAGCAAGATGCGGTAACCATGTCCGGCGGCGAGCAGCAAATGCTGGCGGTTGCCCGCGCGCTGGCTCGCGATGTTAAACTCTTGCTGTTGGATGAGCCTTATGAAGGTTTGGCTCCTGTGATCGTTCAGGAAATCGAACGTATCCTTGTGAACGTGAAAGAGCTTGGCATCACCACCATTATCGTGGAGCAGAATGCAGTAGCAGCTTTGCACCTTGCAGACCGTGCGGTCATTCTGGACATGGGTGAAGTTGTGTTCGACGGCACAGCACAGGAAGTGCTCGACAATGAAGAGCTCCGTCACACCTATCTAGCGATCTAGTCGAACCTGAACGTCAAAAGTCTGAAGCGCCCGGCCCTCGTCGTGATCGGGCGTCTCAGCTTTGGCTCAGAAACTCGCTGAAAGTCATCATGGGGCGAGACAAGGGGATGCGTCCTGAGATGCGGGCACGCCAGTAGTCCAGATAGAGCGGCGAGAAGTCATACCTTTGGGACAAGATACGCCGCTTTTCTTCGGCAAGAAATGTGGGTTTGAGCTGGCGCCAGTCCTCCACGATTACGACGGGCAACCGTTTAAACATTGGCTTCAAGGGCGAAGCTGGAATGATCGGCACAGAGCCTAGCAGCAATGCCTCCCATGTGCGATGGCAATCCATCCCCTCTCCAAAAGGGCTGATGGTAAAGAAGAAGTCTGCATTCTTGAGCCAGCTCTTCTTACGAGGCACACGTTGGTGTTCCAGATAGATCGCAGAGCAGTCCAGAAGTTGCAGTACCTCGGATCGGTCGCCATTTCCCAACGAATGATGCCAATTACAGTAGCCGAATGGCTTCTTTTCTTCAAAAGCGGCCGCCCCATTCCGAATATCCTTAAGGGACTGCTCTTGATCCAACGGCGCCTCGAAGCCGCCCCACGGATGCTTCGCTTTGGCTGCCACCGTGTGATAGTCCATCCCGATCGGAAGGTGGTTGATCTTGGGATGGGAGAAGGCAAGGTTTTGTGCGAACCAGCGTGTAAGGTAAGGATTGTCCAGCAAGGCGCGCAGGGTATCGCGCCCGAGCCCCTCAAGAGAAACTGACAGATCGCTGTCGCCTGACACCAACGCGAAAGGCATGGAGATTTTGGGCAGCATGGTTGCCGCGAACACCGGCAGAGCGTCTGTACACACATAGATGGTGTCGCCCGGCTCCAGCGCCCGTATGAGATCCAAATCAAGCGCCGTAGAAGACGACCGCACTTCCCGGTTTCGCACGGCGCAGCTCTTCAACAGACCGCGGCTCGAGACGAACTCGCAAAAGGGCTCCGCCTTGCGGCCCGGCGCAAATCTGTAAGAGGTATGGCGCAGCGCGTTCAACATGGGATCGAGTGTAATCTTGGCCTACTCTCCTGTCGTGCACTGGAAAATTGCCCTGAAATTGGTGCGGCTTGACTGCCATAAAAAGGCCCGGAGCAGTTTCCTGCACCGGGCCCGTTTTTACTGTTGCTGGAGATCTTTCCTAGCTCTTCTCGTGTGGGTTCTCACCCATCGCAGCCAAGCCCATCTCTGGGGTCCAGCCGGCCTTCTCACGCATCCATTGGAACACGGTGTAAAGGGTTGGAATGAGGAAGATACCCACGGTGAACGAGGTCACCATCCCCGCCAAAACCGGAATACCCACAGCCACCATGGCACCTGCACCCGGACCGGAGGTAAGAGCCAGAGGCACGAGGCCTGCAGAAAACGCCAGCGAGGTCATCATTACCGGACGGAAACGCAGTCGAGCGCCTTCCACCGCAGACTCGTAGATCGACATGCCATGAATACGTTTCTCCAGTGAGAACTCGTTCATGAGGATGGCGTTCTTGCCCGCAAGCGCGATCAGGATCACCAAACCAATCTGAGCATACATGTCGAAGCTCAGATTGAAGATCCAGAGGCTGGCAAGAGCCCCCACAATCGCCGGTGCCACAGACAAGAGAACCGGAATTGGCGTGTTCCAACTTTCATAGAGCGCCACCAGGAACAGGTAGGCAAACAGGAACGCAAGACCAAGCACCAGGCCGGTTTGGCCTGCAGCCTGCTTCTGCTCCAGAGCAATACCCGTCCATTCATAGGCAAAGCCGTCGGGAAGCGTGTCAGCCGAGACCTCTTCCATCGCGGCCATGGACTCACCCAGACCAAAGCCCGGTGAGGCATTGCCGTTGTAGCTGATCGCCCGATAGTTGTTGTAACGAGTGATAGACTTCGGACCGCGTGTCAGCTCCGTGTTGACCACCGCAGAAAGCTCAACCATCTCGCCTGTATTGGAGCGAACGTTGACCTTGCGAATATCGTCAATCTCGTTGCGGGCATCGGTCTCAGCCTGCAGACGAACAGACCACGTACGGCCGTAGAGGTTGAAGTCGTTCACATAGTAGCCACCAAGTGTGGCCTGCAACGCGCCATAAACGTTGGCGATGTTGAGGCCGAGCACCATGGCGCGGTCACGATCCAAGACCACCCGCACCTGCGGCGTTTCCGCGTCGAACGTTGTGAAGAAGCCCGTTATGGCCGGATGCTGGTTGGCAGCGACCTGCAACGAACGCCCTACTGCGGCCATGTCCGCAGGGTCCTGTCCTTCCAATGCTTCAAGCACATACTCGAAACCGCCCACGGAACCCAGACCGTCAATCGCCGGAGGGTTCACCGGGAAGAACGTTGCTTCTGGGATGCCAAGTAGTGCCGGGTACATTCGGTTTACAAAGGCGAAAGACGTCAGATCGGCACTTGGGCGATCAGCATAATCCTTCAGCTTCACGAAGATCACACCGGCGTTCGGGCTCGTGCCACCGCCGCCTAGGAAGTCAAAGCCTGAGACGAGAGTGGTCGCGAACACTGCTGGGTCCTGCTGGATGATATCATCCGCCTGTTTCATGGCCGCTTCAGTACGGTTCAACGACGCACCCGGAGGCAGGTTGACCAGAACAAGCGCGTAGCCCTTATCTTCGGCGGGCACGAAACCATCTGGTGTGTTGCTCACGATGAAATAACCCAGCCCCGCAAAGATCGCGACCGCTGGCAACGAAGCCACAGACAGGTGCACCATGCGGCGGATGAGATTTGCGTAGCCCTCCCCCATGCGGTCGATGAAGCCCGTGATTTTTGCCATGACACCAGTCAGCTCACCTGGGCGCATCATGATTGCGCAAAGGGCGGGAGACAGCGTCAGCGCATTGATCGCAGACAACACCATGGCCGCGGAGATGGACACCGCAAACTCTCGGAACAGCACGCCTGACGATCCGGGCAAGAAGGCCACCGGCACGAACACAGACAGCAACACGAAGGTGATTGCCAGCACCGGGCCCGCAATCTCGCTCACCGCTTTGGACGTGGCTTGCGCCGGTGTCAGATGCGGATCCTCGTGCATCACGCGTTCCACATTCTCCACCACGATGATCGCGTCATCGACCACGATACCGATGGCAAGCACCATGGCCAGCAGAGAAATCGTGTTGGCCGAGAACCCGAGGATGTAGGCAACGGCAATTGCACCAATGATGGACACCGGCACTGCGATCAACGGAATGAGGGTTGCTCGGAAACGACCAAGGAAGATGAACACCACAACAGTCACCAGCACAAAAGCTTCGATGAGGGTGTGAATCACCTTGGAGATCATCTCGTTCACGAATAGGGACGTATCGAAAACGGATAGATAGGTGAGGTCTTCAGGAAAACGTTCTGCCAAGACTTCGAGGCGTTGGTTCACCAGCTCGGACACTGCCACCGCGTTTGCACCGGGCGTCAGATAAACACCAAGCATGGTGGACTGGCGCTGCTGGAATTCCACGTTCCAGTCATATGAGGCAGAGCTCAACTCAACGCGCGCTACATCAGACAGGCGCACGAGCGAACCATCCTGATTGGCGCGCAGTACAATCGCACCGAACTCTTCTGGAGTCTCCAGACGCCCTTTTGCGGTAACGGTCAACTGAAGTTGCTGATCTGTAGAAACAGGCGCAGCCCCCACGCGGCCAACTGCCGCCTGCTTGTTCTGAGAGCGAATGGCACCGATGACATCATCAGTCGTCAGATTCAAGGCACGCAGTTTGTCCGGGTCGACCCAGATGCGCATGGAGTAATCCAGCGCGCCCAGAGCCTGCGCATCACCCACACCTGGAAGACGTTTCAACTCGTCCAGAATATTGATGGTGACATAGTTCGAAATGAACAGACCATCATGGGTGCCGTTTGGCGAGTAGAACGTATAGGCCTGCAGCATGTCACCGGCTTTTTTCTGCACGGTAACACCTTGGTCCCGAACTTCCTGAGGAAGCTTGGACTCAATGGCACTCACACGGTTCTGCACGTTTACCGCGGCAATGTCCGGGTCAGTTGTCAGGTCAAAGTAGACCGTCAGGCTGTAGGTGCCATCGCTTGAAGAGTTGGACTTCATGTAGCGCATGCCGTCCACGCCGTTCACCGAGCTTTCGATGGGCTGGCCTACACTCTGCTCCACCGTCAAGGCATCCGCCCCGATGTATGTAGCGTTCACCTGTACGGTCGGCGGGGCAATGGTTGGATATTGAGAAACCGGAATAGCATTCATCGAGATGATACCGACCACCACAATGAGGATCGATATCACAAACGCCAGTCGAGGCCGGCGAATAAAGACGTCATAAATCATTAGGACTGACCCGCCAGACGAGCGTCAACAACCTGACCAGGACGCACCTTCTGAATACCAGAGGTGATGACCTGATCGCCTTCTTCCAAACCACTTCTTACAATCACCAAACCGCTTACCTGCTCGCCGATTGTGATGCGCTTCTGCTCAACCTCACCCTTGTCGTTGACGACCAGAACGAATGAACCTTCCTGATCCAACAGCATGGCCGCCTGAGAAATAACCAGCTGAGGCTCTGCATCTTTAGGCGATGCCACGACGTCCACTAGCTGCCGGTCAAACAGCATCCGGTCCGGGTTTGGGAACTGCGCACGGGCGGTCACAGTGTCTGTACCCGGGTTCGCGGTTGCTTCCAGAAACTCCAGTCGGCCTTCGTGTTCGTAGAACTCACCGTCACTCAAGCGGATGCGCAGAATCAGATTCTCGGTGCTCTCATAGTTGTTCCGTTGCGAACGGATGATCAAATCTTGCGGCACAGGGAAAGTGACACGGATAGGGTCCATGCTGGTAACGGTTGCCAGCGTACCGCTCGCAGCTGTGACATAGGCCCCCTCTTTAAAGGTTGCCGACCCGATGATGCCATCTGTAGGCGCTAGAACCTCTGTGTAGCTCAGATCCAACTTGGCAAGTTCCAGATCTGCTTCACGCAAGGAGCGCGCAGCTTCAGCCTCTTTCAGATTGGCGCGGGCAACATCCAGCTCGGAGACTGCAACGGTATCGCGGTCCACCAAGCGCTGTTTCCGATCGAAGTCCAGCTTTGCCAGATCAACTTGTGCCTGCGCGCTTTCCAGATTGGCCTGCGCCTGTTCCACCGCAAACTGATAAGGGTCCTGACGGATAACAAAGAGCACGTCGCCTTTTTTGACTGACTGCCCCTCTTTAAATTTCAGTGGTTCCAGGAAACCGCCTACACGCGCGATAAGATCCACGCGGCTGATCGCTTCTGTGCGCCCGGCAAAAATACGTTCCTCCTCCACAACCTGAGTCGTTACTGGCTCAACAACGACAGCCGGTTTGGGAGCTTCGCCTTGCTGAGCGGCGACGGGTGAGGACATAACGCCGAGGCCAATCACGGTGGCAAATGCCAGTGAAACCAAGTTCTGTCTAATGGAAAATTTTGGAGAGACTTGTTTAAGCTCTGTAGTTTTCATAGTGGCACTCGCACTTATGGTCGACGCTGAACTGTAAGCCAACAATTGGCTTTGAAGTGAATGTTTGTCAGTAAAAACAGCTGCCTGAGGAGGTGGCTGCACAAAACAGCCAGCCTTATGGTTGGATCGATTGTCTAAGGCGACGTACTACATCAACAAGAACAGCTGCCGCGTGACGAACATCACATGAGCAGTTGTCTGGTACACTATTCCTCAAAGATCGATCGATAAACCCCTTAGACGGTGTAAATGTACCTAAGTACAACAACGAAAAACCTAGTAGCATTTCAGTTCGTTTACAGCTGTAACTGGTGCATTCATCGTTTGGATGACATTATGACAGCAATTATGGCGTGTGAAGCAAAAAATGAGGCTTTCGAGTGAACCGAGAACGCAACGGCACAGCAGAAGAGAAAAAGGAAAGCTCACTTGCAACGCTGCGCGCCCGATTGAGGACACTGTATTACGGAAGTGAACCCTATTCCCATTACTGGCGCATTGCTCTCATAATATTTGATGTAATCACAATCGGATACTTCATGTTCGCCGCCACAATCGGCGTTGAAATGCAGAACCATACGCTGGACTACGCTATCGGCATCGTGCTGCTGACCGACTATCTAGTCAGGCTGTTTATCGCCATGCGACCATGGCGGGAGGCCAGCAGCATTACATCGATCACAGACGTGATTGTCATTTTTTCCCTTTTTGCCTCGGCATTCATCGATAACCTCGGCTTCCTCAGAGTCATGCGCATGCTGCGATTGCTGCGCTCCTATCATGTACTGCGGGAACTGCGTGATGCTTCGAAATGGTTCAGACGCAACGAGGAGATCATCCATTCCGGGATCAATCTGATTGTGTTCGTGTTCGTGGTATCCGCAGTTGTTTATGTACTCGAAGGACACCTGAACCCGTCCATAAACAATTTCATGGATGCCCTGTATTTCACCGTAACTACACTCACAACCACAGGCTTTGGCGACATCACCATGTCAGATACCATGGGCAGGTTCCTGACGATCCTGATCATGATCTTCGGAGTGGCCCTGTTCCTGCGGTTGGTGCAGACGATTTTTCGCCCCGCGAAGGTAAAGTTCACATGCACCACGTGCGGCCTGAGCCGCCATGACCCGGACGCGGTCCACTGCAAGCACTGCGGCACCACACTGAACATCCCAACCGAGGGAACTTGGTATTAGTCATTTGAAAACGTTAGGTCAGGTATAAAGGGAAGCTGCTCCAGCGCCAGTTGGTCCCCAAGAATGCCGATTGGTCTAAAAATTTCATCCGCTAAGAAGATGAGCTGGAGCAGCACCCTATCTCGCACCTCCCGAAATTGTGATCAGAAGCGATCACATCCGCCGCGGATTTTTTGTAGCGTTGCCGCGGTGAGTGTTCTGGAGATCTTCATGCGTGTAGCCCGATTGCTGCTTGGTTTATCCGCCCTTGGACTTGTCGTGGCAAGCCCCGGCAATTTGAGGGGCGCATATGCCTCGTCAACGGAAGCTTGCGGTCAGAGCGCTCCTTGCACCGTTCCTTCCGGCGCGTATTGGTTCAAGTTACCCCAACTCTCCCCCGGTGAAGAGCCGAAGGGGACTCTGTTCTATCTTCACGGCTGGAAAGGCAAGGCTTCAAAGGCCATTGAAAACCCCGGCCTTGTTGCCACGGCAGACACGCATGGTCTCGCGCTTGTTGTTCCCCAAGGCCTTGGGGAGACTTGGTCCTACCCCAGTTCTCCTTCTCAACACCGAGACGAGTTCCAGTTCTTTGATGAGATCCTCAGCGACTTGAAAAAAAGGCCTGAAATCAATCTCGAACGCACCCTGGTTACAGGCTTTTCCATGGGAGGCTCCATGGTCTGGTATCTGGCATGCTACCGAGGCGCGGCGTTTGATGGCTTTGCCCCCATAGCCGGGGCGTTCTGGGATCCAATGCCGCAAACCTGCCCCTCGGACCTGACGTTCCTCACCCATATCCATGGGACCAAAGACAGGACAGTGCCATTGGAAGGGCGAAGGATTGGCGGCAAGTGGCATCAATCCGATGTGTTCAAGAGCCTTGATCTATGGAAGGCTCGAGCGCAGCTGCCACAAGCTCCGATGAACGAAGATCAGGACGGGCGCTTGACCTGCAACGATTGGCAACAGCACGAGGCCTATTTGGAGATCTGCCTTCATGACGGTGGCCACACCTTCCGCGCGGAGTGGGTGGAGCGCGCCTGGCAAAAACTTGCAGCTGCCAATGGCTGGTAGCCCCTTCCGCTCTCCTTCACTTCAGCTAGTATGTTCACCTAGAGGCTGCGCAAGACGCGCCGCCCCCTGCCAAAGACGGAACCGATCGCGTTGACTGCCACCACTGACACTCCTCAGGGCAAAGGCCCTCTTAACGGATTGATTGTTCTCGATCTCTCGCGCATCCTTGCTGGCCCAACTTGCACGCAAATACTTGGCGATCTTGGTGCAACCATTATCAAGATCGAGCGTGTTGACCGGGGAGATGACACCCGCGGCTGGGGGCCTCCTTTTCTGAAAGACAAGGAGGGAAAAGAGACCCGCGAGAGCGCCTACTACTTGTCCGCCAACAGGAACAAGCATTCGGTTGCCATAGACCTTTCGCAACCGGCAGGCGCCGCGCTTATCAAACGGCTTGCGGAAAAAGCAGATGTCCTGATTGAGAACTTCAAGGTTGGTGATCTTGACCGCAAAGGTCTTGGCTATGAAGAGCTCAGCGCCTTGAACCCCCGCCTGATCTACTGCTCCATTACCGGCTTCGGACAAACTGGTCCATATGCCCAGCGTGCAGGCTATGATTTCATCGTGCAAGGGATGGGTGGCATCATGTCTCTAACCGGTGAAACAGATGAAAATGGCGGCATTCCAACAAAGGTTGGCGTTGGCGTGTCTGATGTCATTTGCGGCATGTACGCGGCAAATGCCATCTTGGCAGCCACCGTGGAGCGCACCAGTTCCGGCAAGGGGCAATACATCGACATTTCGCTTCTGGACGCGCAAGTGGCTTGGCTGATCAATCAAGGCGTTGCGTATCTTGTCTCAGGCGAGGTGCCGGGCCGCCTTGGGAATGCACACCCAACCATCGTGCCCTACGAGACGTTTCCGGCTTCCGATGGCCAGTTCATTCTGGCCGCGGGCAATGATGCGCAGTTTCAGCGCTTTTGTGAGGTAGCAAACGCGCCGGAGTTGGCTGAGGATCCACGCTTCGTCACAAACGCGGACAGAGTGCGCAATCGGAAAGAGCTGATCCCCCTTATTCGGCAGCAGACGGTATTCAAAAGCTGCGAAGACTGGATTTCGGAGCTGGAGGCCGTCGGCGTTCCGTGTGGGCCCGTAAACGACCTCAAGCAGGTTTTCGACAATCCGCAAGTCCAACACCGCGAGATGAAAGTCACGCTGGAACATCCCACCTCCAACACCGGCACTGTGGATCTTATCGGCAGCCCAATGAAGCTGAGCCGCACTCCCGTGACCTACCGGCAGGCACCACCGACGCTTGGCGCACATACCAAAGAAATCCTTGCCGGTTTCCTTGATCTGGACGACGACACAATCAGCAAGCTTGCAGAAGACAACACCATAGACTTGGGGGCATCCACCTGATGCGGGGCGCAGAAGTTATCGCACACAAACTGGCAGCAGCAGGCTGCAAATTCGCCTTCGGCATTCCGGGGGGCGAGGTTCTCGCCCTTATGGACGGCCTCGACAAGGCTGGCATTCGGTTCGCGCTCGTCAAGCATGAAAATGCGGGCGGCTTCATGGCAGAAGGCGCATGGCACGCCCTTGCAAACCAAGGGCACGACGCCCCGGTTGTTCTGCTCGCAACACTTGGTCCCGGCGTGGCCAACGCGGTGAACACCGTGGCCAATGCGTTTCAGGATCGTGTGCCCTTGGTGTTTCTGACTGGCCGGGTTGATGGCGCGGAGGCAGAAACCTACACCCATCAGGTATTTGATCATCAAGCGATGCTGCGCCCCATCGTGAAAGCCAGCTTCCGCGCCGAACCCGGCGCGTTGAATGCCATGATGGACAAGGCCCTTGCCGTTGCCATGTCGGGCCAGCCCGGCCCCGTCCATATCGACGTGCCAATTTCTGTTGCCGAGAAAGAACAGGACGAAACGCTGGAGCCAACCCGCATCCCGCTTCCAGCACCCAGTATTCCAACCCCTGCCGCCCTCGGCGAAGTGGCACAAATCATCGCAAACGCCAGACAACCAGTTGCCATCGCTGGCGTAGATGCGGTGAACGCACACGCCGCGCCAGAAATCCAGGCTCTCTGCGCTAAGCTCCAAGTCCCACTGATCACTTCATACAAGGGCAAGGGCCTGATTGATGAGGCCAGTGAAAACTCATGGGGCGGGGCAGGCCTGTCCCCAAAAGCTGATGAGGTGTTATTGCCTGCACTGAAGGCCGCTGATGTGGTCCTTCTGCTTGGCTATGACCCCATCGAAATGCGGGTGAACTGGCGAATGCCATGGAATGACGCTGCTCACTGCATCGACATCTCGCCGGTCCTGCGCGATCACGGGATGCATCGGGTCACCCACAGCTTGGTTGGTGACGTCAAGGCGACGATCGCGGCGCTGACGGATGTGTTGGAGCCGCAGCGCAAATGGTCTTCAGAAGCGCTTTTGGCCACCAAGGCGAAGCTCTCAACTCTGTTTGCCGCGGAAGCTGAAGGTTGGGGGCCGGCCTCAGTGTTTCATGGTCTTCGAAAAGCGCTACCTGCTTCTACCGTTGCCACTGCAGACAGTGGGGCCCACCGCATTTTGGTCAGCCAGATCTGGGAAAGCCCGTTGCCGCGGCGCATGCTTCAAAGCTCAGCGCTGTGCACGATGGCTTGCGCCCTTCCGCTTGGGGCGGGCTACAAGTTCGCCTCCCCAACGACACCCGTGGTTGTTTTTGTTGGTGACGCTGGGCTGGAAATGGGCCTTGGCGAACTCTCAACCTTGCGTGATCAAAAGATACCCGTGATCATCTGCGTTCTGGTCGACCGCAGCCTTGCTCTCATCGAGCTGAAACAACGCAACACACAGCGCCCAAACCTTGGCGTAGACTTTGAAGAGACCGATTTTCCAGCAATTGCCAAAGCCTATGGTGGTCATGGCGTTTGGGTGGCAGACACCCAAAGCTTGGAGCGTGAGGCAAAAGCGGCTCTCGGCCGCGACACCTTCACGATCCTTGCTTGCCGGGTTGATCGCCGGGCTTACGATGGCAAGATCTGATCTATAAATTACCCGTTGCACGATCCGCGATGCGCTGGAAAATGGCGTCGAGTTCCTCGGCAAGGCCGATCAGCGCATCGCCACCGTCGTCAAAGTACGGCTCAAACAGAAAGCTTGGCGTCTTCCATGAGAGCGTCGCGGTCTTGTCTGTGTTTTCGGTCACATAAAACCGGATGGGCGCTTCGATGCCCGCCGGAATAGAGGCCTCCAGCATCCGCCGTGCAAAGTCGTTTCGATAAACGCCAATGACCGTATTGCCCGGGATTGTGATGCCTTGGCTCTTTGCGCCCACCGTTGCGCTGGCCTGCGTGACCAACCCCATTTCTTGCTTTTTGACCGCCGCCCGCAGTGCGGCTACCAGATCCGGATAGCTCTTCTCAGTCCCGATGACACGCCAGCCTTCCGGTGCCTCAAAGCCCTCTGAGGCATGAGCTACAATAGCGCTCAGCATCAGTGCGAGCCCAAACGAAATCAGTCTTTTCATGAACATCAACTTCCTCCCTGTCGGAATCTCATCGCAAGTAACTCAACAACCGACTTCGGCTGACCACCCACGCACCAGAGAATGCGAAGACAAGCCACAGCCAACCATGAATAGATCCGCTGGTCACTCCACCCAAAAACGCACCAATATTGCACCCGAAAGCCAGTCTGGCCCCGTAGCCAAGCAGAAGGCCGCCAATGATGGCCGAAGTGACTTCTTTGGCACTCAGCCGATAAACAGGTGCAAAAAGACCAGCAAGCCCCGAGGCAACAAGTGCCCCGAGCATGATGCTGAAGTTCATCACCGACGTAGTGTCCTGAAGGACCGAACTGTTTACCGCGCCCATTTGGTGCTGCCAATAACTCCAGGTATCAACAGGAACACCTAGGGCATAAAACAGCTTCGCGCCCCACAGCGCAAAGCCGGAGGTCACACCCCACGGCCTTCCCACTGTGATGAAGGTCGCAATACACACGAACGCCAGCATTCCTGCGCCAAACGACTTGGACCAAGGCCCGCGCAGCAGCGACAAGTCTCGCGGATCGTCCTCAAGAAAACCATGGTGCCTGCGTTCTCGCAGCACGGAGACCAAGGTGAGCGCCGCAAGAAGGAGAGTGGTCAGAATGAGCGCCCAAGCTGCCCCAAGCATTTCTACCAGTGAAATTGCAGGGAGCGCGGGCAGACCGCTCCACGCGGGCAAGTGAGCGGTAGCGAGAACAGAGCCCACGATGAAGAAGGTGAGAGTGATGATCATACGCGTGGATCCGCCCCCAACCGTAAACAACGTGCCAGAAGCGCACCCGCCCGCGATCTGCATGCCAACCCCGAACATGAAAGCGCCAAAGGCAGCTGCAACGCCGAACGGAAACACAAATCCTGACGTGCCCAGACCAATGTAGTTGCCATACTCAAGCAACGGGTAGCTCACAACACAGACAGAAAACAGGAGCAAGAACTGCGCCCTCAGACCAGCCCCGCGCCGCTCTTCAATGGCGCGCCGCCAGGCCCCGGTAAAACCAAAACTGGCATGGTAGAGGGACACGCCTGCGATGCCGCCAATAAGTGTCACCCAGAACAGTCGGGAGCCGCCATGCATAGCAGAAGCGAGGCCGACAAGAAGTATTCCGATGAGGCCCGCCCCAACAACAGCCCACTGGGCCTGAGGTTTCTTTTGGGAAGACTTTCCCGTTTGCGCAAGTGCCATTCAGCTTTCCGCTGCTTTATATTTCTTGAAAGCAGTTCAGCACAGTAAAAGCTTCAGTAACAGGCCAAATGAATTCTTGGTCAAAAAAGTGATCACGCCAAGTGGCAGCTTGACAAAAAGGGCACCATGATGCGCGGGTTTACAAACAACTTTTCACTAGCAATATCAGCAATTTGCTCCGGAATTCACCGTTCTTGTACAGGAGATTTCAGAGTTGTCAGGAACCTTGAATTAGGCTCAGATAAAACACGAAACCAACAACAATTTGTGTTTTGCTTGTCATAGGCGGTTCCGAGAAGGTTATCCTCGTACGTAATCCGTAGTCGCAGGCGTGCCCGGTTTTTGCAGGGACTGGGATGACTGCTGCTACCCCTTTTCCTGTTTGATTGAGGGCACTCATGCGCATGACAGATCAATTCGGTTACGATGTGACCCTCTCTAATGCTGCCGCACTGGAACCGTGGAATAAGACCATCATCGCCTTCTTGGCTCACGGGGCCCATACGCCGGTTCATTTGACAGCAACCTTGAACGCCGCGCCGGATTTCGCAATGGCGCAGGCTTCCCGCGGGTTGTTCAACTTGCTTCTGGGGCGCAAGGAACTTGTATCAGTTGCACAGGACGCCCTGAGCATCGCTGAGAAAAGCAGCCTTGAAACCCCCGTCACCGCACGCGAGGCGGCCTACATCAAGGGCTTGCGGCTGTGGTGTGAGGGATGGCCCAGCCGTGCGGCTGATTTGATGGATGCCGCCTTGAAAGAGTGGCCGGAGGATGCGTTACTCCTGAAGCTGGTTCATGCCCTTCGCTTCGTGCTTGGACAGGGCGTGGAAATGCGACGGTCCATAGAGGCCGTTTTTGATGCTTACAGTGAACAGCATGTGGCCCTTGGTTACATCAAGGGGTGCTATGCTTTTTCACTTGAGGAAACCGGCGACTACAAGCTGGCGGAAACACATGGCAGGCAGGCTGTGGAGCTACGTCCTGATGATGCGTGGGGCCTCCATGCTGTCGCCCACGTCTACGATATGTGCGGTGAAAGCGATACGGGCATTCGCTGGCTCGACACCCAGCCCCAAAGCTGGTCTCACTGCAACAACTTTGGCTTTCATGTCTGGTGGCATCTGGCATTGATGCATCTGGACAAGGGCAATGTTGACCGGGTTCTGGAACTTTACGACGACAAGATCCGCAAGGAACGCTCAGATGATTACCGCGATATCTCCAATGCAGCCTCAATGCTGATGCGCCTTGAGCTTGAGGGGATAAATGTGGGTGGCCGCTGGGAGGAGCTTGCCAACCTCTCGAGCAATCGTATAGACGACGGCTGCAACGTCTTTGCAGACCTTCACTACATGATGTCCCTGTTGCAGGGGAACCGTTGGCGTGAAGCTGAAAGCATGGTCGCCCGCATGCGTGAAACCGCATCTGCACTTTCCGGAGACATCTCACTGATCACCAACAACAGCGGCGTCGCTGCTGCCGAAGGCCTTTCTGAATTCAGAAAAGGCAACTACTTCTCTGCCTTGAAGCATCTGCAACAGGCGCGACCAAACCTCAACGAGATCGGTGGCAGCCATGCTCAGCGGGATGTATTCGAGCGGCTTACAATTGAAGCAGCGCTGCGTGCCGGGATGCCTGAGGACGCCCAGCGCATGATAACGGAACGAACCACCTTACGCAGCGCACCTGATGCCTTTGCAAAGGTCCGTGCACAACAGGTGGAAAAGATGACAGCCGCTGCGACTGTCATGCAGAACGAGGCATTACGTGCAAACCTCGGTTAACCTCGGGTTTATTTAACCGATGACTTGGCGTAGCTTGTAAGTGTATTTCCATATACCCAAATTGAAGATTTAGGCCCTTGAACAAGCACCAACCTAGCTCTGTGATCGCTGCCGGTGCGCTGCGACCACGCGATCCGCGTCTCGACTTCTTTCGTGGCATCGCCATGTTCATCATTTTCGTGTCCCATACACCGGGTAACACGTGGACACTCTGGATTCCTGCCCGATTTGGGTTTTCCGATGCCACAGAAATATTCGTTTTCTGTTCCGGCATGGCTTCTGCAATTGCCTTTGGGAAAATCTTTGAGGACCGTGGCTGGTGGATGGGAACCGCTCGCGTTTCCTTTCGGGTCTGGCAAGTCTATTGGGCCCACGTCACACTGCTTCTGTTTCTCGCGGGGTGGCTCGCCTTTTTGCAAATCCATGGCATGGTTGAACGCGACTATGTTGGCGGTCTGAACCTCTGGCACTTGTTTGAAGATCCGATCTTCAACATTCCGGGCATCTTGACGCTCACCTACGTGCCGAACTACTTCGACATTCTGCCCATGTATCTGGTCATACTGGCCCTCATGCCGGTAATGCTCTTGGCCTACAAAACTGGTGGGCGCACGGCCGTTGCCGGTCTGGCAATCGCTTTATGGTTGGCTGCAAACTTCCGTTATCTGGACTTGCCAGCGGAACCTTGGTCTGACCGTCGATGGTTCTTCAATCCTTTCGGCTGGCAGCTTCTGTTTTTTACTGGATTTGCCTTGATGCGTGGCTGGATTCCTCGCCCGCCCGTAAAAAAGTCGCTCCTTGTTATAGCGGCCATTATCGTGCTGGCGTCTGTGCCGTTCTCGTATTTCCGCGTGTTTCAGGTTGCGCCGGTGTTCCTTGAGATGGCACGGGACATTAAGGTCCTGACCGCTAAAACCGAGTTCGGCATTTTCCGCTACCTGCACTTCCTGGCGTTGGCGTATCTGGCGTGGACCGCAGTTGGTGAAGGCGGCAAATACCTGCTTTCTTCAGGCATCTGGGGCAAGGTCGTAACTGTAATTCAGAAGGTCGGCCAGCAATCACTTGCCGTTTTCCTCGCCAGCCTCGTGATTGCGCAGACTTTGGCAATCGTTCGAAACGAAGTCCTGGGTGGAAAGACAGCCCTAACGGAACTCTTTATCAATCTAGCAGGCTTTGCAGGCCTCATTGCCGTGGCCTACACGGTGAGTTGGTACAAGAAGCACCCCTGGCGGGCGCCTGCGCACAACGCGAAGTAGCCCACACCTCACACGCCATCCAACAAGCAATACAAAGGCCCTGCTTTGCTGCCTACCGTGGCAAGACAGCAGGGTCTGTTGCTGTGAGCTCGCGAGTAGCCAAAGCGCCGTCTTCCAAGAAAAGAAACTCCTTTGGCGCCTGCCGTTCTTCCGGCAGGCGCCAAAAACCATAGTGATCGGCGACCTGCCCCAGATATGGCAATGAAGTCATCACCGTGAACGGAATAACCATCAGCGGTCCAGCGACAAGCGGCGCAAACAGCCACCACATGCTCAACGGAAATAGGCTCGCCCACCATAGCCCCAAGCACCCGAACACGAATTGCGGCCAGTATTTGCGGATCGCCATTTCCCAGCTCACACCTTTCGGCAGGCGTTCCTGACGCCGCCACCCGACCTTCGCACCCATAAACAACATGGCAATGAAGAGTGTGTGGGTGATTGCCATGATTGGCGCCAGCAAAACTGTGAAGAGGATCTCGCATATGGCACTGACAAAGATGCGGAGAGTTCCGCCAAATCCCGCACGCCGCTGGCTGCTAAGCAGCACATAAGCGAGCGACGACAGCTTCGGAGAAAACACCATGGTCATCACCGTCAAGAACAACGGGAAGCCGTAGTTGGCATCAAACTGAATTGCGCCTGGATCGGCCAGCAATGAGGCATAGACAGATACGCCAATGAAAGCCATCCACGCTACTGAGCCAACAAACATCAGAATTGCGAGCACCAACTGAATGCGGCTGATGAAATGCAGTCCCGGCGTTGCAAGCAGTTTCAGATACTGCAGATTGCCGTGGCACCAGCGCAAATCGCGCCTAACAAACTCGATGAGGTTAGGTGGGTTTTCCTCGTAGCTGCCATCTTCAACAGGCCAGACGCGGACTTCAAACCCTGCGCGGCGCATGAAAGCGGCCTCGACCTGATCGTGGCTCAGGATATGACCCGAAAGAGGCCCTTTTCCAGAGAGCTGGGGCAGCATGCAGTGCTCCCGAAAGGGCAGCAACCGCAGGATTGCGTTGTGTCCCCAGTAGGGGCCCGTATCTGCCTGCCACCAAGCTGCAGCCAAGGTGTAGGAGCGCATGCCCAAGCGCATGCCCCACTGAAACACGCGGGCAAACAGCGCCTTGCTGGGAAGTCCCACTGCTAGGGTCTGCAAGATGCCAAGTTGCGGGTTTGCTTCCATCTTCCGCACGAGAGCAACCAGCGTTTCGGCTGAGAGATAGCTGTCAGCATCCAGTGTGATGCCATAGGTATGGCTTGCACCCCACCGCGCGCAAAAGTCCGCAATGTTTCCGGACTTGTAACCCACATTGTTCTCGCGACGGCGGTAAATGACCTCGACTTCGTGTTGCCAACGCGCCCTCAGTGCGGAAAAGGCCTGTTCTTCCTCCTGAGCAATTTCGGCGTCGTTGGTATCGCTCAAAACATACAGCTGAAAGCCGTCTAGGGCCTTCAGGCTGGCCAACCCGGAGAGCATGGCGTCAAGTTTGCGCTCGACCTCACCAACGTTCTCATTGCGAATGCAGGAGAGCAGCGCTGTCGCTCGCTTGGGGAGCGGGTCCCTGTCGTTGTCCGGGTCGAGAGGGCACGTCAGTGCTGCTGCATCTCGCGAAAACAGCATGATGGCGAGCCCGATGATGGCGTGCCAAAACCCAACCACCAACCATGGAAGTGTGATCGAAAAGAAGATCAGCAACAGTACCTTAAGGAAGTTGAAGCCCCCAGGTGACAAAGCAAGCACCATAAGGCTCACCAGCCCAATCAAGCTGAGGATCACTAAAAGGCCAAAAGAAATACGACGATACGTCAACGCAGGCGAAGAACTGAGATGCACAGTCAAACTTCCTCGATTGAGAGCGGGAGAGAAAACTCCATCTGCTGTGTTAGGTCTTTATTCGACCGACGATTCCCTGTTTATTGGAGATGTCGATCTTATATGATGTTTCTATAGTTTGGCTTTCTTAGGTTTCTCTAGGGTATATTTTTGAAAAACCAATGGCACAGAAAGTGCGTTCATGGCAACGACAGCGCAAGCTCTTTGGTATACGGCACCGCAAACAATTGAGATTAGGGAGGAATTTCTCTCTAAACCAAAGGAACCTGAAGTGCGCGTCACGACACTTTTTAGTGGCATAAGCCGCGGCACAGAAGCTTTGGTGTTCTCTGGCGCTGTTCCACCCTCCGAATTTTTTAGGATGCGGGCACCCCATCAACACGGGGAATTTCCGTTCCCGGTCAAGTATGGCTACAGCACCGTGGTGCGCCGCGAAACAGACGACCGGCTCTGCTTCGCGCTTCATCCGCATCAAGATGCCTTCAACATTGACCCGAAAGATCTCGTGGAGCTGCCCACAGGGCTTGATCCGCAGCGTGCCATTTTGGCTGCGAACATGGAAACCGCGTTAAATGCCATTTGGGATGGGGGCGTTTTGCCAGCCCATCGTGTTTGCGTGGTCGGTGCCGGTACCCTCGGCTGCCTGATTGGTTACCTGTGTGCGCGCATTCCTGAAGTGGACGTAACCTTGATCGACCCTCAGCCGAATCGACGTGAGATTGCAGAACAGCTTGGGTGCACGTTTTCGCAGACGCCGCCCCCTGCGACCGAATTTGATATTGTCTTTCATTGCAGCGCGACGCCAGAGGGCCTCGACACAGCCTTTGCCCTTGCCCGCCATGAAGGGCGAGTGATTGAAGTTTCCTGGTACGGCGACCGCGAAGTTGGCATCGGCCTTGGCGGCGGGTTTCATTCCAAGCGGTTGCAGCTGATCAGTTCTCAAGTTGGCACCGTCGCCCCCTCGATGCGGCCAAGCCACACACACCGCCAACGTCTGGAGGCCGCTCTGCGCCTACTGCGCGATCCTGCTTTGGATTGCTTGTTGGCGCGCGCAATTCCTTTCAAACAAGCCGCAGAAGCGCTTCCCGAGATTTTTACAGGGAAGCAATCCGGCCTTTGCCAACCCCTTTCCTACTGAGCCCGCAGGAGACACACGCCATGTATTCAGTTGAAGTGAAGAACCGCATCATGATCGCTCACACTTTGCCGCGAGAGGTCTTTGGAAAAGCGCAAGGGCTTCACGGCGCCACCTATGGTGTTTCGGTGTCCTTTTTCGCCGAAAAGCTAGATGAAAACGGGCTCGTGGTCGACATGGGGCGCGCAATGGAAGTCCTGGATAGCGTTCTGGAGCCAATCAACTACCAAAATCTTGATGACTTGCCGCAGTTTCAAGGACTTGTCACAACAACCGAATACATGTGCGGCTACATTTTCCAGCGCGTTTGTGATGCAGTCTACTTGCACAAGCTGGCGCGCGGCCCGGAAGAGCTTGACCGTATCCGTGTCACCCTAACAGAATCTGATGTGGCAAGCGCCAGCTTCGAAGCTCCGCTAACCGCTTCCGAAGTGCATAATGAGTAAAAATCGCAGGCTAAGCTTCGTCATACCCGGCAATCTGGAGCGCCCTACCGGCGGATATCGTTATGATCGGCGTATCATCAGCGAGCTGAGACAGCTTGGCTGGACGGTGAACGTGGTGAGCCTTTCAGACGAGTTCCCGCTGTGTGGCGGCATTGCCAGACTGGATGCCCAAGCGCAATTTCGCGCCTTTCCTGATGGCGAGCTTGTTGTTTGTGACGGGTTGGCGTTCGGCGTCCTGCCAGAAGTCGCAAAAGAGCAAAAAGACCGTCTGAAACTTGTCGCACTGGTGCATCACCCTTTGTTCAAAGAGGATGGGCTGTCGGAAGATTTGTCGGCAGCTTTCTTCCAGCGCGAACGTGAGGCGCTTCAATATGTGAGCAGGATCATTACCACCAGCCCGGCAACACTGGTGCAGCTCCGCGAAGAGTTTGACCTGCCCGCTGCGCTCATGCGGTCCATTTTGCCTGGAACTGAGCGCCTCCCTGAAGTTGCGCCGACGGGCGCAGAGCAACACGGCACTGATGTGGTTCGCATACTCAGCGTTGGCTCCATCATCCCGAGAAAGGGGCAGGATGTTCTTGTCCGCGCGCTTGGACAGCTCAAAGAGCTGAATTGGCATTTGGATTTGGTCGGCGATACGCGCTGCGATCTTGCCTACGCAGCGCAAATAAAACAGATGATCGAAAGGGAGGGGCTGGAGACACGTGTGACATTGCATGGCGCCGTATCTGAAACTGCTCTTGCCCAGATATACGCGCATGCTGATGTGTTTGCACTTGCCAGTTACTACGAGGGATATGGCATGGCCTTCGCTGAAGCGTTGATGACCGGCCTGCCCATCGTCGCGAGTGGTCGCGGGGCTGTTCGAGATACAGTTCCAGAAAAAGCAGCGTTGTTTTGCAAGGAAGGTGACGTGGAAAGCTTTAGTCAAGCTCTTTCTCTTATGATAAACGACCCGTCTACGCGCAAGGTTACTGCAAAATACTCGGCGGAGGCCGGTCGCAATCTACCCTCGTGGCCAACGCAGGGCGCATTGTTCTCTAACACGCTGGAGGCGCTTTTATGACAGCCTTTGCTGCCGATTGGCTGGATTTAAGACGAGAAGCTGATCGCTCCGCACGAGACACAAAGATTGAAAAGATCTTTCTGGACTACCTTGAAGGGGTGCGAGAGGGAAGCTCACCGGTTCGACTGGTCGATATCGCAACGGGTACCGGCGCTAATCTTGCGCTACTCCACGACAAGTTGGAGGGGCCTCAGCACTGGACCCTGCTGGATCACGACCAAGATCTGCTCAATGAAATTCGCCCCCCGAACACACCAAGCGAAATTACGATCGTGCCACAGTTGGCCGATCTCAGCGCTCAGCGTTCTTTCGCGCATTTCGATGGCGCGCACGGCATTGTCACGACTGCATTTTTGGATCTGGTCAGCCGCAATTGGGTGACGCGATTTGTGAAGGCGGTCACAGATGGGCGGCAGCCCTTTTTGGCAACCCTCACCTACAACGGCGAAGTATCCTTTTCGCATCCACATCGCCACGATGGGGTAATCATGGATGCGGTGAACATGCATCAAAAGACCGACAAGGGATTTGGTCTGGCATTGGGCCCCGCAGCTGCGCAAGTGTGTGCCCAAGTTTTCCGAGATGCTGGGTATGAGGTTCACACTGCTCCCTCAAACTGGGTTTTGGGCAACAGATACAGTAGCTTGCTGCGTGACCTCATTCGTGGCTGGGCACAGGCGGCGGTGGAGATTGGCATTCCAAAGGCGCTGGCAGACGACTGGAAACAGGAACGGCTGTCTCTCAGCCAAAACTCCTCAGCCGAAGTGACCGTTGGGCATACGGATTTTGTTGCACTGCCTCGTGACTAGTGAGGCAGCTCTTGCTTTAAATCCAAATCCAGCAGCCAATCCGTCCCCAGCTGGTGCATTGCAGCCATTGGCCGATGAGCCTCTGACAGCTTATCAAGCGGGGGCAATTGAATACCCGTTGGCCCGGCACCAATGATAAGCGGTGCGACCATCACATGAAGACGGTCCAGCAATCCGCAATCGATAAACCTGGACACCGTGCACGCGCCCCCCTCAATCAGTATTCTCTTGAAGTCGGAAAGAGCTTCCGCAATGGCATGACAGCACAGGCGACCATCATCGGCCTCAGGAAGGCGGCGCACTTCCACATGCGCTGGCAAGTCCAGCGTCACGCGATCGCGGGTTAGAACAATGGTTGGTGCGGCCTCATCGTGTAAAAGGCAGGCATCTTTTGGGATGCGCCCGTTTGGGTCAATAATCACACGGCTTGCGCTTTCGCCCGGCACCCTGCGCACCGTAAGCTGCGGGTTATCCGCAACAACGGTACCCACGCCGACAACCACGGCATCGCACAGCGCCCGCAAGCAATGCAGATGATCGAGCGCTTCCTGACAGTTGATATAAAAGGAGTCGCCAGTAGCTGTGGCGATCCGGCCATCTATTGACTGACCAAGCTGGCCAACGAAAGTTTGTCTCTCAGGTGCGCACAAGGGTGAGAAAGCCTGCACATAGCCTTCGGCGTCGGGCGCGGTTCCGCGTTTCCAAGCATCAAGAACAGCTTGCCATTCAGCGCAGTTCATCAAGCCGGCGATTGTCTTGGGCACCGACGGTTCAATATTCATCGCTCGTTCCCTTGATAAACCTGAATACACAAGTCCAATGACGTTACGATACCGTAGTGGTATATGATCATGCAATTACTGTCGAGTTTCATAAACCCGGTAGATCAGTAGCCACTCAATATCAGGGGAGCCAAATGCAGCCACCACAGGTTTATTCTGTTACAGCACGGGCGTTTCATTGGATCACTGCTGCGGGTATGCTTACCATGGTGCCCGCGGGCATTGTGATGATCAACATTGGGCCGGGAAATCTGCAAAACACCTTGTTCGACTACCACCGTTCCATGGGTGTTGTGCTGTTTGTAATCACCGCGATGCGCCTGCTTTATCGATACAAGGTACCTCCGCCGCCGCTTCCCTCCTCCATAGCAATCTGGCAGCGTACCCTTGCCCATGCCACCCAGTGGTTTTTGTATATGGTGCTTCTTGTCAGTCCGCTGCTGGGCTGGGTTGCCACGTCGGCGTTCGGTGCGCCGATATCGGTGTTCAATCTGTTTATACTGCCGCCAATTGTGGCCAAGGATCAGGCTCTGGCGGAGATCTTGTTCTCATTCCACACGGCACTAGGCATCATGGTGTCCGTTGCAATCGTCCTGCACATTGCCGGCGCGCTTTACCACAAGTACGTGTTGAAAGACGGCGTATTTGAGCGCATGACCACTGGCACCGGGGCCGTTAAAAACACACCCGCATCACCCAGTTGAACGCTTCGGAAGTGCTCGCCGCTTCCTTAACTGGTGGCAAAGTGGGCTGGTTTACAAGGTAGACCGGCAGCCCGCCGTTACGCGCCGCTTCAATCTTGGCATAAGCTGCGGAGCCCCCGCTGTTTTTGGCAAGAAGGCATTGAATGCCATAGGCTTTGAGAAGCTCGGCCTCTTGCTGAACCGAACAGCGTGGATACCCCAAAACAGTCTCCCCCGCGAACGGCATTGAGCCTTGGGTTGGTGCCTCAACCATGCGCGTGAGCAGCCAAAGGTCCGGCCGCGTTTGAAGAAGCTGAAGCTCTTTCCGGCCGATGGCCGCGAAAACGCGCGCTGCCTGCGGCAGAGCTGCAACGGCCTTTTCAAGCTGGTCAAAGCACCGCCAGTCATCGCCGGGCTTCTTTTGCCAAGCAGGCCGCCTCACCCGAAGCAACGGAACCTGCGTCAGATCGGCGGCCTTCACCGCGTTGGCGCTTATCTCCCGTGCAAATGGATGCGTTGCATCAACGATGCAGGTGATCTGCTCCAGCCGTAGGAACTCTGCAAGGCCTTCCGCTCCCCCAAAGCCGCCGCGCCGAACGGGCACCGCATAAGACTTCGGTTTGCTGGTCACGCCTGCCAAGGAAGCGATCACCTCCAGACCGTCAACCCCCGCCAGTTTCTCGGCGAGCACGCGGGCATCCCGGGTGCCTGCAAGAAGGAGCAGTCTGTTTTTACCAGTCTTCATGGCGCGTCATCCCAACCGGCAAAGCCCAATCGAGTGCCGTCCCGGTCCACCACAATGACTTCCACGCTCACATGGTCACTGCGCAAAACGTGATGCACCGCCCGCTTTGCCTGACGCGCAATCACAGCGCCTAACTCAACACCATTTTGATGCGCAAAGTCGCTGACTTCCTTGACCGTGTTGGCATCCTGCGTCCGGGCCACCAGCTCCGCAGAGGCCCCAGATGCAGCCATCAGCTGCGCCAGCGCTCGAAAATCCACCTGACTGCGTGCAGAATGCAGATCAAGCGCGCCTTGGGCCAGCTTGGTCAGCTTGGCAACGCCGCCCGCAAGGCTGAGCCGTTCCACCGGATGATGGCGCAAATACTTGAGCAGCCCGCCGGCAAAGTCTCCCATGTCCAGATAAGCGCTTTCGGGCAAAGCGGGATAGATTGAACGCAGAACATTTTCTGAAGTGGCACCTGTCGCGGCTGCAACATGGGTCAGACCTTGGGCCCGAGCGACATCCACGCCACGATGGATTGAGGCAATCCACGCTGCGCAGGAAAACGGTCGCACTATACCCGTCGTACCAAGGACAGAGAGGCCACCAACAATCCCCAAGCGACCATTGAGCGTCTTTTCCGCCAAAAGCTCGCCGCCGGGAATGGAGATTTCCACCTCCACATCTGCCGAAACGCCAGCCGCAGCGGCCACCTCTTGAAGCGCCTCACTGATAATCTGCCTTGGCTTTGGATTAATCGCAGGTTCGCCCGGAGGGAGCGGCAGGCCCGGCTTGGTGATGGTGCCCACCCCTTTGCCAGCTTTAAAACTGACGCCCGCGCCAAATGAGGCTTTGCGCACACTGGCAATCACCAGTGCCCCATGGGTGACATCTGGATCATCCCCCGCATCCTTGATAATTCCGCAGGATGCTTGATCGGGTTGCAATGCTTCCTGTGCCAGAGGGAAAGCGGGCGTTTCTCCCCGCGGCAGCGTGATCACCACCGGATCCAGAAACTCATCATGGAGCAAAGCATGATAGGCCGCCTTCGCCGCTGCTGCCGCGCAGGCGCCGGTTGTCCATCCTCGCCGCAATGTCTTGGGCCCGTGCTCTGCCATCTTCCCCTTAGAAAAACAGGTGTCTGTGCGTTTATGCTAGTTGGCTAAAGGTGACGCAAGGTCTAATCTTCCACGCATGAACAGCGAGACCCCGCTCCCCCTGCCCAGCTACGAGTTTCCAGAGTTTCAGCACGGCACTGTTTGGCTCACGGGTGCTGGACCGGGTGATCCTGGCCTGTTGTCGCTTTTGGCGCTCCATGCGCTCAGGCATGCGGACGTCATCGTCTATGACGCATTGGTGGACGAGCGCATTCTCTCCTTCGCAAGACCGGGAACGATGGCGGAGTACGCTGGGAAACGCGGCGGCAAGCCCTCCCCCCAACAGCGCGACATTTCCTTGCGACTGATCGAGCTTGCCCGTGCAGGCAAACGCGTTTTGCGCCTTAAAGGCGGAGATCCATTTGTGTTTGGCCGCGGAGGTGAGGAAGCCCTAACGCTGGTAGCGGCGGGCATTCAGTTTCGGATTGTGCCTGGCATTACCGCCGGTGTTGGCGGTCTGGCCTATGCTGGCATACCGACCACCCACCGGGATGTGAACCAAGCCGTTACATTCCTGACTGGGCACGACCAGACGGGCCTCACCCCTGACGCCATTGACTGGACCTCGCTTGCAAAAAGCTCTCCGGTGATCGTGATGTACATGGCGATGAAACACTTGCAGGCTATATCTCAGAAGTTGCTAGCAGCCGGTCGACACCCGGACGAACCTGTGGCCCTGGTCAGCAATGCCACGCTGAACACACAGCAAGTTCTGGAGACGACCCTTGCTAACTGCAAGCGAGATGCCGACGCCCACGACCTCAAGCCGCCGGCATTGGTGGTGATTGGTGACGTGGTACGGCTTCGCGCTGGACTTGACTGGCTGGGTCAAGCCCATGGACGCATTCTTTGTGGAGACCCTCTGGGACTTCGCAGCACTTTTGAGGCAAGCAAGAAGGCTTAGCATCCCATGACTATCGCTCGCGGTTTTGTTGTCGCTGCCCCCTCCTCCGGCGCAGGCAAGACGACCATCACCCTGGCTCTGTTGCGCGCATTTCGTGACCGAGGCGTTTCCGTTGTTTCCGCCAAGTCTGGCCCGGACTACATCGATCCGGCATTTCACAGCGCCGCTTCCGGTGCAGAGTGCATAAATCTGGATGCGTGGGGCATGACGCCGGTGCGCATTTCTTCGCTGGTTGCTCAACACACCCATGGCAAGGAACTGCTGATCGTTGAAGCTGCGATGGGTTTGTTTGATGGCGCGGCAGACGACACAGGTTCTGCTGCTGACCTAGCCGCGCAGCTCGGCCTGCCAGTGGTGCTGGTCGTCGACTGTGCCAAGCAGGCCCAATCAGTTGCAGCGCTCGTGCATGGCTTCTGCACCTTCCGAAAGTCTCCGAAAATTGCGGGGGTCATACTTAATCGGGTTGGCTCCCCGCGCCATGCAACGCTGTTACGCCGGGCATTGCAGATCAACTCCGTGCCTGTGCTCGGTGTTGTCTACCGGGATGCGGAAATCAAACTGGAAGACCGTCACCTTGGCCTCGTTCAGGCGCAGGAACGGACTGATCTTGAAGATTTTCTCGTTGCAGCGGGCCGCGTTGCAGAGGAACAGATGGACCTTTCAGTTCTTCAACGCATTGGCCGCCCGCTTTGCATTCCAGAGCAGGAACACAAGAAGGCCAGCGTTTCAAACAAGCTTGCGCCCTTGGGGCAGCGCATTGCCGTTGCTCATGATCTCGCCTTTGCTTTCAGCTATCCGCACATGTTGCAGGACTGGCAGGATTTGGGCGCGGAAATACAGCTATTCTCACCTTTGAACAACGAGGGCCCGGCGGCGAACGCCGATGCGGTTTTCCTGCCCGGCGGTTATCCTGAACTGCATCTGGAGACACTTTCGCAAGCGGCTGAGTTCAAAGCCAAAATGACTGCTGCCAAAGACCGCAATGCCCTGATTTACGGCGAGTGCGGCGGCTACATGGTGCTGGGAGACGCTGTAACAGGTGCTGATGGCATCAGCCATCCCATGCTTGGGTTCCTGCCGCTTGAAACAAGTTTTGCTGAACGCAAGCTGCATCTTGGCTATCGCAGGCTGCACCTGCTGCCTGCTGCTGATGCGCTGATGCCATGGAAAACGCATCTGTCTGCCCACGAGTTTCACTATGCCACTATCTTGCGTGAAGGAGAGGCCGCCCCTCTGTTTTCTTCTGCCGACTCTGAGCGTCATCCACTTGGAAACATCGGGCTTGTCAGAAACCGTGTTGCGGGGTCCTTCGCGCATGTGATCAGCGAGCGCGGGGCCGACTGGTAGTCGGCAAGCCACTGGCAATAAAGCCAGCTCAGCCCTCAGCGACCTTGCGCTTTGGGCGGAGCACATGCACATGCTCGGCGTCATATAGCGCGCTGTCCCTGAAGTCCTGCGCCTTGCTTAGAGCCGGGCCGACGAAGATCAGGGCCGTGCGGGTAATCTTCTGTTTGCGGACCTGGTCCCGGATGGTGGCCAGTGTACCGCGCACGAAAGTTTCGTCTGGCCAGCCCACGCGATAGGCCACGACCACCGGGCAGTCCTCACCATAAAGCAGGGACAGTGTACGCTGAATTTCCGATATGTTCCTGATACTTAGATGGATCGCAAGGGTTGCGCCGCTTCTCCCGAGCGTCTCCAGATCCTCCCCCTCAGGCATGCCTGAGGATTTCATGGAGGTGCGCGTGACAATCACCGTCTGCGCGACCTCTGGAAGTGTGAGCTCGGTTTTCAGTGCTGCCGCTGCTGCCGCAAATGCCGGAACGCCGGGCACGACTTCATAGGGGATGTTCAACTGATCCAAACGGCGCATCTGCTCCGCCGTCGCGCCATAGATTGACGGGTCTCCGGAATGTACGCGCGCTACATCTTTTTTTTGCGCATGGGCCTCCACAATATGCGCAATGATTTCATCCAGTGTCAGTGACGCTGTGTCGATCACCAGCGCATCAGGCGGTGCTGCAGCCACAATTGCCGCTGGCACCAAAGACCCGGCATAGAGGTTTACTGGACATTGCTTGATGAGCCGCAGCCCCTTTACCGTGATGAGATCAGGATCACCGGGCCCTGCGCCGATAAAGTAAACCGTCACGCTGCATCCTCCGAGTTCGGCAGCTTGCCCGCATCAATCTTTTTTGAATAGCCCCGTGGCGTGTAGACAAAGTCTCTGGACACACCATCTCCCCCTCTGCGGGTCTGACTGCTTCCCACCAGCACCGTTGTGAGCATGTCGACGTCATCGACCTCAAGTGCTCCGAGGGTGGTCGTGATGATCTTCTCTTCCGTGCGGCCAATGTTGGCGCCCAAAACGACAGGCGTATCCGCTGGTCGATGCTTCAACAGAACATCTTTGGCATAGGCGAGCTGGGTTCGACGCCGCTTTGACACCGGATTGTAAAAACCGATTGTGAAGTCGGCGAGTGCGGCCCCTTCGATACGCTGTACGATGGTTTCCCAAGGCGTCAGCAAATCCGATAGGGAAATGGCGCAGAAATCATGGCCGAGCGGAGCACCACAGCGGTTGCTGAGCGCGACCATGGCAGATACACCGGGCGAGGACGTGACTTCAACCCGCCGCGCGGCATCACTGACACCGCCATTTTTCTCTTTACGATCAAGAAGTTCGTAGACCAGCGCTCCCATGGCGTAGATGCCGCTGTCGCCGGAGCATACCAACGCAACTGTCTTGCCCGTCGCTGCCCTTTCCAGAGCAAAACGCACCCGGTCTTCTTCTGCACCAAGCGGAAATGCGTGACGCGTTTTGCTGGTTATGAGCGATGCGACCAAGTCAAGATAGAGGCTGTAGCCCACTACTTCTTCGGCTTCTTGCAGGAACCTGCTGACTTCCGGCGTGCGCCACTCCTCGCAGCCGGGGCCAATCCCTACAACCAGCAGACGGCCTCGGGCGCGACCGAAGCTGTTTGGATCCAATGTTTCAGGGGCTTCGGCGATTGCAACTGTGGCATTGGCAGACTTGCGTTTCGCTACAACAAGGCGGCCTTCTGTTCCAACAGCGGACAGTGCGGCCCCTTCGCAAACACCCGGCACCCCCACTTCATTCCTCACCACGTCGGAGGGATTTTGCAAACGCCCTGCCTGAGCCAGCAGTTCCTCCTTCGAAAAGACACGGAACGGCTTGCCGTAGTGGGCGGCCAACTGGTTCATGGCCGGTTCGTCGGCCTTTAGGTCCAGACTGGTAAAGGCGGCAACGGCTCCGACAGCGATTTCTGCCTCTTTCAAAGTGTCATCAACCAGCTTTTTCAGTTCATCAAAGCTGCAACCGCGGGCACTTCCAAGCCCCACCACATGAGTTTTCCTATGATACACAAGGGTTTGAGGCGTCGCTAGGCACGGTGCACTGCCAACTATGATGCTGAGATCCGCATTGCTGCTGAACGCAATCGCGCTTTCCGCCAGCCAGTCAGCTTCGCCTTCAAGGCGCACCGCCTGCCCTGCGAGAAGTTTCGCCATGAAGCCCTTGGCATGTTGTGGGTTGGCCAGCTCCCATCCCGGAGGCGGTTCATCCAGTGCAACGCCCAGCGCAGTTTCACCAGCGGTGGTGATGGCGGCATGCCCGCCCGTGAGACCCGCAATTGTGCGCGCTAACCGATTGGCACCCCTGTGGCCGCCAAGAAGCGGAACAACGCTGGCACCATCTTCGGAGACGGCAAGTACGGGCGGCTCCTCGGCTTTTTGGCCCAAAACAGGCGCAAGCAAGCGGATTAAAATGCCTGAAGCACACACACCGATAATGGGAGTGCCCGCTGCGAACAGAGTACGCAGGTGCTTGCCCACATCGCTGAACTCCATGCTCGCAATCCCCTTGGTCGGGCTGCATTTTTCAGCAAGGATATGGAGCTGTGCTCCGGTCAAACTCGCCTGAATTTTTTGGGCGCATTTGAGACCGATCGGATTGATCAGGACGATTGCCGGGGAAGCATCCACGCCTCTTCTCCCTTATAAACCAACACCATAGAGAAATAGGGTGCATTGTCTTCGGCCTGTTCTGTCAACGGCATCACCTTTTGCTCAGCAAGGCTGGCACGTTCTACATAACCGGCATGATCGACCAGATTGTTCTTTTCCAGCAACGCTTTAATTCTGCTCAGATGACGTCCTACCTTCATGATGGCGAGCGAACTGCTGTTCAGCAGGTGTTGTTCCAACTCTTCATCCGAAAGCGTTGCGGGCAAGACCGTGAGGGTGTCGTTGCGGGCAGACAGCGGGCGTCCCAAAGCGGCTGCGCATGCGGTGACCGAGGAAACGCCCGGCACCACAACAACCTGAAACTCAGCGCTAAGGCGTTCATACAAATACATGAAGGAGCCAAACAGGAATGGGTCTCCCTCACACAAAACCACCACATCACTGCCCCCGCGAAGCACCTCGCTGATTTGCGCGGAGGCCCTGTCATAGACCTCCCTAGCTGGAACGCGATCTGCACGCATGGGCATTTCAATCGGTATTTCCATTGCGTTTTCAGCAATGTAGGCTTCAGCGATTGCGCGTGCGAAGCTGGGCGCGCCCTCCGCTTTCGGGTAGGCGATGACGCGGGCCTGCGTGATAAGGTGATGGGCTTTCAGGGTGACGAGCTCCGGGTCACCGGGCCCGAGGCCGACGCCATAAAGGGTTCCGCTCATGCCTTCACCATGCTCCATTGTGTAACTTGCATCATTGGCTTCCAGCCTGAGAAAGCACCAACCGGCGCTATTCTTGAAACTGCCATTCGGGTCAGGTCACCGCCGTACTTCTGCCAAGACGCCATGAGCACGGCCTCCCCTTCCAGGGTTACAGCATTGGCAACCAAACGCCCGCCAGACTTCAGCCTTTCATGGCAGGTTTGCACCATGCCAGGAGCTGTGAGGCCACCGCCAATAAAGATTGCGTCTGGGTCGGGAAGGTCGGAAAGTCCTTCTGGCGCAGTAACTTGACGGAGATCGAGCTGAGGAACGCCCAAGCTGGCGGCGTTTGCCATCATCATGACGGCACGTTGGTCATTCGGCTCGATGGCGATGGCCTTTGCATTGTGTGCTGCACGCAACCACTCAATGGCGACAGAGCCGCAGCCCGCACCCACATCCCACAGCAATTGTCCCGGAATTACACATAGTTTTGAAAGGGTTACGGATCGGACTTCCCGCTTTGTCAGTTTGCCATCATGACGGAACGCCTCATCTGGAAGACCCGGTGTGCGCGGTCGTAGCGGTGTGTTGGCAATCGGCAAGACTTCAATGGCAACTGTGTTCAGATCCGCAACCTGCATGTTGAACTGTTCCGCCTCTCCTCCGATCACCCGCTCTCCGGAAGATCCCAAATTTTCCAGCACTATCAATCTGCTAGCGCCATACCCTTCATCAGCAAGAATGTCGGCGATCTTGTTCGGTGTGGTGCCGTCGCTGGTCAGGGCCAAGATTTTTGCGCCCGGATAAAGGAACAGTCGAAGGGTATCCAGGGGGCGGCCGTGCAAGCTGATGGTTTCCACCTTCTGCAGGGGCCAGCCCATACGGGCCGCGGCAAGTGTGAAAGCAGAAAGACCGGGCAGGAGGATAACTTCTTCGCGCGCAAACCGAGGCAGCAGCGTGGACCCCGCGCCAAACCACATGGGGTCACCCGAGGCCAGCACCACAACCGAACGGCCTCGCAAGGCCTCAAGCTCTTCAAAACTCTTGGAAAATGGTGAAGGCCAAACTCGCCGCTCCCCCATGCCCGAGGGGGTCAGCACGTGATGGCGCTCTCCGCCGTAAATAACATCGGCCTGGCGCAATGCAGCCTTTGCGAGAGGGGATAACCCGTCCTCGCCGTCTTCACCAATGCCGATAATGGTGAGCCAAGGGGCGCTGAGTGCTTCAGCCATCTTCTTCCTCGCGCAGGCCTGCAGCCAAGCCATTTACAGCTGCGGCTGCCAAGGCCGAGCCCCCTTTTCGGCCTTTGAGTGTTAAAAACGGAAGTCCCATTTCCTGCTCAATCAAGGCCTGTTTGGACTCACTTGCCCCCACGAAGCCAACGGGAAACCCGAGGATTACTGCGGGTTTCGGCCATCCCTCCTCCAACAAATCCAACAAATGGAACAAGGCGGTCGGCGCATTGCCAATGGCGACGACGGCTCCTTCTAGATGGTCTTTCCAAAGCTCGACTGCGGCAGCTGATCGGGTGTTGCAGATCCGCTCGGCAAGCTCTGGCACACGCGGATCGGACAGGGTGCACAACACCTTGTTTTCTTTAGGTAAATGACGACGGATAACGCCGTGAGCCACCATCTCCACATCCGTGAGAATTGGCGCACCTGCCGCCAGCGCGGCAGCAGCACGCTGCGCCACATCCGGTGAGGCCTCCAGATCCTTCACAATCTCCGGCATGCCACAGGCATGAACCAACCGGATAGCCGTTTTGTGGAGGCTTTCCGGGAGGTGATCCAGTTGCGTTTCCCGACGCACGATTTTGAAAGAATCCCGGTATATTTGCGTTGGATCGCTCACATAGGTGCGCTTGCCAGACCCGGCCATGCTACCGCGGGCCCTTCAACATGGATTTCGGCCCCAATGGGTGGTCCCGATGGGGATAAGGGTGGTGGTGATGCCCGTGATCGTGGCTGTGATCATGGCCGTGGTGGTGATCGTGATCGTGTGCATGGTGATGATGATGACCGTGCCCGTGAGCATGATCGTGACCATGGCCATGGCCTAGCTTGTCGGCCCCCTTCCTGTCACAGGCACCTGTGCAGATCTCATCACAGAGCTTGCACTCAGCTTCTTCCCCAAGACCTTCCACGTGGTGGTGGTGGCTTTCCTGAGGCAGGCCGATTTCCGCCTCGAAACCCAGCACCTGCTCGCGATACTTGCAGAGCTGGCAGTTCATGGTGTTCTTGCCTTCAAGAATCTCCATGACCCGCTCCTGCATGGTGTCGATGACCAGCGGATGATCGTTCAGGTATCCGGCCTTTAGAAACTCGATCTCCGGATAGCGGGCGGCAACTTCATCTGTGTAGTTGTAGATGCGCTGCACCAAAACGCCGTTGAAAAGGAAATACGGGAACACGACGATGCGCTTGTAGCCAAGCTTGACGGCATGCTCCAAAGCAGGCTCCACCAGCGGGAACGTAACGCCAGAATAAGCTGTTTCCGCCCAACCAAAGCCCATGCCCTCCCATAACAGACGGGTGATCTTTGCGACATTGGAGTTGGCATCCGGGTCAGAAGCTCCACGGCCAACGACGACCAAAAGGGTTTCTTCGCGCGGAACTTCGGTTTCTGCGGTTTCCAGCGCCTCGGTAACACGCGCCCCTGCGGCACGGACCATGCGGGTGTCCACGGCGAGTTCACGGCCATATTCGATCGTGATTTCAGGGTGTTGCGCCTGATAGGTATTCAAGACGGAGGGAATGTCGTTCTTGGCATGACCAGCAGCAAACAACATGCCGGGCACAGCCAGAATGCGCGTGGCGCCTGCCTGACGCAGATTGTCCAGCCCGCTGTGAATGACCGGGTTGGCAAACTCCAGATAGCCATAGTCAACAGGCCAATCAGTGAAGCGTGTGCGCAACCCCTCGGCCAGCTGAGCAAACTCGCCCACAGCGGCGCGATTGCGACTGCCATGACCGCAGATCATCACACCAATTTTCGCGTCGGTCTTGGCCATCATGCCTTCTCCGCCACATCTGCGTCGGCGGCTTCAGCGTCTTGAGGCTGTTGCTGTTCCTCGGTTTTCTTCTTCTTGGTCTTCATTGCAATGGCCGCCACAAGACCGGCCAGAACAAGGGCACCAACGCCAACCCAATGACTGTGGCCCGCAAGTTCCCCCAGATGTCCGGGGTGAGCAAGGGCTGAGGAAGCAGAAAAGCATGAGGCCAGAATGGCACCACAAAGAAATCTCATAGTTTCTCCCCGAATTGGCAAGGCTGGATAGGTGCCCGCTGATCCAATGGAGACGCCAGAGTGATTGTTCGAAAAAGATCTGGGAACGCACGCCAAGGCCAGCGCACGCAGCTCAGACAGCTCTGACGTTGGCCCCCGAGGTGGGTCGGCCGCAATCAGATTCTCTTTCAGTCCATCACGGGACGCCGTCCTTTAAAGGTTACGCTAGTGGAGATTGGTTAAGCAGGCAAGGAACAATTCTTGCCATATCCGGGGAGGATACTGCCCCCCGGTTTTCTTTAAGCAGCTTACAAGAATGCTGCTATAGTCATGACAATTCAAAGCATTGCGCAGCGCTGCTGCACCAATCTGCTGGGAGGTAATTTATGACAAAGGAATTGATCCTTACCATTATCGCTGATGATCGCCCCGGCCTGGTGGGCCTGCTATCCGGCAAAATCGCAAATCATGGAGCAAGCTGGATCGACAGCTCCCTGTCGCGGCTGGGAGGACACTTTGCCGGCATCCTGCGCGTTGCGGTGGCTGGCGACAAAGAAAAGGCGCTGATCGACGATATTGCGTCACTCGCCGACCAAGGGCTCACGATCACATTTCACGATGCGACGGCAGGAACCAAACCTGACGGAACACATGCGGTGGTCTCGCTGATCGGGCAGGAACAGCCCGGCATGGTGAGCCGGGTTTCGGCGGTGTTTGCGGAACTTGGCGTGAACATTGAGACGCTGGAATCCATTGTGGAGCCCGGCTCCATGAGTGGAGAGCTGATGTTCAAGGCTACGGCTGAGGTGATCCTGCCGCCCCACGTCGATGCGGGACAGCTTTCCTCTGCGCTGGAGAACATTGCCGGTGATCTCATGATCGAGATTTCACTGGAACCAACAGCCTGAGCCGAATTCAGGCTTTGGCGCACAAAATTTGTCGTGACTGAACCTGTTTCTGCAGCAAATTGAGGCGGTTGTCTCTGGTGCTTGAATGTGCCCGTGGGCTACTGTATTGCCCACTAAGCACAATAAAACAAAGGACATCTCATGACCGGCTCCCCCAGCACGGTGCGCGCCTTGCGCGGCCATGTCTTGCAGTTCAGCGGCGATCCCTTTACCGAGGCCCCCGAGGCCGCGATTACCGACTGGTCTGACGGCCTTGTGGTGATTGTTGACGGCATTATTCATAGTGTTGGCCAAGCCGAAGACATGATCTCTGCCCTGCCAGAAGGAGCAGTTATCGAAGACTATCGCGGCAAGTTCATCCTGCCCGGCTTCATCGACTGCCATGCCCACTATCCGCAGTCTGAGGTCATTTCTTCCTACGGCACACAGCTTATCGAGTGGCTGAACAAATACACCTTCCCGGCTGAATCCAAGTTTCACGACAAGGACTATGCCCTGAACGCCGCAGAGGTCTACCTCAACGAGAGCTTCAGAAACGGCATCACCAGTGCATCGGTTTACTGCACGGTGCATCCTGAATCTGCCGAAGCGCTGTTTGAACGCGCGTCCGCCTATGACATGCGGATTGTGGCAGGCAAGGTGCTGATGGACCGACACGCCCCTGATACGCTGCGGGACACGGCACAAAAGGGCTACGACGATTCCAAAAAACTGATCGAGACCTGGCATGGCAAGGGCCGCGCCCTCTACTCGATCACGCCGCGGTTTGCACCGACCTCTACCCCCGAGCAGCTGGAAGCGGCGGGCGTACTTTGGAAAGAGCATCCGGGCACACTGGTGCAGACCCACACTTCAGAAAACCTGAAGGAAATTGCGTGGGTGAAGGAACTCTACCCAGAACATCCTGACTATGTTGGGGTTTATGAGCACTACGGCCTGCTGGGCAAAGGCAGCGTGCTGGGGCACGGCATTCATTTGAATGACCGGGAGCGCGCGATCATCAGCGAGACCGGCACGGCAGTGGCCCATTGCCCAACCTCCAACACATTCATTGGCTCAGGGCTCTTTGATGTTGAAGAAGCCCACTTTGGCAAGCTGCCATTCCGTGTTGGCCTTGCAACGGATGTTGGCGGCGGGTCCAGCTTCTCCATGCTGTCCACCATGCGCACGGCCTATGAGATTGCCCAGTTGCGCGGCTACTCCCTGCACCCGGCTCAGGCCTACTATCTGGCAACGGTGGGTTCAGCCAAAACGCTCTATCTGGAAGACAAGATCGGCAACATTTTGCCGGGCCTTGAGGCGGACATTACCATCGTGGATCCGCAGTCCACCCCGCTCATCCAGCATCGCATGAGCTATGCCAACGACCTGACGGAAGCGCTGTTCATCCAGATGATTCTGGGCGATGACCGCGCGATTGAAGCAACCTACGTGGGTGGCAAAAAAGTCTACCAAAAACCGTCATGACGGTTTTTGGATGCTGACGCAGGTTGCTGCGCAGCGAAATAATCCGATTTGCGCATAAAAAAGCGTCGGGGGTGATGCAATCCCCGACGCTTTTTTCTCGTTCCAGCGCTTACTTGCCGAGCACAATGCCTTCACGGCGCGGGTCAGCGCCACCCTGCAATCCGTCCTCGGTCAAAACGATGGCATGAAGACCAGAGTTCAGATCACGCAGATTGACCTTGAAGCCGAGCGCCTCCAGCTGCGGCGCCAGTTCTTCTGCAGCGGTGCCTTGCTCAAAGTCATAGGTGCCAAAGCGGTTCAGCGCATGGGGCATCTCTATGGCCTGTTGCACGTTCAAGCCCCAGTCCACATGGGCGATGATGGTCTTGGCCACATAGCCGATGATGCGGCTGCCGCCTGGCGAACCGATGACCATGTACGGCTCCCCATCGTGCATCACGATGGTCGGCGACATGGAGGAGCGTGGCCGCTTGCCCGGCTCAACCCGGTTTGCAATCGGGAAACCATCCTGATGAGTGCGGAAGGAGAAATCCGTCAGCTGGTTGTTGAGGATGAACCCACCGGCCATAAGCCGGGAACCAAACCCGTTCTCGACAGAAGATGTCATGGAAACAGCGTTGCCTTCGCCATCCACAATGGAAAAGTGGGTGGTGGAAGGAAGTTCAATGCTTTCGTCATCTGCCAGAAGCAGGGCATGATCCCAACTTGGCGTGCCCGGCATCACCTCGTTGTCTGGCAGAGCGCTGTCACGATCCAGCAGTTCTGCCCGCTGAGCAAGATAGGCCGGATCCACCAATCCCTTTGACGGGACAGGCACAAAATCGCTGTCGGCCATGTAGCGACCACGGTCGGCGAACGCGAGACGAGACGCATCGCCGATGATGCGCCACGCCTCTGGATCAGACGGATCAAGCTTGGAAAAGTCGAAGGTGTTGACCATTCCAAGGATCTGGCCAACCGTGAGCGCGCCAGAAGACGGTGGCCCCATGCCGCACACTTCATAGGCCCGATATTCCGCGCAGACCGGGGCACGCTCCTTGACCTGATAGGTTGCCAAGTCTTCCAGCGAAAGCAGACCCGGATTGCCTTCCGCGTTCTGGACAGTCTCAACGATGGCTGCGGCAATTGGGCCGGAATAGAACGCGTCCGCCCCGCCTTCAGCTATTGCGGTGAGCGTTTGCGCATATTCCGGGTTCTTCAACAATGTGCCCACCTCAAGCGGCGCGCCACCGGGTAGAAAGTAATCTCGGGTTGCCTCAAAGCGGCTCAAGCGCTCCTGATCGCGGGTGATCAATGCGTTGAGACGCGCAGAAACCTCAAAGCCTTCGGTGGCAAGCTTGATGGCTGGCGCAACAAGATCGGCCCAAGGCAGCTTGCCGTATTGCTGGTGGCTGTCAAAAAGAAGGCGCACTGTGCCCGGCGTGCCAACCGAACGCCCACCTACCACGGCATCATAAAAACGAAGTGGTTCCCCCTCCTCCGTTTGGAAGAGCTGCGGGGTCGCGGCACGCGGCGCGGTTTCGCGGCCATCAAAAGTGGTCAGGCGTTTGTTTTCACCATCAAAATAGACCAGAAAACCGCCGCCGCCGATGCCGGAAGACTGAGGCTCGACCAAGCCCAGAACCAACTGGACAGCGACCATGGCGTCAATGGCATTGCCACCGGCGGCGAGCACATCATAGCCCGCCTGAACCGCATAAGGATTGGCAGCTGCGACCATGAACTCATCTGCCCGAACCAAGGGCTTTTCAGTGGTGCCACTGGCGGCTTCCGGCGCAACAGCATCTGCTGCTTGCTGCGCATTGAGGCCAGATGTGGCCGTAAAACCAAGCGCCGTCGCAACGGACAAAGCTAGAATGAGTTTCTTCAAAATATTCTCCCCCTCTTGAACTTTTGGTATCAACTTAAAGCAAAATCGAGTGCGGCTTGCGCGTGAAGCACCGTGGTGTCGAACGCGCGAAGATTGAGGTGGTGCTGCGACAGCAGAAGACCAACCTCCGTACAGCCAAAAATGACAGAATCTGCGCCCTGTTGTTCGGCTTCTGCGACCACACCAAGATAAGCCTGACGCGAGGCGTCAGAGACAATGCCCCGGCACAGCTCCTCGTAGATGATGGTGTGGACCAAATCTCGCCCAGCTTGGTCGGGCACCATGGGCTGCAGATCGAAGTGGGTTTCCAAACGCCCACGATAGAACGCCTGCTCCATGGTGTAGCGGGTGGCCAACAGCAAAGGGCGCTTGCAGCCCGCCTCAGACAAGGCCGCTCCGGTTGCCTCTGCAATATGGATCAAGGGAATTGAGAGGGCGGCCTGAACATCATCGGCCATCTTGTGCATAGTGTTGGTGCAAATGACGAGGCCTTCTGCCCCGCCGTCTTCCAGCCGCTTGGCGGCATCCACCATCATTGCGGTGGCCGCGGCCCAATCACCTGAGGCCTGATGGGCCTCGATTTCGGCAAAGTCGAAGGACCAGAGCAGCAGACGGGCGGAGTGAAGGCCGCCGAGGCGCTCTCGTGTCATTCGGTTGAGCAGTTGGTAGTAGGTGACAGTGCTTTCCCAGCTCATGCCACCCAGAAGACCAAGCGTTTTCATGGGGATGCCTGTGACGTGATTTCCTGAACAGAACGGAGATCATGTCACAGGACAGGGCCGCAGAAAAGCCTGATACAAGGTCGAAACCAACCAAAATGGGTTGCCGTAGACTGCGCTTACGGCACGAGGCACTCGCCCTCTTCGCCTTCGGCGGCCTCACAGCATTTCCACTCGGAGTACTCGCCACACGTGTCCTCGCCCACGGTGCGGCGCACACACAGCTTGGTGGTTTCAAAGGTACGGCGCTCGTCAGAATCCATCTGGCCAAGGGTCTCGATGGTTCCCTCCGGCGCATTGGGGCCAACAACCACCTGAATTTCGCAGATGCTTGGCTGCAGGTTCATTACGGTGATGTTGGCGTGGCTGGCGGATGCGGCAACGATCAGGGCAGTGCAGAAAGTTGCGGATGCTAGAAGGGACTTGAGCATGGGGCCTCCGGTTTGGATGCGCTTCTGATGGCGCGAATTGGCACGCAGTCCAATCTACCCTGCTCCTGTTAACGAGTGCTGAGAGGGACCATTCGAAATGAATTGAATGGTCCCAGCTCCTCTTAGGGTTACTCGCCGTCCCAGCTTTTGAGCGCGGGCACCCGGTCGAGACCAAGTGTCGACACCGCGCGGGCGGCAATTTGCGTGTACATGCTCTCTAACGACTCTGGCATGGAATAGAACGGCGGTACGGGCGGGCAGATGATGCCGCCCATGCGCGTGACCTTTTCCATGGCTTCAATGTGGCCCAGGTGAAGCGGGGCTTCACGGGTGACCAGCACCAAGGGCCTGCGTTCCTTGAGGGTTACGTCCGCTGCACGGGTGAGCAGACTGTCCCCCAAGCCATAGGCAACCGCCGACAAGGTGCGCATGGAACACGGCACGATGATCATGCCATTGCCCGGCGAAGAACCGCTGGCCATGGGAGCCATCATCTGGTCCGCATCATAAGAGGCTCTGGCGTGCTCTTTGAGACGCTCCACACCTTCCTCGCCAAGCTCATGCCTGATCGTCAGGTCTGCGCCTTTACTGATCACAAGGCGCGAATCCACGCCCATGCTCTCTAAGATCTTGAGCGTTTCAAGCGCTAAAACGGCGCCGGACGCGCCGGTGACCCCCACTACAATTCTACGGGCCAAGTTATTCTCTCCCTTTTTTTACGCCCGGCAGGCCGTCTGGGAACAATTCGTCCCAACGTTTCTCCACCGCCCGGGCCATTTCTTCTGGCATGATGATACGCTGTGCCCAGTCACGCGTTGTCTCAGTGCCAATCTTTTTTGTGGCATCAATGCCAAGTTTTCCGCCTAATCCTTCGAGCGGCGATGAAAAATCCAGGGTGTCTACTGCAGTACGGTCAATAACGGTTAGATCGCGGGATGGGTCCATGCGCGTTGCGACTGCCCACATGACATCGCTCCAGCTCCGGCAGTCGATGTCCTCATCTACCGTGATGATCATCTTGGTCATGGTGAACTGTGGCAGCAAGGACCACATGCCCATCATCACCCGCTTGGCCTGACCGGCGTAGCTCTTCTTGATCTTAAGCACCGCAATGCGATAGGACGCCGCTTCCGGCGGCAGCCACAGATCCACGACCTCCGGCAGCTGTTGCTTCAAAAGGGGCAGGAACACATCGTTCATGGTTTCGGATAGGACGGCGGGTTCATCAGGTGCGCGCCCTGTGAAGGTACTCATGTAAACTGCGTCCTTTCGCGCTCGGATCTTGGTGATGGAGTAGAGCGGAAACTCTTCGGATTCATTGTAATAGCCGGTGTGGTCGCCAAACGGACCTTCAGGGGCTGTCTCTGTTGCCGCTGCAAAGCCTTCGATCACAACTTCACTGCTGGCCGGAACGTGCAGCGGGATGGTGCTGCAGGGCACCAGCTCGGGGCGTTTGCCAGACAGAAGGCCTGCAATGGTGAGTTCCGTAACATCGGAAGGTGTCGGCAAGACGGCCGCAAGGATTGTTGCGGGGTCTGCGCCGATGACTGTGGCAACCGGCATGGGTTCGCCGCGTTCCGCCCACAAACGATGGTGGGCCGCGCCGCCGCGCATGGCGAGCCAGCGCAGGATGGCCTTGTCTCGATCAATCACCTGAACACGGTAGATTCCGAGATTGTAGGTTGACGGATCATCCTCTCCCGGTGGACGGGTGATGACGATGCCCCACGTGATCAGCGGTCCTGCATCGTCCGGCCAGCAGGTCTGCACAGGCAGTTCTTCCAGATCCAGCGGCAGATCATGAAGCTGCCGGGACGGGCCGACCTTCTTCGGCCGTGAAGCAAGGGCAGCCTTTGCAACGGGCAGAGCATCCCACATGCCGCGCAGCCCCTTGGGCGGCTTTGGCGACCGCAGGAAAGCCATCAGCTCGCCCAGCGCCGAGAGGTCTTCCGGCATGCATCCGAGCCCGGCGGCGACGCGTTCCTTGGTGCCAAAAACGTTGGTGACCAGAGGAAGCGAAGGGCGAGCACCGTTCACGGCGACCGGGCTGGTGAACTTGAGCACGGGCCCGCCCTGCTCGATTACACGGCGATGGATTTCGGTTGCCTCAACATTCAAAGAAACGTCGGGGGTGACGGTGCACACCTGACCTTGTTCTTCAAAGTGACGCAGAAAAGCTCCGAGCGTGTCGAAGGGGGGCTTGGTGCGTTTGTACATACATGATCCGGGCCGCTGGGCAACTGTGCGGCAATTTTGACTTTTATTAGTCTCAATAGATGCCAGATGACGTACCGGTCCTTGACTTCCATCAATGAAGGTAATCACAACCGCTTTTACGGATGGAGGGCTTAAGGAGGCCCTCTTCATGACACTTCAGCCTGAACGCGGCATGTTTCCGCCAATCCTGCAACGCGCGCTGCGATTTGTGCCGCCGCCTCCGTTGGGATTTGTGCTCACCCGTGCGGTGAGAAGATTGGCGCATCAGCGCCCGGATCTTTTCGACCGACTGGACGCGTACCGCCACGCCCACTTCATTATCAACCCAATTGACCTGCCCCATGTGTTTCGACTGATTCCAAATGGCGAACATGCGAGCGTGGAAATGCTGCCCCGCAAGGATATGCCTGAAGGCACGGCACGCATTTCCGGACCGCTGATCGTTCTGCTGGGACTGGTGGACGGTACCTATGACGGTGACGCTGTGTTCTTTACGCGCGATCTGGTGATCGATGGCGACACGGACGCGGTACTGGCCCTGCGCAACACCATGGAAGAAGCAGACCTGACCCCCGCAGAACTGTTGGGTTTCAAGGGCGAGGTGCGAAAGCATCTGGACGCCACGGCGGACAAGACCTTTGCCAAAATGCGCGCATACCTGAACGCACCACAGGCAAGCACCTAAGAACAGAAAACCATAACCTTTCTCGGGCCCCATCATTTAAGGACCAGATCCATGTCATTGGAAACCACGCAGGACTCTCATCTTCTGGAGCTTGTATGCCCGGCCGGGACGCCAGCGGCGTTGAAAGCGGCTGCTGAAGCGGGCGCGCACAGCATCTATTGCGGGTTCCGCAATGAGACCAATGCGCGTAATTTTCCCGGTCTCAATTTCTCCGAAAAAGAACTGAACGCGGGCGTTAAAACCGCTGCCCGCCATGGCGCCAATGTGCTGGTTGCCGTGAACACCTTTGCCCGCGCAGGCGACACCGAGCTATGGACCCGCGCAGTGGATGCTGTGGCCGCTTCTGGCGCGCACGCCATGATTGTTGCGGATCTGGCAGTGCTGGACTACGCGGCAACCCACCACCCAAACCTGAGGCTGCACCTTTCTGTACAGGCAGCTGCAGCGACGCCTGAGTCCGTCAATTTTTATGCTGAAACCTTTGGCGTTCAGCGTGTGGTCCTGCCACGTGTAATGTCCGTGGAAGAGATTGTGCGCCTCAACAAGGAAATTGACACCGAGACGGAAGTGTTCGTGTTCGGCGGCCTCTGCGTGATGACAGAGGGACGCTGCTCGCTGTCCTCCTATGCGACGGGCAAATCGCCAAACCTGACAGGTGTGTGCTCGCCTCCGGGCGACGTGGACTATCAAGAAAATGGCGGCACGCTGTCGGCACGCCTGGGCGGCTTTACCATCGACTGCTTTACACAAGGCGAGACGGCCGGTTACCCAACCTTGTGCAAGGGCCGCTTCCAAGCGGAAGGGGAAACAAGCTACCTTTTTGAAGACCCAGTGAGCCTGAATGCGGCGAGCTTGTTGCCGAAGCTGCACAAAGCCGGGGTGACTGCCATCAAGATTGAAGGCCGCCAACGCGGCAAGGCCTACATCTCTCAAGTGGTGAAGGCCTTCCGCACAGCCGTGGACGGTCTTCGGGAAGGCAAGACTTCCGAGGAAGAAGTTTCCGCAATGCTGGCCTCCATGACCGAAGGTGGCCGCGAAACAACTGGCGCATACAAGAAAATCTGGCGGTAAGACCCATGAGCACTGTTGAACTATCCCTCGGCCCCAACTTCTTCAATTGGCCCAATGAGCAACTGGTCGACTTTTATGCCCGTATAGCGGATGAAGCTCAGATTGAGCGCGTTTATGTGGGTGAAGTGATCTGCGGCAAGCGCATGCCGTTTTCCGACAAGGTGTTTCCGGAAATCATCGAACGCTTGCAGGCTGCAGGCAAGACCGTTGTGGTTTCCACGCTGGCGCTGCCTGTCACCGTGCGTGATCGCAAGTCGATTGTGGAACTGTGCGAGTGGGACGGCCTTGTTGAAGTAAACGACTTTGCGGGCGTTGCAAAGCGCAAGGGCAAACCGTTTGCAGCGGGGCCATTCCTGAACGTTTACAATGAAGGCGCTGCACAAACACTGGTGAACATGGGCATGGAAAGCGTCTGCCCGCCGGTGGAGCTGCCGATGACGTCCATCGAAACGATCGCCAAGGCTGTGCCAGATCTGGATATGGAGCTGTTTGCATTTGGCCGATTGCCACTGGCGGTTTCCGGACGTTGCTACCACGCCCGCGCCCACAAGCTGCACAAGGACAGTTGCCAGTTCATCTGCGACCGTGACCCTGACGGTATGGATGTGACCACTCTTGATGACGAGATTTTTTTGGCTGCCAACGGCATTCAGACCCTGTCCAACACCGTGCATGCCACGGCCCTGACCAAGGATGAACTGATCGACAAGGGCGTAAAACGCCTGCGCCTGTCCCCGCATTCGCTGGACATGGTGGCCGTGATCAACATCTTCCGCGACTTGGCTGAAGGGCGGATTGACGGCGAAGAATGCGCTGCACGTCTGCGCGCATTGCCGCTGCCAGGGCAGCTGGCAAACGGCTATCTTACCGGCAAGCCCGGTCACCTGTGGCTGGTCGATTAAAGTGAGTTGAGAGCAACGCCGGGGTTATGCCTCGGCGTTTTCCTTTGGCAGCTCGATGCCTGCGATAATCTGCATGATGCGAGCGCACTCGTTTTCCAGATGCGCCTGATGACGCTCGAATGCGAGCTCACCATGTCCGAACCGGATAGCCTCGAAAATTTCGATGTGCTCATCGGTAGACGCGGTCTTGCTGGCCGGGTCGCGCAACAGGGCAATACGGGCACGATGGCTTTGGTCCCACAACTGGGTGAGAACAGCACTCATGCGGTTATGCCCGCTGAGGGAAACGATGTTTTCGTGGAATTTTCTGTCTGCTGCCGCCCAGATGTCCATCTGATTTTGGGCTGTGGCGAGCTCCATCATTTCAAGGGCATCTTCAAGCGGCTTGATGTGGCTGGGGAAATGGTCTCCCTGCGCCAAAGCGCGGGCCGCAATGGGCTCCAGCGCTGCAATCATCTGATAAATCTCGCGAATATCTTCTCTCGAAAGATCCAGAACCTGCATGCCATGGCGCGGGCGAAGCTGAATCAGCCCGTCCTTTTCTAACAACAGCATGGCTTCACGAACTGGCGTGCGGCTCATTTTCAAAAAGTCAGCCGCTTCTTGCTCAAGCATACGCTGATTGGGCGCGAACTTCCCTTTCAGGATCGCATCCTTCAAACGCGTATAGGCAAGAAACACATTGGAGCTTAGGGCTGGCATGATTATGCATGAACTCGGATTGGTTTTGCGTTTAAGCAATATACGACATGCATGTTTTCCTGCAGATCGTCTAAACCCGTAGCGAGACGCGGCACACTATAAGTAATTCAGCCCAGACTAAAATAAGTTTCTCAGATCTATATTTTTCTCATCCCGGCCTCAGCCCCCAGTCACCTAGCGCCTTCAACAAGTTATCTGGATTTTGCGCTTTGATCAGGGTGACACCGGCGTCAACCAAGCTCTGCCAGATCACACGTGCATGCTGTAAATCCAGCACGCTGAAGTTTGCCGCGCATTTTGTCACATCAACACTGAGGCGGGCCTGTTTGGCGCGGGTTATGAAGAGCGCTTTGTTCAACTCTTCAAAACTTTTGAAGTCTACTTCGTGAGCAGGAACATGCAGTTGGCGCATATTCGGCTCGGTGGTGAGCACTTCCAGTGGCGTTTCGATGATGACTGCCACGCTGTGGAAGAACGGCTCTTTCACCAGAGCGGCGAGCGGGCAGCGAGCTGACAAGCGCACCTGAAGGATGGTCTGCTGCGCTGCGCCATGATCATGCAGCTGCGCGGCAATGGCGGCGTAGTCCTGAAGGTCTGCGTCCTCCAACTTCAGACAAAGGAGGGTTGCCTCGCCCAGCTTGGCCAGAATGTCTTCCAGAACAAGTGCCTGGGTGCCATGGCCCAAACGCCAGTCCAGCCCGTCATGTCGGGCAAGGCTGATTTCCAACCCGTCGGCATTTGAAGCAAGAGCCGCGTCCAGATCTTCTTCGAGAGTGTGCGCAGCCGGGTCCACCTGAGCAAAGACAAGCACGCCGCCGTCCTTGTAGCTTCTGAAGCGATGCCACAACCTTTCGGCGCGACACGACTTTACAGCGGAAAACGCGTTCATGCGGAACCTCTCCCAAGTTACGCCAGGAACTCCCGATCAGGGCGCCGAGCCGTTGCCAGCCCCCTCTGATTCCGTGGTAACTTTAGGGGAGTTATTGCCAGTAGATCAATGCCAGATAGATGGAGAGATAGCGCGCAGCCTTCCCAATGCTGACCAATACAAGGAACTGCAGCAGCGGGACACGGAGCGCGCCCGCGACAACAGTGAGCGGATCACCCACCACCGGTGCCCATGAAAACAACAGGGATGCCTTGCCGTAGGCAGCGAACCAGCCCACCGCCTTGTCGTAGTGCTGCTGCGAGACCGGAAACCAGCGCCTGCCAATGAACTGCATGAGAAAGCCGCCGCAGTACCAATTGAACAGGGAGCCCAGAACGTTGCCTGTTGTGGCCGCGATCAGCAACAGCACGGGATCGGACTTGCCGATCAGGACAAGCGCTGCCAACGCGGCTTCGGACGAGCCGGGCAACAGGGTTGCAGAGAGGAACGAGGTGGTGAACAGGCCAAAGTACAGCCCAAGGTCTGCGAGCATTCAGGTTTCCGTTCAAGGACCGAAAGCGCGATGACTAGCACAGCCCGGGCGATTGAAGGTCTGAAATCGCCGTGAACGAGGGATCTTTCACAAGAACCGTCGGTCTTGTGGCACAGCAAAAGCCCCGGCTGTCGGTTCCGGGGCTTTCACTTGGAGGATCACATCTGACGGTCCGGCTACATGGCGCCGGTGAGCCAGAGTGACAGGGATGGCACGGCGATCAACAGCAATAGGCGCACGATATCTGACAGCCAGAACGGCAGAACGCCCTTGAAGATGGTGGCCAGCGGCACATCCCGCAGCACATTGCGCAGGACGAACACGTTGAGCCCCACTGGCGGTGAGATGAGGCTGATCTCCGTGACGACGACCACGATGACAGCGAACCAGATGAGCACGGCTTCCGGATCGCTCAAGGCTTCAACGCCAAAGTCCAGTTCCATGATGAGCGGGTAGAACACCGGCACGGTGAGCAAGATCATGGAAAGGCTTTCCAGCACACAACCGAGCGCGATGTAGATGAGCACAATCGCGAAGATGACCATGTAGGCGTTCAGCTCCAGATCCAGCACCCATTCGGCCAGATAATCCGGCAGGCCTGCGAAGTTCACAAAGTTGGAGAAGACTTCCGCCCCGATGATGATGACGAAGATCATCGCCGTGGTGCGCGCGCTCTCCAGCCCGGCACTGAACAGACGCTCTTTCGTGAGGCCGCCCATGCCCAGCGCAATGAAGAACGCTGCGCCCGCGCCAATACCAGCGGCTTCTGTCGGCGTGAAGAACCCGCCATAGATGCCGGTCATGATGAGGATGAAAAGCCCCAGAACCGCAAGAACGCCATACTTTTCCTTGGTGCTGAAAGGCTCGTTGTTTTCAGCCTTTGGGGCCAGTTCGGGCTTGATGAGCGTGGCGATGTAAACGGCGGCGATGTAGAGCAGCACACCGAGAATACCGGGAATGACGCCCGCAATGAACAGCTTGCCAATGTCGGACTCCGTCAAGAGGCCGTAGATGATCATGATGACACTGGGCGGGATCAGAATGCCCAGTGTTCCCCCGGCAGCAATGGAACCCGCTGCGAGACTGTCCGCATAGCCATACTTGCGCATGGACGGCATGGCGACCTTGGACATGGTGGCCGCTGTTGCCAGCGAAGACCCGCAGACCGCGCTGAAGCCGCCACATGCCACGACCGAAGCCATGGCCAGACCACCACGGGCACCGCCGAGCAGGCGGTTTGCCGCTGCATAAAGACCATGGCTGACACCGGAAATGGTGAGCAGATTGCCCATGAGGATGAACAGGGGCACCACCGAGAGCGAGTAGGACAAGCCGGTTTCAAACCCGATGGAGCTGATCATAGCCCAAGTGGCATCCCATCCGCGCATGCTGGCAAACCCGAAGGCGCCTACGGCGATCATGGCAAAGGCTATGGGCACCCGAAGAAAGATCAGGGTCAGGAGGGCGGCAAAGCCGATGAGAGATTCAAACATGGATCAGTACCCTCTGCGCAGCGCAGTAAGGAGGTGTTGCAGGGCATAAAGGCCGCTCAGCAGCGCGCAGACAGCGGCAAACCAGGCCAGCGGCGCAAAAGGAATATTGAGGGCGTTGGTGATTGTGCCGTCCTCTGCCAGTTGCTCGGCGTGATGGGCCAGACGCCAAGCGAGAACGCCCAACACAATGGTCGACACGGCAGCGGATGTGAAACGCATGACACCCTGCATGACAGGCGGCACCATGCCGTAGATCAAATCCACCTCCACATGCTCCTTGGCCTGTGTTGTGAGCGGCAGCGCAGCGAAAACCAGCGCACAGAGCAGAAGCTGGGTGATTTCAAATGCACCGCGCAGCGGGGCATTGAACCAATAGCGACCAACCACATCCACGAGGGTGAGCGACGTCAAGCAGATGAGCAGGAGAACACAGCAAAGCCCCAACAGATTGAGGAGCAGTTGGGAGACAGAGCGCGCAGAAAGCGCACTCTGACCGTTTGCTGTGGCGCGGCTCACTGAGCCACTCCGGTCATCTCACGCATCTTCGTGAGGGCGGCTGCGCCATCGTAACCGTCTTCGGAAACGGCTTCCGCCCAAGCGGCCTCATAACCGGCGGCCTTTTCACGGATAGCAGTGACCATGCCCTCAGGAGCGTCGTAGATTTCAATGCCTGCTGCATTGATCTCTTCGATGGCCTTGGCGTCAGCATCGTTCCATGCCTGCCCCACCATTTCAGCAAAGGCTTCCCCGGAAATGGCTTCAATGGCAGCCTGATCTTCCGGCGACAGCTCGCCCCACTTGTCGTCGTTCATGACGAGGAACCAAGTGGTGTTGTAGATCCCGCCGGGCACCTTCATGGAGTATTTCACGTGATCCAGAAGCTTGAACGCGGTGAGCGCTTCATAGGTGAAGGTGACGCCGTCGATGATGCCGCGAGACAGCTTCTCATAGACTTCGCCGGAAGACATGAAGATGCTGTTGGAGCCCATGTCGCCCATGAGGTCTGCGATGTAGCCACCAGGGACGCGGATCTTCAGACCTTCCAGATCAGATGGCTGCTCGATCTTGCGCACGTTGTTGTGCAGCACGCCGGGGCCATGAACGAAAAGGCCAAGCAGCTTGGTGCCTTCATGCTCTTTCTGAGCTTCTAGATCGCCGGCGTAGACTGTCCAGAACGCCTTGGAACCGGACACAGCATCATCCCCAATGAAGGAGAACTGGCCGATGCGCGAACGCTCAAAGCGATTGTCCTTGGTGAAGGAGTGCAGGCCATAGGTGATGTCGGCGATGCCATCGACTGCCATGTCGTAGTGGGCTGGGGGCGCGCCTGCTGGCTTGGCCAGAACGCGAACGCTCACGCGGCCATCAGTTACTTCTTTCACCTGCTTGGCCCAAGGCTTGATGGCATTGACCACGATTGGGTGCTTTGGTGGCAGCCAGGAAGACAGCACCAGACGGGTTTCTGCGGAAGCGGAGCTGGACAGGGCAAATGGTGCCAGCATGCCAGCGAGCGCAAATGCGGCGGCGGTTTTCTTGAAGAACATGTTTTCTCCTCCCATTGAACAGCGGCGCAAGCGGCCAAACTGAAGTGCCCTTTGCGGGCAGGTGAAGGACGGCGTTCCCGGCACCGCCCTTGCGTGAACAGGCTTTAGTCGCCGCTCAGTTCTTTTTTATGCATCCAGTCTGCATGCTTTGGCGCACGCTTGGTCTGGCTCCACTCTTCCAGCATGTCCCACTTCACGGCATCCAGCTTGGCGAGCATTTCTTCTTCTTTCGGATCCGGACAGGCCAGCTCAATGCGGTGACCATTGGGATCGAAGAAGTAGATGCTGTGGAAGATGGAGTGGTCCGTGACGCCGAGAACTTCGATGCCGTTGTTCTCCAGGTTTTCCTTGAACTGAAGCAGGGTGTCGCGGTCTTTCACCTTGAAGGCGATGTGCTGCACCCAAATCGGGGTGTTGGGATCGCGGCCCATTTCCGGCTTGGTTGGCAGCTCGAAGAACGCCAGCACGTTGCCCTGCCCTGCATCGAGGAAGATGTGCATGTAAGGGTCCGGCTCATGTGTCGAAGGGACCTTGTCCTCCGCAATGGCCAGCATGAAATCCATGTTGAGGTTCTTGGTGTACCACTCCACGGTTTCCTTCGCGTCCTTACAGCGGTACGCAACGTGGTGGATGTGCTCGATTTTCATAGGTTCGTCTCCCTTGTCTCGTCACCCTGTCGGAACGCGGTGGTCCGATGGTTGATCAGGCATCACTGGCAAGCTTGAAAGCTTCGCGCAGGACGTCGCGGTCGCCAATGTGGTTGGCGAGTATCAGGATCAGCTTGGCGTTAAGGGCCTGGCTTTCCTCCATGGACTTCTCGGCATGCAAGGCCAGCAGCTCCTCGTAGAAGCCGTCGGGATCCTTGATGTTCGCCTTTGTATTTAGCGTAGCCATCACAAATCTCCCCCTCAGTGACCAATGGCGCGCAGCAGCGCCTGTTCGACTTCCGCCGCATTGTAGGTCTCCCAACGTGCTGCTACGTGCTGGTCCGGGCGCATGAGATAGACTGCCGTTGGCGCCTGACCCAAGTAACGGTTCGCAAGCGCAGAACCGGGCTCTGCGCTGTAGGCCAACCGCGTTATCTGGAGGCCGCCAAACTCGACCACTTCCGGCACATCGGTATTGACAGCCAGCAGTTGGAAGCCGTTGCCGAGCTGGTCCATGAGCCAACCATTTTCTACCGGTGCATCGCTTGCCGGAGCACCCGGACGGGACCGCTCGGGCATGTCCGGATGATCCGGGCCGTTCAATGAGGAACCATCGTAGATGCTTGGCAGGGACAAGCGGCCTGAGTTGACAAGCGGACGGGCAAAGGCTGCGTGCTCGGAAAGGTCCAGCACCGCATCACGGAACATGCGGCTCATGTCGGACTTGGGTGTGATGAAGTCCGTTGAACGCGAGGAGTTCAGAATGTTCTCATCCGCTGCGAACGTACGCTCCTGATCGTAGCTGTCGAGCAGGCTTTCCGGTGCCTTGCCATCAATGACCAGCTTCAGCTTCCAGCACAAATTGTCAGTGTCTTGCAGGCCGCTGTTGGCCCCGCGTGCCCCGAACGGGGAAACCTGATGGGCGCTATCGCCCGCGAAGATGACTGAGCCGTGGCGAAACTGCTCCATGCGGCGACACTGGAAGGTGTAGATGGACACCCACTCCAGCTCGAACTCCACCTCATCGCCAAGCATGGCCTTGAGGCGCGGAATGACGTTTTCCGGCTTCTGCTCTTCTTCCTTGTCGATGTCCCAGCCAAGCTGGAGATCGATGCGCCAAACGTTGTCGGGCTGTTTGTGAAGCAGAGCTGACTGCCCCTTGTTGAAAGGCGGGTCAAACCAGAACCAGCGTTCTGTTGGGAAGTCCGCATTCATGACCACATCGGCAATGAGAAAGTTGTCCTCAAAGATTCGGCCACGGAAGTCCAGATCCAGCATCTGACGCACTGGCGAACTTGCGCCATCACAAGCGATGACCCAATCGGCTTCAACCGTATAAGCACCCTCAGGTGTTTCCAGCGTCACCAGCGCAAAGCCGTCTTTCTGCTCTACTTGGGTAACCTTGTTGTTGCCGCGAATTTCAATGGGCTTGCCTTCGGCCTTGAGCGCCTGCACGCGCTCCACCAGATACTCCTCCAGATAGTATTGCTGAAGGTTGATAAAGGCTGGCCGCTTGTGGCCATCCTCTGGCAGCAAATCGAACTGGTAGACCTGACGCTCATCAAAAAACACCTTGCCGATGTTCCACTGCACGCCCTTGTCCACGAACTTGTCACCGCACTGCATGCGGTCCAGAATCTCCAGCGGGCGCTTGGCATAACAAACGGCGCGGGACCCCCAACTGACCTTGTCGTTGTCATCCACCACCACAACAGGCACGTCCTGCATGGCCAGATCAATGGCGGCGGCAAGACCAATTGGCCCTGCCCCGACAACAACGACCTTATGGCGTACAGGAGCAACCGCATCCTGATCCGCAGAGCGGACATAAGGGTAAAGTGGCACTTCAAAAATCTTGGTCATGATTGCTGCCTCCCAACAGCGCTCATCGCGTTAGCCCTGAAGCTGTGCCCACATCTCGCGGTCCCGTTCTGCGGTCCAGATGCGCGGTGTGTCGATGCCGCGCGCTTCATCGAAAGCACGGGCCACATTGAATGGCAGGCAGTGCTCGTAGATTGCGTAGTCCTTGAACTTGGGATCGCATTCGGCGCGGCAGGCGTCCCATGCTTCCTTCAAGGTGCCCCCACGGGCCGCAATGCGCTCGATCGGGCGGTAAGTGCTCTCAACAAAGTCACGGGTGTTCTCGATGGCTGCGTTCACCATCTTCTCACCAACCAGCGCATCACCGCGGCCGGGTGCGATGGCGTCCGGGTTGAAGGACTTGATGGCGTCCAGCGTGTTGCCCCAGTCCTTGAAGTGGCCATCGCCGCAGTAGCACGCGGAGTGGTACTCAACGATATCCCCGGTAAACATGACGCCTTCGTCCGGCACCCACGCCACAATGTCGCCAGCGGTGTGCGCACGACCCAGATGCATGAGTTCCACACGGCGGCTGCCCATGTTGATGGTCATGCGATCCTTGAAGGTCATGGTGGGCCAGGTGAGGCCCGGAATGCTGTCGGCAGCGTCGAACAGGCGTGGGAAGCGTCCGTATTCTGAATCCCAGTCTTCCTGACCGCGCTCATAGATCATGGCCTGACACTTTTCTGAGGCAATGATTTCTGAAGCGTTGTAGGCGGACGCGCCGAGCACGCGAACAGCATGGTAATGGCTGAGCGTGACGTACTTGATCGGCTTGTCGGTGACTTCGCGGATCTTGTCGATTACCAGCTGGGCCATGACGGGGGTGGCCTGCGCGTCCATGACCATAACACTGTCGTCGCCAATGATGACGCCGGTGTTCGGGTCACCTTCCGCAGTGAAGGCGTAAAGGTCGCGACCGATCTCCGTGAAGGAGATGGTCTTTTGTTCCATGTCGCCCGTTGATGCAAATGCTTTTGTCATTTGGTCTCCCTCCCCCTTAGCGAGGGTCGTAATCAGGTGCTGGCTTGATGGTTCCCACGCATTCGCCAAAGCCAATGCGGTAACCGTCGCCTTGCGCCCAACCTGTTAGAGTGAGTGTGTCGCCATCCTCGATGAAGCGGCGGGTTTCGCCGGTTTCCAGCTCAAGAGGCTCTTTGCCGCCCCATGTGAGCTCGAGGAGTGAACCGTATTGGGTCTTCTCAGGTCCGGAGATGGTGCCGGAACCGAGCAGATCACCCGTGTTCATCTTGCAGCCGCTGATGGCATGGTGCGCCAGCTGCTGGGCGGAGGAGTAGTACATGTTGTTGTATTTGGTCTTGGCGATGCGGGTTGCCTTTTCGGCACCTTTAGGCTGCATGAGGACCTCCAGCTCGATATCGTAGAGCATGGGGCCCGGTTCACGCAGGTAAGGCAGCAGCTCTTTTTCCCGTGTCGGCGTGGATGTGCGGAACGGCTCAAGTGCGGCCTTGGTGACCACCCAAGGGCTGATGGAGGTGGCAAACGCCTTGGCCTGAAACGGCCCGAGCGGCTGATATTCCCAAGCCTGAATGTCGCGCGCCGACCAGTCATTGAGCAACACATAACCGAAGATCATGTCGTCGGCTTCCTGCACGGAGATAGGACGCCCCATCTCACTAGGCATGCCAACGACGGCGCCCATCTCAAGCTCAATGTCGAGACGTTCACAGGCCCCAAAGCGCGGCACCTCGTCTGTTGGCGCTTTTTTCTGGCCGAGCGGGCGGGTAATGTCTGTGCCGCTTACGATGACGGTGGATGCGCGGCCATTGTAGCCGATCGGAATGTGGAGCCAGTTCGGTGGTAGCGCGTTTTCCGGACCACGGAACATGGTGCCCACGTTGAACGCATGCTGGCGACCGGCATAAAAGTCGGTGTACTCGCCTACGGTGAACGGCATGTGCATTTGTGCATCTGCCATGGAAACAAGCGCCTTCGTCTTGAGGCCCTCATCGTCCTTGAGCGCGCTGTCGCCGTCTTCCTTCAGCAGCGCAATGAGGCGTTCACGTACCTGATCCCAGGATGTCTTGCCCAAACCCATGAACAGGTTCAAAGCAGGCTGGTTAAACACGTGCTGCGCCCCACCTGCTGAGATCAGCCCAGCCTCTTCCAGCAGCGCAAGATCCAAAACAAACTGACCGATCGCAACGCCGCAACGTGGCGCAGAGCCGCCCGTTGAGAAAACGCCGTACGGCAGGTTTTGGAGAGGAAAGTGGCAGTCACTCTGGTTGGCGCTTTCAACCCAGCTTTTCATGAAGAAACTCGCTCTTGGTTTTTAAAGGGCACCTAAGAATTGGCCCTGAACGTAAATCTGCTCATCAGGATAGTTACAAATGAAACTTTGTCAATTGCCAACCCGTCAGTGAGATATTAGATATTGGTCTACATTCCGCAGAAGCGGCTGATTTTGGCGAATAATATTGCCGAACGCCTCGGGCGCATCAGCGAAACGTATAAGAATCGACCAAATTGACATTTAGTTTCACTTGTTACTATTATAAGTATCAGATGCGGCGCAGTGCCGTTTGGAACAAGAGAAACGCCGCGCCAAGCGACCGGCACAACAGCTAGGCAACTGACCCCTATGCACGATTTTGACCTTCGCGATTTCTTTCCGTACCGCGTGCGCGTGTTCGCTGCCGCGGTGAGCGCCGCCGTCACCCGCGTTTACACCGAGCGGCATGGGCTTGCGGTTTCAGAGTGGCGCACAATGGCCATTTTGGGCAGCAACCGGGCGCTTTCGGCAACCGAGATTGTCGAGAAATCCAGCATGGACAAGGTGAACGTGTCCCGCGCCGTGCAATCGCTGCGCAAAAAGGGTTTGTTGAAACGCGATATCGATGGGGATGACCGCCGACGCTCTGTGCTTCGACTGACGGAAGAAGGCAACCGCATTTTTCAAGATCTGGTGCCGCTTGTGCGGGAGGTGGAGCAGGAGCTGATTGCTGATCTGACGGAGGAGGAACTCACCCTTCTGGAAGGATTGATGGACCGGGTTCGCAAACGAGCGGATGCGACCATGGCGCTGACAGAACCGAGCGTCTGAGGCATGGCATTTGGGGAGGGAACAATGTCTGAGATCAAGCTTTACGACTACTGGCGTTCGTCGGCCAGCTACCGGGTACGAATCGCGCTCAACCTAAAAGGCCTGCGGTTTGAAACCGAGGAAGTTAACCTTCTGAACAAAGAACAAAATAGTGATGCCTATAAAGCACTCAACCCGCAGGGACTGGTGCCTACTCTTGTGCTCGACGGGCAGCGCTTCACCCAGTCGCTTGCCATAATCGAGTACCTGGAGGAGCAGTATCCCGAACCAAAGCTGATGCCGGAGGATGCACTGGGACGCGCCCGCGTGCGCCAACTCTCCTATGCCATCGCAATGGACATCCATCCCATATGCAACTTAGGCGTCGTACAGAGCATTGTGCACGTAAGTGGCGGTAATGAAACAATAAAAGCTCAGTGGATGAAAGAGAAGATCCGCAGTGGCCTGGTCGCATTCGAAGGCCTGCTGGAGCAGCTGGGCACCACAGGCGCTACGTGTTACGGAGAGACTGTTTCATTAGCCGACATTTGTTTGATGCCTCAAGTTTACAATGCCGACCGTTGGGGCGCGGACCGCAGTGATCTTTCTCGGATCAACACCATTGTTTCAGCCCTTGAACACCATCCTGCCTTCGCAGCCGCCTATCCTAAAAGTAGTTAACTTGAGGAAATGCACCATGGGCGCGATGGTCCCCCTTGATCATTTGGCAACTAGTTGTAAATAGTGGCCTGTTGCGGCACAATATAAGTGCTGATCTATAATAAGAGTATGGGGCAAAAGCTCCCAAATGGTGCATCGTCAGTAGGAATATAGAACCGGGCGACAATGGATCGCCATGACTTACTGATGAGAAGGAGGACGGTGACCTTGAACGCAAGGACGCCCCCTGTGAGCGAGAACGATTTGCCCAGCGAGGGCAGGCCTGTTCGTTGGTTCTATAAGGTAAACGGTGAAAATGTCGGCCCTCTTGAGGAGCCGGAATTTCTGGAGCTCTTGACCTCCGGAAAGATCAGCCGTTCAACGAAGGTTTGGTCACGTGAACTCGGCCCTGTCTGGCGCCGCGTTTATGAGGTAGATCGCCTCATCGATATGCTGCACGAAGCAGATGAAGAGGCTAAAGCAGAGAAAGAGGCGAACCGCCCCCCGCGGCACGTCGCGCCTTCGCTCGCCTGGATCATGGTGTTTGCCCCGGTCATTTCCGCTCTGGGTGCCTTGATGCTTGGCGGCATCATCCCGGCAGCGGCTGAGGACTTCCGGGTTTACCTGCTGCCAGCCTATTTCCTTATGGCCTACCCTGTTGTCTGCGCGTGTTTCCATCGCATTGACAGCAAGGCCCTGAAAGCGAGCTACGAAGAGAGTGTGAAGGTTGGCATTGTCTTGTTTCTGCTGATCCCACCCGCTTATTTCCTGCTGCGCAAGAACATCGCGAAAAATCAGCACTTCATTTTGCCGTTGCTGTCGTTCGCGGTGTACCCAACACCTTTCCTGATCTACTGGGCTGCGTTCTAGAGGCCGCAAGGTCGTTCGGACCGCACCGCAGAACGCGCCCAGTCTCTTGCTTCCTACTCTCCACCCGTAAGATGAAAGCCGTCAGACTTAAGCGACGACGCTTTCAACGAACTGCGCCGTGTGGTCAGCAGCAAGTTGGTCTCACTGGACGCCACACCATCAATCGAGCGAATGCGCTTCAACACATCGTCCAAAATGGTCAATGTCTTGGTGTTGATCTCCAAAATGAGATCCCAATTGCCGTTGGTGGTGTGAACGGCGGAGATTTCCGGCATTGTGTTGAGACGGGCGACGATCTTGTCCATGCCCTTGCCTTCGATCTGCACCGCCATGATGCCACGAACTGGCTGATCGTAAACGTCATTCTTCAAAACGACAGTGAAGCCAAGGATCTCGCCCGATTCTTGCAGCTTTTCCATGCGGCTGCGAACGGTTGCACGCGCAAGCTTCAACTCCATAGCCAGATCGGACACGCTTGCCCGCCCATTTCTACGTAGTAACGCTATCAAGTGGCGATCTATCTCATCCATAATGCGTAAAAAGCCTTATCAATTTGGCAATATTTGCCATCACTGTGATCATTATGATCTCTTTTTACCGCCGTTGGAAGGCGCATAATTGGCGCAACGATAAAATATCCAGAGGACCCTGAATGTCTGAGAAGATCCTTTTGATAGGCGCCCCCATTCAGACCGGCACCCATTTGGGCGGCTGCCTCATGGGCCCCGATGCCTTTCGTACCGCGCAGCTGCCCAACCATCTGCAGGCGTTGGGTTTTGATGTTGAGGACCTTGGAAACCTCCGTGTTTCCGTTCAGGAACCACTCTCGCACACGAACCCGAAGGTGCACCATCTGGCAGAATATCGCGCCTGGACCCAAGTGCTTTACGAAGCAGCGTACAACGCCATGAGTGAAGGGGCCCTCCCGATTTTCTTGGGTGGGGACCATTCCATGGCCGCCGGAACGGTGTCAGGTGTGGCGCAGCACACGGCTGAACAAGGGCGAGAACAGTTCGTGCTCTGGCTGGATGCACACCCCGATTTTCACAGTCTGGACAGCACCGAGAGCGGCAACCTGCACGGCACGCCAGCGGCCTACTACACGGGAAGCAAGGATTTCACGCCCTATCTGCCGAAACTGGCAAACCCGGTGAAGCCGCAGAACGTATGCATGATGGGCCTGCGCTCTGTTGACCGCGCCGAGCGCGATACCCTGCGAGAGGTTGGCGTTCTGGCCCATGACATGCGCAGCATTGACGAGAATGGCGTCATCAAGCCGCTCCGCACGTTCCTTGACCGTGTGAAAGCCAGCAACGGCAAACTGCACCTGAGCCTGGACGTGGACTTCCTCGATCCAGCGATTGCACCGGCAGTGGGCACCACTGTGCCCGGGGGAGCGACCTTCCGCGAGGCGCACCTGATCATGGAACTGCTGCATGATTACAAACTGGTCTCATCACTGGACCTTGTAGAGCTCAACCCGTTTCTCGACCATAGCGGCACCACGGCCCGCTTGATGGTTGATCTGGTGAGCAGCTTGTTCGGCAAGAGCATTCTTGACCGGCAAACGCGCGCCGCAGAAAATTTCTAATAAGAAGGGACAACCGCACATGGTGAAATTCGTAAGCGTCGACAACATTCTGGAGATTGTGCGCGGTCAGGGAATTGAAGACTTCCTGCACGGGCTGGCCGATTATGTTGAAGAAGACTTCAAGCGCTGGGAACTGTTCGACAAGATCCCGCGTGTTGCTAGCCACTCCAAGGTCGGCGTGATCGAACTGATGCCAACAAGCGATGGTGAGCTTTACACCTTCAAGTATGTGAACGGCCATCCCAAGAACACCAAGGAAGGCCTACAGACCGTTACCGCTTTCGGCTTGCTCGCCGATGTCGATACGGGCTATCCGGTGATGCTTTCCGAGATGACCGTGCTGACGGCTCTGCGTACAGCAGCAACTTCCGCGGTGGCTGCAAAACATCTGGCGCGTCCGGGCTCCAAGAGTATGGCGATGATCGGCAACGGCGCGCAGTCCGAGTTTCAGGCGATTGCATTCAAGGAGCTGCTCGGCATCACCGAACTACGCCTCTATGATGTTGACCCGAAAGCCACCGAAAAGCTGATCCGCAACCTGAATGGACGGGGTTTCACCCTTACTGCCTGCAGCAGCCCGGAAGAAGCTGTGACAGGGGTGGACATCATCACCACTGTGACCGCAGACAAACAGAACGCAACCATCTTGACCGACAACATGGTTGGCAGCGCCCTGCACATTAACGCCATCGGCGGGGACTGCCCGGGCAAGACGGAGCTGCACAAAGACGTGCTGCTGAAGTCCAAGATCTTCGTTGAATACCCACCACAGACCCGCATTGAGGGTGAAATTCAGCAGCTGGACGAGGACTACCCTGTCAACGAACTTTGGCAAGTGATGCGCGGCGAAGCACAGGGCCGCGACGATGAGCGTCAAATCACCCTGTTCGATTCCGTAGGCTTTGCAACCGAAGATTTTTCGGCGCTACGCTACCTTCATGATCGGGCGATCGCGACCGGCCTGTTCGACACACTGGACATGGTGGCCGACCCTGCCGATCCCCGCGACTTGTTTGGCCTGCTGACGAAACCCGTAGGCCCAAAACTGGCCGTTGAAAACGGCAGTTGATCTCAACACCTAGCGAGGCGCTTCGTTCCCTTCCGGAGCGCCTCCGTTCTTAAGGTGAGCTCACGGCTTGCCGGTAAAAATCGCAAGCGCCGGCGGCTTGCGATTTTCTTTGCCCTTCTTTACAGCTAGGCATCCTTCCTTAGGTCATCTCCAGCCGGATGCTTACCCATGAACGTTTTCATTCTCACCGCCTTCAAGCTCGGCAAGGATGCCATTCGCCTGTTCATCGATATGGTGAAGGTAATGGTGCCAATCATGATCCTTGTACGCATTGCGATCGAGTTTGGCGCTGTTGAGCATCTGGCAAGCTTTCTCAGCCCCGTGATGGGCATAGCCGGTCTGCCAGCAGAAACGGGTCTCGTGTTCGCCACGGGCCTTCTGGTGAACAACTATGGTGCGCTGGCCGCCATGATGGGCCTGCTGCCCGGAATGGAGCTGACCGTTGCGCAGGTTACAGTGCTGTTGTCCATGGTGCTGATTGCTCACGCACTTCCCCTTGAACAAGGCATCTCGCGCAAAGCAGGCGTAAGCTTTATCTTTTCTTCCGGCCTGAGACTGGTGGTGGGCATGGCCTACGGCGTGGTGCTGAACCTTATCTACGCTTGGGGCGACTGGCTGCAGCAGCCCTTGGACCTGAGCTGGTTGCCAGTGGTGCCGCAAGCTGACGAGACATGGTTGCAGTGGGCATGGTCCAGCGCTTCTTTGCTGTTCTCCCTGTTCTGGATCATTCTGGCGTTGATCATCTTCCTGAAGCTACTGGAAGTAACAGGCATCACCGGCCTATTGACCCGCTTGTTTGCACCGCTTTTGAGCTTGATGGGCATCAGCCCAAAGGCGACCAACGTCACCATGATTGGTGTATTGCTCGGCCTTTCTTACGGTGGCGGCCTGATCATTCGGGAAGCGCAAGCTGGCAATTTAAGCTCTCGGGACGTTGTGCTTTCCGTCAGCTTCATGGGGCTGTGCCACGGCCTGATTGAGGATCCGTTGGTGATGATGGCGTTTGGCGGCCACTATTCCGGTGTCTTGATCGGCCGATTTGTGTTTACCGTGATTGCGATGATCCTCATCAGCCGCTTGATGCTGTTGCTGCCTGAGCAGCTGTTCGAGCGCTTCTTCTACCGCCCAGCGCGGGCCTGAAGCGCAGCCTCTATTCGCCAATTCCAAGGGCAAAAGCTTCTTCTCGGATCAACCGGTCCGAGAGCACGAGCAGGATGAGCCCCGGCAAGGACGCCACCAGCGCGATGCCTGCCGCCGTTGCGCCCATGGCCCCGCCAGATATCTGCGAGAACAAAAGGGTCGGCAGAGTGACGATGCTGCCCTGCCCGATGAAGAATGTGAGCAAAAACAGGTTCGTTGACACAAGGAAAGTAAAGAGCGCCCCGGCAAGCACCCCGGGCATAAGCATGGGCAAGGTGACACGGGTGAGCACTTGCCAATCGTTGGCGCCGAGGACGCGGGCATTGTCCTCAAAGCCTTGATCCAGCCCCTGATACACGGCGGTGAGCATGCGCACCATGTAAGGCACGGTGGGAATGAGGTGGACGATGATGACCCCAACATACGTGCCTGATAGGCCCAACCCCGTAAAGATCATCAAAAGCGCAATGCCGATGGCGGCTTCCGGCACCAGCAACGGAAGTGACAGAAAGAACTCCAGACGCTTCTTGCCGCGGAAGTTTGCTCTTGCCAGAACCCGCGCGGCGGGCAGGCAAATGAGCAGGCAGAGCAACGATACAGCAACACCGATGCCGATGGTGTTCACGGTTGCTTCAAGCACCTTTGAGGTGGGCGACAGCACATAATCCCACGCCAAGGGAAACGGCGAAATCTGCCGTTGTTCGAGCCACCAGACGGAAGGCAGCAGGTCTGGCCATGCCCAGCGGAACGCAAGGCTCTGGATGATGAGCGGTGCGAACGGCCCAATGGTAAAGGCAAGCACGGCGAGAATGAGCAGCTTCTGCCCAAAGGTGAGAGAGCGAAGGCTTGCGCTGGCCATCAAAGGCGCCCCCGTTTGCGTTCAAAGCGGCGATAGGCAAACAGGTAACCTGCCAAAATGGCCCCGGAAACCAGCGTGAGCGAGACAATTACCGCCATGCCCTGCAGCTGATAGACGTAGTTGGCGTCGTTGAAGTAACGCCATGCCAACACGGGAAGTGTTTCCGGATAGCCGCCGCCAAGGATGAACGGGGCTTCGAACGCGCCGACATTGAAGGCAAAACAGATGAGAGAGGCGGAGACGATGCCGGGCATGAGCTGAGGGAGCGTTACTCGCCAGAATACCTGATGCGTGCGGGCCCCAAGGACCATAGCCGCTTCCCGTGTGCCCTGACCGAGCCCCAAAAGAACAGCCAGAATGGCCATGGTCATGAACGGCACCTGCTTCCAGACATAAACGGCAATGATGCCCCAGCCCCAATGGCTGTGCAGGATGGCCGGGAACGCGCCGGGATCTGAAATAAGGCCCAAGCTGGCCGCAAGACGGGAAATGATGCCGCCGTTCCCCAGCATGATCAACGCAAGAGCGATCCCAACACTGTACGGAACCATAAGCGGCAAACGCGAGACGGCCAAAAGCACCTTTGAGCCGCGAAAGCGACGCTCGAACGCCAACGCCAGCGGCACAGAGATGATCAGCCCCAACAGCGTTGAAACGACGCCGTAGTAGAGCGTGAGCCCAAGGGAAAGCCAGAAATCCGGCGAAGACCATAGTGCCACGAAGTAGTCGGGGTTGGGAAACTCGTTGATGCCGAACCAAGGCGCAAAACCGAAGCTTTGAAGCAGACCAAGCACAAGCGCACCGCCAAACAGACCCAGCATGACCAGAAGCAACGGGGCAAGCTGGAGCTTTTCCCGAAGGCTTAAAGGTTGGCGGTGTGAAGTGGGGCGGTCGTGCTGGATCATCTCAGGGAATGAAGGGGCGAGGCCAATGCTCGCCCTCTCCTCTTGTTTACTTCAGATTGGCGACCACTTCGGCCACCACATCCTTGATTGGCTTGTCCGACCCGCGCTCGATCACCTCAAGCCATGTGCCTTCAATGACGTCCACGAGGCTGGCGTTGGTGTCTGGCGCGATGTTGGCGTCAAACTCTGCCTGCGTCACACCGTAGTGCGGCGGGGCGGCTTCATTGATGATGGCTTGATCCGCTTCTGTAAGCTTCCAGGTATCCAGCCCAGCCGGCATGCCTGCCTGTTTCATCATGGCAGCTTGAGAGGCAACGGAAGAGAAGTAGTTGATTGCGACCAAGGCCGCAGCCGAGTTCGGACTGTTAAGCGGAATGGCAAGATAGCTCTTGTTCTTGATCATGTTGCCCGCTGGGAAAATCATTTCCTCCGCTGTTTCCGGGTAAGTGCCGGTAATCAAACCCGCATAGACACCATAAAGACCGAACTTGCAGTTGAAGTGCACCTCGGAGTTCAGGAACAGATTGTCCAGCTCGGAGGGGCCCTCTGGATAGCGTGGGTTGCCCTGCGGCCCACCCAAAAGGAGTGGTTCGATTTCCTTCAGGTATGCGAAGCCCGGCTCGATCAGCGTTGCAAGCTTGTCTGCACCAAGCTCCTCAAGCGAGAGCTGGAACGGCTCGGCACCCGTGCCCTCCGGATTGTGCGCATAAAGCACGGACTGCACAAATGTGTTGCCCAGATAATGCGGCGGCTTCACATAGGCGAACTTGCCCGGGTTCTGTTCCAGATACGCCTTCAGATCTTCGAAGGTGGCAGGGGTTTCCTCTTGAGATACATGAGCGCGGTCGACGGCACAGACATACTGCTCGCCGGACCATGGCATCTCCATGCGGTCAGTCGCCGTGCCAAAATCGCTGAGGTTGAGCTGCGCGCGCGGGTCAGCGTTGTCCCATTCGAAGTTCACGGAGTTTGGAAGCTTGTCTGCAAAGCTGCCCCAAAGCGCACCTTGTTGCTTGAGCGTGAAGAAATTCTCGCCGTTGACCCATAGCATGTCCACGGAGCCCTCTCCCTCGCCTTTGCCAGAAGCAAGCTGAGCAAGGATCACGTCAACAGTATCCTTGGTGGCGGTGATGCGCACCGGATTGAGGGTGACGCCTTCTTCGGCCAGAGCAGGCTTGGCTACCTGATCAATCCAGAGATTGATGATATCGCTGCCACCCCAGTAGTAGAAGTTTACGGTGCCTTCGTCCTGCGCCCGCTTTGTCACCTCGCTCCAGTCCATCGAGCCGGAGAGAAACTGAGACCGGAACTCGGCGTCATCCATTGCGTGCGCGGTCGTGGTGCCCAGCAGCGCGGTCAGAAGCACGGCGCTCCATCCGATTTTCTTCAAGTTCTTCATTGATACTCCCCATGATTGTTGTCTGAAGGTGTCCCAAGCACCCTTACCTAGACAAAACTCCAATGTGATCCCGATGAATTTGCAAATTGACGGGTTGCCCCACTTCCAGAACCCTGGTGGAGGGCTGGTCCATGACAAGACGGTGAGCGCCAACTTGTACGGCGCAGCGTGTTACAGCCCCCAAGAATTCGACGGTCTCTACGGTGCCGGACAGCCTGTTGATCTGGCATTGCGCCGAAGAGTGGTCTGAAGGTTCGGCCAGTTCAATGGCTTCATAGCGCACCATGGCTCTGCTCCGCCCGGCTGCAGCTCCATTTGTGCTGGCGTCCAGAGGGCCGAATGGCGTTTCAATCTTTTCTTCCGCGAGCACTGTGCATTCAAAGATATTCGAATGCCCCATGAAGCGCGCGACGCGCTCCGATTTCGGGTGATGGTAAACCTGTTGCGGCGTTCCAAGCTGGGCCAGCTCGCCGTCAAACATCACGGCGATCCGGTCTGCCAAATCCATGGCCTCCACTTGATCATGGGTCACCAGCACCGTGGTCATGCCCAAGTCGCGCTGCAGCTGCTTTAAAAAGCTGCGCATCTCGGTACGCAAGGACGTGTCCAAGCTGGCAAAGGGCTCATCCAAAAGGAGCACCTTGGGACAAGTGACCAACGTACGCGCAATGGCCACACGCTGCATTTGTCCGCCCGAAAGTTGGGAGGGAAAACGGTCCGCATACTCTGAAAGCTGCACGGCCTCCAGCATGTGGTGTACTTGCTCCTTGATCTTTGAGGCGGGGACACCGCGCACCGACAAGCCAAAGGCAACATTGTCGTAAACACGCATGTGCGGGAACAAGTTGAAGCGCTGCGACACCAGCCCCACGTGGCGGTGCTGCACCGGGACGCTGGTCATGTCTTCCCCATCGAACAGGATGGCGCCTGCGCTCGGCGTTTCCAGGCCGCCAATCATGCGCAAGGTGGTGGTCTTGCCACAACCAGAGGGGCCGAGGAGCACAATGAACTCTGCCGCTTTAATGGAGAGGTTCACGGCGCGAACGGCAACTTGATCGGAAAATTCCTTGGAAAGGTCGGTGAGCCGTAGCTGCGTCACACGCACCTCCCGAGCCCTGAGATCTGTCGTTCAAACTGGCGACACGCGAACACCTGCACCGATCCTCTTTGCACCCCGTTTCATGGCAAAACCCCTATGGGTGCCCAGACTATTTTAGAGTGCTTCAATGGGTACAGTAAAACCAGTGTGATTAAAAGGTGAAGAGCGCCAAATGGTTGACGCTCTTCACCTAATCCGTGCATCACTAGGTATTATCCATCAAGCCCGGGAAGGCCAACAGCCATGCGGCCTTCATTGGTCTTCAACGAAAAGTCGCTGCCGAGATACTCATCACCGCCCGGCCCCATGAGGAAGGCAATTGTCTTGGCCACCCACTCCGCTGGAATGTGGACCGAGAAGTCGAGCTTGCTTACCGGATTGATGCCGGAGGACTTGATGGCCACCTGCATTTCCGTTGCAACAGTTCCCGGCGACAGACCCACGACGCGGATGCCCTTGTCGCCCAATTCCTTGTGACCAGAGCGGGTCAGCATGAGCGCGCCTGCCTTGGTTGTGCAGTATTGGCTCCAACCATCTAGTGGCGCATAGGCTGCCCCTGAGCTGATATTGATGATTGTGCCTCCGCCGACTTTCAGCATTTCTGGGGCCGCTGCGCGCATGCCGTAGTAAACACCCTTGATGTTGATATCGACAACCTTTGCCCACTCTTCCGGATCACTTTCAATGAGAGGTGCAATCGGCTCAATGACGCCCGCATTGTTCACCAGAACATCGACACCGCCGAAGGTGTCTACCGTGTGCTTAACGAGCGCAGCAACGGCGGTGTAGGAGCTGACATCGCATGGAAATGCAGAGGCTTCGCCCCCAGCTGCCACGATTTCTTCCGCAATTTTCTTGATCGCTTCACCACCGCGCGCGGCCAGCACGACCTTTGCGCCCTGCTCCGCCAAAAGGCGGGCCGCTGCTTCACCAATTCCCCGGCTGGCGCCAGTAATGATAACGCGCTTGCCTTCAACTGCACTCATTTCACACTCCGTTGTTCATCCTGCGAGACAATGCCAACACGGCCTAGTTGTAGTACTTAGACAAACCGTGCGCCGCTTTCGAGGTTTTATTTCATGCGCAGACCGCTAAAAACCTCTAGTCTTGCATTACATTCCTGCGTAGTTTGCACGAATGGACCTTGATGCTTTGAAGATCGCTGCGCTTGTCGCAACACATGGCAGTTTTGCGCGCGTTGCTCGACTGAGGAATGTAGACCCATCCTCCATCTCTCGCAGTGTGGCGGGTATTGAGGAACAGCTTGGTTTGCGCTTGTTTCAACGCTCCACCCGTCGCCTGACCCCCACGGAAGAAGGGGCGCGCTACCTGGAACGCATCGGGCCCTTGCTGGATGAGATGGAGCTGGCCCACGAGGAGGCGGCGGCATTCCGACAAAATCCGACGGGAACATTGCGTCTTACAGCGAGCATTGCGTTTGGGAGCGAATGTATTGTGCCGTTGCTACACAAGCTGCAGGCGCAACTGCCCAATCTGATCGTTGAACTGCAATTATCCGACAGCAATCTGGACTTGGTAGAGAACGGGATTGACCTTGCAATCCGTCTTACGCCTGCTCCAGAGGGGGAGCTGATCAGCACCAGATTGCGCACAACCCATTATTATATTTGTGTTTCTCCAGATTTCCTGAAAACCAGCCCTCCCCTTGCGACCCCAGAGGATCTCAATGAGGCCAATTGCTTGAGATATGCGTTGCCACGCGTACCGCATGTTTGGCGCTTTAGAGGTAAGGATGGCAATTTGAGGGAAATTTCCGTCGATGGAAAACTGCTCATTTCAAGCCCTCTGGCCGTACGTGAAGCAGCGCGACATGGGTTGGGGCCAGCTCTGCTCGCTGACTGGTTGGTCGACGGCGATTTGAAATCCGGAAGTCTGGTGCGTCTTTTTGAAGACCATGAAGTAACGGCGACGGAGTTCGATACAGCGGCCTACGCACTCTATCCTAGCCGCTCCTACCTGCCCGCCAAGACGCGGGCTGTTCTGGATTTCCTGAAGGCTCACCTCTGAGACAGGCTAACTGGTACTATAATTTATGTTGAATTGGATATTTTAGAGATCCACATTTTCGCTAGGCTGCCAGCATCAACCTTACTCAGCAGGATAGCAGAATGCAGCTGAACGAACATGGCCAACCCATTGGCCCGCACTTGCCTGACTGGAAAGGCACCCAAAAGCCAGAGGCCAGTACACTTGAAGGGCCCTGTGTCATCCTGAACCGCTTGGACCCCGCTCTGCACGGTGACGATCTTTTTGCCGCGCTTTGCGCAAAAGGCAGCGAGGCCAACTGGACGTACCTTGCCATCGGCCCCTTTGACGGACGGGAGGCGTTTGATCGCTGGCTCGCAGCAGCAACCCGGGATCAAAACGCGCTGTTTTATGCGATCCTTGATCGCCGTAGCGGGGCAGCCGTGGGCGTTGCAAGCTATCTGCGCATAGATCCAGCCCACGGCTCCATTGAGGTTGGGAACCTGCACTTTTCCAGCCAACTCCAGCGAACGGCGCTGGCGACGGAAGCCATGTACCTGATGATGCGGCACGTTTTTGAAGATCTCAAGTACCGGCGATATGAATGGAAGTGCCACGCTCTCAACGAGAAGTCTCGCGCCGCTGCAGAACGCCTTGGCTTCACATTCGAGGGCATTTTCCGGCAAGACAGGGTGGTGAAGGGATGCAATCGCGACACGGCATGGTTCTCCATACTGGATGGAGAATGGCCGCACATCAAAGCCGGATTGGAGATATGGCTTCGCGAGGAGAACTTTGACGCCGATGGCCGCCAGATCAATCCTTTGCGACTTGCTCGGTAAATGGAAAGCTTTGCGCCCCCTCGTACAGGCGAACGAACGAGGGAGCGCTGGCTATGAAAGGCCCTCTTAGTCGGTCAGAGCCTTTTCATCCTCATCAAGGAACTCAAAGAGCACGTCTACAATGAGTTGGTGATCTTGTTCCTGTGGCAGACCGGAAACCGTGATTGATCCAACTACCCCTACATCACGAATGATCAAAGGGAAACTGCCACCATGGGATGCAAAATCTTTTGGATCGACGCCAGAGCCGTCGTACATGCTCTTTCCCTTGGCCTTATAATAGTTGCCAAGGTACCAGGTGCTGTGATGATAACGGTCCACTGAGTTCTTCTTGCGCCGCACCCATTCCAGATTGTCACCACGCGCGCCAGACATGACAAATGAGAACAGGGTCAAGCCGTTCATCGTGATATCGATTGCCACACTCGCCCCGCGTTCTTCCGCAGCGGCTTTAAGGGCACAGCCCAGATCCCAAGCCCGATCATGAGAAAACCAGGTGAACTGAAGTCGGCTTTCCTGTTCAAGCAGGGTGTGCAGAAGTTCTGACATGTCGAGCCTCGATAGACTATAGAAATACGGTTCTGTTTGAGGCGCTGCTTTCGTAGGCAGCCTCGATGATCTTGATGGTGGCTATGGCTTGTCTTGGCTTCACAGGCACCGGGGCATCGCTGCGAATTGCCGCAGCCATTTCCAGATAGAACTGTTCATAGCCGCCACGCTCCGTTGGCACGGAGACTGTTTTGCCTTCAGAATCAGTGAACTCTCCCCACCGAGCTTGCGGGTCTTCGCCCCACCCGTTCGAGCCCGGACCTTTAAGCTCCCGCAACAAGTCTTCTTGCGTGTCCATGCCGTATTTGATGAAGGCCCCTTTGGTGCCAAACACCTGAAAGCGCGGGCCCTCGGCGGTGCTGAGGTTATTGCCGTGGACGATTACATCACAGGCCTCGTAGGCAAGGCAGATGTGAAAGTGATCAACGGCCTGAGCACCCGGACGCTGCTTGCGCAGCTTGGCCGTAACCGCTTGCGGCACGCCAAAGAGGGATACAGCCTGATCGATCAAATGAGATCCAAGATCATAAAGAATGCCAGCGCCTGGTATGTCCTGCTCGCGCCAACGCACCTTCACCTCTGGGCGAAACCGGTTGTAGCTTGAAAACAAGGTATGGACGGTGCCCAGCTGACCCTCATTCATCAACCTCTTGATGGTGAGGTAGTCCCCATCAAAACGGCGGCTGTGATAGATGCTAAGCTTCTGGCCCAACTCCTGCGCCAGAGCCGCAATGCGTTCGCCCTCTGCACTTTCAATGGTGAACGGCTTTTCCACCACCACATGCTTGCCTGCGCGCAAGGCCTTTTCTGCAAACGGGCCATGGAGTTCATTCGGGGTTGCGATGACCACCAGCTCCTCATCGCCCTTTTCAAGCAGCTCCTCAAGGGAAGCGTAGACAGCCGCATCCGGCAGCTGGCCCTTTACCTTCGCCGGGTTGCTGGAGACGACGCTTGTCAGTTCAAACTCTTTCAGGGCCTCGATAATCGGTGCCTGAAATGACTGCCCGGAAATACCAAAGCCCACTAGTGCTGTCTTTATCGCGGTCATAGCTTTCCCTGCTGCTCCCAAAAAGAAAAGCGGCAACCCGGCGCGGAGGAGCCGGGCTGCCAGGGAGGAATGGTGCCCTGTGGGAGGTGCAGGGTCACCATCAGAGTGTCGCGGTCAGGAAAGTTCCAATTCTTTCTTCAAGGTTGCTTCCACGTCGGCGACAGATCCCGCGTTCATGAGCTTTTTGCGGAACTCTTCCTGCATGATCCGGCGGGCCAGCTTTGAGAAGATCTTCATGTGCTGGTCACCGGCGGCATGCTTGTTCAGCGTCAACATGATGATGAACTGAGCTTCCTCATCACCCCACTGGATTGGCTGTGCCAGACGGGAAACGCTGATCGCTGACTGTTCGATATGTTCAGACTTGGTATGCGGGATCGCGAAACCGAAGCCAAGGCCAGTTGAGAACACATCCTCGCGCGCCCACAAATCATCTGCCAGCTTGTCGCGGTATCGGCAGCGTCCAGCGAGGAAGAGGTTATCAGATAGCGTCTTGATAACCTCTTCCTTGGAGCGCAGGTCGACATCCAGCGTGATGCACTCTTGGGAGACGAGAGGCGCATCAGACTGTTCCATGCGGAACTGGGCGAGAAGATGTTCCACCTCCAGGGAGGTCCGGCATTCCATGGCCTTGTTGAGCAGGATGCGGCATTCGCGACTGTCGAGCTTGGAGACACGCTCTTTGGTGGCCGGAATGCTGGGAGCACTCATGCTGATTTCATCAAGACCCATGCCGATGAGCAGAGGCAGAACAGAGCCTTTCGCACCAAGTTCACCGCAGAGGCCAACCCACTTGCCGTGGCGGTGGACGGAACTGACGATGTGATCAAGGGTACGCAAGAACGCAGGGTTCAAGCTGTTGTAGTGCTTGGTCACCTTTGCATTATCCCGGTCAACGGCCATCAGGTACTGAGTGAGGTCGTTGCTACCGATGCTGAAAAAATCCACTTCTTCGCAGCACTGATCGATGATGAAGGCCACGGATGGGACTTCGACCATGATGCCCAACGGAATTTTCTCGTCGAACGGAATGTGTTCTTTGCGAAGATCCTGACGAATTTCTGCCAGAACGTCCTTGACCCAAAGGATTTCTTCCAAGGAAGAGATCATCGGGATCATGATCTTCAAGGAACCATGAGCAGAAGCGCGGAGGATCGAGCGCAGCTGTTCCTTAAACAAGTCGCTGAACTCTTCGTAGATACGAACGGCACGGTAACCGAGGAACGGGTTGTTTTCCGCAGGGATCTTCAGATAGTCGACGGGCTTATCGCCACCAATGTCGATGGTTCGGATGATGATGGACTTGCCTTCCGCCGCTTCGATAGCCTGACAGTAGATGTTGTAGAGCTCATCTTCATCCGGGGCGGACGTGCGGTCCATATACAGCATCTCGGTTCGGAACAGACCGATGGCTTCCGCGCCGTTCTTGAAGGCCGGGAAGGCTTCGATGGAATGTGCGATGTTTGCCGCCAATTCCACCGGCTTGCCATCTGCCGTCATACCCTTCTGATCTCTAAACGCGGCCTGACGGTCTTTTACGGCGTCCTGAACACGCTGCTCCTGCTCGTAATAGCGCGCTACCGGCTCAGTGATGTCGGTGACGACCAGGCCGAGATCACCATCGACAAGAACCTGCGCGCCGAGTTTGTCGCCGAGCTCGGCTTCATCGACACCAACCAGAGTTGGGATCGCAAAAGAGCGCGCCAAAATGACGGTGTGTGACGTGCTGCCGCCGCGGGTCAGGATCAGCCCCTTCAGCAGGCTTTTGTCCAGCTCAAGAAATTGGCTTGGGGTCAGATCGTCCGCCACACAAACCGTTGGCCCTTTGAGCGTCAGCTGATTGGAGAACTTTTCTTCGCCATAGATCGCCTGAAGCAACTGGAAGCATACATCGCGAATATCCAGCTCACGCTCGCGCATGTAAGCGCTGGCGGAGTTTTGAAGCTGCGCGCTGTAGTGCTTTGCCGTTGCAATGACTGCCTCAGCTGCGCTTGCGCCATCCGTCAGATTGCCATCGAGGGTGGCCTTGAACTCCACATCCCGTACAATAGCCAGGTGGGCCTTGACCACATCGGCCTCGGTTGCCGCCGCACTTGCCAACTGAACTTTGAAGGTGCGCGCGAGCGCTTCAAAACCAACTTGAAGCTGGGCTTCCTCCTCCTTGGCTGACTTGGCTGCGGGCAAATCGGTCAGGCTGTCGAAGTTGACCGCACCTACGCGAACCAGCACACCTTGTCCGAAACCGCCACTTACAGCGCGCCCCCGAACATGTTCTGCCTGCAAGTTGGAAAAGTTGCGCGGCAACGGCAGGAACTCGCCCGCGTCTTCGCCGCCGGTCTCCAGAGGCGCGTCGCAATGCTCGAACTCGGTATCAATGAATTGCTTGACCTTTTCATAGGCCTCGCCCTCGTCAGCGCCCTCGATGGAGATGGTGCAGCTGTCTTTGTAAAGGGTGTCGGTGCCAATCAAGGAGAGGACACTCTTGGCGTTGCCAGTGATACCGGTGCGCTCGTTGGTCCACTTTATTTCAGAGGTGAAGTTGTTGCACAGCGTCTCTACGTGGTTTGCCGGGCGGGCATGGACGCCATTTGGCAACTCGCAAGTAAAGGTGAAGGTTTTCATTTTGTGTCCCTCAGAATCAATAGGGTAGCTCTGGGTCAAGCTGTTAAACGAACTGTAGCGAGGAACAGCGCGCAGCTCCATTGGACAAAACTTCGTTTTACTGGACAAACGTTAGAATACCACACCTCATTCACCTTCATCAGAAATACTACATATATCAGATATGTTTCCGAGGGCAAAATCGCACATCAACAATATCCATATTATTTATGATTATTTATCAGATACTTAAAACGATAAATGTAATATATACATTTTCACATAGGGTCTTTTTCGTATATTTCTCCGCAGCATATATCTAACATTTATCCAGTAAATAGTGTTTTTGTCCTCTACTTGGATAGCACAAAATTTCTCATACTGACGACGATTTCCAAAGGCCTCATCGAGGTCGGGCCCATTGGAAGCATCCGATCGTTATTCGTTCTTATTCTCTGGGGAGGATTATCAGATGAATGATCTTATCTTGATCCTGAAAAATACAAGGCAACACCTGATGACAGGTGTGTCATACATGATTCCATTCGTGGTAGCAGGCGGCATTCTGCTTGCAGCATCTGTCATGCTGTACGGTGAAGGTGCTGTTCCTGCTGAAGGGACATGGCTTCATGACCTGTTCTTTATTGGTGTTGCCGGCTTTCAGCTGATGGTGCCAATCTTGGCGGCTTACATCGGCTATTCAATTGCCGACCGCTCGGCCCTTGCTCCGGCCGCAATCGCTGCCTTCATTGGCGCGAACATGTACAACACCGGCTTCTTCGGCGCGATCTTCGCCGGTCTGCTCGCTGGTATCATTGTGCACTATCTCAAGAAGATCAAAGTGCCAGCGTTTGCGCGCTCCATCATGCCGATCTTCGTCATCCCAATCGTGGGCACTTTCATCACGGCTGGCGTCATGGTGTGGGGTATCGGTGAGCCCATCGGCATGGCCACGGCATCCTTGACCGAATTCCTCCGCGGCATGCAGGATTCCAGCATCGTGGTTCTTGCAATCGTGATGGGCCTGATGCTCGCTTTCGACATGGGCGGACCGGTCAACAAGGTGGCCTATGCCTTCGTGATCATGTGCGTGGGTGAAGGCATCTACAACGTTGCTGGTATCAGCGCCGTGTCTGTGGCTGTACCTTCTATTGGCATGGGCCTTGCCACGTTCATCAACAAGAAGCTCTATGAACCTACTGAGCAGGAAGCTGGCCGCGCCTCCTTCCTGATGGGCACCGTGGGCATCACCGAAGGCGCTATTCCTTTCGCCGCAGCGGACCCACTCCGCGTTCTGCCATCCATTATGATTGGTACTGCATGCGGTGCTGTAACCGCAGCTCTGCTGGGCGTCGAGTGTTTCGCAGCCTGGGGCGGCCTGATCGTGCTCCCTGTTGTTGATGGTCGCTTCGGCTTCATTGTTGCCCTGGCTGTTGGCGCTGTCGTCACCGCCCTGATGGTGAACACCCTCAAGGCAATGCGCAAGGAAGCACCGTCGAAAAAGGAAGCCGAGGACGATAGCGAACTCGACATCTCCTTCGGCTGATTTAGCAGCGCACAGACCCAAACACGACATTTAAAAACAAAAGGCGAAAATCATGACCAACGTTGTAGCAGTAACTGCATGCCCATCTGGCGTAGCCCACACCTACATGGCCGCTGAAGCAATCGAACAAGCTGCAAAGGCAAAGGGCTGGGGGTGTAAAGTTGAAACCCAGGGCTCTATTGGCACCGAAAACGAACTGACCGCTGAAGACGTATCAGCAGCAGATGTTGTCATCCTCACCAAGGACATCGACATCAAAGGTCAAGAGCGCTTTGAAGGTAAGCTGACTGTCCGCATCGGTGTAAGCGATGCAGTAAAACGCGCTGCTGCGGTGATGGACAAGATCGAAGCCCACATCAACCAGGCTGCCTGATCCCAAGACGGCCCGCAGGGAGCTACGGCTCCCTGCTTCCCCCGAAAAATACTCAAAAAATTTCCCGAACGCGAAGCCACCACGGAGCTTTTGATGAGCACTCCAAGAATTGAACGCCTAAAGGCAGACCTCTTCAAAGACAAGCGCGAGATTTCTCTTGAACGCGCCCTGCTCTACACAGAAAGCCACAAACAGACTGAAGGCCAACACACGCTCGTGCGCCGGGCTCTCGCGACCGCACATATTCTCGACAATGTAGAAATCTCCATCCGCAGTGACGAGCTGATCGCGGGCAATCGCACCGTGAAGCCGCGCGCGGGTATCATGTCCCCCGAGATGGATCCTTACTGGCTCGACAAGGAACTGGATATCTTTGATACCCGCCCCCAAGACCAGTTCCACATCAGCGAGGAAGACAAGAAGATCTACCGTGAAGAGCTGCTGCCCTATTGGACCAAGCGCTCCATGAAGGACTTCATCAACAGCCAGTTTCCTGAGGAGATCAAGGCCGCGACTGCGCAAAAGATCTTCAGCGTGAACCAAACCGACAAAGGGCAAGGGCACATCATCATCGACTTTGAACGTCTTCTGGGCAATGGCTTGGGGGCGTTGCTGGACGAGTTGAAAGAACACAGCGTCAAGAACCCTGACAATGCCTTCTTTTCGGCAGTCGTGACCCTACTCGAAGCCTCTATCCGTCACATTCGTCGTTATGAAACGCTGGCGCGCGAAATGGCAAACACCTGCGGCGACGACGTGCGTGCGAAGGAGCTGTTACAGATCGCAGCGCTCTCCGCGAAGATCGCAACAGAAAAGCCTGAGGACTTTTTCGAGGCCATTCAGCTGTTCTGGTACATGAATGTGATCTTGCAATACGAATCCAACGCAAGCTCTCTGTCTCTGGGCCGCTTTGACCAATACATGCTGCCCTTCTACCGCGCATCTGTTGCAAAAGGTGAGAGCCCCGAGGCATTGAAGGAGTATCTTGAAAGCCTCTGGGTAAAGACCAACGATGTTGTGCTGCTGCGCTCAACAGGCAGTGCGAAATTCTTCGCCGGGTTCCCGACGGGTTATACCATTCTACTCGGCGGTTTGACCGCCAATGGTCGAAGCGCGGTGAACGAGCTGTCCACGCTTTGCCTCGACGCCTATCAGAGCATTCGCCTGCCCCAGCCAAACCTTGGCGTTCGGGTGAACGAGTTGATCGATCGCGAGTTCCTGCGCAAGACCGCAGAGACCGTGCGCATGGGTACGGGCATTCCGCAAATCTTCAATGACGAAGTGGTCGTTCCTGCCTTTTTGAACCGAGGTGTCTCGCTGGAAGATGCGCGGGACTACTCTGTCGTCGGCTGCGTGGAGCTTTCAATCCCCGGCAAGACCTACGGCCTGCACGACATTGCCATGTTCAATCTGCTGAAGGTGATGGAACTTGTGCTGGATCGCAACAAGGACAACACCGAGGTTACTTTCGATCAGCTGCTGAGCGAAATTCGCCAGGACATTCGCCACTATGTGAAGCTGATGGCGGAAGGTTCCAACATCTGTGACATCGGACACCGGGACTGGGCCCCCGTGCCATTGCTGTCCTCCTTCATCAGCGACTGCATCGACAACGGCAAGGACATCACCTACGGCGGTGCACGCTACAACTTCTCGGGTGTTCAGGGCATCGGCATTGCCAACCTTTCAGACTCACTTGCATCGCTGAAGGCATTCGTGTTCGACGAAAAGCGTGCCACCTTCAAGGAGTTCATCGAAGTTCTGGAAAGCAATTTCGAGGGAGAAAAGGGCGAGCAGATCCGCGCCCGCCTGATGAACCGCTACGACAAGTACGGAAACGACATTGACGGTGTCGATACATACGGCTCGGACATCCTGCGCTTCTACTGCAAGGAAGTGGAGCAATATACGAACCCGCGCGGTGGTATTTTCACCCCCGGCTCGTACACCGTGTCAGCCCACGTACCGCTGGGCGCCGTGGTTGGCGCAACGCCAGACGGGCGCCACAGCGGTGATCAGCTGGCCGACGGCGGCTTGTCGCCAATGGTGGGCAAGGACCAAAAAGGCCCAACAGCGGTTCTGAAGTCCGTCAGCAAGCTCGACAACTACCTTCTGTCGAACGGCAGCTTGCTGAACGTGAAGTTCACGCCCTCCACACTGGAAGGCGAGCAGGGCCTGAACAAGCTTGCCGACTTCCTGCGAGCGTTCATGAAGCTGAAGCTGCAGCATATCCAGTTCAACGTACTCAATGCGGACACTCTCAGGGAAGCGCAGCAGCGCCCGGAGGACTTTGCAGGCCTTGTGGTGCGCGTGGCAGGCTACAGCGCCTTCTTCGTCGAGCTCTCCAAGGAAATCCAAGATGACATCATTCGCAGAACGGCCCATGAGCTCTAAGCCAAATGACTGTCTGGAGGGCGGCGGCGATGGTGCTGCCCCTTCCACGGGACGGGTGTTTAACATCCAGCGTTATTCGCTGAATGATGGCGAAGGCATTCGCACGGTTGTTTTCCTCAAGGGGTGCCCGCTGAGCTGCCCCTGGTGCTCCAACCCGGAATCCAGATCGTCCAAGCCGCAAGTCATACGTCGGGAGACCAAGTGCATTCATTGCGAAGTGTGTTCTTGGGATGTTGCTGAATGCCCCAGCGGCGCTTTGGAGCTGGTGGGCACCGACATGACGATGGACGAGCTGCTGAAGGAAATTGAAAAGGATGACGTGTTCTACCGCTCGTCTGGCGGCGGCGTCACCCTGTCTGGCGGCGAAGTTCTGACACAGGCCCGCTTTGCCATAGAGCTTCTCAAGCGCTTGAAGCGCCTTGGCTACAACACGGCAATTGAAACGACGGGCCATGGGAATACAGCCCTGTTGATGGAGATGAGCAAGTACTGCGATGAGGTTCTTTATGACTTCAAGATCATGGACCCGGAAACGGCAAAGAAGACGACTGGCATCAATCTCCAGCGCTCTCTCGATAACTTCCGCGGCCTGATTGCGCAGGGAACCCATGTCGTGCCACGCATTCCGCTTATTCCGGGATACACGATGCATGCTGAAAACATTCAGGCCATTCTCGATTACCTGAGTGAATTTGATTTGAAAGAGGTCCACCTGCTGCCGTTCCACCAGTTCGGAGCCAACAAGTACGAGACCTTTGAGATGGAATACGAGCTCAAGGATGTGCCGGTTCCGACAGACAATGAAGTAGAGGCCATAAAGGCGCTGGTTGAAGCGCGTGGCTACAAAGTAAACGTTGGTGGGTGACCATGAAAAAGAAAATCTTGATTACAGGCGCAAACGGCTTTTTTGGAACCCGTTTCATCAAGAAGTATCAGGAGCAGTTCGATATCACCGCGACCGATGTTGAGCAGCTGGACATCACAAACGCAGACATGGTGGACGCCATGTTCAGCTCCGTGAAGCCTGACTACGTAATCCATGCCGCTGCAATTGCCGTGACCGACTTTTGCAACAAACATCCTGAGATCGCATGGAAAGTGAACGTTGAAGGTGCCATGAACGTTGCCAAGGCGTGTAAGGCGGTTGGCGCGAAGCTGGTTTTCATCAGCACTGAGCAGGTGTTCAACGGCAACGAAGAAGCTGGCCCTTATACAGAAGAGCACGAGCCAGTGCCGGACACTGTTTACGGCCAAAACAAGCTGGAGGCCGAAGGCAAGCTCAGGGAAATCCTCGATGAAATGTGGATCCTGCGTTTCACTTGGCTGTTTGGTCTCCCTGAGCGCCAGACCAGCATCAACCCGAATGTTCTATGGAATGCAATGCAGGCCCTGATCAACGGCACAAAGATGGCGGAGCGTCCCAACGAATTCCGCGGCCTGACCTATGCGCATGAACTGATCGACCAGTTCCCGAAAATCTTCGAGATCCCTTATGGCACCTACCATACCGGGGCTCACAACCCCGCCAGCCGCCATGAGATTGCGGAGCATATCCTGCACGAGCTAGGGCAGGAAAAACGGCTTGCAGAGCTGCTTGAAGCAGCGCCCGCACCAAAGACCCGCGATGTGCGCCTGGACACATCCAAACTTGCAGCCCATGGCATCCGCTTCACTGAAAGCAAGGCTGCCTTGACAAAATGCCTGAGAGAATTCGGCTACTAAGAGACTAAATGAGGCTCCCATGATTTACATGCTCGACACTGCAGACATCGAAGCGATCAAGAAGGCCGTTGACCTCTACCCGCTTGCTGGTGTGACCACAAACCCTTCAATCATCGCGAAGGCCAACCGTCCTTTTGCTGATATCATCCGCGACATTCGGGCGGCCATCGGCCCCGACCGCATGCTGCACGCACAAGTGATGGGCAAGACCGCTGAAGTCATGATTGAGGAAGCGCAGGCCATGCGTGAACTCGACACGGACATTATCATCAAGGTCCCGGTAACCCCGCAGGGTATCAAAGCCATGAAGGCGTTGAAGGAACGGGGCATTCGCATCACCGCAACCGCAATTTTGACCCCTCAGCAGGCGTTGATGGCGGCTGTCGCAGGTGCTGAGTTCCTGGCACCTTACGTAAACCGCCTCGACAACATTTGTGCGGATGGGACGCAAGTGGCCGCAGAGATCGCACATCTGATCGATGTTTATCAGCTGGACGCCAAGGTGCTGGCTGCATCGTTTAAAAATGTTCAGCAAGTGCACGAAATTGCCAAGGCTGGCGCGCAGTCCGTCACAATCGCTCCGGACGTTTTTGATCAGCTTCTGGTACACCCCCTTACAGATTCCGGCGTTGCTGGATTTGTAAGTGATTGGGAGGGCGTCTACGGGGAAGGCACAACAGTACTTGACGTCATCTAAATCAGAGTTGCGCCGGTTTGATTTAGCGCATATTACAGAGGCCCTACGAGATGATATCTCTAGGGTTTCTGTGGTGTGTGGGCGCAACTATGAGAATTGTCGGTGTTACAGCTTGTTTGAGTGGCGTAGCTCATACTTACATGGCTGCTGAACTCCTTGAAAAAAAAGCTAAAAAAGCCGGTCACTCGATCACCGTTGAGACCCAGGGTGCGCTTGGCTCAGAAAACACGCTGACAGCGGGCGTGATTGCAGACGCTGAGGCCGTTGTGATTGTCGCCGATATCAACATCGAAGGCTACGAGCGCTTCGAAAACGCGCGTGTGCTGCGCTCAACAATCAGTGCTTTTTTGAAAGACCCAAGCCATGTGCTTGATGCGCTGGAGAAGCTGCGGATCGCGCCTCCCGGCACCAAAATCAGCCTGTAGCTTCTGCATTCATCCGGCTGCGGTACTGCGTTCTGTATTCTGAAGGTGAGCGTGCGGTTTGAGCCCGAAAGATCCGGCAGAAATAGTTGCTGTCTGCGAACCCACAGCGGTGGGCCACCTCCTTCACCTTCATGTCGTATTCTTTGAGCAAGTATTTGGCCCGCTCCAGGCGAATATGGTTCAGATACTCATTGAACTTGACCTTGCCCTCCTTGGCAAAAAGCTGAGACAGGTAGTTCGATGAAATGTAGAAGTGTTTAGCAACAGACTCCCGTGTGAGCTGCTCATGGTAGTGCTGCTCGAGATAGCCGCGAACCGCTTCAAACAGAGCCTTGCTCTTTGACGGTATTTCAGGCGCCTTGTGTGTGAGCTCGCTGATGTGGCTCAGCAACGAAGCCACCAGCAACCGTGCGGTCTGCTGATCCTCAACATGCCAGCTCAGTTCTTCAAGCGCTTGCACAACAAACGTGCCGGTTCTTGGCCCTCGGCGCATGATGTTGTGCTTCAGTGCCGCATCAAAACTCTCACCATTCCACTTCAAGATGCTGAGACCGAAACTTTGTTTTCCGATCAAGATACTCAACGTTTCCACGGGCTGCGTGAGGATTGGCTTGTTCCAACTCTCCGCGGGAATGTACAGCGCGCTTCCGCGCGTCATCAAATGTTGGGTGTCGTCGCCGGTCGTGTTGCCCACCTCCATGAGCAACTGCCCGTCCAACACCATTTCAAGCCGCGGAAAGTGAACCTGATAGGCAAGCGGGGGCGGGGCAGGAAGATTGCCCGCATAAAAAACGCGTCTGATGCTGTGCGGCTCTTGCGCATAGCCCTCAAAGCGCTCAGTCAGGTTGGCATCACCAGAGGATAGCTCTGTTCGCACCATTGGTCCCCACTCACTCTAATATCTTAGAGATGTTCTAGCAGAGACGCAGCCTCAGATGAAAGCGGGCTGAATGCGTATCTTCTGATTGCACCAGAAGTTAATCAGGTCGATGCCCGTCCAACATCGACCTGACTCTGATGACATGAAGTCAGCGCGGCACCGCATCTTCGGCGTATTGTGAAAGAAACGCGTCACTCGGTGGGATCGGCTTGATCACATCTAACAGAACACCATTGGGGTCTTGGGTGATGAAATGGCGCTGACCGAATGCCTCATCGCGCAGGCTGCGGAGAATCGGGAGGCCTGCGGCCTGCAACCGATCATGCACGGCATCAACATCCTCCACTTCAAAGTTTAACAGCAGGCCAGAGGCTTTACCCCGCCCCTCTTCTGGAATGGTTTCGTGGCTGCCGTCGAGGATTGCCAAATTCACCTTGTCATCCTCTTTTGATTGCAGGTGGACATACCAATCAGCCTCAAACTTTCTTTCAAAGCCAAAATGAGCGCAATAGAACTGCGCTGTCTCTGAAACATGGTCGGTCATGATGACCGGATAGTATTGGGTGCATCGCATGATTGCCCTCCTTCGACAAACAACATACAGTGTGTATGTATTTTCGAATTAACATACAGGCTGTATGTATGCAAGAAAAAGTTACGCAGCGTCGCAGTAACAAGGCGCGCTCGCAAGACACCACCCGCAAGCTGCTGGATGCGGCCCGCTCTCTGTTTGTCAAAAAGGGATATGCAGAGACAGGCACCCCGGAGATCGTAAAGGCGGCAGAGGTCACCCGCGGCGCGCTTTATCATCACTATACGGACAAGGCGGATCTCTTCCGTGCCGTTGTTACCCATGAGGCCGAGGCGATTGCCAACGAGATCAACGCCACCGCCCTTGAGGCAACGGACCCGATAGACGGGCTGATTTCCGGGGCGCGTGGTTATTTTACCGCGATGCAGGTACCCGGCCGGGCCCGTTTGATGCTGGTGGACGGTCCTGCTGTGCTTGGCGCCGATGGCATGAGCGAGATTGATCGCAAAGCGGGCGGTGAAAGCCTTAAGGAAGGCCTGTCGGCTGCAGCTGCAATGGCGAACAAGACAGATCTTCCGCTTGATGAGCTTTCCGTGGTGCTGTCCGCCGGATTTGATCGGGCGGCGCTGGAAATCACACAAGGGGGCGATGCCAACCGTTTTATAAGCTCCCTTGAGGTGCTGCTGCGCGGTTTAATGCGGTGAGTTGCCTCTTCCCTGCTGGTGAGGGCTTTTCCTCGGTGCAACCAAGTCCCACCTTATCAACCATGGAAACGGGCAATGCGCTTGCCCAAGGCCAATTCGCCAACACCAAGTCAGCACTGCCTCAATCAGCAATGTTCATTTGATAGCCGCCAATGTTCATATGAGTGTCACCTATTGCAGATAGGCGTAGCACTGCACAAATACCCCGTTTGGCCCCTGCTGCGCAGCCTTGCAGCCTGACCTTCGAGCCGCACATGACCAACGTCGACCAGACAAAAATATATGCCCACCGTGGCGCTCCGTGCCTTCTGCCAGAAAACACACTGGAAGGGTTCGCCTACTCCTTGGAGCTTGGCGTTGATGGCATCGAGCTAGACGTGCTCTTGACCAAAGACAATGTGCCGGTTGTTACGCACAATCACACCTTGTTGCCGGATACGACGCGCGATGCCAACGGCAAGTGGCTGAGCGAGGAAGGCCCATTGGTGCGCGACCTCACGCTAGCGGAGCTGCGCCAGTTCGACATGGGGGCAATCCGCCCCGGCACGAAGTATGCCGCCAAGTTCCCGAACCAAAAACAGCTCTCTGGCGTTCCCGTTCCAACACTGGATGAGTTTTTGGCACTGGTGCGTGACAGCGGCAAACCTGTTGAGCTTCTGGTGGAACTCAAACACCGGCCAGAAGACGACGCCCTCACCAAGCCGGCCGAGTTTGCCGATTTGGTTGGCAAGGCAATCAAGGCCAAGGGCCTTCAGAAGCAAAGCTTCATGCATTCCTTCCATTGGGGGCTGTTGGATGCAGCCCATAAGGCGCACCCAGAAATCCGCGGTTCCTACCTGACGGCCCTGCCGAAGAACGGCGACGCCGGAACGCTTTATGAGGGGTCACCATGGCTGCCCCCCATTGGCTTTGACGGGCGAACCACCCACCTGCTGCAGCAGCTTAAAGCTGTTGGCGCGGCTGTTTGGAGCCCGTATCACGCCAACCTGACGACCGAGGCGCGGCTGGCGGCTCAAGCGCTTGGGCTTGGAGTTATCATCTGGACAGCGACAACGCCGGAGGATATCTCCCGAGACCTGCAAAGCGGCGTTGACGGCATGATTACCGACGATCCAGCCACAGCTTTGACCCTTCGCGAACGCCTGAAAAACCTAGAAAGTTAGAAGAATGAAGCCGGAAACCGCGTTCGAACGTTATGAAGAAATCCGCAGCCGCCTGCCGAACGCAACTGGATCTGGAAGCGCAACGCCCATCAATGGCCTCCAAGAGTTGATGGATCACATCGATCTGTTTGTGTTTGACGCTTTTGGCGTGCTGAACGTGGGCAGCACGGCGATTTCCGGGGCGCGCGAACGCATTGATCAATTGCGCCGGGTTGGCAAGCACGTCATCGTTCTCACCAATGCCGCAAGCCATCCACTGCAAGGAGCCGTTCAGAAATTCGAGCGCCTCGGCTTTGACTTTTCAAAGGACGAGATCATCTCGAGCAGGCTGGTTTGCGAGAGCCATCTTGAACAAGCAGAAGGTATCGGCCTTTGGGGCGTGATCGCACCGGACGGGTTTGCCAGCAGCGAGCTTTCCCTGCCAAACATCCACCTTAAATCCGAGCGCTCGGACTATGACCGGGTGGATGGCTTCTTGTTTTTGAGTGCAGACAACTGGGGAACAAAAGACCAACAGAGGCTGCATGAAAGCCTGCGCAAATCCCCTCGCCCGCTGGTGGTGGCCAACCCCGATCTGGTGGCACCCCGAGAAACGGGCCTCAGTCTGGAGCCCGGCTTCTTTGGCCATGCCCTTCAAGATGCTTTCGACATTCCAACACGTTACTACGGCAAGCCGTTTGCCAATGTGTTTGAAGCCGTGGAAAGCCGTTTTCCGACAGTGGAGCGCAGCCGCATTGCGATGATGGGCGACACGCTGCACACCGACGTTCTTGGCGCCAAGGCCAAGGGCTGGAAGGCCGTTTTGGTAACCGGTCATGGCCTTTATGCCGGGCTGGACATCCACGCCCTCATGGAAAAAAGCGGCATCTGGCCGGATTGGATGACCCACTCCATCTGATGGTCCGCCAGAAACAGACAGCCTGATTGCCGATCGCTTGGCACAGGCTGCTTTTTCGGGGGAACTACACCTAACGGCTATCTTCGGCATTCTTCTCAGCTCGTGTTAGCATCTGCAGCATAGTATTTTGCGCAGTCGCACACAAATCTACCGCGCCGCACCATTCCTCGTGGAAGGCGGCGATAGCTGGAGTTGAGCATGCCCGCAGTATTGACGTTGAACTCAGGTTCCAGCTCCATCAAGTTTGCCGTGTATGTGCCAGGCAGCGGCGGGCTTGATGAAATCGCCAGCGGGCAGGTTGATGCGCTCGGCCCTGCAGCAAAACTCATTTTAAAGACCCGGGATGAAAAGACCTCCACCGAGATTGGTGAGGCAGACCATGTGGCGGGCCTGCGTGCCGTGCTGAATGCCCTGAGGCCGGTTCTGGGCGAAACACATATTGCCGGCGTCGGGCACCGGATCGTGCATGGCGGCACGAAGTATGCGGAGCCCATTCGGCTTGATGAAACCCTGCTGGAAGAGCTGGACGAGCTGTCTCACCTTGCTCCTCTGCACCAGCCGCCGAACCTCACCGGCGTGCGTGCGGCCATGACAGCGTTTCCCGATGCCATTCAAGTGGGCTGCTTTGATACGGGCTTTCACCGCGGGCACCCATTTGAAAACGACACCTACGCCCTGCCCAAACGTTTTTATGAGGAAGGCATCCGGCGCTATGGCTTTCATGGTCTGAGCTACGACTATGTGAGCGGCTATGTGGAAGAGCACCACCCAGACCTGAAAGACGCACGCATCATAATCGCCCACCTCGGCAACGGCTGCTCCATGTGCTGCGTGAAGGGCCGCGCCCCCATTGCCTCCACACTCGGGTTCTCCTCCATGGACGGCCTGCCCATGGGAACGCGCTGTGGCCAGCTCGATCCCGGCGTCGTTTTTCATCTGATGGCGCAAGGCATGACGGCCGATGAAGTCCACATGCTCTTGATCAAGGAAGCGGGGCTTAAGGGCATGTCCGGCATTTCAAACGACATGCGAGAGCTGCTCGCCTCTGACAGCCCGGATGCAGCCAACGCGCTGTCCTATTACGTTTCGCGCATCCGCCGGGAAATCGGCTCTCTGACGGCAGCCAATGGCGGGCTCGACGCGCTCGTTTTCACCGGCGGCATTGGCGAGAACGCATGGCAAATTCGCGAGCGTGTTTGCGAGGGAATGGCGTTCTTTGGCATTGCCATCGACCCGGCAGCCAACGAGGCAAACCGCGAAATCATCAGCACGGGCCGCACCAAGGTTCTTGTGGTCAACACCAACGAGCAACTCGTAATTGCGCGCGCAATCGTCAACCTGCTTTGAGTGAAAAGGCGCACTGCTGCTGACGCCCGCAACTCGCGCCATTCCTCGGGCGAGAGGCCAAATGCCGCCTAAAACCGACGAGTTATGGTGGATGACGTCCACAAACCTTCAGGACAATGTGGCCTGTCTGCCCTGCAGGGTGAACCGCTCATACGGGCAGTTATTGAGAGCATTTCTATGGCCCAACGCACCAAGGCATCTTCATCCTGCACGTCGAAGCGTTGCTTCCAACACTCGGTCAGTACAATCAATTTTTGACAAAGGCACGCTATAACATTCTATAGAGCTTTGATTGGTTGCTCCCCGCGCCACACCAGATAGCCTGCGATGATTGGAGGCAGAAAGGCCATTCCGTACAACAATCGGCTGGATAATGGCGGAGAGTGAGGGATTCGAACCCTCGGAACGCTTGCGCGCTCAACGGTTTTCGAGACCGCCCCGTTCGACCACTCCGGCAACTCTCCGCGCGAAGGTACGGGCCTTCAGAATGGCGGGACCATATAGAAGCGCATTTGCTTCGACAAGACCTCGGGACCGTCTTGTCGCAGGTAAACCACAGGCTGGTGAGCGGGCTTTCCATCTGGCAGGCATTCCATGGCGGCAAAGCTTTAAACCGCTCTAAACTCACGCCTTATTCGCCAAGCGCTGCCATTGGGTTATCAAGGGCAGCTGCTCGGGGTAATGGCGGCCCCTTCCCCAGCTCATATTCCCGCCCATCAGGGTTTCGGCATCTTGCCGTGCTCTTAACAAGGGCGCATCTTTTTGACGGCTCATTTGTCGTGTGGCCGGGCGAGGCGTTTACTCCCTCTTTTTGTGCGTTGGGTCACTTTTTCTGGTTTTTTCGCCAAATCCCTTCAAAAACTCAAGAAAACCCTGTTATTTCGCGTTGACTTTCAGCCTCGCATCCGTATATTGCGCCTGCTCTAAATAGGTGGGCTTGCCCACTATTCCGCGCTGTCCGAGGCCAGACGTCGCCACCGCCTTTCAGCAGATTTGCTGGAGTTTGCGGTCGATCTCCTCACGAACTGGATGGTTCCCTGAGCTGAAAAAGTGGAATCAGTCGCCAAAGTCCGCATTCGTGCGGCGCCACAGGGCGCGCTAAATTTTAAAAAGAAGGACGTGCTAGACATGTTCGCAGTCATTAAGACCGGTGGTAAACAGTACCGTGTCGCTACTGACGATCTTTTGAAGATCGAAAAAGTTTCTGCAGAAGCAGGCGAGACCGTCACTTTTGACGAAGTTCTCATTGTTGGCAACGAAACCGATACCACTATCGGTGCGCCAACTGTTGAAGGTGCTTCTGTTGTAGGTGAAGTTGTAGAACAGGGCCGTGATCGCAAGATCATCATCTTCAAGAAGCGTCGTCGTCAGAACTCTCGTCGTCGCAACGGTCACCGTCAGTCCTTCACGACCGTGAAGATCACTGATATCCTGACCGGTGGTGCAAAGCCTGCAAAGAAGGCTGCTGCTCCTAAGGCTGCTGAAGCTGCTCCTGCAGTTGAAGGCGCTGATGACCTGAAGAAGCTGAGCGGCCTTGGCCCTGCAATTGAAAAGAAGCTGAACGCTGCTGGCGTAACCACTTACGCTCAGATCGCAGCATTCACAGCTGAAGACATCGCCCGCGTTGAAGAAGAAGCAGGCCTTAAGGGTCGTTTCGAACGCGATAACTGGGTTGAACAGGCTAAGGAACTCGCAGGCAAGTAATTGCCCGTGAACCTGTCCTAAGAGATTAAACGAGGAGTACTTCGTTATGGCTCATAAAAAAGCTGGCGGTTCATCCCGCAACGGTCGCGACTCAGCTGGTCGTCGTCTTGGCATCAAGAAGTTCGGTGGTGAAACCGTAATCCCTGGCAACATCATTGCTCGTCAGCGTGGCACAACGTGGCACCCAGGCGCAGGTGTAGACATGGGCAAAGACCACACTATTTTTGCGACTGTCGAAGGCAAAGTAGCATTCGAAACAAAGCGTAATGGCCGAACATTTATTAATGTGATGCCAGTGGCGCTAGCCGCAGAGTAAAGCCGACGTGAGTTTCCAAACCGTCGGCGTCTCATCGACCCGGCGGGATGGAAATCCGGCCTCCGATCTGAAAAAGATCAGAAAAAGGGAAGATGGGACACCATCTTCCCTTTTTTATTTTGCCCTGTAGTCAGGGTTCGTGCCGGAGAAAAGAAATGGTTGTCGAATACGAGGAAAGCTTAGAGGAAAGCAGTTACAGCGCGGCCGCATACGGGCCGCAGGACACAGCGCGTCTGGCCATCAACGCCGCGCGCAAAGACGATCTGGCTGACATCATGTTCCTGGCGAACAACCGCCGGATTGCCGAAATGCTGTCCAGCATGCCGCACCCATTCACCCTAGACGATGCCAAGGCATTGGTGAAGCGCAGCGAAGCGACACGCATGGGACAGGCCCTCTTTGCCATACGCATGAAGAATACAGGCCGGCTGATCGGTGCCATCGGTTATGGCCCGCTGGCGGAAGACGGCGGCACCTTGCATCTGGGTTATTGGATCGGTGAACCGTTCTGGGGTCAAGGCTACGCGACAGAGGCCGCCCACGCGGTGGTGGATTTTGCGTTCTCCAATGGCGGTGTGAATGAGCTGACCGCCGCGTGCCGTGTGAACAATCCGGGCTCTCGCCGGGTGCTGGAAAAGAGCGGCTTCCAATTCCGGGAGCAATCCAAGATGCGCATGTCCGGCAACAGCGGTCTTGTGAACGTGGACCGTTTTTCGCTGACACGCAGCACATGGAAGGCGCTCAAGGCCTGGGGCCAAGCCGCCTGATTTGAAGGCGGCGCTCTGTCCGTGCCACCAATAGAGATCCGGGTCCTGCCGCTGCGCTGAGGAAATTGACAACCACCCTTTGGCGCAGGGGCAGACCGGCTCCCGGTTTCGTGACACCGACTTGCTGCTCTCCTTCTGCCTCTCCACTTTTTGTCTACCTTGCCACCTCTGGGCCAGTCGAGAACGACATGCGGCCTCCTGCCAAGGCATTCCCCTTACTCAAACCAATCCACTTTTGGCGAAAGACCATCGCTACCGACTATCGCGATTTTACTTTTATCATTTGATCTGAACAGGATGAGACACATGACCAAAGAGCTTGTCACACAGAGGCTCCGTCTTCGTGCACCCAGCATGGATGATGCTCCGGCTTTTGCCAAGTATCTAAAAAACTTCGAGGTTTCCGGAAACTTGGCCAGAGTTCCTCATCCCTACACGCTTGAGGATGCAAAGCTTTGGCTTTCCCTGAAGAAGCCAGAGGACAGCTTTGCCTGGTGCCTTGAGAGAGACGGTGAGGCCATTGGCTGCGTTATAATTCGTAATCTGGGAGATCGCCCTACCATCGGTTACTGGCTCGCTCAGCCTTTCTGGGGCAAGGGGTTCATGAGTGAGGCCGTTCATGCAGTACTCACGCATGCCTTTGAAGATCTTGGAGTTTATTCCTTCAATGCAGGTGCTTACACCTTCAATAAGGGGTCCATTGGCACGCTGACCAAGCAAGGCTTCGTCTATGGCGGGCGCGGTTTTCAATCCTGCGCAGCGCGAGGTGGCGAAGAAATGCCAGAGTACCGCTATTACCTCACCAAGGCCGCCTTTATGGCCAAGAAGAAGCAATTGGAACCCGCATAGGCAGTCCCATGTTCCCAGTTTTGAAAGGTGAGCGCGTGACTTTGCGCGCGTTCACCAAGGAAGATATCCCTAATCTTGTCAGATACTTAGATAATTTCAAAGTTTCCAGCATGCTGAACCCTGTTCCACATCCCTATTCACTTGCGGATGCAGAAGACTGGGTCGCCTTCACCGCAAGCTCGGATATGGACGACACGATCAATTGGGCCATCGACGATGGAACAGGACTGATTGGAGCCATTGGCCTGAGTGGCTTGAGGGGGGATAACAGCTTTGGTTACTGGTTGGGGCAACCCTTTTGGGGACGGGGATATGCCAGCGCAGCCGGACGTGCAGTCCTCAAGTTTTGCTTTGCGCATTACCCCGAGCTGCATGAACTGAATTCATATGCCTTCCGCGAAAACCAGGCGTCGCAGAATGTGCTTGGCAAACTCGGTTTCCTGCGCACAGGTGAGGCAACAAGAACGAGCAAGGCGAGGCCCGACGAGCAAATTCCAAGCGTCACTTTCGCATTGACGCGTAAGAGATATTTGGCGGAAAAGCTTGACATTTAGGCCATCAAACCGTTTAAACACGGTCTTCGGCATTCGGGTTTCAACCCCAATATGAATAGTATCGTTCTTTGGCCCTTTTTTCTCAAGCATTGTGCTAGTGCCACCGGCTTTTAAGAGGTACTACAAAGACGTCTGCACACGGTCTTAAAGAGATAGAAAATGAAGTTCCTCGATCAGGCAAAAATCTTTGTTAAATCCGGCGATGGCGGCGCAGGCAGCGTCAGTTTCCGCCGGGAAAAATACGTGGCAGAGGGCGGCCCAGACGGCGGCGACGGTGGTCGCGGCGGCGATGTTTGGGTTGAGTGCGTTGATGGTCTCAACACGTTGATCGACTACCGCTACGCCCAGCACTACAAGGCCAAGGTCGGCATGCACGGCATGGGCCGCAACCGAACCGGCGCTCGGGGTGCCGACGTCGTTTTGCGCGTGCCCAAAGGCACCCAGATTCTTGAGGAAGACAACGAGACTGTCATCGCGGATCTGACCGAAGTTGGTGAAAAGCTGCTGCTCTTGCGTGGCGGCAACGGCGGCTTTGGCAATGCCCACTTCAAGACCTCCACCAACCAGGCACCGCGCCATGCTAATCCGGGTCAGGATGGTCAGGAAAAATGGGTTTGGCTGCGCCTTAAACTGATTGCAGATACAGGCCTTGTTGGCTTGCCCAACGCTGGCAAGTCCACCTTCCTGGCCGCTGTTTCTGCCGCCAAGCCGAAGATTGCGGACTACCCCTTCACCACGTTGCACCCAAACCTCGGCGTTTGCGAAATCGACGGCCGCGGCTTTGTGCTGGCTGACATTCCAGGTCTCATTGAAGGGGCCCACGAAGGCACCGGCCTTGGTGATCGCTTCCTTGGCCACGTTGAGCGCACCCGTGTTCTGCTGCATCTCGTAGATGGCTCTAGCGAAGACCCAGCGGAGTCCTACCGGATCATTCGTGGAGAGCTGGAAGCCTACGGAAACGGCCTTGCTGAAAAGCCAGAGATCGTCTGCCTGTCGAAGGCGGATGCGTTGTCGGAAGAACTTCGTGATGAGAAAGTTGCAGCACTGGAAGCGGCCTGCGGTCAAAAGCCGTTGATCCTGTCCTCCGCCAGTGGCGAGAACGTGGACACGGTTCAACGCATGATCATTCGCGCCATCGACAAGGACAAACAGGACGAAGCCAATGCCGTTCCTTCCAACAAGGAAGAGGAATGGCGTCCGTAAATGTCTCGAAAGCTGAGCGAGTTCAATCGCATAACCATCAAGATCGGCTCGGCGCTTCTGGTTGATGAAAACGGCCTGAAGCGCAAATGGCTTGAATCGTTGGCTGACGACATGAAGACTCTGGCCGATTTGGGCAAAGAGCTTCTGGTCGTGTCTTCGGGCTCCATTGCGCTGGGTCGTCGTGTGCTTGGACTTCCAGCTGGGGCTCTAAAGCTGGAACAGGCTCAGGCTGCTGCATCTGTTGGCCAGATTGCGCTTGCCCAAGCATATTCCGAAATCTTGAAGGACCGAGGCCTGACCGCAGGCCAGATCCTCCTAACCCTTCGGGATACGGAGGAGCGCCGCCGCTATCTCAACGCGCGCGAAACCATCGGAACCCTGATCAAAATGGGTGCGGTGCCAATCATCAACGAGAACGACACCGTGGCCACCAGCGAAATCCGCTATGGCGACAATGACCGTCTTGGCGCCCGTGTGGCAACGATGGCAAGTGCCGACTGTCTTGTGCTGCTTTCAGACGTGGATGGTCTCTACACTGCTGCCCCGCAAAAAGACCCTGATGCTGTGTTCCTGCCTGAAGTGGTTTCAATTACCCCGGCCATTGAAGCGATGGCTGGTGCGGCTGGTTCTGCGTTTTCTTCAGGGGGAATGAAGACCAAGATTGACGCTGCCAAGATTGCTGTTGGCGCGGGGACAACCATGGTCATTTCATCCGGCAAAAAGATGAACCCACTGAGCGCGATCTGCAACGGAGAGCGCGCGACTTGGTTTCCAGCAGCTTCAACTCCCCAATCCTCGCGCAAAGCATGGATCGGAGGTCATTTAGAGCTGATGGGTGTTGTGCAGCTGGATGAAGGCGCACTGACCGCCGTGAAACGGGGAAAAAGTTTGCTGCCAGCGGGAGTAAAGCGCGTGGACGGCCGCTTTCAACGCGGCGATGCCGTGCGCTTGGTGGACGCCGAGGGCCGCGCCGTGGGCCGGGGCCTTGTGGCCTATGATTATGCCGAGGCGAGCCTTATCATTGGCCGCAACAGCCAAGAGATCGAAAACATCCTTGGCTATGCAGGCCGCTCTGAAATGATCCATCATGACGACCTCGTGCTGGAAGCGTCTGAACGAACTTAGTATTGAGATGGCAGGGCACGGGCCCCTGCAAGTTTTTGAGGTACCCATGGTCACTGAGGCTGATATCAAAATCCCTGAACTGATGGATGAAATGGGCCGCAATGCGCGCGCCGCAGCCCGTACGCTCTCCATGGTTCCGGGAGCGAAAAAGGATGCTGCTCTCATTGCCATGGCTGGCGCGGTACGCGCTGCGACCGCCGATATCTTGGCTGCGAACGCGCTCGACATTCAAAAAATGACCGAAAACGGCCAAAGTGAAGCCTACATCGATCGGGGCACCTTGAGTGAAGAGCGCATTGAGGGCATTGCCAAGGCGCTGGAAGATGTGGCGAAACTGGACGATCCCGTTGGCAGTGTGATCGCCACTTGGGAGCGCCCGAACGGCCTTGAAATCTCTCGCGTGCGCACGCCGCTTGGCGTGATTGGCGTAATCTACGAGAGCCGCCCGAATGTGACTGCCGATGCCGGCGCACTCTGTCTGAAAGCAGGGAACGCGGTGATCCTGCGCGGTGGTTCAGACACCATCCAGTCCAACCTTGCACTCCACAAGGCCCTGCAAACCGGACTTGAAACCGCTGGCTTGCCAAAACACGCAATCCAGCTGGTGCCGGTGACCGATCGTGATGCCGTTGGCGAGATGCTGAAGGGCCTTGATGGCAACGTGGATGTGATCGTTCCGCGCGGGGGTAAAAGTCTCGTGGCACGGGTACAACAGGACGCGCGAGTGCCGGTGTTTGCGCACCTTGAGGGACTGGTGCACATTTACGTTGATGAACGCGCTGATTTGAATAAAACCGTCGATATCGTCGTTAATTCGAAGATGCGACGCACTGGTATCTGCGGTGCCTTGGAAACACTACTGGTGGACGAGGCCGTCGCCACCACGCACCTGCGTCCGATCGTCGATGCCCTTCAAGCGAAGGGCTGTGAGATCCGTGGTGACGAAGAAGTGGCCATGCTGTGCTCCGGCGTACAACCTGTGAGCGAAGAAGACTGGTCTACCGAATATCTGGCCCCCATTCTCTCTGTAAAGCTGGTAAGCGGTCTGGATGACGCCATCGAGCACATCGCGACCTACAGCTCCAGCCATACCGACTGCATCATCACCGAGGATGCTGCGGCCGCACGGCGGTTCCAGAATGAGGTGGATTCAGCAATCGTGCTGCACAACGCCTCCACCCAGTTTGCGGATGGCGGCGAGTTCGGCATGGGCGCAGAAATTGGCATTGCCACCGGACGTATGCACGCGCGCGGTCCGGTTGGCGTTGAACAGCTCACCAGCTTCAAATACGCGGTGCGCGGGAACGGTCAAACGCGTCCATGAACACGAACCCCGAGACCAGCTTCATCACGCGTGAAGAAACAAGCTTCGCCGATTGGCTGCGGCTGCCCTACGCGGCCCCGGGCAACAAGATCGGGCTTTTTGGCGGCTCCTTCAACCCGCCGCACAGCGGGCACCTTCTGGTGGCTGAAACTGCGCTGAAGCGCCTCGGCCTAGACCAGATCTGGTGGCTGGTTACACCCGGCAACCCCTTGAAACAACACAATGAGCTGGCGCCGTTGGAAGCCCGCGTTGAGGCTGTGAAAGACCTTGCTCAACACCCAAAGATGCGGGTAACCGCCCACGAGGTGATGTTGGGCACGCCCTACACCGCCAAGACCCTTGCGGCGCTGCAAGCCAAACAGCCGCTCGTGAAGTTCGTCTGGGTGATGGGCGCAGACAATCTGGCCGGGTTCCATCGCTGGCAGGACTGGCGCGGCATCGTGAACCGTGTCCCGATTGCCATTGTGAACCGTCCGGGCGCAACTTTATCCCCCTTGTCTGCGCCGATGAGCGTGACCTATGCGCAGGCGCGCCTGCCGGAACACAAGGCACCGCTGCTTAGCGACATAAAAGCACCTGCATGGACATTTCTGACGGGACCACTTGACGCCTCGTCCTCAACGAATATAAGGGCGGGCCGAAATAACAAATGAAGCCCATCCAAAAGCTTCAGATAATAGTGTCTTGAAAATGCCATGTCGGTGACGCTATCCTTCCTCTTGGGAAGGCTTGGTGGCCGATGGTTTTCTGGACTTTCCCCGCGGCATGGCCGCGTAACATACCAACCATGGCGAAAGGCTACACAGCTGACCATGACAGCAACACATGAAGGGACGGATACCAACGCTCCTCTTCTGCCGCAGGACTCTTCTATTGAAGACGCACTGCTTCAATGCATCCTCAAAAGCCTCGACGATTCAAAGGCTGAGGAGATCGTTTCCCTAGACCTAGCGGGTAAAACCTCTGTCGCGGACTTTATGGTCGTGGCCTCCGGTCGTTCACATCGTCATGTGGGCGCGGTCACCGATCACCTGCTCCGTGATCTGAAGGAAGCTGGTTACGGCAATGCCCGTGTTGAAGGGTTGCCTCACTGCGACTGGGTTCTGGTCGATATCGGTGATGCAATCATTCACATTTTCCGTCCGGAAGTCCGTGGCTTCTACAATGTCGAGAAGATGTGGTCCACTGAGACAACAGAGCCGACCCAGTACATCGGCTAATAGACCGCGTTTTTTAGGTCTATAAAACGGTCCATGGTGGCTGCCTCATTCGCCAGAAGAGGCAGCGCAAGACTGTTTGGCTTCAAGTTCAGAGCGTACCTATGAAATTTAGTGTGGCCTGCGTCGGCAAAATGAAAGCTGGCGCAGAAAAAGAGCTTTGTGACCGGTATCTTGACCGGGCGCGCAAGGCTGGAAAGTCTCTTGGCATAACGGCAGTCAATGTGATTGAGCTGCCGGAAAGCAAAGCAGGCCGCACAGCAGACCGCAAAGCGGAGGAGGCCGGTGCATTGCTCAAGGCAATCCCGAGCGGCGCGGTGATTATTGCTCTGGACGAACACGGCAAAGCGCTGACGAGTGAAGCGTTTTCCGACAAGGTGCGCGGCTGGACCGACAGCGGCGTTTCTGATGTGGTACTTGTGATCGGCGGCGCAGATGGTCATGGACCAGAGCTGCTGAGCCGAGCCGACCTGAAGCTGGCCCTGGGCACCATGACATGGCCGCACCAAATCGTGCGCATATTATGTGCCGAACAGATTTACCGGGCCATCACCATCATGAGCGGGCACCCGTATCACCGGGTCTGAGCCTGACGCACACGCAGATCTTACGAAACTTTAAGAAGAGCCGGGCTTGCCGAGCCCCGCCGGTTCTGCTTGGATGCGTGCCAGCTTTATAGTTAACAGTGTGCTGTAATTGACACTTAATTAACGCTGGTCATTCAAAGTTCATCGACATTCCGTTTAAGGATATGGCGTTGCAAAGGAACCGTTAATCGCATGCGCAGGGCGAGCCCGTCGCACCTATTTTCAGCAGGTTTGGCACTGGTTGTTGCAGCAGGTCTTCTGTTTGGCACCGGTGTGAGTTCCCGTGCGCAAGATACAGCAGACGCCGCCCCCTTGACCGCAGAGGAAAAGGCGCAGCAAAAACGCCACGATCGGGAGCGGGAACTGCGCGATGTGACCCGTGACATCTCCATCTCCGAAGAACGCCTTGAGCAGATCAACCGCACCATGCGGGCGCTTGACCGGGACCGCAAGAGCCTGAACGAGGAGTTGATCCGTACAGGCGAACGGATGAAAACCCTAGAATCTCAATTGAATGCAACTGAACGCCGGTTAGCGCGGCACCAAGTGAATGAAGACGCCGTGCGTGCCTCGCTCAACGAGCGCCGCGGCACCCTTGCGGAAGTGCTGGCCGCTCTGCAGCGGATTGGGCACCGCCCTCCTCCGGCGATGGCCGTGCGCCCCCGAGACGCGTTGGCCGCTGTGCGCAGCGCCATTCTTCTCAACGCGGTGATGCCGGATGTGCGCATTGAAGCCGAGGCGCTGGCAAGCGACCTGGCCGAGCTGACACGGCTGCGTTCCAGCATTCAGGAAGAATATGACCGGATCCGCGCGGGCGCGACCAAGCTGGCAGAAGAGCAGCACAAGGTGGAACTGCTCTTGGCGGAAAAGCAGCAACAACGCACCCAAAGCGCGCAAATGCTGGATGCTGAGCGCAAACGTGCCGAGGAACTGGCCGCCAAGGCAACCTCGCTGAAGCAACTGCTGGCGAACCTTGAAAACGAAGTGAGCAGCGCTCGCAACGCGGCCGAAGCGGCACGGCGGTCCGACCGCCAGCACGCGGAAGGGCGGCGCGGTTATGCCGATCCTTTTTCCGACCCCGGTCGTTTAAGCCCTCAAATTCCGTTTGCTGATGCAAAAGGATTTTTGCCTCGCCCGGTTTCTGGCACATTGCTGCAGGATTATGGTGTAGCTGACGGGTTCGGAAACAAGACAAACGGCCAGTCCTATGTAACCCGTGCGAACGCCCAGATCACCGCCCCGGCGGATGGATGGGTAGCGTACGCAGGGGATTTCAGGTCTTATGGTCAGCTGATTATCCTCAACGCCGGAAATGGTCACCACATTTTGCTGGCGGGTATGGATCAAATTAACGTGGAATTGGGACAGTTCGTTCTTGCTGGTGAACCAGTGGCAAGAATGGGCGACACCCGAGTAGCCAGTGTTGCAAATCTAAATTTTGGATCTGAGCAGCCAGTGCTATATGTAGAATTTAGAAAAGGCGGTACTGCCATTGACCCCAAACCATGGTGGTCTAACGCCGACAACGAAAAGGTTCGCGGATGATACGGAAAGCTTCGCTATTACTGGTAGGTGTGGTCATGGGGGCCGCTGCGGTAGTGACCTACAAGGAGGCGCCATTCAGGTTCACCGAGCCTGCGCATGCTGCTTCCCCAGACACGTACAATCAGCTGAACCTGTTTGGTGATGTGTTTGAGCGGGTACGCTCGGATTACGTAGAAGAGCCAGTCGATTCCGACCTGATTGAAGCTGCCATCAACGGCATGCTGACAGATCTGGATCCGCACTCCAGTTATCTTTCTCCAAAAAACTTCCGCGACATGCAGGTGCAAACCCGCGGTGAGTTTGGCGGGCTGGGTATTGAAGTGACCATGGAAGATGGGCTGGTCAAGGTCGTTGCGCCAATCGACGACACGCCTGCTTTCAAGGCGGGTGTGCTTGCAGGCGATCTGATTACCCACCTTGATGGCGAGCAGGTCTTCGGCCTGACCCTTAACGAAGCCGTTGAGAAAATGCGGGGGCCTGTCGACACCGACATCACCATTACTATTCGTCGCGATAACTTCGATGAGCCGCTGGAACTCGTCATCAAGCGCGACGTGATCCGCATTCGCTCCGTGCGCTGGAACGAAGAGGATGACGTTGGGTATGTGCGCATCACGCAGTTCAACGAACAGACCTACGACGGTTTGGAGCGCGCCGTTGAAGAACTGACCGAAAGCATTGGCGAAGACAAGCTGAAGGGCTTTGTCATTGACCTGCGCAACAATCCGGGCGGTCTTCTGGACCAAGCAATTTCGGTTTCCGACGCGTTCCTGAACCGCGGCGAGATCGTTTCTACCCGTGGTCGCCATGCGGATGAGATTCAGCGCTACAACGCGCGTCCCGGCGATCTGTTGGACGGCATGCCCGTGATCGTGCTCGTGAACGGTGGCTCGGCCTCCGCATCAGAGATTGTCGCCGGCGCGCTGCAGGATCATCGCCGCGCAACAGTTCTGGGTACTCGCTCCTTCGGTAAAGGCTCCGTGCAGACCATCATTCCGCTTGGGGCAAATGGTGCGATCCGTCTGACAACGGCACGGTATTACACACCTTCCGGCACCTCTATTCAGGCAAAGGGCATCCGCCCAGACATCGTGATGCTCCAAGAGCTGCCAGAAGAACTGAAGGGCCGTGTTGAAACCAAGGGCGAGGCAGGGCTTCGCGGTCACCTTTCTGCTGAAGAAGGTGACGAGGATTCCGGCAGTCAGGCCTATGTGCCGCAGGACAAGACCAAGGACACCCAGCTGAACCTGGCCCTTGACCTGTTGCGCGGCAACGCCGCCAATGATGCCTTCCCGCCAAAGGGTGGCGATCAAGCCTCGAAGTAACACATGCGATAACCGCAGCGGATAAACCGCTGCGGTTTCTTTCTCACCTGAGCTGACGTTTTAAATTGCATTGGGACTGGTATGCCCGGAGATGATCTAACGGCCCCCCTCGGGCTGAAACAACGACGGTTTTACCATCTGCCATTTGGCTTATTCGGCATTTCGCTGATGATCCTTCTGGCGACCACTGCATTTATCTGGATTGGCGTGGTGGATGATCCGTTTGGTGGAGAGCCCACAGCCTCCGTCAAGCTTTCAACGGATTTGAAAGGGGTAACGCAGCACGACTTCACGGTTGTGGAGCTGCCCCAAGCGCTGGACAATGTGCTGGGGCCAGAAGACGAGCCCGATGTGGCTCCCCCCCTTGAGGGGGTCACAGGCCCGCGCCACGAACTGGCGCAAAAGTTGGCCGGGGCACCAATGCAAGCCCATGTTCCCTTGCAGAGCCTTCTTGAAAACGGTCCCTATGGTGCCATCCCGAAAGTTTCCGAGAACGGATTGCGGCCTCTGGATGCTTATGCAGAGCCTGCGCCGAACGTTGCCACTGCACAGGCACGCATTGCGCTGGTGCTTAATGGCATTGGCTTGAACGAGACCATGTCCGCCATGGCTTTGGACAACCTGCCCAGCGAAGTGGCTCTGGCGATTTCGCCTTATGGCACGGATCTGGACAACTGGATGAGCAAGGCGCGGCGCAATGACAACGAAGTGCTGCTGCAAATTCCCATGGAGCCGTTCGACTATCCGGACAACGATGCAGGACCACACAGCTTGCTGACCAAAGCTGCAAGCGCGCAAAACGCGGACAAACTGAGCTGGCTGATGGCCCGAACCACAAACTACATTGGCCTTGTCAATTTCATGGGCCAACGTTTCCTTTCCGACAACGCAGCCCTGTCCTTGTTCATGAGCGAAGTCAATGATCGCGGGCTGATGTTCGTGGACGCCGCAGGCTCTGCACGTAGCGCCTCCAAAGATGTGGCGATGCAAACGGACACCCCGTTTGTGCAGGTGGATGTGGTCATTGATGAGGACTTGGATAAGTCGTCCATCGAAAGCCGCCTGTTGCAGGTCGAGTCCCTTGCCCGCTCCAACGGGCTGGCGATTGCCTCAGCGACGACCTACCCAGTTACATTGCGGGAACTGGAGCGGTGGACCCGCTCCCTTGAAGACCGCGGCTTGACACTGATCCCCATCAGCGCTGCGATTGCTGCTGAACACGCCCAGTAAGTGCAGGCTTGCCGCGCGCAAGCCTTCTCAGAGACATTCAATGACACAACACGACCTTCTTCCCTACCGCCCCTGCGTGGGCATCATGCTGATCAACCACGCGGGCCTTGTGTGGGTTGGGAAACGCTTTGGCGACAAGAACCCAGTGCCCGACGAAACAGCCTGGCAGATGCCGCAGGGCGGTCTGGACAAGGGCGAAGACCCGCTTGAGGCCGCAAAACGGGAACTTTACGAAGAAACCTCGGTTTCCAACGTCTCCCTGCTGGCTGAGGCACCAGAATGGTATGCCTACGACTTTCCAGAGGAAGTGCTTCAAAGTACCCGGCGCGGAAAGTATCGCGGCCAGACCCAGAAGTGGTTCGCCATGCGCTTTGAAGGGATGGATAGCGAAATCAACATTCTGACCCCACCGGACGGCCATGGACAGGAGTTTTGTGAGTGGCGCTGGGAGCGGGCCGAGAACCTGCCGGGCCTGATCGTGCCATTCAAGCGCGAGGTCTATGCGCAGGTGGTTGGTGCATTCAAGCACCTTACGGTGTGAGCTGCGCCCACTCTTCCAGCACTGTTTCATCCGGCTCTTGAGGGACATGCCGCTCCTTGAGAGCGGCAACCTGAGCGCTTTGCGCCAGCTGGCCCAGCGCCCAAACCGCTGCGCCGCGCACAACCGGTGCCGGATCTTCCAGCAGGCCCACAACGAGTTCCAGCAACTCGGCTTGGCCAGAGTTGCCCGCAGCAATCAGCGTGTTGCGGATAAAGCGATCCCGGCCGATGCGCTTGATTGGTGAGCCACTGAAGAATTTGCGGAAGGTGGGATCGTCCAACTGGAGGAGCTCTCTGATCTCCGGTTCCTTCAGATCCTCTCGGGCTTGCAGCTTTGCCTCTGAGGCTTCCTGTGCAAACTTGTTCCAAGGACACACGCCAAGACAGTCATCACAGCCGTATATGCGGTTGGCCATTGGCTTTCGAAACTCATGGGGAATGGGGCCATGATGTTCGATGGTGAGATAGGAAATGCAGCGGTTGGCGTCGATCTTGTAAGGGCTTGGGAAGGCATTGGTCGGACAGGCATCCAAGCAGCGCCGACAGCGGCCGCAATGATCGACCTCCGCCTCGTCGGCAGGAAGCTCCAAGGTGGAGAAGATTGAGCCGAGGAAGAACCAGGAGCCAAGCTCGCGCGACACCAGATTGGTGTGCTTGCCCTGCCAACCAAGGCCGGCGGCATGCGCCAGCGGTTTTTCCATGACAGGGGCCGTGTCCACGAACACCTTCACATCGCCGCCCCCACGGGACACCACCAAACTAGCCAGCTCCTTAAGCTTGCCCTTGATGATGTCGTGATAGTCGCGGTTGCGCGCGTAAACGGAGATGGCCGCCTTCTCCGGCTTCTCAAGGAGATAAAGGGGGTTCTCCTCCGGGCCGTAGTTCATGGCGAGCATGATGACGCTGTTCACCTCAGGCCACAACGCGCGCGGATCTGACCGTCGTTCTTCTGTTTCAGGCATCCAGTCCATGGATGCGTGATACCCAGCCTCAATGAAGCTGCGCAGCCGCTCCGGTGCCAGCGGAATGGAATCCGGCCGGGTGATGCGCACTTCGGAAAAGCCCAGCGCTTTGGCACGGCTGATGAGATCGGCTTTTACCCGATTCAATTGCCGGTCTGTCAGCATGGTCGTGTCCGTTGATGGGTCAGAAGTCCAAATCGGCGTAGGTCGCCGATGGCGGCATGCCGAGCATCTTGTCGCTCAAGAGCGGACGGAAGCTTGGCCGGGATTTCACCCGTGCGTACCAGCTTTTTGTGTTCTCGTCCCGTGCCCATGGCACCTCGCCAAGATAATCTGCCGTGGACAGCATAGCGGCTGCCGCCAAATCAGCAAAACTCAGCTCATCGCCAGCCAGCCATTTTCGCGTGGCAGCAAGGTAGCCGATGTATTGCAGATGGTGCCCCATGTTGGTGCGGGCAACACGAAGAATGGCAGAATCCGGCTGGCCACCGCCGTATTTCGGGGCCATTTCCTGCTTGTAGATGCGCTCATGGACCAGATAGCCCAGCACCTCGACGTGAAACTTGTTCAAAAACCAATCGACCAGACGGCGCACTTCCGCGCGCTTGACCGGATGGTCTGGAAGCAGGCGGCGGTCCGGTTTTGAATAGCCGCGCGTCTCATCCAGATATTCGAGGATAACCGTCGTGCCACACACAGGACCGCCATCATTTTCATGTAGCACCGGGATCGTTCCCGCCGGATTCAACATCAAAAACTCTTGACGTCGAACCCAAGGGTATTCCGTGGTGCACTCAAACTGGACCCCGTACTCGCCCAGCGCAAGACGAACGGCGCGGGAGTGGGGGCAAAATGGATGGTGGTATAGCTTCAGCATGGGTTTCTTTTCGGGGCAAACCGTTAACCAGTTAAATCTGCTTTAACCGAATTTTCTTCCTTATGTGTTTATCTTAGCCATCGATCCCGAAAATTAGCGGGGGACAACTCCGTGCCTGCCGAGAAGTGTTTATCTGGAGAAGAATCTATCAATGACAACTGAGACCATCATCGGTGCGCTGATCCTTGGGATCATCGAGGGACTCACAGAATTTTTGCCCGTCTCCTCTACGGGTCACCTGCTTCTAGTGGGGCACTTTATCGGGTTTGAAAGCGAAGGGCGGATGTTCGAAGTGCTAATCCAGCTCGGCGCCATCCTTGCTATCCTGTCGGTTTATTTCAAAAGATTGTGGCAACTTGCGTCCACGATCCCAACAGATCCGCGCTCCAGGCACTTTGTCACCGGGATTGTCATTGCCTTTCTGCCCGCCGTGTTTATTGGCGTCCTCGCCCATGGGTTCATCAAACAAGTGCTGTTCGAAACACCGGTGCTTGTCTGCGTCACGCTCATCTTTGGCGGCATCATCATGCTGTTGGTGGACAAGATGCCTCTTGAGGTGAAGTACCGTGAGATTACCGAGTATCCGTTAGGGCTTTGTCTGAAGATTGGCCTGTGTCAGTGCGTGGCGATGATACCCGGCGTTTCGCGCAGCGGCGCGACCATTGTTGGTTCGCTCTTGATGGGAACCGACAAGCGCTCGGCTGCGGAGTTCTCCTTCTTCCTTGCCATGCCAACCATGACCGGCGCGTTTGCCTACGATCTCTTCAAGAACCGCGATCTGATCACCGTGGACAATGCAACCATCATCGGCATTGGCTTTGTAGCCTCATTCATCGCCGGTTACTTTGTGGTGCGCACCTTCCTTGACTTCGTGAGCAAACACGGGTTTGCGCCGTTCGGCTGGTGGCGTATCGGCGTTGGAGGACTGGGCCTGTTCGGCCTCATCCTGCAAAACGCTTTTTGAGCACAATCGGTAGAACGCAAAAAAGGCGGGCCAAACGGACCCGCCCTTTTTATGCGTTGTTTTTTTAAGGATCAGTTCTGCACTGGCCGACGCGCGTCGTACTGGCCGTGTGGCATGTACTGTTCCATGTAGCTTGGGAGGATGGCTTCCATGCTGTGCGCATTGATGCCCAACCCTTCCAAAGTGCGACCCTCGGCGATTGCTTGTGCGCTGACCACATTGTCCGTGCGCAACAACTCGACCTGATCCACCGTGAGCGGCGGGTTTGGCAAAATCTGCAGGAAGCGTGCCTTGAAGCGCGCCAGACCGAAAGACAAGCTCCCCAACATGCGGCGACGGCGAATGATCTTGAGCATCAGCTCCAAACATTCACGGAAGCTGGCCACTTCCGGTCCACCAAGTTCATAAGTGGTTCCTCGCGCAACCTCACCCTCAACAGCCTTTGCAATCGCCTCAGCAACATCACCCACAAACACGGGCTGGAATTTCGTTTTGCCGCCGCCCACGAGAGGCAGAGCTGGTGCGATGCGGGACATGGCCCCAAAGCGATTGAAAAAGTCGTCTTCCGGACCAAAAACCACAGAGGGACGGAAAATAATCGTATCCGGCACCGCGGCGCGGAACGCATTTTCCCCAGCCGCTTTCGACCGGGCATAGGCGGATTTGCTGTTTGCATCTGCGCCAATTGCAGACACATGGATCACGCGATTCATATCCAACGCAGCACAGGCATCGGCAATGTTCTTTGCGCCTGAGGCTTGAATGGCCTCGAATGTCTGCTTTCCGCTTTCGTGCAAAATGCCGACCAGATTGATCACGGCATCTGAACCACGCATGGCGTTTTCGACTGATTCACGATTGCGAATATTTGCCTGAACCGGCATGATTTGACCAACAACGCCAAGGGGTTGCAGGTGTTCAGCGTTTTCGGGCCGACGAACTGCGGCGCGCACGCGGTATCCGCGCAACGCAAGTGCGCGAATGATGTGCCGCCCAAGAAAGCCGGAGCCTCCGAATACCGTAACAAGTTTTCCGTTGAGTGCCGTAGCCATCTTTTTCCTACCTCGCACGGACATGCGTATCTGAGACGATCAGTATTCCCATGGACCTCAATAGTCCCTCGTCTGGCATCTGTGAAGGCTGTCTGTGGATGAAAATAATTTCTTCACAAAAGCCTGATTGACAACCCGCCTAATGACCCTTAAACACCGCCTCCACAGACACGGCGCTGGCGGAAACGAGAGCGCAACGTGGAAGTGCCCAGGTGGCGGAATTGGTAGACGCGCTAGCTTCAGGTGCTAGTGCTCGCAAGGGCGTGGAGGTTCGAGTCCTCTCCTGGGCACCATCTTTTCTCTCAAAAAAAATCAAAAATAGTTTAGAGAGTTAGAGCAACTATCCGGTTGCATCAGGCGCTTGCCTTAAACGCTTTTTCCAATCAGATTTCGACCAGATCGCCTTCGGTGCTTACCTTAATTTAGCGCTTTTATTTGGTTCTGGATCACTTTGCTGGCCACAAGGGTTAACAGCCTGGCTCTTGCCAAGCTGCGAGAGGGCGCCACGGCGCGTGCAAAAAAAGCTTTGCATGGTCAGGCAGGTGGTGGCATCTAGGCCTTTATGCCATGAGCGCCTGCGCGCTCTATCAAGCCAGACGAATTGAGATGCGGCCATGACAATCAGATTCCACCGGAATGACCTTCCTTCACTTCAGCACTATGAGAGCGCGGAGGCCGTTGCTGTTGACACGGAAACGCTGGGCTTGAACCCGCACCGTGATCGCCTCTGCGTTGTACAGCTCTCTCCCGGTGATGGGTCGGCAGATGTGGTACAGATTGACCGTGGTCAGACCGATGCCCCATTGCTGAAGCAGCTGTTCACCGATGCAAGCAAACCGAAAATCTTCCACTTTGCGCGCTTCGATGTGGCTGTACTCTATGCTTATCTGGGCATTGAGGTGTCTCCGGTTTGGTGCACCAAGATCGCATCCAAGCTCACACGGACCTACACAGATCGTCATGGACTGAAAGACCTGTCCAAAGAGCTTATCGGCGTGGACATCTCCAAGCAGCAGCAAAGCTCTGACTGGGCTGCTGAAAAGCTGACAGATGCGCAACTGGCCTACGCAGCCTCTGACGTTTTGCACCTGCACCAGCTTAAAGAGCGCCTTGAGTTCATGCTGGACCGCGAAGGACGCCGCGAAATTGCGCTGGAGTGCTTCAAGTTTCTGCCGACACGGGCAAAACTCGATCTGGCGGGATGGCCTGAAACGGATATTTTTGCCCACTCTTAAGAAGCCAATGACCGGCTTTGGGAGGTGAAAATGCGCGGCGCCACCTTGTTTATTGAACTTGGGCTGCTTCCTCATTAGTTTGTGCAGGGTGAAAGCCCCTGGTCAGTGACAGGGCGACGGCCCATGTGAACGCCGTTCAAATGGTCGGCGTATTGAACTAAAAGACAACAAGAACAACCAAGGACGGTGCAGTGCAACCAGCTCCACAGGCGCCTCGGGGCTTTGTTTGGTCCGATGAAGCGAAGAAGAAACAGGAAGCTGCCAGACGGGCTGCCAAGCGGCACACCCGACTGGTAAAGTTTCTGCGCTTCACGCTGCCAGCGCTCGGCACCTTGATTGCTGCTGGCATCATTGGTGCCGTCATTCTGCGCAACATTCTTGCAGGCATGGGCCTTGGTGACATCAGCCTCACAGTAGACGGGCTTGTGATGTCCAACCCGCATCTGACGGGTAGTGATGGCGAGCGCTCCTACTCCGTATCGGCTGACAAGGCGATCCAGCGCATCTCCAATCCGAAGATTATCGACCTGGAAACTCTCCGCGCCAAAATTGTTCTTGGAAAAGACGAAAATGCTGAGGTTGTAGCAACAAAAGGCACTTACAATGCCGATGTTGAGACATTAAAGCTGAGAGAAGGTATCACCGTTACCTATAGTGGTGGATACACGGGCGAGTTTGACTATCTGGATATCGACATGACGACCGGAATGATTGTCACAAACAGCTCGGTAACGGTGCAGGCCGAAGGCGGTTACATTCACGCAGGCTCCATGGACTACGATCAAAACGGTGGCGTCATGCGGTTTAGCGACGGTGTTTCCTTGCGGATTAACCCGTCATCACTGGAGAACAGTCAATGACAGCATGGTTGCGGACCCTTTGGATCTTGATGGCCTTGCCAGTGCTGGCAGCAACTGGCGTGGGCGCACAAACCTTTGACGATGCTTTCGCAGGCTTTGGCGCGAACAGCGACGAGCCCATTCAGATTGAAGCGGAAAACCTTGAGGTGCAGGACAACCAGAAAAGTGCCGTCTTCAGCGGCAGTGTTGTTGTGTCTCAAGGCGATGCCACGCTGAAAACCGAGCGCCTGAAAGTTTTTTATGGCGGCTCGCTTGCCTCCTCGGGCGAAAGCGGCTTGCAGCAATCCATTTCACGCCTTGAAGCAGCAGGCGGCGTGTTCATCTCCTCGAAGGACCAGACGGCAACCGGCGACGATGCCAACTTCGACATGGAGAAAAACGTGATGGTGATGACCGGTGAGCGCGTGGTTCTGAGCCAAGGGCCCAACGTTGTTGTTGGCAGTAAGCTGACCGTTAACCTTGAGACCGGTAAAGTGGACCTAGTTTCACAGAACACAGGTCGCGTGAAGATGTTGTTGCAGCCTAACAGCCTTCAAAACAACAACTAGCAGGACGGCCAAGGGCAGAACGACTTGAGACCCCATTCCCACCAAGGGGCCGAACCGGCTCAGACATTCAGCGCAGTCCCTTTAAACAGCGAGGTAGAAAACACCAAGCTGGAGGTAGAGGGCATTGGCAAGAGCTATCGCCGCCGTCAGGTGGTGAAGCACGTGAGCCTGAACGTGCGCCGTGGCGAAGCCGTTGGCCTGCTGGGGCCAAACGGTGCCGGCAAGACCACCTGCTTTTACATGATCACCGGCTTGATCCGCCCGGATCACGGCACGATCTCTCTGGACGGCTTTGACATCACCAAGCTGCCCATGTACCAGCGCGCCCGCCTTGGCATTGGCTATCTGCCTCAGGAAGCCTCCATTTTCCGCGGACTGAGCGTTGAAGAAAACATTCGCGCGGTGCTGGAAGTGGTGGAGCCAAAGCGCAAGAAGCGCGAGGAAGAACTGGACTCGCTGCTGGCAGAGTTTGGCGTGACCCATTTGCGCAAATCCCCAAGTATTGCGCTTTCCGGCGGTGAACGACGCCGCGTGGAAATTGCCCGCGCTCTGGCCAGTCGCCCCTCTTTCATGCTGCTTGATGAGCCGTTTGCAGGCATTGACCCAATTGCGGTTGGCGACATTCAGCAGCTTGTGCGCCATTTGACCCAGCGCGGCATCGGCGTTCTGATCACCGACCATAACGTGCGCGAAACACTGGGCCTGATTGACCGGGCCTACATCATCGCCGCTGGTGAAGTGTTGACCGAAGGCAAACCTCACACAATTGTAGCGGATCCTGACGTACGCCGTTTATATCTTGGTGAACAATTTACGCTTTAGCCGTAAAGATGGACTAGATTGCTAAGCATGTTTCGTGCCAAATAGCCGGCGAAACAAGAGGACGCGACTTAGCATGGCCCTGACACCCAAGCTAGAGATAAGGCAAAGCCAGCAGCTGGTGATGACACCCCAGCTGATGCAGGCTATCAAATTGCTGCAACTCTCCAGTCTGGACCTTGTTTCCTATGTTGAAAATGAGCTGGAGAGCAACCCCTTTTTAGAGCGGGCTGAGGAGGAGTATCCTTCTTCCGGCGAGGGCAACGAAGCCCCTTCCCTTGACGCAGGCGAGGCCGCCTCAACGCCCTCTGATGACGAAGGCGCTGGCGACTGGATGGAAAGCCAGCTGGAGACCAGCCCCGGCGAAATCGCAAGCCGCATGGATGCGGACTTGCAGAACGTCTTCCCCGATGACAATGGCACCCCGCAGACCGTGGACCCTTCGGTGCAAAAGGGCGAACAGTGGCAACCGCCTTCCAATGGCGCAATTTCTTCTGGCGACTACAATCTGGAAGCGTTTGTGGCTGCTGACGTGTCTCTCAAGGATTTTCTGGTTGAACAGATGTCACTTGTGGTCACTTCTGCGGCCGATCAGCTGATCGCCAAGGACCTGATCGATAGCCTGGACGATAGTGGTTACCTTTACATCGATGAGGCGGAAACGGCCGAACGTTTGGGTATCGCACCGGAGCATCTGGACCGCATCATCAAGGCGCTGCAAGCGCTGGAGCCGAGCGGCGTTTTTGCGCGCTCCCTGAACGAATGCCTTGCAATTCAGCTGCGCGAGAAAGATCGCTTTGACCCGGCGATGGAAAAGCTTGTCGAGAACATCGACCTTCTCGCCAAGTATGACATGGCTAGCCTGAAGCGCCTTTGCGAGGTTGACGACGAAGACCTGACGGAGATGATCTACGAGATCAAAGCTCTGAACCCGAAGCCGGGGTCTTCGTTTGGCAGTGAAGCCGTGCAGCCTGTGGTGCCAGATGCCATTGTGCGCCCTGGGAATGACGGCGGCTGGGTTGTTGAGCTGAACTCCGAAACCTTGCCTCGGGTGCTGGTGAACCAGAGCTATTATTCGGAAATCAGTACATCCGCCAAAAGTGACGGTGATCTGGCGTATTTCACGGACTGCATTCAGACGGCGAACTGGCTGGTGAAGAGCCTGGACCAACGCGCCAAGACGATCCTGAAGGTGGCCTCTGAGATCGTGCGCCAGCAGGACGGGTTCCTGACCTATGGCGTGCAGCACTTGCGCCCCATGAACCTTAAAACGATCGCGGACGCCATCTCCATGCACGAGTCCACGGTGAGCCGTGTGACCTCAAACAAGTACATCGCCACACCACGCGGCATTTTCGAGCTGAAGTACTTTTTCTCCTCCTCCATCAACGCCACGGAAGGGGGCGACGCGCTCTCTGGAGAAGCGGTGCGTTACAAGATCAAGCAATTGATTGATAACGAAGATCCAAAGGCCATCCTCTCCGACGATACGCTGGTGAAGCTGCTGAAAGAGGACGGTGTGGATATTGCGCGGCGCACAGTGGCAAAATATCGCGAGGCGATGAAAATCCCAAGTTCTGTGCAACGCAGGCGGGAAAAGAAGGCGAAAAGTTAGTTTTTTGGCGGCAAAGCAATCTTTGCTTGCACAAAATGCCCACTAGCGGGCTTGGTTGACTTTTCCTATCCCCCAGATTAGAAGGCCACCGTTAGCCGAATGGCTCGAAAAAGGTGGCACTTTGTTTTTAGCTGGTCCATTGTGTAAGTGTCGGAAGGTTTTCCGTTATTGGATTTGCTTTTCGCCGCTTTGAGTCGTTCCTAACAAATGAGGTTCCCATGACATTGCGTATTTCGGGAAGAAACGTGGACATTGGTGACGCAACGCGCACCCACGTCGAAAACCGGATTGCAGAGGCGCTGGAGAAGTATTACCCGGGCGCATATTCAGGTCATGTGACAATTTCGCGAGAGGGTTCCGGTTTCCGGTCCGAGTGCACATTGAGCCTGAGTACAGGGGTGGTGCTGCAAGTCTCGGGCGAAAGCCAGGATGCTCGACAGAGTTTTGACATAGCGGCAGAACGGATTGAAAAACGTCTGCGGCGCTACAACAGAAAGCTGAAAGCGCATAAAAACGGCGCCCATGCCGACAAGGGCATCTTTGACGCAACTTCGTATGTTCTGGCTGACCCAGAAAGCGAAGAAGAGGTTCCAGAGGATTACAATCCAATTGTAGTCGCCGAGACCTCCGCAAAGGTAAAGACCATGACGGTTGGTATGGCAGTGATGGAACTCGACCTGACTGAAGCACCAGTGGTTATGTTCCGCAACGCCGGCAATGGCGGTGTTAATGTTGTATTCCGCCGCGCTGACGGCAACATCGGCTGGATTGATCCAGGATTGGTGTCCACAGCGGAAGCGGGATAAAACATAGACGCTATTTGCAAAGCCGGAAATTCCGGCTTTGCAGCTTTTCAGGTTCACGGATCGTGAGATGGAGCTGATAGAACTACTCAGTCCAGAGGCAGTTGTTGCAAGCCTCAAGGCCAACAGCAAGAAGCACGCCCTGCAGGAGATAGCCGCTAAAGCCGCTCCAGTTTGCGGGCTCCCAGAACGGGATATCTTTGACACGCTTTTGCAACGCGAGCGCCTAGGCTCAACCGGCGTTGGCAACGGCGTGGCCATTCCGCATGGCAAGTTGCCACAACTTGACAGGCTCTATGGCTTTTTTGCACGTCTGGACAAACCAATTGAATTTGACAGCTTGGATGACCAGCCTGTTGATCTGATCTTTGCTCTGCTGGCCCCGGAAGGTGCCGGTGCAGATCACCTGAAGGCATTGGCACGTGTGGCGCGCATTTTGCGCGATCAGGAAACGGCCGCCAAGCTGAGGGCCACGAAGGACGCGGCGGCGCTGTATTCAATACTGACGCAACCGATCGGCTCTACGAGCTCCGCATAAAACAAAGCCCCGATAACCAACGTTATCGGGGCTTTTCTTTTCCCAAAACTGATAGGACGGGCCCAACCGCGGGCGCCATAACCGCTTTAGTGAAGGCTGACAGTCTTCAGGTCCTGCTCCATTGCATTCGCAATGGCTGCGTCACGGCTGTCGGCCAGAAGAATTGGCGAGCCATTTGCCGACAACAGCGCCCAGACCGGACCGTCCATGCCTTCAATCTCGGCACCCGGGAACATGCGGTGCAGATCTGCTTCGGTTACTTTTTTCACGTAAGCCACTTTGCCGGTGCCCAGTTCTGCCAGAACATCTTTGGCCATGGCAGCGTCATTCGCGAAGGGATCGGTAATCATCGCCTTCTCCTTTGTCTGTCGTCTCGATGGGTAAAAAAAGCGTCGGGCTTGCGACCTCAATCGCCAGCTGAAATTTCGATCCTGCGGACAATGCGCTCCGGTTCTGGGCGAGCCAGATCGATGGAAAGCAAGCCATCCCGAAGCTCCGCTCCAAGAATTTCGATGCCTTCCGCAAGCACAAATGTGCGCTGAAACTGACGAGCGGCAATGCCGCGATGCAGATATTGTTTGGTCTTGTCTTCCTGCTGCCGACCGCGGATCACCAATTGGCTTTCTTCTACGGAGACTTCCAACTGGTCGCGCGTGAAGCCGGCAACCGCAATCGTGATGCGGATGACATCACTTTTTTCGTCAGAAACTGAAAGACGTTCAATATTGTAGGGCGGGTAGCCGTCATTGCCACCTTTGCTAACCCGATCGAGCACTCGCTCAATATCGTCGAAGCCCAAAAGAAACGGGCTCGAAAACGCCGACATACGCGTCATCGTCAAAGTCCTTTCTAAAGCGACCTTGGTCCGGACCCACTCTTGGCATCCGGATGTGCAGGACAGCAGCACTGTCTCTGTTCTTTTGGAATATGGCGATAACGGCGGGAGGATTCAAGTTGTGACCACCATTCGCTTGTTTGGCGGCTCAAATCTCTTCAGATCTCCCCGTTTGTTTTGGCCAGCGTGTGGAAAGCTCAGTGCCCGCCCCCCTGCTCATACCCAATCCGATAGCGCGTGGAACTTCTCCAACTGGTCTGCGCGCAATTTCCCGTCCTCATCACGGCCGAGGAAGATTTTCAGATAGCAATCCCCGTCGGCATTGATGAAATTGATGGAGGCTGACAGTTTGGAGAAGAAGGGACGCTTCAAAAACAGGATCGCATGGCAGGCATCTTCCTTGATATGGCCGGAGAACCCGCCCTCGGTTTTCTTCAGATTGTAGTAGCCCCGTGCAAAGGTGCCTCGTGGAAACACCCCCGAGACCTCGAAGATCATGTCGCCCGTGTTGGCTATTGTGGTCACGGCCCCCCACTCCGGGATTTCCTTGATGATCCGCTCGAAATGAGACCCGTCCAGCTCGCGCCACATGTCCTCCGGCAGGCACCTGATGGTATCTGCCACAGACACTTGATGCTCTTTTGCTATGTTCTCCAAGATCCCTGCGGGATTTTCAGCCAGCTGCTTTTTCAGTTGGTCCAAAACTGTTGTCATGTTGTCTATCCTTGTGTTGGGAAATGTGGCTCAGGTTGTCTGATGGCTGGCGCACCAGAGCCGCACGGCTGCCTTCAGATTGGTCAAGAGGGTCTGGTGCCAAAAGCGGCCTGCGGTGGTGAGCGTGAGTACCGCTTCTCCCTCAACCAGCTGCGCCGCGCGCCAGTTGTCCAGAAGCGGTGCCATGAATTGAAGGAAGCCTTGGGTAATGTGCTCGTTGCTTTCCAGCGCAGCCAGATCGATGCGCATGGCCTCCACGCCCGCAGCCAAATGGTTGAGCGGCGTTGCAAGCGCATCGTTTTGTGACAGGGATGCCAAGGGCTTCACACCCAGGTTCACTTGCTCATAGTAGGCCGCCAAGTCCGCATGGTTGGTGTAGCTGAAATTGTTCAAGCCACCCCCGGCACCTGCGCCGAACGCCAGGCACTGAGCACCGGATTTCAACAAACTGTTGTAGAGGTTCCGCTCTCTGGTGCCGCGCGCCCAATGGCTTGAAGACAATTGCCGCCAGCCACGCGCGGCCAAATACTCCAGCCCGCCTTGGTACATGAGACCCTGCTCCGGGAGGGGCGCAGATGGGCTGATCCTGCCCTTTTTGATGGCCAAGGACAGCGGCGAGCCCGGGAACACGGCAAGAGTATAAAGATCCACGCCATCCAGCCCCAAGTCCGCGACAGTTTGAAGGTCATGCAGCCACACGTCTGCTGACTGGTCAGGCAAGCCGAGGATGAGGTCACAAATTATGGCAGCGCGGTTTCGGTCCCGCAGGCCTTCGAAGAAGCGAATGGCCTCCTCGCCGGTTGCTTTTCGTCCCTGCCGCCTGCGGACTTGCGTGTTGAAGGACTGGACGCCCGTTGAAAAGCGATTGGCCCCAGCATCCAGACAGGCCTCGATCTTGTCATCATCAAAGTGGTAGATCCGGCCTTCAACAGCGATCTCACAGTCCGCTGCGAGCGGAAAAAGGTCCCTTATGCGGCGGATGAGGCGCTGCAAATCCTTTGCGTGCAATGCTGTTGGCGTTCCGCCTCCAAAATAGACAGCATTGATGGGACCCGACGTGGACGCAAGGGACGAGGCGTCGCGCTCCAACTCCTTGATCAAGGCATTGGTATAGGGGGCGGAATGCGTCTCCTGCCACTTGTTGCGATAGAAGCCGCAAAACAGGCAGTGGTTGGCGCAGAACGGGACGTGCAGATACATGACCGTTGGCCCAGACCGCCGCTTGGCTTGGAGCCGGGACCAAACATCCTGATGGTCCTCTACTGGGATGTCTGTTCCGGCTGTGCCCGGCATATGCCCGCCGCGACGGGTGAATGCATGCTGGATCGGGTTGCCGGATGTGTTGGCAAATAGCTGCTCAAGCTCGCTTACGCTCATGAATACCTACTGATCAGTTCGGGTTTCACTAGCGGCGGCTGGCTAAATATGAGTTTTTATATCAAGTTATTTCATTTAAAACCCGAAAGCGCAGCGATGCGTTCAAATGACACAGATTTTGTTGACCAGATACGAAAAAGCCCGGCGCAAAGGCCGGGCTTAGCCACCTCAGGAAGGGCTTGGCTCGCAGATTACGCTGGCTGAAGATTGCCTTCCAGCGCAATGGCCTTACCGGTTTCAGAAGAAAAGAAATGCAGCTTTTCTTTCTTCGCAGCCACTTTGAGGACCGATCCAACCTCAAAGTGTTGTTTGCCGGGTGCCCGGACGATGATTTCCTGGCCCGTTTCTCCCAGAGTGGCATGAACATAACTCTCAGCGCCGACTGGCTCGACGGCTGTGACGACGACAGAGAGCATGAGAGGGTCGTTGATAGCACCGTCGCCCTCGACGATGTGCAGGTCTTCCGGGCGAAGACCGAGTATGGCGCTTGTCTCGTTGAGGCTGCAGGTCAGCGACAGGCCCTCCCCGCGGCTCAAGGCCCAGCCTTCTCCGGAGCGCTCGATCTCCATGAGGTTCATGGCGGGAGACCCAATGAAGCTCGCCACGAAGGTGGATGCCGGGTTCTCGTAGACATTGATCGGCGTGCCGATCTGCTCCACCTGGCCGCCGTTGAGCACCACAAGACGGTCCGCAAGCGTCATGGCTTCCAACTGATCGTGGGTGACATAGAGGCTTGTTGTGCCGAGTGACTTTTGCAGCTTCTTGATTTCGATGCGCATCTGAACGCGCAGTTTGGCATCCAGATTTGACAAGGGCTCATCAAACAGGAAGGCAGCAGGCTCACGCACGATGGCCCGGCCCATGGCCACACGTTGACGCTGACCACCAGAAAGGGCCCGTGGCTTTCGGTCCAGATAATCGGCAATCTCCAGGATCCGCGCAGCCTCGCGCACCCGGCGATCTATTTCGGCCTTGCCGATGCCCCGGTTTTTCAGGCCATACGCAAGGTTGTTGTAAACCGACATATGCGGGTAGAGCGCATAGTTCTGGAACACCATGGCAATGTCGCGGTCTGCTGGCTCGATTTTGTTGACGACGCGATCGCCAATAGTGACCTCACCATCTGTGATGGTTTCCAGACCTGCAACCATGCGCAACAAGGTGGATTTTCCGCAGCCAGACGGGCCGACGAGCACGATGAACTCGCCGTCCTCGATATCGAGCGAGACGCCCTTCACGGCAGAGACCCCGCCAGCGTAGGTTTTGCGAACGTTGTTGAGTGAGATGCCTGCCATTTTATTTCTCGCTTTCCACCAGCCCCTTGACGAACCAGGACTGGAACACGACCACGATGATCACCGGCGGGAGCATGGCCAGCACGGCCAAAGCCATGGCCTGGTTGGTGTCCGGGATCTGCGCCCCGATCCAAACCTGAAGGATTTGCTTCATGCCACGTACAAGGGTGAAGAACGTTTCGTCGGTCGTAATTAGAGTTGGCCAGAGATACTGGTTCCAACCGTAAACGAACATGATGATGAAGATCGCCGCAATCATGGTCTTGGACAGCGGCACAAGAATATCGATGAAGAACTTGAACGGCCCAGCGCCATCAATTCGCGCCGCCTCCACCAACTCATCTGGCACAGACTTGAAGAACTGCCGGAAGTAGAACGTGCCAGTGGCTGAAGCAATCAGAGGCACGATGAGACCGGAGTAGGAGTTCATCATGCCAAGGCCCTGCACAATCTCGTAGCTTGGCAGAATGCGCACTTCCAGCGGCAGCAGCAGCGTGGAAAAAATGATCCAGAAGAAGAAGGTGCCGAGGGGAAAGCGGAAATACACGATGGCATAGGCCGCCAGCATGGAGATCACGATTTTGCCGATGGCAAAGCCTAGGCCAAGGATCAGAGAGTTCTGGAGCATCGTGAGACCGGTGACGCTCTTGGTAAAGCCACCTGCTTCCGTAAGCACGGCGCGATAGGTCTCTTCGAAGTGACCGCCCCATGTGAGCTGAAGGCCATTCTTGTAGATCGACACCGCATCATGGGTAGAGGTCATGAAGGCTACGACGACAGGAACAATCATGAACAGCGCGCCGATGATAAGGATCAGGTGATCAAAGATATGTTCACGTTTCATGGAGGCGCTCCTCAATTGTAATGAACGCGGCGTTCGATCATGCGGAACTGCACAACCGTGAGCACGAATACAAGGATCATGAGAATGACCGACTGGGCGGAGGAGCCCCCAAGGTCATTGCCGCGAAAGCCATCAAGGAACACCTTGTAGACCAGTGTGACCGGATTGTTGCCCGGCTCCCCTTTCAGCACGAGATCAATGATGCCGAAGGTGTCAAACAGGGCGTAGGTAATGTTGATGATCAGCAGGAAGAAGCCCGTCGGTGCCAGCAGTGGGAACGTAACGGTCCAGAAGCGGCGTGTGCCGGAGCGACAATCAATGGCCGCAGCTTCCTGAACGGACTTGGGGACGCTCTGCAAACCAGAGAGAAAGAAGATGAAGTTGATCGGCACCTGCTTCCACACCGAAATGACCACCATTGCAAAGGCTGTATCGTAGTAGTTCACGCCGATCTGCATGTCCCAGCCCAAAAAGCGGGCCATTTCCGAAAGCGGGCCGATGTGCTGGTCAAACAACATGACGCCGATGAGACCGGCAACCGGCGGCGCAATGGCGTAGACCCACATGAGAAGCGTGCGATAGCTGGAGGCCCCACGGATGACGCTGTCGGCTTTCACCGCGAGCAAGAGAGCGATGGCAAGTGAGAAAAATGCCGTAACAGCAGTAAACCCAAGAGTGAAACGCGCCGTTCTTCCATAATCGCTGCTAGAGAGCGCATCAGTGAAGTTGTCGAACCCCACAAAGGTGGCCCCGAAACCAAACGGGTCTTCAAGATAAAACGAGGCGCGGACCGCTTCGGCAGCGGGCCAAAGGAAGAAAACCGCCACGATGACCAACTGCGGCAACAGCAGCATGTATGGCATCAGCGGATTGGCGAACTGTACTCTTTTCATGGGCCTGCCCGGTGTAACTGGGAATTGGCAGCAGAGCCGAGCGGCGGCGGCGCGCTGGCTCTGTTTACCAGAAAACCGAAGGCACACATGGGTGCCTTCGGCCTTGGCTTAAGACGCTGGAACTAAACTTAGCCAGAGGTCTTTGCGAAACGGCCAAGCAGCTTGTTGGACTCTTCTTCGATGGTGTCGAATGCTTCCTCAACAGAAGCTTCGCCGGAGAAGATCTTGCCGTATTCGCGGTTCATTACATCGCGGATCTGGACGTAGAAGCCCATGCGGTAACCCTTGGTGTTCTCACCGCCCGGCAGGGTCAGCTGCTGGATGCCGATTTCCGCTGCTGGGAAACGCTCGTAGTGGCCATCCTGCTGAGCAAGCTCGTATGCCGCGTTGGTGATCGGCACGTAGCCGGTTTCCTTGTGCCAGAAGTACTGTACTTCCGGGGATGTCAGGTAGCTGTAGAAGTTCGCAACACAATCGTTTTCAGCCTTTGGCTTGCCGGACATGGCGAACAGAGCCGCGCCACCGATGAAGGTGTTGGTGCCGGCCTCATGCACAGAAGCCCAATATGGCAGGTAAGTTGCGGAGAAGTCGAATTCTGTCGCCTTCATGAGACCACCGAAGGAACCGGAAGAACCGAGCCACATTGCAGCTTCACCTTCCTGGAAAGGCTTCTGGTTGTCAGCCCAACCGGTGCCGTACCAAGCGAACAGGTCTTGATCGAGCCATTCCTTGACCTTTGAGAAGTGAGCCTTGATCGCATCGTTGTTTACGAGGATCTCGGTGCCTTCTGCGCCTTCATAACCGTTTGCATTGGTTGCAAATGGCAGGTCGTGACGAGACATGAAGTTCTCGGTGAAGATCCATGGCAGATGCGACTGAGTGAGCGGAATGTAACCAGCTTCCTTCAGCTTTGGCGCGATGGCTTCGAACTCTTCCCAAGTCTTGGGAGGCTGAACGCCAGCCTTGTTGAGAGCTTCCTCGTTGTAGTAGAGGATTGGCGTGGAAGAGTTGAACGGCATGCCGATCATCTTGCCGTTGGTGTCGGCGTAGAAGTAGCGAACACCTGCGATGTAGTCGTTGATGTCGAAGTCTGCACCGGCGTCCTTCAGCAGGTCTTCTGCTGGCGTGACAGCGCCTTTCGCGCCGATGATGGTTGCTGCACCAGCATCGAACACCTGAATGATGTTTGGCTGCTCGCCTGCACGGAATGCAGCGATACCAGCGGTCAGGGTCTCCTCGTAGGTGCCCTTGTAAACCGGGGTCAGCTGACAAACGTCCTGAGAGGCGTTGTAGTTTGCAGAGATTTCATTGACGACTTCGCCAAGACGGCCGCCCATGGCATGCCACCAAGAAACTTCGGTTGCTGCGAAAGACGCGGTGGATGTGGTTGCAAGCGCTGCAAAGGCAACAATGCGGGCGGCTGTAGTGCGGTACGACATAACTGAACTCCAGACAGGTAAAATGAAACGCGATCTGTTTCCATCCGCACCCTGAAGATCACCCCTGTCTTCCAATGGATACGGAATGCAGAGGATCTTACCCATCGGGGAAACAACTGAATGACAGTTATTTGAACTTTCAATGAAAATTATCTTCCAACTTGAATAGCCCAATATTTACAATAGTTTATATGAATATACCATCGGCCTTCAACCAACTATTCAGGAGGTATAAAAATGAAACGAATTCATCAAAATGCAATTTGTGCATTTAGTGAAAACAAAGACATCACCAGCTGTCACATTGCATGACGCCAACGGAACAGAGAGCATGATGATCCGCCCGCCATGCCAGCCCCCGAAAAGGAGTGGTTTGCCTTGCATTTTCCGCTGGTTAGCGGGCAAATGGTTGCCGTGCGCCCCCAGCGCACTATGTTCCCGCTGCACTAAGCACGCTAACCTGCGGACATCATTGGAATTTTCATAGGAATGAAAAGGAAGGTTCACTTGAGCACAAAAACAGCCCTGATGTGGTTCAGGCAAGATCTGCGCCTCAGCGACAACCCTGCGCTGTCAGCGGCGGCTGAAACGGGTGCGGTGCTTCCTGTTTTTATTCTGGAGACTGAAGACGCTGAAGAACATGCGTTTGGCGGCGCTTCAAAAGTGTGGCTTCACCACTCCCTCGCGGCGCTCAACCAATCACTTGATGGGCACCTGATCATAAGAAGCGGCAAGGCAGAGGATGTACTGGACGATCTCATAGACGAGTTCGGTGCAGACGCGGTGTTCTGGAACCGTTGCTACGAACCGTGGCGCATGGAGCGGGACAAGAGAATCAAGGCCGACCTGAGAGCACGGGACCTGCATTGCGAGAGCTTCAACGCGTCCTTGCTATGGGAACCTTGGGACATCTCGAAGGCAGACGGAAAGCCCTATCAAGTCTTTACTCCATTCTACCGGAAAGGTTGCCTGCAAAGTCTGCCGCCAAGATCGCCGATGAAGGCGCCCGAAGGCTTGAAGTTCGCCGCTGCCCCCGGCCCCGCAGCTCAATTGGATGACCTGAACCTTCTGCCCCGGCGGGAGTGGGGGAAGACCATAGCCAGCCATTGGGAGATCGGGGAGAAGGCGGCGCAGTCTCGCCTTGCCGCGTTTTTGGAAAGCGGCATCAACGGCTATAAGGAAGAGCGCAACATCCCGTCCAAGCCGAAAGTTTCGCGCCTGTCGCCGCATTTGCATTTTGGCGAAATTTCCCCGCACCAAGTCTGGGCGGCCGTGCACCACAGAGAAATCGACCGCGATGCAGATCATTTCCTGAGCGAACTTGGCTGGCGGGAGTTTTCCTACAACCTGCTTTACAACAACCCGCAGCTTCCGGAAGAAAACCTGCAGGAAAAGTTCGATGCCTTTCCTTGGCGCACCGACGCAGAAGCGCTTCGCCGCTGGAAGAAGGGCATGACTGGATACCCCCTTGTCGATGCAGGTATGCGGGAACTCTGGCAGACCGGATACATGCACAACCGCATTCGCATGGTTGTTGGGTCATTTCTGGTGAAGAACCTGCTTATGGACTGGCGAGAAGGTGAAAAGCACTTCTGGAATTGCCTGTTTGACGCAGATCTTGCCAATAACAGCGCCAGCTGGCAGTGGATTGCGGGCTGCGGGGCCGATGCTGCGCCATACTTCCGTGTGTTCAATCCGGTTTTGCAAGGGGAAAAGTTCGACCCGGATGGCAGCTACACGCGCCACTATGTGCCGGAGCTGGCAAACTTGCCTGACAAGTTCCTGTTCAAGCCTTGGGATGCACCCGAGCTGGTGCTCAAGGAAGCAGGCATTTCCCTGGGCGACACCTACCCTCGGCCAATCGTTGATGTGAAAGCCTCTCGGGATCGGGCACTGGCGGCGTTCAAAAGCCTTTCAGAAGCGGCGGCTTAGAGCTTCGATCAAGCTGCCGGGCCGGGCAAAAAACAAAAAACCACGCTGCGAATTTCGCGAGCGTGGTTTTTTTGAAATGGTGGAGCTAAGCGGGATCGAACCGCTGACCTCGTGAATGCCATTCACGCGCTCTCCCAACTGAGCTATAGCCCCATTCCACAGGTCGTTCACAGGCTATCACTAGCTTATGAACACCTTCAAGCAGGAGGCTGGTGGAGCTAAGCGGGATCGAACCGCTGACCTCGTGAATGCCATTCACGCGCTCTCCCAACTGAGCTATAGCCCCAGTCGCCTGCCGAACCTCGGGAGGTCCGATGGAGGCGGAACATAGTCGCGCCGCCCCCGATGATCAAGCAGAATAAGTGGCGAAAGCCAAGTTCCTGCACAGTCTGTGGAAATTTTAGCTTTCGTCGTCGTCGCGGCTGACTACGATGCCCGGCACGGCGTTTTCGTCGTCGTCTTCTTCAAGGAAAACATCTTCGTCATCGCCAGTGCTGATTTCCTCATCTTCGATACCAGCATCTTCAAGATCCGGCACATCATCGTCACCAGACACTTCAGCGTCAGCGTCCTCAAGGCTCACAATTTCGGCGCCTTGTGGCTCGAGTACATCTTCTTCTTCCTCGATCTGAACTGCCTGAGCTGCCTTTGCAGTCTTTACTGCAATACCAAGATCAAACACCTCACCACACTTAGGACAGGTGATAGGATCACGGTTCAAGTCGTAGTATTTCGCGCCACATGCTGCACACAGGCGCTTGGTGCCGAGTTCCGGTCTTGCCACGGTTGTCACCTTCGTTTCATTCACTTTGACGAGCCCCATAGCCTTAGCATGCCCGTTCTGTCAAAGATTAATCGCGGAATTGTGCCGAATAAGGTTTATTCAGCATTGAATAATCTCAAGAGTCTCACCCCGAATACAGGGTGACTGCCCTTTTGCGACGTGCTAGGAGGGACTACTTTTTTTCTAGTCGCAACCCCGGAATTGAACATGTCCCACAATTCGTCACCACAAACAGTGACAACAACAAAAAGTGAGGCTCTCAAGGGAAGCATTCGCGTCCCTGGCGACAAATCCATTTCACACCGCTCGCTCATGTTTGGCGCTCTGGCTGTGGGGCAGACCAAAATTGAAGGCCTGCTCGAATCAGAGGACATTCTGGGCACAGCAGGTGCCATGAACGCCGTTGGCGCTGTGTGCAAAAAGCACGATGATGGAACCTGGACCGTTGACGGCGTTGGGCTGGGCAGCCTGATGGAGCCGGAAGCTCCAATCGATTTTGGCAATGCGGGCACCGGCGTGCGCTTGTGCATGGGCATTTTCGCAAGTCACCCAATTGCTGTCACCATGGTTGGCGATGCATCCCTTTCCCGCCGCCCGATGGGCCGGGTGCTGGACCCGCTGCGCGAGATGGGAACGGAAGTGATCGCCCGGCGCGGAGATCGTCTGCCTGCCACCATTCGCGGCGCGCAAACACCACTGCCAACCACCTATCGCGTGCCCATGGCTTCTGCTCAGGTCAAGTCTGCGGTTTTGCTTGCCGGGCTAAACACCCCGGGCACAACGACAGTGATTGAACCTGTGGCAACACGCGACCACACTGAAAAGATGCTGGTCGGCTTTGGCGCGGACCTTAAGGTTGAGATCAACGATGCGGGTGAGCGCGTGATTACGCTGCAGGGCCAGCCTGAACTGAAGCCACAGAACATCACTGTTCCCGGTGACCCCTCTTCTGCGGCGTTTCCGATTGTCGCTGCACTGATCACACCCGGCTCCGACGTGTTGGTTGAAGGCGTGCTGTTGAACGAGCAGCGCATCGGTTTGATCACAACGCTTTTGGAAATGGGCGCTGACATCACCGTTGAAAACGAACGGGAAAGCGGCGGCGAGAAGATTGGCGACATTCGCGCCAAACACTCTGCGCTGAAGGGCGTTACGGTGCCAGCCGAGCGCGCGCCCTCCATGATTGATGAGTACCCAATTCTGTCGATTGCTGCGGCATTTGCGGAAGGGGAAACCCACATGCTGGGCCTTGAGGAACTGCGCGTGAAGGAATCCGACCGCCTTGCAGCGGTTGCCCGCGGCCTTGAGGCAAACAATATCCCATGTGTTGAAGGTGAAGACACGCTGACCGTCACGGGCGGCGCAACAGGCATCGGCGGCGGCACTGTCGAGACCCATCTCGACCACCGTATCGCCATGAGCTTCCTCGTTCTGGGACTGGCTGCAGACAAGTCCGTCACCGTCGATGACGCAGCGCCGATTGCGACGAGCTTTCCAACGTTCCTACCGCTCTTGAAGGAACTCGGCGGCAAGCTGTCTGTACAGGGAGAGAATGCGTAATGATCATTGCTCTTGATGGACCGGCCGCGTCAGGCAAAGGCACGCTGGCACGGCAAATTGCTTCCCACTACGGCTTGCGCCATTTGGACACCGGCCTGACTTACCGCGCTGTTGCAGCTGCTTTGCTGGCCCGTGGCTTGCCACTGGGGGATGAAGAGGTTGCCATTTCCGTGGCGCGAAATCTGGATCTTGGCCATCTGGATCGCGGTCAGCTTTCAGCGCACGAGATCGGCGAAGCGGCCTCTCGTATTGCCGTTTTGAGCGGCCTGCGCGAGGAGCTTGTCGTCCTGCAACGCAAGTTTGCCGAGGATGGCGAAGGCGCCGTTCTTGATGGCCGCGACATTGGCACCGTTGTATGTCCAAACGCTACGGCGAAACTGTTCATCACCGCCTCTGCGGAAGCGCGCGCGCGCCGACGTACAGACGAGATGCTGGGCAAAGGTTTCGAAGTTGATTTTGATGAAATTCTTGTTGACTTGAAGCGCCGGGATGAGCGCGACGAGACCCGCAAGGACTCTCCATTGAAGCCAGCTGCAGATGCCCACTTGCTTGATACGACAGAAATGGATATAGAGTCGGCGTTTAATGCGGCTGTGGATATCATAGAAACCGCGCGGAAATCCTAAGCTTTTTCTGGAAAGCAGAAGTTTGAGCGTTTGTTTGGTCGCCCGACCGCATTACAGACAATTGGAGTCTTGCATCCCGCCCTCGCCGGCCCGCTTTTTATAAGCGGTTGTTTCCCAACACCTTTTGGGAAGCCGGGCTACTTGACTCCCTTTACATCAACACTAACCCGCCGGCGACGCCATAGCTTATGGCACCAGGAGTTTTTATGGAAAACATGAACGCAGCTGCTGAAGATTTTGCGGCCCTGTTGGAAGAATCATTTGCCACTTCCGACGTTTATGAAGGTACCGTGGTCAAGGGCACAGTTGTTGCCATTGAAAAAGATCTCGCAGTTATCGACGTAGGTCTCAAAGTAGAAGGCCGCGTCCCACTCAAGGAATTCGGCGCTAAGGCTCGCGACAGCGAAATGAGCGTTGGCGACGAAGTTGAAGTTTACCTTGAGCGCGTTGAAAACGCTCTCGGCGAAGCTGTTCTGTCCCGTGACAAAGCGCGCCGTGAAGAAAGCTGGGTTCGTCTGGAAGTTGCTTTCGAAGCAGGCGAAAAGGTTACTGGTCAGATCTTCAACCAGGTCAAGGGTGGTTTCACCGTGGATCTGGATGGCGCCGTTGCCTTCCTTCCACGCTCTCAGGTGGACATCCGTCCAGTGCGCGACGTGACTCCGCTGATGCACAACGCTCAGCCATTCCAGATCCTGAAGATGGACAAGCGTCGTGGCAACATCGTCGTTTCCCGTCGTACTGTTCTGGAAGAGACCCGCGCAGAGCAGCGTTCTGAGCTGGTACAGAGCCTTGAAGAAGGTCAGACCGTTGAGGGTGTTGTTAAGAACATCACCGATTACGGTGCATTCGTTGACCTCGGCGGTATCGACGGCCTGCTGCACGTTACCGACATTGCATGGCGCCGCATTAACCACCCAAGCGAAGTTCTGACAATCGGTCAGACCGTGAAGGTTCAGGTTATCCGCGTGAACCAGGAAACCCATCGCATCAGCCTCGGCATGAAGCAGCTCGAGACCGATCCATGGGAAGGCATCGACGCAAAGTACCCGCTGAACGCAAAGTTCTCCGGTCGTGTGACCAACATCACCGACTACGGCGCATTCGTCGAGCTGGAGCCAGGCATCGAAGGTCTGATCCACGTTTCCGAAATGTCTTGGACCAAGAAGAACGTACACCCAGGCAAGATCGTTTCTACATCTCAGGAAGTGGAAGTGGTTGTTCTGGAAGTGGACGCTTCCAAGCGCCGCATTTCTCTGGGCCTCAAGCAGACCCTTCAGAACCCATGGGAAGCCTTCGCTGAGAAGTTCCCTGTCAACGCTGAAGTCGAAGGCGAAGTCAAGAACAAGACTGAATTCGGTCTGTTCATCGGCCTCGAAGGCGATGTTGACGGCATGGTTCACCTCTCCGACCTCGACTGGAACCGTCCAGGCGAACAGGTTATCGAAGAGTACAAGAAGGGTGATGTTGTCAAGGCGATCGTTCTCGACGTTGACGTTGAAAAAGAACGCATCTCCCTCGGCATCAAGCAGCTCGGCTCCGATCCGTTTGAAGCAGCAGCTGGCGACGTCCGTAAGGGCGCAGTTGTGAACTGTGAAGTAATCGAGATCAAGGACGGCGGTCTGGAAGTCAAGATTGCAGACAGCGACCTGACTGCATTCGTACGCCGCGCCGACCTGTCCCGTGAACGCAACGAACAGGATCCAGCACGCTTCAACGTTGGTGACAAGTTTGAAGCTCGCATTACCCAGTTCGACAAGAAGACCCGCCGCGTAGGCGTTTCCATCAAGGCGCTCGAAATCGCCGAAGAAAAGGAAGCGGTTGCACAGTACGGTTCTTCCGAAGCTGGCTCTTCTCTCGGCGACATCCTCGCTGCAGCGATGAAGGCACGCGACGAAGACTAATAGGATCCTTTAGTGATCTGAGAGAAAGCCCGGCCGTCTGGCCGGGCTTTTTTTGTGGCATATTGGATCGCTCGGCACAGATTGCATCGCGACCCGTTACGCCGGCCAGAGCCCTCCGCCCGCAGCGCAAATGATCCGGTGCAACTTAGCCGCAGGATACCCACTAGATTTATTTCAATTCATCTATTACCCCTAGGATCGAACGCTACGTTGCTTACAAGAACAGAACACTTGCGGGGAAGTCACTGTCATGTTGGGGGAAGTGAAGCACGTTCCATTTGGTGAACGGGGCTTGGACAAAGCTGCGCACTCTGAAAAAACTCAGATCAATTCATCTATCGCGAGGCAAATTGTAGAACGGGCCATGAAGATCATCCCGTTTTCAGTGAACGTGATGGACGGGAATGGCCTGATCATCGGGTCCGGCGATCCGAGCCGCCTACACCAGCGCCATGAGGGCGCGCTGCTGGCCATCAACGACAACCGCACGGTTGATATTGATGCAGCAACCGCGCAGCACCTGACAGGCGTGCGCCCGGGCGTGAACATCCCCATTCTGTTTCAGGAAGCCCCCATCGGCGTGGTTGGTATTTCCGGACCGCCGGAGCAGGTTCGCCGCTACGCCGAGCTGGTGAAGATGGCCGCCGAACTGATCATCGAGCAAGCTTCGCTGTTGAACCATGTTGAATGGGACAAGCGTCACCGCGAAGAGCTGGTCCTGCAACTGGTGCAAGGCCCAGACCTGCATGAAATGCACTTGCGCACCATCGCCGAGCGGCTGGGCATAGATCTATCCCAACCCCGGATCGCCAGCATTGTGCGCGTCCTTCCTGCCCCAGGTCAGGAGCTTTCTCTGGACCACTTGCAAAGGCTTGTGCATTTGCTGGAGTTTCCTGAGCGCAACAATCTGGTTGGCATTTCTTCAGTTGCGCGCAACGAAGTCATCGTTCTCAAGCCGATTACGTTGAATCGAACCGGATGGTCTCAGGAACTGGAGCGCGAGCGGGTCGCCAAGCTGATGGAGCGCGTCCGGCGCGAGACGGACTTTGAAATCCGCATTGCGCTTGGAGGGTTCTTTCAAGGCCTTTCCGGACTGTCTCGGTCCTATGAAACCGCCAAGGCAACGCTTGAGGCGGTTTCAGACGCAGATGCCCACAATGCAGGGCATATGCTGTTTTATCATGATCACACCCTTGCGGTTCTGATCAATGGCTTGTCCGGGCGCAACTGGCGTGGTGCGGAGCTGTGTCGCCCCCTCCGTGCTCTGGAAGGCAAGGACGTGTTGCTTGAGACGCTGGCCTGCTTTTTCCGCAATAACGAAGACCACATCAGCGTCTGCGCGGAACTTGGGATACACCGCAACTCATTGCGTTATCGCCTGAAGCGCATTGAAGAGGAAACCGGGCTCAACCTCTACAATATTGGCGACAAGACAAGGCTTTACTTGGCCATGCTGCATCAAGGCTAAGCAAAAGCACGTCGTGCACCTGCACAAGAATTCCTCTGAAATCTTACAGATTCTCTGTGTGCGCGCCTAAAGCAATGGGTGGCAGCCGAGCGTAGATTTTGCCCTGCATTCTTAAAAACTGGGAGCAGATTATGGTGGAGGTTTCTACCCTTGGGGCATTGGTCGCGCTGACGATCGCAATTGTCCTGATCCTCAAACGCGTGTCACCGGCTTACGGCATGATCATTGGCGCGCTTGTCGGCGGTCTCGTGGGCGGCGTCGACCTGTCCGGCACTGTGTCGTTGATGATTGGCGGTGCACAGGGCATCACAACATCCGTACTGCGCATTCTGGCCGCCGGCGTACTGGCCGGTGTGCTGATTGAATCTGGCGCAGCCACATCCATCGCGGAAACAATTGTAAAACGAGTCGGCGAGACCCGTGCCCTGCTGGCACTGGCGATTGCCACCATGATCCTGACTGCCGTGGGCGTTTTCGTCGACGTGGCCGTGATCACGGTTTCCCCGATTGCTCTGGCAGTGGCCCGGCGCGCTGACCTGTCCAAGATGGCGGTTCTTCTTGCCATGATCGGCGGCGGCAAGGCGGGTAACGTGATGTCTCCAAACCCGAACGCCATTGCGGCTGCAGATGCCTTCAACGTGCCGCTGACCACTGTCATGGCAGCTGGCGTCATCCCGGGCCTTTGCGGCCTGGTGGCAGCCTATTTCATTGCTCAAAGCCTGCGCACCAAGGGTGGCATGGTGCAAGAGCATGAAGTTGTGTCCGTAGACTACAGCGAACTACCGAGCTTCAGTGCTGCACTTGTGGCCCCGCTTGTTGCGATCGTGCTTCTGGCGCTGCGTCCGTTCGCCGGTATCAGCGTTGACCCGCTGATTGCGTTGCCTCTGGGTGGTGTGCTTGGTGCCGTTGCCATGGGCCGTGCCCGCGAAACAAATGCCTTTGCCGTTTCCGGATTGTCTCGCATGGCGCCTGTGGCCATCATGCTGCTGGGTACCGGTACGCTGGCTGGCATCATCGCCAACTCCGGTCTCAAGACCGGCCTGATTGACGTGCTTGCCGCCTCTGGCTTGCCTTCCTACCTTCTTGCCCCGATTTCAGGTGCAACCATGTCACTTGCGACGGCATCCACCACGGCTGGTACGGCAGTTGCCTCCAACGTCTTCGGGCCAACCATCATGGAACTGGGCGTTGCCTCGCTTGCAGGTGCAGCCATGATGCATGCAGGTGCGACGGTTCTGGACCACATGCCTCACGGCAGTTTCTTCCATGCCACCGGCGGTGCTGTGTACATGGACATCAAAGAACGCCTTAAGCTGTTGCCATACGAATCTGCCGTTGGTCTGACGATTGCGGTCATCTCAACCCTGATCTTCGGCGTCTTTGGTTTCTTTGTGTGAGTTTCAAATCATGAAAATTGTAATCGCACCCGATTCCTTCAAAGAAAGCCTGACGGCGATGGAAGTCGCCGAGGCCATTGAAGAGGGCTTTCGGGAGATTTTCCCGGATGTCGACTACCTCAAGCTACCTGTGGCTGACGGCGGCGAAGGCACTGTTCAGTCCATGGTTGACGCATCCAACGGCCGGATAGTCGAAAAAACCGTCACGGGCCCGTTGGGAACACCTGTCAAAGCCTTCTTTGGCCTGATGGGCAACGGCAAGACAGCGGTAGTCGAAATGGCCGCCGCCTCCGGCCTGCACCTTGTTCCCCAAGATCAGAGGGACCCATTGGTCACATCGACCTTTGGGACAGGCGAACTGGTCAAGGCTGCTCTCGATGAGGGCGTGGAACACATCATTGTTGGCATTGGTGGCAGTGCCACCAATGACGGCGGATTGGGCATGGCGCAGGCTCTGGGCGTGCGGATGCTTGATGATGATGGAGTCGAGTTACCTGCTGGCGGTGGCGCACTGCGAAGTCTGGCGCGCATAGACATCACTGGTGTGGATCCGCGACTGGCAGGTGTGCGGCTGGAGGTGGCATGTGATGTCACCAACCCTCTGTGCGGTCCAAACGGTGCCTCACATGTCTTTGGCCCGCAAAAAGGGGCCTCACCGCAAGTCGCGCAAGAACTCGACGGCTACCTCGCGCACTATGCCGCCGTCATGAAAGACCAGCTGGGCCAAGACGTGAAAGACGTTCCTGGTGCTGGCGCTGCGGGCGGCCTTGGTGCGGCGTTCATGGGTCTGTTCAATGCTGTGCTGCGACCTGGCATTGACATTGTGATGGATGCGGTACGCTTGGCTGAGGCTGTGAAGGATGCGGATCTGGTAATCACCGGAGAAGGCCGCATCGACAGCCAGACCATCAACGGCAAAACGCCCATGGGCGTGGCCCGTATCGCCAGAGCCGCCAACAAGCCGGTCATTGGCATTGCTGGCTGCCTGACCACAGACAGCCATGTGGTCCATGATCATGGTATCGACGCGATCTTCAGCGTCGTGCCCCGTTCTGTCTCACTACAAGAGGCCTTGACGGAAGCGAAGTTCAACGTGACTCAGACCGCGCGCAACGTTGCCGCAGTGATGGCTCTCTCCCAAGGCCATTCCTAAGTCGGCATTTCCCGTCAAGACTCGCTCGCGAAAACCCGGCTTCACGCCGGGTTTTCCATTTCAGAAACCCGTCGCCTCCAAGCTTCCGCAGGCATTTGGCCCACTGCCCCCCCCTTTTCGAGCATAGGGGCCAGCGCCCCAAAGTCTCAGCAATGTATGGCTATGATGCAGATGAAGAAGACGCGCGCCTTGGCAGCTTTCGAAATCCGACGGCAAGCAGCTTGCGCCCCTTGCGCACAAGCCACTTCAAGGCAGGCTTCAGAGCTGCGCGCCACCCATAGAGATAGAGATACCCCTTTGGCGTCAGAGCTCGATAAACATCGAACACCGGAGTCAAGTTGTTGGTCCAAGCGATGGCTTCTGTTTTAAGGTGTGCGCCAAAGTCCATGCTCTTCAGTTTGTTCTCAAAGCACATGCGGATGTTTTCGGCGTTGTGAAGCGCATGCGTATGAAACTTGTCATAGGCCGGATCGCGGCAGATCGCATAGGCCGTGTATCCTTTGCGGTGAATGACCCCCCACTCGCGCGAAATCATCCGGTCGCCGTGCTTTATGACTGTAAGAACGACCCGACAGGCTTCGCTTGGGGCCGATGCCAACGCCCGAATGAAGCTTAGCTTCCGCACGCGCGCTTCATCCATGGAGGCAAGCGGGCCAAACTCGGGCATTGTTTGCTCTATAAGCTGCTGATGATCTGTGATGATCTTGTGTTCGATCGGAGCGACTTTTTCCAGTTGTCGACGACCCGTATGCATGCGTTGGCGCAGTTCTTCGCCGATATCGACAAAATAGTCCTCGAAGCTTGAGCTGCTTTGCAAGTCCAGCTGCGCCGTCGTGCCCTTGAACTTGTGCGCATGACCGGCCCATTCCAGGAACTGCATGAGCGCCTGGTTCATCTTCAACTCGCGCAGTTCCAACAAATCGGCCTTAGCAGCCTTGAAAGCCGGCGCAAGAACCGCCAGAAGGTCGGACCGCGAGACAGCTTCATCGGCCATAAGGTCGAGCGTTGAATGCCCCTCCGAGATGAGATTGGTCAGTTTGGCAAGGCCACGCCGCGCGACACGCTTCAACGGCAACACCGCAACGAGCTTCTCTCCATCCCAGACTGTAAAAATGTAGCCGCGCTCATGATCACTCAGGTTTTGCAAAGCAGCGAAGCACAGAGGCCAGCTTGTAAAGACCGAATGAGGTGCGCACCGCTCTTCCAGCGCATGCCACTGGTGCTTGCTGCGCTCCATTCCGTCAGGTGAATCAAGAACAGCAAGGGACAGATTCTTGGATCTGTCCTTCTCTTTTCTTTCAGGAAGCTCTACTTCCCCTCGGGCTATTTGGGTTTGGCTGCCCATTCTAACTTCTGAATCACTACCTGAGACATGCATCGGAGGAACTGTGCGCCACCTCCAGTAGAACTGTCGAGTTAATCATCAGTCGAATGGGTAAGAAGCATCCAAAAATTGCCTTAGCGGCAGAACCTCATGCCTCAAAAAATCATATTATTAAAAAACCATTCCGAGGAAAACCTTTCGCAAGGCAACATGTTCTAAAAGATGAACACACTGTTCACTGTTTTTTCGTTGCGCGAGGAGTATCGAATACCTGTCAAAATTTCAAAAACACTGCAGAAACTACTAAATTCTCTGCACTTTTGCGCCACAATCACTTGAAAGTTGACGGATATTAAGTAGCCGGGAAAGGTCGCGCATATTATTGAAAAAAAACTACGGTGCAACCTGCCAGGTTACGCAGAGTTATCTTTTAACAAGATATACCCAAGAAATGCCAGTGATCCGGGGATAGCTATCAAACGTTGTACGCCTTGTTTCGGGCACAATTGCATATTGCTTAGCCATACCTGTCATTTCTATCACCCCAAGTTGCAGATTGCTACTTCACGGCTGCAAACTGGCAAAAATTCCCGTTTTTATCGCTATTCCAAACTGGCATGCTTTGTGTAAATTACCCTTACGTAAAAAATAAAAAGAACGGAGGGTCGCTGTGAGCACAAACCCAGCAGAGCTGATCATGATCTTTCCAGTATTCATGTCTCTAGCGCTCGCAGCATCTGCGGTGATTACCGCTCCACGATATTTTGCGTTGGAAGCAACGCAGCACCGAGATCATCCTACGGTCCGCCCGAAGCCGTAGTGATGAGCGGGAGCTCTTCTTAGAACGCCGTCCTTGCAGCAACCGGCTACGGAGCTCCCAAACAAAGCGCGATCGATTATGCCCCTAGTCTATCGCGCCAAGTAAGAACGATCACTGGACACGCCGGATTTTCAGAGCAGCCGGTAAACACAGTGACCTGAATAAGGACGAAAGTCCAACTGGTCCCATAGACCACTCATAATGCCGCCTTGTTCCCAGCTCCCCCCCACCTCCTGAGGAACTTGGCGGCACTCTTTTTCCAAATTCCCCAAATGTTCCTTAGTAGTTGCCAAGCAACGGCCCGCGCTTGCACATCTTTATGCGTTCTCCTAAGCATGACGCACAAAAAAAGAGGCAAGGAATGAATCGCTTAGCACAAGACTGCGCAGACATGACCCAACTGCGGCAGGAGATTGACCGTCTGGACAAAGAACTGATTTCGCTTTTTGCGGAACGGTGGAGCTACATCAACCGCGCTGCCGAAATCAAGAAGCCAATGGGACTGCCAGCCCGAATCAATGAACGCGTAGAAGAGGTTGCGCGCAACGTCCGCGCCCATGCTGACGCAGAAAACTTGAACCCGGACTTCTATGAGGGGCTGTGGCGACAGCTCATGGAACAGGCAATTGCCCGCGAAGAAGCGGAATTAGGTACATCCTGACCCGAATACAACCACTGATAGATGTAACCTGCCGAATTCGGCAGGTGCAACTTCGCCAGATTCGTCTAAAAGACGCAGATGGTTGTTTTCAAGCGACTTTTTCTGGTTCATACTAACATTTGAATTTTGAATGGATCGTCGTTTGCAACCGCGATCGGAACATCTGCGTCAGGCTGAGGCGTAAACAGGGAGCCCACCACCCCTATGAGTTTGGACAGCGACATCGTAATAGATCGCCGCCGATTGAGGCGGAAAGTATCGTTCTGGCGCATCCTTTGTTTCCTTATCGTCGTTTTAGGCATTGGTACGTTCATTCTGATGAACTCCAGCGTTGCTGACTTTTCGAAGTCCCGCCAACACATTGCGCGCATCACCGTGAATGGCGCCATTCTTGATGATCGCGAACGGTTGGAGATGATTTCCCGAATAGCGGAGAGCGATTCGGTACGCGGCGTCATTGTTTCCATCAATTCTCCTGGCGGAACGACGACAGGCGGAGAGGCCCTCTATGGCGCTCTGCGCAAGCTGGCGGAGGAAAAGCCGGTTGTAGCCACAATCGGAACCATTGGTGCATCGGCCGGCTACATGACGGCGATTGCCGCAGACCATGTGGTTGCTCGATACAACTCTCTAACGGGTTCAATTGGGGTTCTTTTTCAGTTCGGGAATGCCAAGGGCTTGCTGGACATGATCGGGCTGGAAATGGACACCGTGAAGAGTTCTCCCTTGAAAGCCGAACCCAACTTCTATGAGCCCGCCTCGCCAAAGGCCAAGGCGGTTTTGGAGAGTCTGGTCACGGATTCCTACGAATGGTTCGTTGGGCTGGTAGCCGAGCGGCGTGGATTTACATCTGAAGAAGCACACGCACTGGCCAATGGGCAGGTGTACAGCGGCCATCAGGCCGTTGAAAACAAGCTTGTTGATGCCATCGGCGGCGAAGAAGTTGCCATCACGTGGCTTGAAGAAGAACGCAATGTGCCATCCGATCTCAAGGTTATCGATTGGAAGATACCGAAAGAAACGGAACTTGGCCTTTTTGCAAACGCCAGCTCTGGCAATTCCTTGCCAGCTAATCTGGATTATCTTTTGAACGCATTGATCTATTCCGCAAAGAACCTCGGTGATCAGGCTTCGTCGCTTGACGGTCTGGTGTCTGTTTGGCACGCTCCGGGTGCGGCAACTCGCTCTATGCAAGGGGGGGCAGAACATGATTAAATCAGAATTGGTTCAAACGATCGCCGAACAGAATCCGCATCTCTATCAACGGGACGTGGAGAACATCGTGAATGCAATTCTCGATGAGATAACCTCAGCCCTCATGCGCGGGGATCGCGTGGAGTTGCGCGGTTTTGGGGCGTTTTCGGTGAAAAACCGTCCGGCCCGCACGGGACGCAACCCTCGCACCGGCCAAAAGGTCGAGGTAAGCGAGAAGTACGTTCCGTTCTTCAAGACCGGCAAGGAAATGAGAGAACGGCTGAACGGTGGCGTTGATCACGGTGAAGACGACTGATCTTGGAGAGAAATGGTGACACGGTTCCTTAGGAATCTTCTGCTGATACCCATCGCAGTGGTTTTGATTGCACTGGCAATCGCCAACAGGCACTCGGTGACGGTGTCACTCAATCCGTTCAACCCGACAGACACGGCTCTGGCCTTTAACATTCCGGTGTTCTGGTTGTTGTTTGCAGCCGTCGCCGTGGGCGTGCTCATTGGCGGCATCGCCTCTTGGGCCAAACAGGGTCGCTATCGCAAGGAAGCGCGGGTAAAGCGCCGTGAAGCAGCGGAGCTGAAGAACGAGGCGGAGCGCCTGAAACAAGTGGCGACCGTGGGTACGGCACCAAGCCTGCCGATGCCGGACAAGAAGAAGGCCGCCTAACACATCTTGAGTTGAGGAGTTCGCGATGAGGGTAATCACAGCGCAGGAAATCAATGCTGTGATGACCATTCGCGAACTCGCCGAAACCCTGCGCCGTGCCTTCCGGACTGGCTGCATTACGCCGCCAGCGCATCATCTGCGGATAGAACGGCCTAACAACGAGGCGACAGCTTCACTGGTCCTTATGCCGTCGTGGAACGATTTTCGGGCACAGGGCACCAGCGACCGGGGTTTTATCGGCACAAAAATTTCCTCCGTGATTCCGGAAAACCGCAGAGACAACCTTCCAACGGTCATGGGCGTCTATCTTCTGCAGTCCGGGAAGACCGGCCAGCCCCTTGCAGTTCTTGATGGCAGGGAGCTGACGTTGTGGCGGGCCTCTGCGACCTCTGCGCTTGCCTCCTCCTATCTTTCCAGAGAGGATTCAAAACGCCTGCTGATGATAGGTGCTGGCGGCCTTGCACCTTTCCTCATTCGCGCGCATTGCGCCGTCAGGCCCATATCTGAGGTTCTGATCTGGAACAGGACCAACAAGACTGCGGAGTCGCTCGCCGCCCGCGTCAAGATACCTGGCGTGAAGATCAGCGCGACGGCGGATCTGGAGGGCGCTGTGCGGGGCGCAGACATCATTTCCTGCGCTACCCTGTCAACTGACCCTCTTGTGCACGGAGCATGGCTGTCAGCAGGCTGTCACCTCGACTTGATGGGCGCCTACTTGCCTCACATGCGCGAATGCGATGACCAGGCGGTGCAAGATTGCCGCCTGTTTGTAGACAGCTATGAGGGTGCCTTGAGCCGTGCTGGAGATCTGGTCCGCCCCTTGGAAGACAATTTGATAACCCGCGCCGATATCGCTGCCGATCTCACCGAGCTGTGCCAAGGCACCAAGGCCGGACGTCGGTTTTACGATCAAAAGACACTTTTCAAGTCCGTCGGCACCGCAATTGAAGATCTTGCGGCAGCAAGCCATGTCTTCATGCGGGTTTAGTCCGCCTTCTGCTTTTTCTTTTTCCGGTCTGCAGGAGGCAGGTAGGTGGGCAAAGACCAACCAAAGGTCAGTGCCCCGCCCCGCAGAAGCATGGCCACGGAGAAGCCGGCCAGCGCGGCCCAGTTGTCTCCAAGCGCAAAGGCATGCACGACCACATAGGCCGTTGCGCCAGCAAAAGTGGCAGCCACATAGACCTCACGCTGGCTGATGGCCGACGGTTGACCAGCAACGATGTCCCGGATGATGCCGCCACAGGTCGCCGTGGCGACGCCCATGAGAATGGCCACAAAGTAGGCCTCCCCAAACGTGAGGGCTTTTGCAGCCCCCATCACGCAGTAGGCCGCAATTCCGAGCGCATCCATCCAGCGGATCGGCTTGTCGAGGCGCTCCCAAATGTGCGCTGTAAACCACATGAGGACAGCCACTGCGCCACAGATGATCAGGTAGGATTCATTCTGGGTCCAGAACACGGGCGCGTCGAGCAGCACATCTCGAAGAGTTCCACCGCCAATGCCCGTCAGCGTGCAGAAGAACAAAAAAGCGATCAAATCCTGCCGCAAACGCGCGGCAACCAGGCCGCCTGTGATAGCGAAAACGGCCACGCCAAGATAATCGAGATACTGCCAAGCGATCATTGCGGTCTGCTCTGCCAGTTGGGCCTGAACTCAGTGCCATTGTTGTATGAGGATCAGCTCGCTTTCAGCCAACAAAAAAGCGGAGCTGTAAGGCCCCGCTTTACTTAACATCGCCGCAAAGTCAATGGTCAGGCGCTTTTATCGACAGTTGAACCCGGCTCTGCAGGCTTGTCTGCCGGATTTGTCGCAGCTTTTGGGCCGCCCTTGGACACGCCAACCATGGCTGGACGCAAAACCCGGTCGCCGATCACATAGCCTGCCTGAACCACCTGAACCACCGTGCCGTTTGGCACTTCTGGGTTTGGAACTTCAAACATCGCCTGATGGAAGTTCGGGTCGAACTTGTCGCCTTCTGGGCTGATGCGCTTCACGCCATGCTTTTCCAGCTGGTTCAGCATGTCGCGCTCCACCATTTCAACGCCTTCAATCAGAGAAGCCAGAGAGCTGTCTCCATTTGAACGCGCTTCCTCAGGCAGGGCTTCAATGGCACGGCCGAGGTTGTCGTTGACGACCAGCATGTCACGCGCAAAGGAAGCAACCGCGTAGGCTTTCGCGTCACGTACTTCCTTTTCGGTGCGACGACGAAGGTTCTCCATCTCAGCCATCAGGCGCAGAGCGCGCTCTTTAAGCTCAGCGTTTTCTGCTGCCAGAACAGCTGATGGGTCTTCAAACTCGAGCACCCCTTCCTCTAGCGGAGTTTCCAGAGCTTCAGCACTCTCAGTAGCCTCAGGGGTTACGTTGCTGAGTTCCTCTTCAGGGTTCTTGCTTTCGTTTGTCATCCTTATCCCACTCGTTACAGGCTCATCAAAGAGCTCATGCAGACAGATTGCCTGCCAAGTGCAGGCCCAGCGTCTTATTTAGGCGAAGATTGCTTAAAACAAAAGGCCTCCGGCCACATGTGTGACCGGAGTTCCGCTAAACAAACAGGTTTCTAAGCGGCTTTTCAGCGGGCCTACGAGTACTGCTTGATCCAATCTGCAATCTTGCCTTTTGGGTGTGCGCCAACGAGCGTGGCTGCAGGCTCACCGTCCTTGAACAGGATCATCGTCGGGATCGAACGCACACCATAGTTCATTGCGGCCTGCTGATTGGAATCGATGTCCAGCTTGGCAATCTTCACAGCGCCACTCATCTCGTCAGAAATTTCTTCAAGAGACGGAGCGATCATCTTACAAGGGCCGCACCATGTCGCCCAGAAGTCCACCAGCACAGGTGTGGAGCTTTTCAGGACTTCGGTTTCAAATGTATCGTCGCTGACGTTTACAGTCGCCATTTCGTGCCTCGTTTCTGTTTTCTCGAGTCACCCGACAGGGCGGCTCCGTTGTGTCGAAGGTAGGAAGCCGAACCTTGAGCGTCAAGCAAACCGATTTCCAAGATCCTCTTAGAAATTGAAATGATCCAGTCGCTCCTGCGGCACCTCAAAGAGGACCGGGCCACCGGTGTAGAGCAGAAAACCTCGGATTTTCTTAGTGGGATAGAGGTTTATGAGCAATTTCTTATAAACCGCGAGCTGCGATGCATACTCTTCACTCACCGCTGACGGATGATCAGGAAGCTGTGAATTGGTTTTATAGTCGACAATCCAAAGCTCATCCCCTTGCAAAACGAGCCGGTCGATGATGCCTGACACCTCCACATCCTGCCCGGCTTCATCTTTGAGCAGCCCCTGAATGGGGACTTCAGCCTGCCCTTCAACGGTGAACAGCGCGCTGTATTCTGGGTGATGCAAGACGCCGAGCACATCCTTGCGCAAGTCTTCCTCGCGGTCGCGGAACGCCTCCGGCAAGGCAATGGCGATGTAGCGTTCCATGGCTGCGTGACGCTCCGTCTCGGGCAGCTCCGGCAGAATTTCCAAAAGGCGGTGAACCATACGCCCCCGGACCAACGGCCAGCTTTCGGGCTGGCGTGCAGCTTCAAGGGCCTGTATCGGAGAGGGAGGCTCGATGCCTTGCTTGGTTTCCATTTCCTCAAACGCAGCGGATGGCTTCAAGCGCCGCAAACGGTCTGGTGCCGACACATTGCGCGTTACCCACGCAGGCAAACTTACCGCCGCATTCACGGGCTCCGCTTTTGTTCCGCCAAGCTTTGGCTCTTCCTTTTCAGCGCCGTCCCGGGTCCAGCGCAGGCCAATGGTATTGCCGAGTTGATCAAGCTGCGGGCGGCTTTCCGCAGCCAAACAGCGATCAATGATCGAATACCAGCAATTGGCATGAGGCCCGCGCTTTGGCGACCAACCACAGACGACAAGGCGGTCCTTGGCACGGGTCATGGCAACGTAAAGCAGGCGGCGATACTCTTCCTCCTGCCCGTCCCGCATGGCTTGCAGGGCCTCCTTGTGCCACGGTGTCCGCAGTGCAGAGGTGGGCAGCCATACGAGTGCATTCGCGGCTTTGTCGTCGTTTTGCCGTGCCTTTTCCAGCATCACCGGATCGTGATGCGCCGATACGGGCGCAGAACAGTTGTCCGCCAGAATGACAAACGGCGCTTCCAGCCCCTTGGAGCCGTGAACGGTCATAATGCGCACCATGCCTTTGGCGTTGTTCAGCTCGCGTTTGATCTCGGTTGGCGCGGCGGCAAGCCAAGCAAGGAAGCCCTCAAGGCCCGGTGTCCCGGTCTGCTCAAATGTGATTGTCAGGGCAAGGAACTCGTCAAGCACATCATCCACTTCCGAGCCAAGACGGCGGCGGAAGTTGAGACGATGCCCATCGGCCCCCAGAATGCGCGCATAAAACTCGAAAGGCGGCACAAAGTCGGCGCGATCACGCCAGTCTTCCAGTTGACTGCGGATTGCCGCCCACTTATCGGAGCTGTCCGCCTTTTTCACGAGCATCTGCCAGAGCGTGCCGGGGCGAGGACGGCCCGGCGTTTCATGAGCAATCTCGAAAAGGTCATCGTCGGATAGGCCAAACAAAGGGCTTTTCAATGTGCAGGCAAGAGACATGTCGTCTTCCGCCAACAGAATGAACCGGCCCAGCGCGACCAAGTCCTGCACGGCGATATGGTCTGTCAATGTCAGCCGGTCCGCACCGGCAGCAGGTACGTCCAGACGCTTTAACTCGCGGTTCAGCGCATCCACAAAAGGGCCACGCTTGCGCACCAACACCAGCACATCTCCCGGCGATGCCACGCCGTTGTCATCCCAGTCGCGGATTTGCCCTGCAATCCGGCGTGCCAGCCGCATCATTGGATTTGAGCTGCCGATCCGGTCGACAGGCTCAGTCCAATCCTCTGGTTCCTCTATGTCCGCGTGCTCTTCCAGGGGCCAAATCTCAACGAGACCGGGATCATTCCGGCGAATGGCCTCATGCACCGGCGCAAGATTGTCCTGCGACAGGCCCGCATAGGCCTCAGGAACCTCGAACACCTTGTCGACGGCACCCAGCACGTCCGGAGTGGAGCGGAACGAGAGGTTCAGCTCAATGGCCTCAAAGGTTTTCTGAGCTTCACCGGCGCGTCGTTTGAAGAAGTCACGCATCTGCGCAAAATACGCAGGCACTGCGCCTTGAAATGAGTAGATCGATTGCTTTTCATCGCCGACGGCAAAAATGGTTCGAACGCCCGCCCGCGCGCCCTCGCCTGCAAAGAATTCCTCTGCCAGCGCGCCAATCACTTCCCACTGGCGCGGGCTCGTGTCCTGCGCTTCATCCACGAGGATATGGTCAAGCCCCTGATCCAGCTTGTATTGAACCCACCGGGCCGCATCCGAGCGAGAGAGCAGGTTTGCGGCGCGCACCACCAGATCTTCAAAGTCGAGAAACCCGCGTTGAATCTTGTCCTTCTCGTAGTGCTGAAGCACTGCGTCAGACAGATGCAATATCGCCTTGGTGCCCGCAACGGTGATTACAGCAGCCCGCTTTTCCAAGAGGCTCAGCAAACGTTGCTGCTCCTCCATCATGTGCTCGATCACATGGGGAAAGCCCTCCTGAATCTTCTTGGTGCCGAGGCTTTTGCGAGGTTCCATCTTCTGAGTGAGGAACACATCCAGCCAGCTTCTCCGCCAGACCTCATCTGTGGGAGCCGCCAAGGTTGCCAGCATGGCATCGGCGCGCCCTTGATCTGTTTTCGTGCCTGTGCGCAGCGCTTCGGCATAGGCTTTCACCTCTTGCGATGACAGCAGGCACTCACTCTTGAAGGCGGCATCAATTGCTTCAGGGGTGTCGTTGGCCGTCAATCCAAAGCTTGCGATCAGTTCGCCCAGCGCATTTTCCAGAGAACCAGCAGCGACAATCCAACGGTAGAAGGCATCGCGCTTGCCAATAAGCTCGGAAAGGGCGCTCTCCACTCCAGCATCGGGCAGCAGCTCAATGAGCAGCGCAAGAGCCTGGCCAAGATCGGTATCCGGGTCCACCTCTGCCCGGTGCAACACGCGGGCCCGCGCTTCTGAAAGCAGCTCGTCGGCAATGCGGTCATCGAGCACGGAAAAGTGCCCTGCCACGTTTGCCTCCAGCGGGAACTGATGCAACAGAGCTTCGCAGAAGGCATGAATCGTTTGAATTTTCAGGCCACCCGGTGTTTCCAGTGCTCGTGCGAACAGCCTGCGCGCTTCAGAAACCTTTGTCGGTTCTGGCGGGCGACCTTCAATCACCTCAAGTTCCTTTGTCAGCTCAGCATCTGACAGACTGGTCCAGGAGGCGAGAATATCGAAAACGCGCGTTGCCATTTCGGCGGCCGCAGCCTTGGTAAAGGTCAAGCAGAGAATGCGCGACGGATCAGTGCCGTTCAACAGCAAGCGAATGACACGCCGCGCCAAAACGAAGGTCTTGCCGGAGCCTGCATTGGCACTTACCCACGCCGAGTTGAGGGGGTGGGCGGCCTTCGCCTGACTTTCCAGTGTCTTTGCCGGGATCTGCATCAGTCGTCCTCCCCTTCGCCGCCAAGGGACCATTCCTGCACGCGGGCGAGGTGGTCATAGGCCGAGGCCCATTGACGCTCTTTCAAAACACGGGCACGGGACAAGTATCCCTTCGCCGGGTTTTCATAGGCCGCAACCAACTGTTCCAGGCGGCTCCATGCTTCTTCGGCGAGTTCTTCCACGCTCTGATCTTCCGGGTCGCGATTGTGGACTTTCAAAGCCTCACGTCCGCCCTTCAACTGTACATAAAGGATTGAGCTGACTGGAGCTTCTGCCGGTATGCCCTCAAACCCACCTCGGCGGATCATGGCCACTTCAAGCGGCAACTGGGGCGAGAGCAGCGCCTCCACCTGCTTTTGCGAGGGCGGAACGCCGGTCTTGTAGTCAATCACTTGAAGCTGATTGCCTTTCATCAGATCAATGCGGTCCGCCCGGCCAGTCAGCTTGAACGTACTGCCATCTGGCCGTTTCATCTCCGCTCCCCCAGACACTTCCAGAAAACGCCTTTCAATATCGGCGGCACGGCCATATTCAAAGCCAACGAAGCTTTCTGCGATCTTCTCGAAACGGGGCCACCACAGCGCTCGAATGGCCGGGAACGCGTCTAGTGGGCGGAACAACCGCCCCCCTTCATCCAACAGGGCTCGAATGGCCTTGTCATCAAAAGCCGCATCCCACTGGCTCAAGAAGTTTGCCAGCGCATCATGGATGATGGTGCCCTTGTCGGCAGCATTTGGCTCGCCGCCAATAGGGTCAACTTCCTCCAGTCTCAGAATGTTGCGGGCGTAAATCTCGTAGGGGTCGCGTATCAGGGTTTCGATGCGCGTGACCGACAGCTGCTTGGGCCGCGCATTGAGCGGCGGCTTGGGTTCCGGGCGTTCAGCTGGCATCACCGGCACTTCCAAGCGGTCCAGTGTTCGCGCCATTTCCACGTAGGGCGTGCCACGCTGCTTCATGGCGGTTGTCACTTCGTCCCCGGCCAGCGTCAAAATCCGTTGCAGCCAGCGGGAGGCTACAGCCGGGGCACCATCCACCCGCGCTGAGCGGGACAAGACCACTTCTTCCGCCCCCATGGCGCACAAAAAGTCATGGGCTGAGGACCCAATGCGCCGTTCCGGCGGGTCGAGGCCGATCTGGCCTTTCATGGGACGGTTGAGCCAAGGGTCGTTACGTGTTCTTTGCGGCCAGATACCTTCGTTCAATCCGCCGAGCACCACCCGGTCGAAATGCTGAAGCCGCGCCTCCATCGGTCCAAGCAGGTGCACTCTAGGGTCTGCGGGCAGCTTGGAGCGCACCGCATTGCCAGACACAAGGGCGGCAAAGACGCCGGGCCATTCCGCGGCCGGAATGGCGAGACTGCTGGTCTCAGCGTCCAGAAGAGAGGTCAGCGTGTCTGCAAGGGCAGCACCGGTTTCTCCCTTGAAAAGTTCGGTGGTGGAGCCGTCTTCTTCCTCGGCAACTTTTATCACCGCATCAGTATGCAGTTGGGCAATGTGTTTGACATCCACATCGGACGCTGCACCCAGAAGCGCCTCGAGAGGACCAATCGCCTCCTCCAGCCGCATAACGAGCTGATCGATCGATTGCCAGTCTGCCTCTACCAGCTTTTTCCAGCGTGGGGTGTGCCTGTCTTCCACGGCGGATCGGGCTGCGAGAATGGCTTCTTTCAGACCTGATATGCCGGGCCGGGGTGACGGCCCGCGCAACACACCACGTTCAAGCGCACGCGCGGCGGCGCGCACTTCCTTTACCGGCAAACCGAACCGAGCCAACGGGTGCTTCAACAGCGCCAGAAGTTGAACAGGGTCGAGGCCGCCCAAGGCAAGCTTGGCGGTCAGCATGGCGAGGATGGTAGGCGGCGTCTGATCTTGCGGACGGCCAGCGGTATCATCAACGGCAATGTTCCAACGCGCCAACTCCGAGGCCACGCGGCGGGACAGTGTTCTGTCTGGCGTGATGAGCGCCACCTTCTTGTCCGCTTCTATGCCTTCACGCAACACCAAGGCGACGGCCAGCGCCTCTTCCGCTTCACTGCCCGCTGAAAGCACCGCGACATTCTGGAAGGCTTCGGGCCGCTTGGTTGCCAGCTCGCTTGCAAAAAAGCCCTGCCAGGCATCCGTGGTGTCTGCCGGACGCAGCGCCTCGTTTACGATTGCGCTTCGATGGCTCAAGGAAGGGCTCGAAACAGTCCCCAGCGCCACCACGTCGTCACGGGTGCGCCCCAAGGTGGCGAGAAGTTTCTGCAGGCTGTATTGCGGGTGACCGGGCACAGCCATACCCTCATCCGTTCCGCCCAAGGCTTTCCAGCTTTCATTGTCCATGCGCTGGTCAAGAGCTGGAAGGACAATGGCTCCATGCTCCAAGGAAAGCACGGCTTTTAAAAGCTCCGCTGTCGCTGGCACGGAGCCCGTCGCGCCTGCGACAATCACCGGCCCTTTGGGTGGCTGATCTCGCAGCAGCTGCGCGGCGCGGCGGATCAACGCCGACCGGCGGGCCTTGGGGTCCATGAACCCGGCTTCTTTCAGGAAGGCGGGCCACTGCTCACTCACAATGCGCAGGAACTCCAGCGTGATCTGCCAGTATTGGGCGTGATTGTCCGGCACAAGGCCCGTCAGGTCGGTCCAGTTGGCTTCTTCCGTCTGCACCTCATCCATCAAGGTCAGCAAATCACCGGCAAGCCATGCCGCATCTGCTGAGGATGCCGGGAACGCCGATGTATCGCCCTCGCCCAGGCCCAACAGTTCGCGGCGTAAATGGCCCTTCCACGCCCACACGAGCTGTGTCATGGCCAGCTTGCGCTCCATCAACGACATGGCAGGAGGCAGAGGCTCCGCATCCGGCTCTTGCCGCAGAACCTGCTCGTCTTCCTCAACGTCGCCAAGGGGCAGAATTTTGGGCAGCAGGATGGACCGCTGGCCCATCGCCTCTCGCAGGAGGGTGGGCAAGGACCGCGCCGCACGTCGCGTGGGCACATAGATGGTAACCTTGCTGAGCGCAAGCGGGCTTGAGGTGGCATCAAACCCGGGAACCAGTTCACCTGTGAGGAGGTTCTCCACCAACGTCTGAAGGAAAGGCGTTGGTGGTGCGATGGTGAAAAGCTTGTTCTGGCTCAAAACAGACCGCCTGCAAAAGAATCAAGAGATGATCCTTTTTAGGCGTCAGTTCACGCTTTCTGCAATGGCTCTTTCGGCATCAACCAAAGCTTCCGGGGTTCCCACGTGAAGCCACAGGCCATCCCCCTCAACGCCATAAAGACGCCCCTGTTCGATCGCGCGATCAAACAGCAAGTTCAGGGAAAACGGCCCGTCTGGGGTATCCTCAAACACCTCTGGCTTGAAGATGGCAGTGCCGGAATAGACATAGGGCGCCACGGTTCGCTCCACGCGACGCTTCAAGACACCTTCAACGTCCATGGTGAAGTCGCCCTTGCCGGTGTAGCCAACGGAATTCACACTTGGCACCATCAGCAACAGGATGTCCATTTTCTCAGGATTCCACGCCTCGGCCATGGTCTCCAGATTTGGGCGCACGCCCTCAATCCATAGGCTGTCGGAGTTGGTCACCAGAAACGGCTGGTTTCCCAGGTGTGGCAGAGCCTTCTTTACGCCGCCGCCTGTCTCCAACAGCTCATCGCGTTCGTCAGAAATGGCAACGGCCATACCCTGAAACTTCTTGGCATGAACTTCCACCAAGTCAGCCAGATAGTGCACGTTCACCACCGCTTCCTGAACGCCGCCCTTTTGCAGGCGCTGCAAGGTGTAGTCCAGCATGGATCTGCCGGCCACTTCGATCAGAGGCTTCGGGGTGGTGGCGGTCAACGGGCGCATGCGCTTGCCCATGCCAGCCGATAGCACTATGGCACGCTCTGGGTGAGCGATTGGGTTCTTATTCATTCCTTTATTCTTTCAAGTAAATTGGAAGAACTATTTGCTCGCACTGTGCAGCAGAGGATTTGACGGCAGTATGACGTCATACACCGTCTTGAGCTCTTCCAGCTCAGGATGTGAAAGAGCCTGTACAAGATACTCTCTGATCCGGGGCAAATGCTCAAGATACGCCGGCTTACCAAATACGGTATTCAACCGGACAAAGCCCCCTAAAATCTTAGTGTTACGATGGGCTGCAAGTGTAGCAACCCCGTACCTAAACAGGCCTTCATCAAAATCACTTAGGTATTTAAGCGCTTTTTCGCAATAGTGCGCCAGCAGCTCTTCCTGAAGGTCACGAGGGATCGTCAGGCGGGCATCCATTACAAGGGACGCAACGTCATAAGCAATTGGTCCAATAAGGGCGTCCTGAAAATCGATCTGCGCAATCTGGTCCAGCCCTTCAGCCCGGTCGAGCCAAAGAAGATTGGGGCTGTGAAAGTCCCGCATCACCCAAGTCTTTGGCAGGGCCTCAAGCGGTGCAAGTGCCTTTTGCCAAGCCTCTTTGAACAGGGTCCGGTCCTTGCTGGAAGCCTCTTTGCCCTCCGCGTGCGGGCGATAGAACTCCATGAAGAGCTCGGCCTCGGTCATGTAGGAGGCCAGATCATAGCGGCCAAGGGCATGGGTTGCATCGCCCGAACGGGCCGTCTCCGGCCACGCCTGCTGGTGCATGTGAAGCAGCACATCCAGCGCGCGTTTGTATCGGTCTGTGATGGGCGCACCGTCCTGCACGATGAACTGAGTGCCGAGGTCCTCCATAAGCGCAAGACCATTGGGCCGATCCAGCGCATAGATCTCAGGCACGCGCAAACCACGGTGGCGCAGCTCTTCCGCTATGGCGAGAAAGTCATCGATGGAATGCGCCAGATGTACGGACTGTGCATAGGTCTTGCCGGAGGGCAGCGTTGCCTCCCCCGCCCTTGGCGGATAATCCATCAGAACCGCGCCGCCAGCCTCGCCATTAAGGCGCAGATAACTACGGGTGGAGGCGTCGCCCTTGAGGTGATCCCGAGGCCGTTCCATCCACGTTGTGCCGAGCAGCAGCTCACGGCGTGCCTGCAGACGCTTCAGCCGCGCGTCCCAATCGCTGCTCTGCGGCGTTAGGGTGAAGATCCGGCTGTCCGGCTCAGGCCCTTCCTCAATCTTCACCAGAAGCGCTTCGGGCCAATACCGGGCATCTCCCATCTCCGGCCACTCAACAAGGGCTGTACCGCGCTCCAGCGTGTCCTCAAGGCCAAGCTCTTCCAGCTCTTCTGGCTCTTCGAGGCGATAAAGGTCCATATGCGCCAGAAACAGACGCTCCAGATCATAGGTCTGAACGAGCGTAAAGGTTGGACTAGGCACTTCCAACTCTGGCTCTCCGGCCAGATAGCGCAGCAATGCGCGGGAGAACGTGGACTTGCCCGTGCCCAGATCACCGGAAAGGGCGATCACATCGCCCGGCTTCAAGAATTCCGCAAAGTCTTCCGCAAAACGCTCGGTTTCGGCTTGAGAATATAACGTGACAATCATTGTGCGCTGATGAGCCCCATCCAGCCTTGTGCCGGTTTAAATCTGGCAGTTATTCCGCAGCTTGAAGATCCAGAACACGCGGCTCCAGCGGGAATGTACAGGTGACGGTGGTGCCTTCGCCTTCCTTGGAAGAGATGTCAACGGTGCCGCCGTGCAGCTCAACAAAACTCTTTACAATGGCAAGTCCAAGGCCAACCCCGTGTCGGCTTCCAGCCGCTCCCCTGCCCACGAAGCGGGAGAACACCTGTTCCAGCAGCTCCTCGGGAATGCCAACCCCATGATCTTCCACGGTAAACTTGATGGAATTTGCATCACGAACACACCTGACGTCCACCTGTCCGCCAGCTTCAGAATAGCGCACGGCATTGGACAAAAGATTGTACAAAACCTGCCGGAGGCGGCGTTCGTCTGCGCGAATGGTGCCAACATTCTCGGGCAGGTTGGTGTTCAGGCTGATGTTGGATTCTGTCAAGCGATCCTGAAGACCAACGATGGCTTCGGACACGGTCTCGGCCACATCCACATCGGAGATGTTGAGCTCCATAATACCGGCATCCACCGTCGCCAGATCCAGAATGTCATTGATGATGGCCAGCAGTGACGACGAGGACGACAGGATGTACTGCATGTACTCGGTCTGCTTGGTGGACAGATCGCCGAACTTTTGGTCGGAAAGCAACTGCGCAAAGCCAATAATCGTGGTGAGCGGCGAGCGCAGCTCGTAGGACACATGCTGAATGAAGGTGTTCTTCAGCTGGTCCGCCTCTTCCAGTGCCTCGTTCTTTTCCACCAGCGCCCGTTCAACATTCACGCTGTCGGTCACGTTGACGAAGGTCAGCAACGTCCCGCCATCGGGCAGCGGGACAGTTACGTAATTGATGATCATTCCATCAATACGCTCCATGCGCCCCGTGAGGTTGGTACGGCTGTCAGACAGGCCCGTGATGCCGCCAGCAAGTTCCTTGAGCACGGTCGAATCCGGCAAGAGATGCTTACACTTCTCCACCAAACCGGACACATGCGGCTCGTTCTGCAACTCGGCTTCTGTAAAGCGCCAGATGTCGGCAAAGGCTGGGTTCCAGAGGCGCAGACGGCCATTGGAGCCAAACACAGCCACGGCTTCGGACAGGTGATCCAGCGTTTCGCCCTGAACGCGAATGAGGGAGTTGTAGCGGCTTTCCAGATCGAGGCGCTCGGTCACATTTTCATAGATGTACGTCACGCCGCCTTGAGGATGCGGGTTCGCGATCACACGCAGGGTACGCCCGTCCGGCAGGTGCCACCAGAACTCACGCGCTTCCAGCGACTGGTAGCTCTCCAGATGCTTGGCGCGCCATGAGCGGTAGTCCGCCTGCTCCGGCAGCTTGCGTGCTGCACGCATGGCATCAAGAACTGCGCCTTCTTCAGGCGACGATTCCAGCAGGGATGGATCCAGTTCCCAAAGCGTGCGGTATGCAGCATTGTGGAACTTCAAACGGCGGTCGGCACCGTAGATGGCGACAGCGGTTTGGAGTTCATCCAGCGTACGGGTGTGGAAGTCCAACGTACGGCGCAGTTCGTTCTGAACGCGCTCCAGCTCGCTGATGTCCTGCGCAAGGCCAGCGCTCGACTTGTCGCTCAAAACATCGGTGATTTGGTAGACACACCGCTCTCCAGCAGCAACGACCGGCATTGGTGCGCTGTAAACGCCGTTGGTCTCGCGCATTGTGCTGAGCTTCATACGGCCCTTGGCGTCCAAAAGCTCTGCCCCCTTGGAGAGCACATCGGCAAGGGTGCTGGCTTCAACCGCATCCAGATATGCCGTGTTCACCCAAACGAGCTTGCCCGCCTCATCTCTCTGCCAGGCAGGGCCCGGCAACGCGTCCAGCAGACTGCGGATGCCTTCAAGCTGATTTTGCAGTTTCTCGTTCTGCTCTGACAGGCGCGCACTGGCTTGACGGTCGCCCGTCAGGTCACGCAGGCGCAGCACAGCGGCCCCGCCTGCGGTGCGCCCTGTTGCTTCCAGATAAACACCATTGGTGGTGCTCAAAGTGAGCCGGAACGGCTCACCATGGGTGCGCAGATGATCAAGATAGGCGCGAAGAGCCTCAGCAGACTTGGTCTCCAGCCATGCCTCGTATTCCAGAAGCTGGTTGATGCCCTCCGGGAAATTGAGCGAGTCCGGCAAATGACCTGCGACCGCAGGAATGCGCTCAGCCCCTTCCCAGACCAGCATCAGGGAATCTTCTGTTTCAAGGATGTTCTCGAGCCGATCAATCCGTGCAACGGCGCTTGCCCGCGCCTGACGCAGTTGGGCAATCGTGCCTTCAAGGCGACGACGACTGCGCACCATCATGAGAGCTGTTGCCACGGCAAACATGATCGCGCCGGCAATCGCAGCCAGCCATACCACTTTCAGTGCGTCGACAGACGTCCCTGAGAATTGCGGCAGAAAATCCATTGCTTGAGAGAAACCGGCAGCACCAACTAGAGCGAACGCGCCAACACCAAATAGATTTGCAAATTGCCGAATCCTTGTTCGCCACAGCACGTTGGAACGTGCGTGTTGTTGCCAGCCTGCTGGCATGTAGTGCCCCCTTTTTCGCCGCCAAGGTCCGAAAACCGGACCGCGAATAAGTCGCTCAACTGGCTACACTCACGACTGATTCGTTAACCAAGATAACTCGATACGGAAACGCGAAGAAGAGGTTCTTTACAAATAGTAAACAAATATTCCGGGCCTGCGACCCATCCACTACAATTAGTGGTGACGTGGCCCGCCCCGCATACCATATATGGAAGCGGGGCGTGCGATTCTGTTAATTAGTACTTGTAGTGCTCGGCCTTGAACGGGCCTGTCTTTTCAATTCCCAAGTAGTTCGCCTGATCGTCGGTCAGCTCCTGCAACGTCACGCCGAGCTTCTTCAGGTGAAGCCGCGCAACCTTCTCGTCCAGGTGCTTAGGCAGAACATAAACTTCGTTCTTGTACGCGTCGCCCTTGGTGAACAACTCGATCTGCGCCAGAACCTGGTTAGCGAAGCTGGCGGACATTACGAAGCTTGGGTGGCCGGTCGCATTGCCAAGGTTAACCAGACGACCTTCAGAGAGAAGGATAAGGCGCTTGCCGTCCGGGTACTCGATCATGTCGACCTGTGGCTTCACATTGCGCCACTTGAAGTTACGCAGAGCCGCAACCTGGATCTCGTTGTCGAAGTGACCGATGTTGCAGACGATGGCCATGTCCTTCATCTCACGCATGTGGTCTGCGGTGATGACGTCTTTGTTGCCCGTTGCTGTAACGAAGATGTCACCTTCCTTGACAGCTTCTTCCATGGTCTTGACTTCAAACCCATCCATCGCGGCCTGAAGCGCGCAGATCGGATCGATTTCGGTCACGATCACACGTGCGCCAGCTCCGGTCAAAGACTGTGCAGAGCCCTTGCCCACGTCGCCGTAGCCTGCCACAACAGCAACCTTGCCAGCCATCATCACGTCGGTACCACGGCGAATGCCGTCCACGAGGGACTCACGGCAGCCATAACGGTTGTCAAACTTGGACTTGGTTACGGAGTCATTCACGTTGATCGCAGGGAATGGCAGCTCGCCCTTCTTCTGCATTTCGTAAAGACGCAGAACGCCAGTGGTGGTTTCTTCGGAAACACCCTTGATGTTCGCCTTCACCTTGGAGAAGTAACCTGGGTCACGCTCAAGACGGCGCTTGATGGTTGCGAACAGGGCAACTTCTTCTTCGTTGGAAGGGTTCTCGAGAACGGATGGGTCCGTCTCTGCCTTGGCACCCAGAAGGATCATCAGGGTTGCGTCGCCGCCATCGTCCAGAATCATGTTGGCGGTTTCGCCGTTGCCCCAGTCAAAGATCTGGTCAGCGTAGTTCCAATACTCTTCCAGCGTCTCGCCCTTTTCAGCGAAAACCGGAATGCCAGCCGCCGCGATTGCAGCAGCAGCCTGATCTTGCGTGGAGAAGATGTTGCAGGATGCCCAACGGACTTCTGCGCCCAGCGCCACGAGGGTCTCAATCAGAACAGCGGTCTGAATGGTCATATGCAGGGAACCTGCAATGCGGGCGCCCTTGAGAGGCTTGCTCTCGCCGAACTCTTCGCGACAAGCCATCAGGCCTGGCATTTCTGTTTCAGCGATTTCGATCTCAGTCCGGCCCCATTCAGCCAGAGAGATGTCCTTTACTTTGTAATCGGTAAATCCGGTCATCCAACTTTTCCCGCATGACGCGGCGCAGGTACGCCGCAGTTCCAACTCTCAAGGCCCATTGGCCCTGATGCTTGGCACGGGTTATAGCGTAGTTGGAAGGGAGAAAGCAATAAAGATATAAAGGTTCCTTTATATCATTTACGTAACAACGGTAGGGGCCGACTCAAATCGCCGGTCCACAAACAAAAAAGGCGACTAATCCCTAGTCGCGCTCGCCAAAACCGTCTTCGATGAGGGCCACAATGGCCGCCATGGCTTCCTGATGTTGCTGGCCTGTAACCCTTACATGGATGCAACACCCCGGTGCCGCAGCAAGCATCATCAAGCCCATAATCGAGGTTCCACCCACGCTTTGGCCATCTTTGGAGACGACAACCTCAGCATCGAAGGTCTCAACCAGCTTTACGAGCTTGGCCGAGGCGCGCGCATGAAGGCCGCGCTGGTTGACGATTTCAAGCTCGCGCTCAAGCACATGAACCGTATTCATTCTTTGTTTCAACCCTGACCGGATAACACCTGACTGGCGACAGAAATGTATTTCTGACCGGCGTTTCTTGCTTCTTCTACGGCTTCCGCCAGTGACAGATCATTGCGCACACTTGCCAGCTTGATCAGCATGGGCAGGTTTACACCAGCTACCACCTCTATTGAGGTTCCGTTCATGACAGAGATCGCCAAGTTTGATGGCGTACCACCGAACATGTCGGTTAGCAGCACCACACCCGATCCGTCATTTACCTGCTCAACTGACTTCAAAATGTCCTGACGACGTTGCTCCATGTCGTCATCCGGACCGATGCAAATTGTCGACACCCCTGATTGCGGCCCAACCACATGTTCGAGGGCCGATTTGAACTCTTCGGCCAAACGGCCGTGGGTGACTAGAACAAGACCTATCATTCAATTCCTGCGAGATTTGAGAGGTAACACTTTGACGTGTCACTTGCCCCACTTTCTAAGAGCCTGCGCCGCAGTGCAAGAAAAATCGGCAAAGTGTCACCACATCGCCAATCCGATAGGCAACTACAGGGTTCTTAGCGCTGCGTAAGCCAGCCTCACCGATGCATCAAAGCTTTCCAAAGGCACCGGTTGACGACGAACCTTTATGCCAAGGACCTCTGTTTCAAGCTCATGAGACTCAGGCAGCCGTTCTATGTGAGAAAGCCCCTCAATATCAATAATCAATCGCAGCACCGCACGGTTTAGGTGGGGCATTTTCACAATCCCGTGACCGCGAAGCTCCATTAAACCCCTGGTTGGCTCTGGGCAACGCGCGACAAGACGTCCGTTGATAGCGTCAATGTAGACCTGATCATCGGCCACCAGACAGGCGAATCTGCCCGCTGTCCGCTCTCGCTGGATCAGTTCAAATGCCAGGCCAGACTTGCCGGAACCGGACGCACCACGAATCAAAACCCCTTTGTTGCCAATGACGACGCAGGTACCGTGGTGGGATGGAGCCATGGTCAGCTCACGCGCTTTGCGGGCAGTGTGACGATGAACCGGGCACCAAGCACCTTGCCGTCATCGCCTTCTTGCTCTCGGTTTTCTGCTGTGATGGTTCCGCCGTGGGCTTCCACGATCTGTCGGCAAATGGAAAGACCAAGGCCCGAATTGTTGCCGAAGCCTTCGTTGGCAGGCCGGTCTGTGTAGAAGCGCTCAAAAATGCGCTCCATGACATCCGCATTGATGCCCGGACCGCAGTCATCCACCGTAATGAGCACCTTGTTGCCTTGGCGTGTGGCGGTAATGTCGATGGCCTCATCGTTTGGCGAGAACGAGCGCGCGTTATCAATGAGGTTGTTGAAGACCTGCGACAAGCGCTCGGCCTTGCCAAACACCTCGTAGGGGTGGTCCAGCTTGGACGCGGTTACGGTCAGCTTGACCCGCGGCACATCCTCACCCCAGCGCTCGTTGGCGATGTCCGTCACGGTGCGTAGCAGCACGGCGATGTCGAAGATCTCGGAGTCCGCGCGTGCAAGCTCCGCGTCGATCCGCGAGGCCTCGGAGATATCCGAGATCAGCCGATCCAGACGGCGCACATCATGCTGGATGACTTCCATCAAGCGTTCGCGGGAGGCTTCGTTCTTGGCCAGTGGCAAGGTTTCGATAGCGCTCCTCAAGGAGGTCAGCGGATTTTTGAGTTCGTGCGCCACATCAGCGGCGAAGTTCTCAATGGCATCCATGCGGTTATAGAGCGCATTGGTCATCTCGCGCAGCACCCGTGCCAGGTGGCCAATCTCGTCATAACGCCCCGGGAACTCCGGGATTTCCTCACGAGATTTGCTGGAGTACCGCACACGCTGGGCCGCGTCGGACAAACGCCGCACCGGGCCTGCGATGGTGCCTGCCAGCAGGACAGAGAGCACCATCACCACAACGGCCGCGACAACGAAGATCTTGATGATCGCGCTGCGCTCAGCAGCAATGATGTCGTCGATGTCGCCCCCTTGCGTCGACAGAAGCAAGGTGCCCAGAACCGCGCGGAACCGCTGCACCGGAATAGCCACGGAAACGATCATCTCCCCGCGTGGTGACAAGCGCACCACGCTGGCAGGCGATCCGGCCATGGCTGCTGCCACCTCGGGATAGTCAAGGCCGCTGCTGTCGTCCAGTTCCTTGTAGAGCGGGTATTCACCGCGCCGCATCCAGAACTTCACCTCTTGCCAGAGGTTCTGGAAGTACGGCTCTTCCTCCTGATTGGGAGGGGGCAGATCAAACCTGAAAATCTGGGTCTGCGCGTAGATATGGGAACTGTCGAGGAGCAGCGTTCCATCCGGATCATAGATCCGCGCGCGCGTTTTGGTTGGCGAAATCAACCGGCGCAGGATTGGCCCCACCAGCTCCGGGTTGATCGGGAAATCCAGACTGGACAGCGAGGAGCCGGGATCAATGCTTTCTCCGGCCTGCAGGCGCAGCAGCTGTTCCGGATCCACCATCACCTGGTTGCTGTCTGCCGTGGCAGAGGCGGCAATGGCGCCCGCGATAATCTCGCCCTGCGTGAGCAGCGATTGTACACGCGCATCAATCAGGCCCGCACGAAACTGGTTCAGGTACAAGATACCCACCACCATTGCGAAGAGGCCCACAAGATTCAGAACCAGAATGCGGCGTGTCAGGGAGGAAAACACATAGGTGCCAAGCACGGACGCCCATCGGGTCAGGATGCGTCGGCGTACTTGACGGCGGCGCACCCAGCCAAACGCGTTGTTCCGTCCGCCGTCCGTTTCCGGACGCCGTGGCTGCGCGGTCTTGTCCACGTGATCTTTTGATACCTGCTCAGAAGCCATAAAGCGCTGAGATCCAATCAGCCTTCGCGGAAGCGATAACCGACGCCGTAAAGGGTTTCGATCATATCAAAGTCGTCATCGACAACCTTGAACTTCTTGCGGAGGCGCTTGATGTGACTGTCGATGGTTCGGTCATCGACATAAACCTGATCATCGTAGGCGGCGTCCATGAGTGCATTGCGGCTTTTCACAACGCCCGGACGCTGAGCCAACGCGAACAGGATAAGAAACTCTGTGACGGTAAGCGTGACGGGCTTGCCCATCCAAGTGCAGGTGTGACGCTCCTGATCCATTGTCAGGTGGCCACGCTCCAGAAGCTTGTCGCCTTCGCTTGCCGCAGCGGACGCATCGCGAGGCTGCACGCGGCGCAGCACGGCCTTTACGCGCTCTACCATCAAACGCTGTGAGAACGGCTTCCGAATGAAGTCGTCCGCACCCATCTTCAGGCCGAACAGCTCATCAATCTCGTCGTCCTTCGACGTCAGAAAGATAACCGGCAGATCCGAGCGCTGGCGCAACCGGCGCAGCAGCTCCATGCCATCCATGCGCGGCATCTTGATATCGAAAATAGCAAGATCCGGCGGATCATTTTGAAGACCTTCCAGTGCAGAAGCACCGTCCGTATAGGTCTGAACGCGGTAACCTTCGGACTCCAGAGCGATCGAGACAGAGGTTAGAATGTTGCGGTCGTCATCAACCAGAGCAATGGTCGGCATGGTCGGGGCCCGATCCTCTCACAAAACTTACTTTCGATAATGATTACCCGATTTAGGCACAAGGGACAAATAGTCGTGAAATAAGGCAAAACCCGGCCTGAAGAATGGGTTAATCCACAGCCGCCTCAGCATCCAAGCCCCCGCCATAACCCAGTGCGCGGCAATACTCCATCAGTTTTTGGGGTGATTTCCACGCATCCCCCAGCTAAATCCATTTAAAAGAAAAGTATTATACTCGAAGTTTACAGAACTCGAATTTCAATCGGTTTAACGACTTTCGCTGGTCTTGTTGTTTCCCAAATACTCATTTACCGTCCACCCTGTCGCAAGAGGCATAAACCAGATTCACCTGAACGATCTCTAGGAGAGATGCAAGTAAACAGGTGAGCGACTGAGGAAATCAGAATAATGGTAGAGTTCGGATTACGTAATTCCGATTGTGGGAGTGAGGCATTTGGTTTGAAGAACCTTAAGAGCCTCAGCTGGAACCTAAGCGAGCCTGAACTTTACGAATATGCGCTGAAGCGCGGCGAAGCCAGCCTGGCAGCAGGTGGCGCACTGGTCGCCGACACGGGGGACCACACAGGCCGATCCCCCAAGGACAAGTTCGTCTTGAAGGACGAAAAGACCGAAAATCAGGTCTGGTGGGAGAACAACTCCGCCATCAGCCCGGCGCACTTTGATGTGCTTTTGGCCGATATGCTTTCTCATGCAGAAGGCATGGAGCTGTTCGCGCAGGATCTTTATGGCGGAGCCGACCCCGCGCAGCGTTTGAACGTGCGGGTGTTCACAGAGTTTGCCTGGCACTCTCTTTTCATTCGCAACATGCTGCTGCGCCCGGAACGGTCGGCGCTGGCCTCCTTCGTGCCGGAAATGACCATCATCGATCTGCCAAGCTTCAAGGCTGACCCGAGCAAGCATGGCTGCCGCAGCGAAACTGTTATTGCCTGCGACTTGTCTCGCAAGATCGTGCTTATTGGCGGCACCGCGTATGCTGGCGAGATGAAGAAGTCGGTCTTTACGATGCTGAACTACCTGCTGCCTGATGCGGGCGTGATGCCAATGCATTGTTCCGCCAATGTGGGCGATGCAGGCGACACTGCCGTGTTCTTCGGCCTGTCAGGCACCGGAAAGACCACCCTTTCCGCTGACCCGTCGCGCACACTGGTGGGCGATGACGAGCACGGCTGGGGTCCAGAAGGCATCTTCAATTTTGAAGGCGGCTGCTACGCAAAGACCATCAAGCTTTCTCGTGAAGCGGAGCCTGAGATTTTCTCGACCACAGAGCGCTTCGGCACGGTGCTTGAAAATGTCGTTCTGGATGAGCAGCGCGTTCCAGACTTTGACGACGGCTCTAAGACGGAGAACACCCGCTGCGCGTACCCAATCCACTTCATTCCAAATGCAAGTGACAGTGGCCGCGCGCCGCACCCAAAGAACATCATCATGCTGACAGCCGATGCTTTTGGGGTTCTGCCCCCAATCGCAAAATTGACCGGCTCTCAGGCCATGTACCATTTCCTTTCCGGTTACACCGCCAAGGTTGCCGGTACAGAGCGCGGCGTGACGGAACCACAAGCAACGTTCTCCACCTGCTTTGGTGCTCCCTTCATGCCTCGTCATCCCTCCGAATATGGCGCTCTGCTGAAAAAGCTCATTCAGGAGCACGGCGTAAACTGCTGGCTGGTGAACACCGGCTGGACCAGCGGGGCCTATGGCGTCGGTCATCGCATGCCGATCAAGGAAACACGGGCTCTGCTTCGCGCAGCACTGGATGGCTCTTTGAACGATGTGGCCTATCGCACGGACAGCAACTTCGGCTTTGCCGTTCCGTTGGCCGTGGAAGGCGTTGACACAACCATCCTGAACCCACGCGGCACTTGGGCGGATCCAAACGCCTATGACGCTCAGGCGGCCAAGTTGGTGTCCATGTTCATTGAAAACTTCACTCAGTTTGCAGATGCAGTGGATGGAGACATTTTGAGCGCGGGACCGGGTTTGCGGGCAGCTGCCGAGTAAGCCCCCTCCTTTCGACCAATTACTAAGCGCCGGGCTTCTGTCCGGCGCTTTTTGTTGGTTTCCTGCCTCCCTGCAACTACTTATAGTAAACAAGGATGACATGGCAGGAGCCGATTATGGCCGACCTTTCGGCACCGCAAAATCGAGCGACTTCAAACGACGTGCTGGCCGTTGCTGAGCAGTGGCTACAGCAAGGCCGCGCCTGTGCGCTGGCCACGGTCATCGAAACCTGGGGCTCGGCCCCGCGCCCGATTGGCAGTCACCTGCTCATTGATGCCGACGGAAACTTTGAAGGCTCCGTCTCAGGTGGCTGCGTTGAAGGGGAAGTTGTCACCGAGGCCATGGACACCATCGAGGATGGCACGGCGCGCCTCTTGGAGTTCGGCGTTGCTGATGAAACGGCTTGGCGGGTTGGTTTGTCTTGCGGGGGGCGCATAACCGTTCGAGTCGAAGCGCTTTCCAGCCCTGATTGGCTGGCTCAGTTGAACGCCGCCCGAACTTCCCGGCGGGGGGCGGTGTTGGTTACAGACATTGCTCGCGGCACCACGACCGTTTTCACGGAAGACGCGCTTCCTTCAGATGGGGCGCTTCAAGACGAGATCGGGGCGCGCTTACGATCCGCCAAATCGGGCCGCTTTCAGCCCGATGATGGGCGCGACCTGTTCCTGAACGTCCATGTCCCCGCCCTCCGCATCATCGCGGTCGGTGCCGTTCACATCACACAAGCGCTCGCGCCGATGGCGAAGATCGCCGGGTACGATCTTACGGTCATTGACCCGCGCACCGCATTCGCAACGCCGGAACGTTTTACTGATGTAGACTTGCGGGCGCAGTGGCCAGAAGAGGCGCTGGACAAGCAGCCACTTGATGCGCATAGCGCCGTGATTGCTGTTACTCACGACCCAAAGATCGACGACCCAGCGCTTGAAGCCGCGTTGAAGGCGCACTGCTTTTACATTGGCGCCCTTGGAAGCAAGAAGACCCATGGCCGCCGTGTTGAGCGTCTCCTCGAAAAGGGCTTCTCGCTAGAGAGCATTGATCGCATCCACGCCCCCATCGGCTTGAACATTGGCGCCGCCAGTCCGGCGGAAATCGCAGTTGCCATCATGGCGGAGGTCATACTCGCCCGACGTGGTGCGAAAGCTTAGGAGAGGCAGTGCATGTATTTCGGAGAGCTTCCCACTTCTCAGGCAACCGGGTGCTATCTCGCCCACTCCTTGAAAGCAGCTGGCCTGCATCTGAAAAAGGGGCACCGGCTTTCCGAAGGGGAGGTTGCCACCCTTGAAGCAGCCGGTGTTGCCAGTCTTACTGTCGCTCGGCTTGATGCTGGTGACATTCATGAGGATGAAGCGGCACAGCGCTTTGCAGCAAGCGCGGCCGGGGCCGGAACCATTGTAGCGCCGCCTTTTACCGGCCGCGTCAATCTCTACGCGGAGCACGCAGGGATTATCCAGCTGGACGAAGATGCCATCTTGAGCGCCAATATGATCGACCCTGCGATCACCATGGCGACGTTGGAACCGTTCGCTCCCGTCGAAAAAGGGCGGATGCTCGCTACAGCCAAGATCATTCCGCTTGCAGCCGAAGAACGTCATCTGGGCGCGGCAGCGGCAGCCATTCAGGGCGCCATTCGCGTTGCACCGTACACGGCAAAACGCGTTGCCGTGGTCTCCACCACCCTGCCCCATTTAAAGGACCAGGTGATTGGCAAGACACTTGCCGCACTGCAGGACCGCCTCAGACCCTCTGAATCTGTAATCTCAGCCCATCTTGAGGTGCCGCACACCTACCCTGACCTGAAAGAGGCCCTTGGCACCCTCGATCCCGCTGGCTTTGATCTGCTCATTATCTTTGGTGCTTCAGCCGTCGTTGATGTCAACGACATCATTCCCAGCGCGCTTCGCAGTGCAGGCGGCAACATCGAGCATTTCGGTATGCCCGTTGATCCGGGCAACCTTTTGGTATTGGGTTCATTCGCCGGAAAGCCCGCCATTGGCGCACCGGGGTGCGCGCGCAGCCCTCAAGAAAATGGCTTTGACTGGGTGCTAAACCGCCTGCTGGCGGATTTTCCAATCACCGCCGGTCAGATCAAGGCCATGGGCGTTGGTGGCCTTTTGAAGGAGATCTACTCCCGGCCCCAGCCACGAGAGGAAGAAGTTGACGAGGCACACCGCAAGCGTCAATCCGCGGCGATCATTCTTGCTGCGGGTCAATCCCGCCGGACGGGCGACCACAACAAGCTTCTCGCCCGCGTGCATGGGGTTCCCATTATCCGGCAAGTCGCGCTCAGTGCCATTGAAAGCAAGGTGGACAGGGTTCATGTGGTGGTCGGAAAAGAAGGCGACGCGATCCAAAAGGCGCTCCAAGGCCTGCCCGTACAAGTGGTCCACAACGAACGCGCCGAGGCAGGGCTTTCGACCTCAGTTGCAGCAGGCATCAATAGCCTGCCGGACAGCATTGAAATTGCCGTAATGCTGCTTGGCGACATGCCTGAGATTGCCGCAACCCATGTGAACGAACTGCTGGCAGGCTATGAGCCCAATGCCGGGAAGCTTATTGGTGTTGCCACGTGCGAAGGCAAACGCGGCAACCCGGTGCTGTGGGATCGCCGTTTCTTCAGCCCGCTTACCCGCCTTCACGGTGACATTGGTGGCAAACCGGTGATGGAAGAGAACGCAGAAGCGATCTACACCATTGAACTTGGGCGCACGGCCCGGCTTGATCTGGATGACCCCACAGCACTCGATCACTTCGGTGCCAAGATGGGTAGTTTTTCTCTCAAAAGCGACGCGTGATTCTGCTGAGATTCGAGTTTTCGCGACAGTTAAATGACAGTTCGCATCCCTTAAATGAATTAATTGAAAATATATGAGATCGGAAGAAAAGCCTTTCTTCAGTGACTTATCTGGAATCTTCCCCTAGAGCCGCCTCAATACTGGCAATACCCCTCTAGAAATCTGTGGGCAAACTGATTAGGTTTCATTCCAGCAACGGCGGAACGCTTCGGGCGTTTCAGCCGTTTATTCAATTCCGAAAATCGAGACAGCTTACCGACGGCATCGTGCTCCGGCCGCGCATTGACGTGGCCACTGGCCTTTTCAATAAGCTGAAAGAAAATAAGAAGGCTCGCAACCATGACTGCCATGACCATGCCGCGTCCAGGGCAATGCAAATGGACCGAAGGTGATAGCGGAAATTACAGCTTCCCTTGCACCAACAAAGCGGAAAACGGCTCTTATTGTGCCCATCACCGCACGATTGTTTATGAGACCCCAGAACAGCGCAAGTCGCGTTCGGCTCAGACCAAGTTTGTTCCATTCAGCCGCCGCATGGCTGCTTAAGAACACGAAGAAGAAGAGACCTCTTTCTACTTGGTGCAGCACAGGGCACCAATGTCCCTAGAAAGAAAAGACAGCGTCAAGCTGCAACAAAAAACCCCGGCTTTTGGCCGGGGTTTTTAATTTCTTGGACTAGCCTTTTCTGCTCACAGCGCGGCTTTGATTTCCTGCAGCTGTGACAACACCAGCGCGGCCTTTTGGCGCTCGATGTCGTCCTTGGCATCCGCCAGATCTTCCTCAGCATTTTGGATCTGCTGGTCTAGATAGGCAGCGTCAATTTCGCTCATCGGGATCGCTTGCTCCGCCAGAACAGTCATGCCTGATGCAGATACATCGGCAAAACCACCCCGTACGAAGTACGCGTGCTGATCACCATTTGCCCCGGTTGCGCGAACAACGCCCGGGCGCATGGTCGACAGAAACGGCGAGTGACCGGCACCGACGCCAAATTCACCTTCAGAGCCAGGTACTACAGCTGCAGTCACTGCTTCTGAAAGCAGAAGGCGGTCTGGTGAAACCAGTTCAAACTGGAAAGTCTCAGCCATTTAGCTCTTCCTCTGTCCGTTTCAAGAAGCAGCGGCTTTTACAAACCGCTGCCTTTCACTTTCGATCGCCAGATCGAGCTTAAGCAGCTTCAGCAGCCAGCTTAGCAGCCTTTTCAACCGCTTCGTCCATGGAACCAACCATGTAGAATGCAGCTTCTGGCAGATGGTCATAGTCACCGTTTACCAGACCCTTGAAGCCTTTGATGGTGTCTTCAAGAGCAACCAGCTTGCCTGGGGAACCGGTGAACACCTCAGCCACGAAGAACGGCTGGGACAGGAAGCGCTCGATCTTACGAGCACGTGCAACGACCAGCTTATCTTCTTCAGAAAGTTCATCCATGCCAAGGATGGCGATGATGTCCTGAAGAGACTTGTAGCGCTGCAGGGTTTCCTGAACCGCGGTCGCAACTTCGTAGTGCTCTTCACCAACGATACGTGGATCAAGCATACGGGAGTTGGAGTCGAGCGGGTCCACAGCTGGGTAGATGCCCTTTTCCGCGATTGAACGGTTCAACACGGTGGTTGCGTCCAAGTGAGCGAAGGTGGATGCAGGTGCAGGGTCGGTCAAGTCATCCGCTGGTACGTACACAGCCTGAACGGAGGTAATAGAACCCTTCGTTGTGGTTGTAATACGTTCCTGCATGGCGCCCATGTCGGTTGCCAGAGTAGGCTGATAGCCCACAGCAGAAGGAATACGGCCAAGCAGCGCGGACACCTCAGAACCAGCCTGAGTAAAGCGGAAGATGTTGTCCACGAAGAACAGAACGTCCTGGCCCTTGTCACGGAAGTGCTCAGCAACGGTCAGACCGGTCAGAGCAACACGTGCACGTGCTCCTGGAGGTTCGTTCATCTGACCGTAAACCAGAGCAGCCTTGGAGCCTTCGCCCTTGCCAGCTTCCTTGTTCACGCCAGATTCGATCATTTCCCAGTAAAGGTCGTTACCTTCACGGGTACGCTCACCAACGCCAGCGAATACGGAGTAACCGCCGTGTGCCTTAGCAACGTTGTTGATGAGTTCCATGATCAGAACGGTCTTACCAACACCAGCACCGCCGAACAGACCGATCTTACCACCCTTTGCGTAAGGTGCGATCAGGTCAACGACCTTGATGCCGGTTACCAGGATTTCAGCTTCGGTGGACTGTTCCACGAATGCTGGAGCTTCCTGGTGGATAGCGCGCTTGGTGTCCGCAACGATTGGACCAGCTTCATCAACTGGCTCACCGATTACGTTCATGATGCGGCCCAGAGTGCCGTCACCCACTGGCACGGAAATCGCCTCGCCAGTGTCTTCAACTTCCTGACCGCGAACGAGACCTTCGGTTCCGTCCATAGCGATCGTGCGTACTTCGTTTTCGCCCAGGTGCTGAGCAACCTCGAGTACCAGACGGTTCCCGCCGTTGTCAGTTTCCAGAGCGTTCAGGATCGCAGGAAGCTCGCCGTCGAAGTGTACGTCGACAACAGCACCGATAACCTGCGTGATCCGTCCGACTTTCGTGTCAGCCATCACTTAAATCCTCGTCTCAACTCGGTCAGAGCGCTTCTGCGCCTGAAATGATTTCAATCAGTTCCTTGGTGATCTGTGCCTGACGCTGACGGTTGTAGCTCAGTGTCAGTTTATTGATCATCTCGCCGGCGTTGCGGGTCGCGTTGTCCATTGCGGACATGCGTGCACCCTGCTCGGACGCAGCGTTTTCAAGAATTGCGCTGTAGATCTGTACTGAAATGTTCCGAGGAAGCAGGGTCTCAAGGATTTCCTGCTCATCCGGCTCATAATCGTAGAGCGCATTCTCGCCCGCAGCTGCCTGATCGTCTTCAGCATCAAAAGTTGCCGGGATGATCTGAGTTGCGGTTGGAATCTGACTAATTACTGACCGGAACTTCGAATAGAACAGTGTGCAAACGTCGAACTTTTCCTCATCATACATGGTGAGGATCTTGTCGGCGATCTGCTTAACGCTGCTGTACTCAACGTTCTTATCAGTCAGCTCGATCTTCTCAATAATGTGCTGACCCAAATCACGCTTCAGTGCATCGAAGCCCTTCTTGCCAACGGTGACGATCTTGACCGTCTTACCTTCAGCAATCAGCTTCTTGGCGTGTTCACGCGCCAGCTTGGCGATGGAGGAGTTGAAACCACCACACAAACCACGCTCTGCGGTGCAGACGAGAAGCAGGTGTACCTGTTCCTTGCCCGTGCCTGCCATCAGCTTTGGCGCATCGTCACGACCCTGTACTCCGGAAGCCAAGTTGCTCAGCACCGCCCCCATGCGCTCGGCATAGGGACGAGATGCTTCTGCGGATTCCTGAGCACGACGCAGCTTAGCCGCGGCCACCATCTGCATGGCCTTGGTAATCTTCTGCGTCGCTTTGACCGAAGCGATGCGGTTTTTTAGGTCCTTAAGGCTCGCCATGGGCGCCCCCGTTCCTTATGCCGTTGCTTCGATTAACCGAGGGTCTTGACGAACGCGTCAATAGCAGCCTTCAGTTTCTCAGTGAGTTCTGCATCCAGAGCCTTCTTCTCCCAGATAGCGGAGAGAAGTTCTGCATGGTCTGCACGCAGGAAGCGCAGCAGGCCTTCTTCGAACTCGCGAACCTGGTCAACAGGGATACCGTCAAGGTAGCCGTTCACACCAGCGTAGATCACAGCGACCTGTTCTTCCGTCTTGAGCGGAGAGAACTGAGGCTGCTTCAGCAGTTCAGTCAGGCGCGCACCGCGGGCCAGAAGGCGCTGGGTGGTCGCATCCAGATCAGAGCCGAACTGAGCAAATGCCGCCATTTCGCGGTACTGCGCAAGCTCACCCTTAATTGGACCAGCAACCTGCTTCATTGCCTTGATCTGCGCGGAAGAACCCACGCGAGACACTGACAGACCAACGTTCACAGCAGGGCGGATACCCTGGAAGAACAGATCGGTTTCCAGGAAGATCTGACCATCGGTAATGGAGATAACGTTGGTCGGAATAAACGCCGACACGTCGTTACCCTGTGTTTCAATTACCGGCAGAGCAGTCAGGGAGCCTTTACCGTTCTCTTCGTTCAGCTTTGCAGAACGCTCGAGCAGACGGGAGTGCAGGTAGAAAACGTCACCTGGGAAAGCTTCACGTCCTGGTGGACGACGGAGAAGCAGAGACATCTGGCGGTAAGCCACAGCCTGCTTGGACAGATCGTCGTAACCAATCACAGCATGCATGCTGTTGTCACGGAAGAACTCACCCATTGTTGTACCGGCAAACGGTGCCAGGTACTGGAGAGGTGCTGGATCGGAAGCGGTCGCAGCGACAACGATGGAGTACTCAAGAGCACCAGCGTCTTCCAGTGCCTTGACGAACTGAGCAACGGTAGAGCGCTTCTGACCAACTGCAACGTAGATGCAGTAGAGCTTGGCGTCTTCATCGTCACCAGCGTGCAGAGGCTTCTGGTTGAGGAAGGTGTCGAGAATGATCGCGGTTTTACCGGTCTGGCGATCACCAATAACCAGTTCGCGCTGACCACGGCCGATCGGGATCAGGGCATCGATTGCCTTGAGGCCGGTAGACATTGGCTCGTGCACGGACTTACGTGGCAAAATGCCAGGCGCTTTAACGTCCACACGACGGCGCTCAGTCGCCTCGATCGGGCCTTTGCCGTCGATCGGGTTACCGAGTGGATCCACGACGCGACCCAGCAGGCCTTTACCTACTGGTACGTCAACGATGGCACCGGTACGTTTTACGGTGTCACCTTCTTTAATGTCACGGTCGTTACCGAAGATAACGACACCGACGTTGTCAGATTCTAGGTTGAGTGCCATGCCCCGGATTCCTCCAGGGAACTCGACCATTTCACCCGCCTGGACTTGGTCCAGACCGTAAACGCGGGCAATCCCGTCACCTACGGAAAGAACCTGACCTACTTCAGTAACTTCGGCTTCTTGACCGAAGTTCTTGATCTGGTCCTTTAGGATGGCGGAAATTTCCGCGGCCCGAATATCCATCAGCCGACCTCTTTCATCGCGAACTTAAGAGAGTTGAGCTTGGTACGCAGTGAAGTGTCGATCATCCGGCTGCCGATCTTCACGATCAGACCGCCAATGATGGATGGGTCCACTTTCACTACCACGTTAACGTCTTTGCCTGTGGAAGCGTTGAGAGCTTCTTTCAGGGCAGCAGTGTGATCAGCCGATAGTTCGGTAGCGGAAGTCACCTCAGCGGTGACTTCGCCGCGCTTGGCAGCAAGCAGCGAACGGAAGGCTGAAATCATACCTGGGATCGCAAAGAGGCGCCGATTCTTGGCAACCAACTTTACAAAATTTGCGGTCAGGCCAGAAATGCCGGCCTTTTCCAATATATCTGTGAGCGCTTTAAGCTGCGCGTCTGCACTAAAAACGGGGCTCTTGATGAGGCGTTCTAGATCAGAGCTCTCTTTGATGAGCGCTTCAAAACGATCGAGTGCAGCCTCAACCTCCGCAATTGCATTCTGCTCTTCAGCAAGGTCTAGCAACGCGGATGCGTAACGCAAGGCCACGCCTGAAATGAGAGATACGTTGTCAGTCACTGGATCCGTGCTCTCCGGCGCATTCAAGGTTGGTAGCGAGACTCGCCAAGATTCCAACACCTTGAAAAGTCGCTTCTAATTCAGTTTCTTGGAAACAGAGTTGAGTGGTCTGTATCCTTAAAGCCGCGCTTCGCATAGCACAGGCATGACAGCCATGCAATACGGGCTAAGTATTCCAACGCACAGCCCATGGATTGTATCGGCGTTGGAGTGCTACATGAAGCTCTGCGGATCGATGTCCACCTGTAGGCGGACTGCATTTCTAGGCTGATCTACTCTTTGTAGCCAAGCTCGCAGAAACCCTTGCAAATCAAACCCTCTACGGGCAATCACTAATACACGAAAACGAAATCTGCCGCGCACCTGAGCCATTGCTGCCTCTGCCGGACCAAGAATGGACACCGGGCTATCAACAGGTGCAGCGCGCACCACATGTAGTGCATAACTTTCAGCAGTCGGTCGATCCGGGCCGGAAATGATGAGCGCAGCGAGTCTTCCAAAAGGCGGCAAACCCGCGTGTTCGCGCGACTCAATCTCGACGCCGTAAAAGTTATCTGGCTTACCGGAGAGCAGCGCCTTGATGACGGGCTGGTCGGGATTGTAGGTCTGCAGGAAGCCTTTTCCGCCTCCGCTGATGCGTCCTGCACGCCCTGTCACCTGCGCTAAAAGCTGAAATGTTTTTTCAGCGGCCCTAGGGTCACCATTGGCAAGCCCAAGATCGGCATCGATCACCCCGACAAGCGTCATGAGGGGGAAGTTGTGACCCTTTGCCACAAGCTGAGTGCCGATCACGATGTCCACTTCGCCCTTTTCAATGAGCTCCATTTCTCGTTTGATTCGCTCATTTCCGCCCGGCAGGTCCGACGACAGCACCAAAACACGGGCCTCAGGGAAGAGATCTGCGACATCTTCACCTATTCTTTCCACGCCTGGGCCGCAGGCCACCAGCGTATCAGGCTTGCTGCATTCCGGGCATTTGTCTGGAATCGGCTGCGAATAACCACAGTGGTGACAAACGAGTCGCCCCTTGAACCGGTGCTCCACCAGCCATGCCGAGCAGTTTTCGCAGTGGAACCGGTGTCCACACGAGCGGCATAGCGTTAGCGGTGCATAACCGCGCCGGTTCAGGAACAGGAGCACCTGATTGCCATCTGTCAGCGTTTCCTGAATCTCACGCACGAGGGTGGGAGCCAGCCAGCGGCCCCGCTCCGGTCCATCCGTTCGCATGTCGATGCCGACCAGCTCGGGCAGCTCAGCGCCGGACGCCCGCTCTGGCAGGGACACCAATTCATAGCGGCCAAGCTGCGCGTTCACCCGGCTTTCCACGGAGGGCGTTGCGCTGGCCAAGATTACGGGAAACCCAGAAATGTGTCCGCGAACGACGGCCATATCACGTGCATTATAAGGAACACGGTCATCTTGCTTGTACGCCCCGTCATGTTCTTCATCGACCACGGCAAGACCAAGATTGCAGAACGGCAGGAACAACGCAGATCGGGCGCCGACAACAACCTTCACCTCGCCATTGGCGACACCACGCCATGTCCGTTCGCGCCGCCTGGCGGGCACTTGTGAATGCCACTCGGCAGGCCGGACACCAAAGCGCCGTTCAAAACGCTCAAGAAACTGACTGGTGAGAGCAATTTCCGGCAGCAAGATGAGAGCCTGCTGTCCGTTGCGCATGGTTTCTGCCAGCGCTTCAAAATAGACCTCGGTTTTACCGGAGCCCGTGACACCATCTATCAGGAAGCATTTGAAGCCGTGGCCGACGGCAGCCACAAGGCGCTCGGCAGCCTCGGACTGCATCGGGGTGAGCGTTGGTCCGGGCAGGTTGGGGTCAGGATCCGGCAAGGGCGGCGTTGCCGGGAGAAAGGTTGTCTCAAGGACGCCCTGCTCTTTCAAACCATCCACAACAGAAGGGCTCACGCCCGCAGCACCAGCCAAGCCGGCCTTGGTCCAGGCCATGCCCTCGTCCAACAGCTCAAGCACGCGCTTTCGGGCAGCGGTTTGCCGTTCCGGCTCCTTGCCAAGGATGCGGCGAAAGCCGAGCACCTGCTTTTCTGGCTCCAGCGCCTCTTCTGAGCGCAGCACCATGCGCAGCACCATGCCCGGCGCACCAAGTGTCCAATTTGCCACCCAGTCCACAAAGCGGCGCAGGTCTTCTCCAAGAGGAGCGGCGTCGTAAACGTGTTCGATGCTCTTCAATTTCTTGGGGTTAACCGATCCATCCGGCTCCCCGTCCCAGACCGCACCGACAACCGTGCGGGTGCCCAGCGGTACTCGCACGATTGAGCCCGGCCGAACCTGCATTCCCTGTGGGACTTTATAGGAATAAGGGCCTGCGACAGCGACTGGAACCAGCACAGGCACAATTAGCGCTTGATTTCCAAGAGGTAGGTCGCCAAAAATTTCCGCAGTTCCTTCCAAGCCTCAAGTCCTTTTGTTGGTTTGCATATAGAAGACTGTAGGATCAACGCAGTCTAGGCTAAAGAAGGCACGTCATAGACTCATTTCTGGATAACCTCCCCATCTAACAACAGGTTGGGGCTGGAAGAATGAAAACAGGAGCCATTTTGGCATGAAGTTCTTCGTCGACACTGCTGACACTGCAGAAATTCGTGAGCTGGCAGAAACAGGCCTTCTCGACGGTGTTACCACCAACCCGTCACTGATCATGAAGGCTGGCCGCCCAATGAAAGAGGTCATTGCTGAGATCTGCGACATCGTAGACGGCCCTGTCTCCGCAGAAGTGGTTGCCATGGAAAAAGAAGCCATGCTGACCGAAGCGAAAGAGTTGTCTGCCATCGCCGACAACATTTGCATCAAGCTTCCGCTGACCCTTGATGGCCTGAAGGCTTGCCGCGTTCTTTCCGACAAGGGCGTGCAGACCAACGTGACCCTTTGCTTCTCGGCAAATCAGGCACTGCTGGCAGCCAAGGCCGGGGCGACTTTCATCTCTCCATTCATTGGCCGTCTTGACGACATCAACGTCGAAGGGCTGGACCTGATTGCTGAGATCCGTCAGATCTATGACAACTACGCGTTCGAAACCGAAATTCTGGCAGCTTCCATCCGCTCCGTGAACCACGTGAAGGATTGTGCCTTGATCGGTGCCGATGTGGCGACCATTCCACCTGCAACACTGAAGTCTCTCGTGAAGCACCCACTCACCGACAAGGGGCTGGAAGCCTTCATGAAGGATTGGGAAAAGACCGGTCAGAGCATCGTCTGATCAGCTCGCCGAGCACAATTGAGTTTGTTGGAGCGCAGGTTTTCGGGCCTGCGCTTTTTCATTTTGCGACGCTCTTACACAGAAGAATGCAGGCCATTCAAAAGTCAGCGGCATGCTTAACACATTCTTAAGCGCCCTGCGTCCACCTCTCTTGAAAGCAACAAGACTGCACAAGACAGGTTTCAACGATAATGGCAACGTTCCGCCTTTGGCTCTGCACGCTTCTTCTCATCCTGCTGAGCGGCCCCTCACTTGCTCAGCCAGATTTCTCATTCAGCACCGCAAAAAAGCATCTTGAGCGCTCCATCTATAAAGAAGTGTCCGAGCGCACCAGCTTTTACTGTGGCTGCAGCTACTCCGACGAGAAACAAGTAGACGCGGCGTCCTGCGGCTATGAGCCTCGCAAGAATGCAAAACGCGGCAGCCGGATCGAGTGGGAGCACATCGTGCCCGCTTCCCGGTTTGGCAAGGACCGGGTCTGTTGGAGCGAAGGGCATGAGGCCTGCGTCACTTCAAAGGGCAAGACCTACAAGGGGCGTCGATGCTGTGGCAAAGTGGATGCTGAGTTCCGAGCCATGGAAGCCGACCTTCACAATCTTGTCCCCGCTGTTGGCGAATTGAACGGAGATCGTTCCAACTTCCGCATCTCTTCTTTGGAAGGCGAGCCACGCGCTTATGGCGCTTGTGACTTCGAGATAGATTTCACGGCTAAGGTCATGGAGCCCCAAGAGGGGATAAGAGGGGACATCGCCCGAGCTTACCTTTATATGAATGCGACCTACAACATGCCGCTGACCGATGAGGAGCGCGACATGTACCTGAACTGGAATGAGATGGATCCGCCCTCCGATTGGGAGCTTGAACGCAACCAACGTATCCTTTTTATTCAAAACAACGCAAATCCGCTCATCGCGCCGGGTTCCTGATTTCGCAAGGCTTCGGTAACCATTCCTAGAGTGTTTTTGGGTTAGCTCGTGTCATGGCAAATCCTGCAGATAACACCGACCAACTGCTGATCATCGCGCAACCGGACCTGAACGCCGGGATTGATGATTGGCTTGATCATCTGGGGTCAGAACGGCGGCTTTCAGAGAACACACTGGAAGCCTATGAGCGCGACGTTCGCCAATTCCTGCGGTTTTTGACGGATCATTTGGGCGGCGCGCCTGCCATCAACGACCTCAAGGACTTGAGACCGGCCGATTTCCGTGGCTTTCTGGCCCGCCGTCGCCAAACCGGGGCGCAGACCCGCACTCTGGCGCGCGGCCTTGCAGGTGTACGCTCATTCCTCTCATTCTTGGAGCGCCGGGGCGAGGTCAATGCTGCCGGAGCAGCGGCTGTCCGCACCCCGCGTCTGCCCCGCAGCCTGCCGAAACCCATCAACGTGGAAGACGCAAAAACGATTGTCAGCAAGGACTTAGCCTTTGAAGACACCCCTTGGGTGGAAGCGCGCAATGCCGCCGTCTTCACGCTGCTTTATGGATGCGGGCTTCGTATTTCTGAGGCCCTTTCCCTGACACCGGCAACAGCACCAAAGCCGAGCGACAAGTCCATTCGCATTCGCGGCAAGGGCGGCAAGGAGCGGCTCGTTCCTGTTCTGCCCGTAATTGTTGAGGCAATCGAAGACTACAAGGCTCAGTGCCCGCACACTCTGGAGCCAACGGGACCGTTGTTCGTTGGCGTGCGCGGCGGCAAGCTGAACCCGCGCGCGATCCAGCTCGCCATGCAGAAAATCCGCGGCGCTCTTGGCCTGCCGGACACGGCGACGCCCCATGCCTTGCGCCACTCCTTCGCAACGCATCTGCTTTCTGGCGGCGGCGACCTGCGCTCCATTCAGGAATTGCTTGGCCACGCCAGCCTTTCAACCACGCAGATTTATACGGAAGTCAACAGCGCTCGCTTGCTTGATGCATATGACAAGGCGCATCCACGTCGGTAATCCTCACCTTTCGGGCTGAAGCCCGTTGAATTTCCGGGGTTTCACACCTAGTCTATTCCCTGTGAACCGGGGTGCCCGAAAGGGCTGAGATTAGACCCGTATGACCTGATCTGGATAATGCCAGCGAAGGGAGCGATCACAAACTTAGGCGGCAAACACGCTTGAGCCCTCTTCTTTCTCGCTCTCCTCGCTCACAAAGGAAGTATCGATGAACCTGATCGAGAGCGCTTGTGAGACCCTCACCAAAATTCGACAGACCAGCCCGCTGGTCCACAACATGACCAATATTGTGGTGGCTAACACCACTGCGAACGCTTTGCTCGCCATTGGCGCTTCCCCTGCGATGGTTGATGGCCCTGAGGAAGCTCCTGAACTGGCTTCGGTAGCAGGCGCGCTGGTTGTAAATGTGGGTACCGTGACCCCCGCGCAGGCAGAAGCCATGAAGCTGGCCTGTGCCGCTGCGCAAAAAGCTGGCCGCCCCTGGGTGCTGGATCCTGTGGCTGTTGGCGCACTGACGTTCCGCACCAACCTTGCCAAAGAGCTGCTGGCCTTCAAGCCTACCGTCATTCGGGGTAACGCCTCCGAGATCATGGCATTAGCCGGCGAAGGTTCAGGCGGAAAAGGCGTTGACAGCACCGACAGCTCCGAGGCGGCGCTGGTTGCGGCCAAAACACTGGCCAGAACGAGCGGGGCCGTGGTCGCGGTCTCCGGACCAACCGACTACACCACTGACGGAGAACGTACTCTGACCGTGAAAAATGGCCACGAGCTCATGCCGTTCGTGACGGGTCTCGGCTGTACTGCAACCGCCCTGACCGGTGCTGCGGTTGCCGTGGCAGAAGACAAGCTGGAGGCCGCGGCGCATGCGCTGCTGTTCCTGGGTCTAGCTAGCGAAACTGCCGCTCAAGACACGGCAGGGCCTGCCAGCCTCCAGGTCGACATCATCAATCAGCTTTATCACCTGACGCCTGAGCAAGTGAAGGAAGCCGGCAAACTGGATAGTCTCTGATGCCCCAAATTGACCTTTCCGTCTATCTCATCATTGGCCCTCAGGACTGCCCCGGACAAGATCCGGTGGCCGTGGTGGAGGCGGCAGTGAACAATGGAACGACGCTGGTGCAGCTTCGTGACAAAACTGGCTCTACTCGTGAGCAAGTTGACCTTGCGCGGCGCATGATGGCTGTTCTGGAGCCAAAGGGCATCCCACTCATTGTAAATGATCGGGTCGATGTTGCTCTGGCGGTAGATGCGCCCGGCGTTCATGTGGGCCAGAGTGACATGAGTGCTGCCGATGCGCGCCGTCTGATTGGCCCCGAGAAGGTCTTGGGCCTTTCCGTTTCAAGTCAAACAGATCTTGATGCCGCTGATCCGGCAATTCTGCAGTATCTTGGCATCGGCGCTTGCTATCCAACCGGCTCCAAGGCCGACGCCGATGATGTTGGAATCAAGTCTTTCGGTGCGCTCACCGCGCAAAGCAGCCTTCCTGTGGTGGGAATCGGCGGAATCAACCACAGCAATGCCGAGGAAGTAATCGCCCATGGCGCGGCAGGAGTTGCTGTGATTTCGGCGATATGCGGGGATCATATGCCAGGAAAAGCGTCCGCTGACTTGGCAAAACTGGTATTTCAGGCAAAACAGCGTTACGCTTGATCAGCACAACTGTATAGGGGCCGCCCACGACCCTAGATGTGCAAGGGGAGCATGACATGATTGGCCTTACGCTTATTTTGACCATTCTCGTGGCAACGAGCTTTTTAGTTGCGGATACGGATAGTGTTCATGCAACGGAGCGCGGCCAATGCCCGACCCATATTGCCGGCGAGTGGTACAATCCAGAGGCGGAACTTCACGATCTGAGCCGAATGCACCTGAAAGTCGACTGCACTGGGTCCGCACCTGAAATCAGTGCACGGGTGCAAACCTCTTGCCGCCCGCGCGATTGTTCTTGGGGCTGGAGTGATGGATTGCTCCATCAATCCGGCATCATGCTGTTCCAATACGGCGGCATCTTCAAGTCTCAGCACCTCAATGTTTTGCCAGGTCAAGACCGCCTTGAGGTGCACATGAAGACAAGCGTGCATGGCGACGAGAGCAAGAACCTAAAACGTAATTTCATCTTGCTGAGAGACTGAAACCCTTCAGCCTCCGCCCAGAACCGCAAATGCCACAAGGGCCAGACCGCCCAAGATTGCCGCCCACAGCAGCATGTGTGAGAGTGCGCGTAAGACCAGCAAACTGAAAGCGCCGATCCCTGCACCGGCTGCTGCGACCAGAAGCTGGCCATCAGGCTGTGCGTTTGGCGCAAATACAGTTACCGCGACTACTGCTCCGATCGCGGCAAAGACCGCATAAACCCACCAAGGCATCTTGTCCCACATGTTGTCGATGGCATCGGAATTTCCCCCGATTATCGTTGGGGTTTGATGTACTGGAGAACGCTGCCCGGAAGCCGTATCTTCAAGGTAAATGCCCTTCATCGCCGCTTGGGCGCGAACGGCCGGGTCGGCATGTGAGTTCGTTCCAGAATGGACCGCTTTTCGTATTTGGTCATCTACATACTTGTCATACCCATCAGACATTTCCGTTCCCCCGATCTCAGTGCTGAATGCTCATCAACCTAAAGGTGCAAATGTGAACAGGGATGAAGACAGCCCCCTCATAGAAAAGGCCGCTACGCATGACGTATCGGCCTTTTCTCTGTCTTTTACTTTTAGGTAGCAAACTACATATGAATTGGCTGGGCGAACACTGCCATAGCAGCTTCCTTGACCGCTTCGGACATGGTCGGGTGCGCGTGACAGGTGCGAGCCAGATCTTCCGAAGACCCGCCAAACTCCATCAGGACGCAGGCTTCATGGATCATGTCGCCTGCGCCATGGCCAATGATGTGAACGCCAAGAACCTGATCGGTCTCGGCGTCGGAAAGAACCTTGACCATGCCATCGGTTGACAGCATCGCCTTTGCGCGGCCGTTCGCCGTGAACGGGAACTTGCCTGCCTTGTACTTGACGCCTTCAGCTTTAAGCTCGTCCTCGGTCTTGCCAACAGACGCCACTTCCGGGGCCGTGTATACAACGCTCGGAATCACATTGTAGTTCACGTGACCGGCTTGACCGGCGAGGATCTCGGCAACAGCAACGCCTTCATCTTCAGCTTTGTGAGCCAGCATAGGACCCGTGATCACATCACCGATGGCGTAGATACCATTCACGTTGGTCTTGAAGTGCGCATCCGTTTTCACCCGGCCACGCTCATCCAGCTCAACGCCGGCTTCCTGAAGGCCGAGGCCTTCCGTGTAAGGGCGGCGACCGATTGCAACCAGAACCACATCAGCGTCAATGGTCTCAGCATGCGCTTCCCCTTCGGCTGGTTCTACTGTCACTTCCAGACCGCGCCCCTTCTTGGTAACGCCTGTTACCTTGGAAGACATCTTGAACTCGATGCCTTGCTTTTTCAGCATGCGCATGAACTGGCGAGAGACGTCGGCATCCATTGGGCCAAGGATCTTGTCCATGAACTCCACAACGGTGACCTGAGAACCAAGGCGCGCGTAAACAGAGCCCAGTTCCAGACCAATCACACCAGCGCCGACGACAACCAGCTTACCTGGAATCTTCTCCAGTTCCAGAGCGCCCGTGGAGGAAACGATCTGCTTTTCATCGACCTCGATGCCCGGCAGAGACATCACGTCAGAGCCAGTCGCAATGACAATGTTCTTTGTCTCAAGAATAGAGGTTGAGCCGTTTTCAGCGGTGACTTCCACCTTACCGGCACTCAGGATGCGGCCCGTGCCGTGATGCGCTTCAACCTTGTTTTTCTTGAACAGGAAGTCGATGCCGGTCACGTTGCTCTCAACAACGTTTTCCTTGTTGGCAAGCATTGCCTTCCAGTCAACCTTAGGCTTGGAGGTCTTGATGCCGAGCTTCTCAAAATTGTGCGTCGCATCTTCAAACACTTCGGAGGAGTGCAGCAGTGCTTTGGACGGAATGCAGCCAATGTTCAGGCAGGTGCCGCCGTGGGTTTTGCGCTTTTCGACAACGGCCACCTTCATACCAAGCTGAGCCGCCTTGATGGCGCACACGTAGCCGCCAGGACCTGTGCCGATAACGACGAGATCGTAGGACATATTCTAATCCCTATGTAAATCGTGAGCCCGAGGACGGGAAAGCGAGATGCCCGGCGCGAAGGCCGGGCAACGCTGAATTTTCTTAGAGATCCAGAACCAGACGCTGCGGATCTTCGAGGCTTTCCTTGACGCGAACGAGGAAGGTTACAGCCTCTTTGCCGTCAACGATGCGGTGATCATAAGAGAGCGCAAGGTACATCATCGGACGAATGACGACCTGACCATTCATGGCTACAGGACGCTCCTGAATCTTGTGCATGCCCAGAATACCAGACTGCGGTGCATTCAGAATTGGAGACGACATCAGAGAGCCGTAGACACCGCCGTTGGAGATGGTGAATGTTCCACCCTGCATGTCGGCCATGCCGAGCTTGCCATCACGCGCCTTGCGGCCCAGGTTGCCGATCTCTTTTTCAATCTCTGCAATGGACATCTGGTCGGCATCGCGAACGATAGGTACAACCAGGCCCTTGTCCGTGCCAACAGCAACGCCAATGTGGGCGTAGTTCTTGTAGATGATGTCCGTGCCATCGATCTCTGCGTTGACCGCAGGAATTTCCTTGAGCGCATGGGTTACAGCCTTCGTGAAGAAGCCCATGAAGCCCAACTTCACACCGTGCTTCTTCTCAAAGATGTCCTTGTACTGCTTGCGCAGATCCATCACCGGCTTCATGTCCACTTCGTTGTAAGTGGTCAACATTGCTGCGGTGTTCTGGGCATCCTTCAAGCGGCGGGCGATGGTCTGGCGCAGCTTGGTCATGCGGACACGTTCTTCGCGAACTTCATCTTCAGGAGACGATGGTGCGCGTGCAACAACAGGTGCGGCCTGTGCTGCCGGTGCGGCGGAGATACCTGATGCAACAGCTGCAATCACATCTCCCTTGAGAACCTGACCACGCTTGCCGGAACCTGCGACCTGATCTGGGGACAGGCCTTTTTCTGCCAGCATCTTGGAGGCGGACGGTGCCGGAGGCATCGAAGTAGACGGTGCAGGGCTGGAAGCAGCAGGTTGCGCTGGCGCAGCAGCTGCGGCGGCAGGTGCAGGTGTACTTACAGCAGCGCCTTCACCCGGGGCGATCTTGCAAAGCAGGTTACCCGGCTCAACGGTAGACCCTGTTGCCTGCGCAATCTCGATGACCGTACCCGCTACAGGGCTTGGCACTTCCTGAGCCGCCTTATCAGTTTCCAGTTCAACAAGGGTATCGTCCGCCTTTACGGCATCTCCTACCTTCACGAACCATTCACCGACTTCAGCTTCAGTGACGCTTTCACCAGCAGACGGCACAACAACGCTAACGGGCTCAGCAGACTTGAGCGCATCAGAAGAGCTTGGAGCTGCTTCTTCTTTTTTCGCCGGAGCAGGTGCAGCAGCGGCTGCGCCTTCCAGAATGGCACCAAGGAGCGCACCAACTTCTACGGTATCGCCTTCCTTGACCACGATGTTTTCGAGAGTACCCGCCGCTGGCGCGGGCACCTCTACAGTGACCTTGTCGGTTTCAAGTTCAACCAGTGGCTCATCCGCGGAAACGGCATCGCCTGGTTTCTTGAACCATTGAGCAATGGTCGCTTCGGTTACGGATTCACCCAGAGTGGGCACACGAATTTCCGTCGCCATAATCTTATCTCTTCTCAATTCAGGGCCCAATGGGCCGCTCGGACTGTATCTGTTAGCGTAGGATCTTACTCAGCGAACGCGTCGTCGAGGAAAGCCTGAAGCTGCGCAAGGTGCTTGGACATGAGACCTGTTGCTGTTGCCGCAGCAGCCGGACGACCGACATAACGCGGACGGCTCACCTTTGCGTTCACATGCTCCAGTACCCACTCGATGTACTCCTGAACGAAGAACCATGACCCCATGTTCTTCGGCTCTTCCTGACACCAGACCACATCTGCGTTCTTGAAGCGAGCCATCTCAACGCAAAGCGATTTGGTTGGGAACGGATAGAGCTGCTCCACACGCAGAATGTAGACATCATCAATACCGCGCTTCTCGCGATCTTCCAGAAGGTCATAGTAGACCTTACCGGTACAAAGGATCACACGGCGGATTTTGTCGTCTGGCTTCAGTGCGATGGTTGAGCCCGGATTGGTCTCGGCATCATCGTGCAGCAGACGGTGGAAGCAGCTGTCCGCAGCCATTTCTTCCAGCTTAGACACGGCGCGCTTGTGGCGCAGCAGTGACTTCGGCGTCATCAGGATCAGCGGCTTACGAATGTCACGCTTCAACTGACGGCGCAAAATGTGGAAGTAGTTGGCTGGCGTGGAGCAGTTTGCCACCTGCATGTTGTCTTCTGCACACATCTGCAAAAAGCGTTCAAGGCGTGCTGAAGAGTGTTCTGGGCCCTGCCCTTCATAGCCGTGTGGCAGCAGACAAACGAGGCCGGACATACGCAGCCATTTGCGCTCACCGGATGAGATGAACTGGTCGAACAGAACCTGTGCACCGTTGGCGAAGTCGCCGAACTGCGCCTCCCACAACGTCAACGCGTTTGGCTCTGCCAACGAGTAGCCATATTCAAAGCCAAGAACCGCTTCCTCGGAAAGCATGGAGTTGATGACTTCGTACCGCGCCTGCTTTTCTGCCAGATTGTTCAGCGGAATAAAGCGGTCTTCGTTGTCCTGATCATAAAGAACGGAATGGCGCTGAGAGAAGGTGCCTCGCTCACAGTCCTGACCGGACAGACGCACCGCATGCCCTTCACGCAACAAACCTGCAAAGGCAAGGGCTTCACCCGTTGCCCAATCGATCCCCTCGCCGGTCTCGATCATTTTTGCGCGGTTGTTCTGAAACCGGCGGATTGTGCGGTGTGCATTGAAGTCTTTCGGGATTTCGGTCAGCTTTTGACCAAGCTCCTTGAGAACATCCATGTCGATGCCGGTGCTGCCACGCCGAGGCTCGTCAACCTCTTTCGCCACCTTCATGCCAGACCACTTACCGTCGAGCCAGTCCGCCTTGTTCGGCTTGTAGGCCATGCCGGATTCAAACTCGCGGTCCAGATGAGAACGCCAGTTCTGGCGCGCCTCATCCACACTCTCGGCGGTGACCAGACCTTCCTTGACCAGCTTGTCTGCGTAGAGCTGCAGAGTCGTCGCGTGTTTGCGGATCTTGCGATACATGATCGGCTGGGTAAACGCAGGCTCATCACCTTCGTTGTGACCGTAGCGGCGGTAACAGATCATGTCGATCACCACCGGGCGGTGGAACCGCTGGCGGAACTCGATCGCGACCTTGGCCGCAAAAGTCACTGCTTCCGGATCATCTGCGTTCACGTGGAAGATCGGTGCCTCAATCACTTTCGCCACATCGGATGGATATGGAGACGAGCGTGAGAAACGCGGATTGGTGGTGAAACCAATCTGGTTGTTGATGATCACGTGAATTGAGCCGCCGGTGCGGTGACCGCGCAGAGCGGACAAACCGAAACACTCAGCCACAACGCCCTGCCCTGCAAATGCGGCATCACCATGGATGAGCAAAGGTAGCACGGAGCTGCGGTTTACTTCTGTGGTTTCAACCCAATCAGATAGCTGATCCTGCTTGGCGCGAGCCTTACCCAGGACGACCGGGTTCACGATTTCAAGGTGAGACGGGTTCGCAGTCAAAGACAGGTGAACGTTGTTGTCATCAAAGGAGCGATCGGAAGATGCTCCAAGGTGGTACTTCACGTCGCCGGAGCCTTCCACATCGTCGGGGGCATAAGAGCCGCCCTTGAACTCATGGAAGATGGCGCGGTGCGGTTTACCCATCACCTGCGACAGCACGTTCAACCGGCCGCGGTGGGCCATGCCAAGAACGATTTCTTCAATACCAAGCGCACCACCCCGCTTGATGATCTGCTCAAGTGCCGGGATGAGTGCTTCACCACCGTCAAGACCGAAGCGCTTGGTGCCGGTGTACTTCACATCCAGAAACTTCTCGAAACCCTCGGCTTCGATCAACTTGTTCAGGATTGCCTTTTTCCCTTCTGGGGTAAAGGCAACCTGCTTGTCCGGACCTTCAATGCGTTCCTGAATCCAGGCCTTTGCCGCCGGATCCGAGATGTGCATGAACTCAACACCAAGGGTAGAGCAATAGGTCCGCTTCAGGATGTCCAGCATCTGACGAATGCTGGCGAACTCCATGCCAAGCACATTGTCCAGGAAGATCTTGCGATCCCAGTCGTCCTCGGAAAACCCGTAGGTGGCAGGGTGCAGCTCTTCATGATCGCCCGGCTCAGCCAGGCTGAGCGGATCAAGGTCGGCATGCAAGTGACCGCGCATACGGTAAGCGCGGATCATCATGAGCGCACGCACACTGTCTCGGGTCGCCTGAAGCACGTCGGCCTCAGTCATCTCAACGCCAGTCTTTTTCGCCTTGGCCTTGATTTTGTCGCCAACTTCCTTCTCGGAGGGCCAGTCGCCATCCAGAGCGGAAATCAGTTCTCCGTTTGCCTGAACAGGCCAGTCCTTGCGTCCCCAAGTCGCCCCACGGGCCTCCTTGATGACGTCGTCAGGATTGTCCTGCAGTGTAGAGAAGAATTCCTGCCACTCTGGTTCGAGGGAACGAGGGTTCTCTTGGTACTGAGCGTAAAGCTCTTCGATATAGGAAGCGTTGGCGCCGTATAGGAACGACGTCAGCGCGAAGACATTGTTCGCGTCCTGCCGTGCCATGTTTTTTCAAGCGGACTTTTGATCCGCCTTCTTTGCTATGGGCTGGTGTTACCACTCGAGCCCTGACCCGCGACTGGCAGCAGAGTGGGTCTCGGCTACCTCTCATTATTATCGGCGGTTGGCACCAAGCGGAGCGCCAACCGCGTGTTCAGAAAGCCATTTGCGCTCAGCGCGGCGGGCTTATGCGGTTTCTTTCAGAAGTTCGACAAGCGTCTTGCCGAGCTTTGCCGGAGACGGAGAAACGCGGATGCCCGCTGCTTCCATCGCCGCAATCTTGTCTTCTGCACCGCCCTTGCCGCCGGAAATCACAGCACCTGCGTGACCCATGGTACGACCTGGAGGGGCTGTACGGCCCGCAATGAAGCCAACCATCGGCTTTTTGCGGCCCTTCTTTGCCTGCTCCTGAAGCCATTCGGCAGCTTCTTCTTCGGCGGAACCACCGATTTCGCCGATCATGATGATGGATTCCGTTTCTGGATCGTCCAGGAACATGTCCAGCATGTCGATGAACTCGGTGCCCTTTACAGGGTCGCCACCGATGCCAACGGCAGTTGTCTGGCCGAGACCTTCCTGAGAAGTCTGGAATACAGCTTCATAGGTCAGCGTGCCGGAACGGGAAACGATACCAACCGAACCCTTTTTGAAGATCGAGCCCGGCATGATGCCGATCTTGCACTCTTCAGGGGTCAGAACGCCTGGGCAGTTCGGGCCCAGAAGGCGGGAGTTGGAGTTGTCGAGGCGTGCCTTCACCTTGACCATGTCCGCGACCGGAATGCCTTCGGTGATGCAGACGATGAACGGGATTTCCGCATCAATTGCTTCGATGATCGCAGCGGCCGCGCCTGCTGGCGGCACGTAAACAACGGAAGCATTTGCCCCTGTTGCGTCCTTTGCTTCCTTTACAGAAGCAAAGATTGGCAGCTCAGCTGCGCCTTCGATCCCGCTGGACCAGGTTTCGCCACCCTTCTTCGGGTGTACACCTGCAACCATCTTGGTTCCAAAATACTCAAGCGCCTGCTCAGTGTGGAATGTGCCGGTTTTACCGGTCAGACCCTGAACGATGATTTTTGTGTCTTTATCGACGAGGATGGACATTAGTTGGCCTCCTTCACAGCAGCCACAATCTTCTGCGCTGCATCGTCAAGGTCGTCAGCCGGAATAACATTCAAGCCGCTCTCACTGATGATCTTCTTACCAAGTTCAACATTGGTACCTTCAAGACGAACAACAAGAGGTACCTGCAGACCAACTTCCTTCACCGCTGCAAGAACACCTTCCGCAATCACGTCACAACGCATGATGCCGCCGAAAATGTTAACGAGAATACCCTTAACATTTGGATCGGAAGTGATGATCTTGAAAGCTGCGGTCACTTTTTCTTTAGAAGCGCCACCGCCCACATCGAGGAAGTTGGCAGGCTCTGCACCGTACAGCTTGATGATGTCCATGGTTGCCATGGCCAGACCAGCGCCGTTCACCATGCAGCCGATGTTGCCATCAAGAGCTACGTAAGCCAGATCGTGCTTGGAGGCTTCGATTTCCTTCTCGTCTTCCTCGGTCTTGTCGCGAAGGGCGACAATGTCTTCGTGGCGGAAGAGCGCATTGCCATCGAAGGAGACCTTGGCGTCCAGAACGCGCAGGTGACCATCCTTCATGACGATAAGCGGGTTGATTTCGAGAAGAGACATATCCTTCTCGACAAACGCTTTGTAGAGGATCGGGAACAGCTTTAGGCCATCCGCACGCGCATCGCCTTCCAGCTTCAGCGCATCACACAACTGACCAGCCTTCTCGCCGGTGACACCATCGAGCGGGTTGATTGGCAGGGTGAGGATCTTCTCTGGGGTGGAATGGGCCACTTCTTCAATGTCCATGCCGCCTTCAGTGGACGCAACAAACGCCACCTGACCGGAGGAACGGTCTACCAGAAGAGAGAGATACAGTTCGCGCTCGATGTCGGCACCGTCTTCAATGTAGAGACGGTTTACGACCTTCCCTGCGTCGCCGGTCTGAGCGGTGACGAGAGTGTTGCCGAGCATGTCTTTTGCGTTCGCGATGACTTCATCAATGCTGAACGCCAGACGAACACCACCTTTGGCATCTGCAGGCAGTTCTTTAAACTTACCCTTACCACGGCCACCGGCATGGATCTGAGACTTTACAACCCAAAGCGGGCCAGGGAGTTTTTTGGCTGCGGCTTCTGCTTCGTCAGCAGAAAAGATCGCAACACCTTCAGCAACAGGAGCGCCGTACTCTTTCAGCACTGCCTTTGCCTGATATTCATGAATATTCATATGCTCTGCCTATTCCTAGGTGGGTGGAGCGCAGCTTGCACCGCTACGCTCCCGTCAGATCATGGTGTTATGCAAGAGCTGGCTGGATCTTTTTACAAGCTTCCACCAGACCCTCGACTGCGGATACGGAGTTGTCGAACATCGCTTTTTCGTCATTGTTGAGTTCGATCTCGACAATGCGCTCGATGCCGTTGGAACCGATTACGCAAGGCACGCCTACATACATATCCTTCTGGCCATACTGACCATCCAGGTGCGCTGCACATGGCAGAACGCGCTTTTTGTCCTTCAGGTAACTTTCAGCCATCTGAATTGCAGAAGCGGCTGGGGCGTAGAAAGCAGAGCCAGTCTTGAGCAGGCCAACAATTTCCGCGCCGCCATCACGGGTGCGCTGAACAATTTCTTCCATACGCTCAGCAGTGCACCAGCCCATCTTGACCAGATCGGTGAGCGGAATGCCAGCAACAGTGGAGTAACGGGTCAGCGGAACCATGGTGTCGCCATGACCACCAAGAACGAACGCAGTGACATCTTCCACGGAGACCTTAAACTCTTCAGCCAGGAAGTAGCGGAAGCGTGCGCTGTCCAGAACGCCTGCCATGCCAACAACCTTGTTTGCAGGCAAACCGGAGAACTTCTGCAGCGCCCAGACCATGGCATCAAGCGGGTTGGTGATACAGATGACGAATGCATTTGGGGCATACTTCTTGATGCCGGCGCCAACCTGCTCCATGACCTTCAGGTTGATTTCAAGTAGGTCATCGCGGCTCATGCCTGGCTTGCGCGGAACACCGGCGGTTACGATGACAACGTCAGCACCTTCGATTGCTTCGTAGGTGTTTGCGCCGGAAAGTGCAGAGTCAAAACCATCTACTGGAGAAGACTCCGCGAGATCGAGCGCTTTGCCCTGCGGCGTGCCCTCGGCGATGTCGAACAACACGACGTCACCCAGTTCTTTCAGGCCTGCCAGGTGAGCAAGCGTGCCACCAATTTGGCCTGCGCCAATCAAAGCAATCTTGTTCCGTGCCATATCAATTAGCTCCCGTTTACGTAATCCCATCACCTTAAAAAGGCGCTTATTTGTCGCAGTGCGTTACCGGGTTTTACGCATACACGCAAGGCAAACCGACGGGGCAACCGCGTTATTTCCCGTATATGGCATGTTTTTCGGATAAAAAAGCAGCTCTGAATCGTCAAAACTGAATTTTTTGTATTTTTTTCAGTTTTCGAATCTCGGCTCCTCCTCGAGATACTCCTCCGAACGCATCTCAATCAGACGGGAGGCCGTGCGATCGAATTCAAACACCTCGGTACCAGACGGCGCGCTATAGAGTTTGTCTGGCTCTGCATCTGCAGAGATGATGAGCTTGACCTTGTTGTCGTAGAGCGCATCAATGAGATTAATGAAGCGCTTTGCCTCATTTCTAAACCGCGCTTCAAGCACTGGTACATTTGCCAGAATGATAGTGTGGTACGCCTGCGCAATGCGCAGGAAGTCCGACGCCCCGAGCGGCTGACGGCAAAGCTCGTCGAAGGTGAACCACGCCACCCCAGCACAGGTCTTGTCGACCTTTATCTCACGACCGAGGTTCTCCAGTGTTTCAGAGTGTGGTGGCACGTTGTTTGTTAGGCTACGCCAGATCTCATTGAGTTGGCGATCGGATTCCGGCCCAAGCGGGCTCACGTAAACTTGGGTGCCTGCCAGCTTTTCAAGCCTGAAGTCCGTTCTAGAATCCAGCTTCAATACGTCGACCTTCTGCTGCAAAAGGTCGATAAACGGGAGTATGTGGCTTCGGTTCAAGCCGTCCTTGTAAAGATCCTTAGGATCCACGTTGGACGTCGCGACAACAACAACACCACGCTCGAAAAGCTTGGTGAACAGGCGCCCCAACAGCATGGCATCCGCGATATCGGTCACGGTAAATTCATCGAAACACAACAGACGTGTTTCTTCCGCAATTGCTTCTGCAACTGGCAAAATCGGGTCTGAATTTTTAGAATTTTTTTCAGAAATTTGTTTACGCGCTTCGAAAACCCGTGCGTGCGTTTCGGCCATGAACTCATGAAAATGCGATCGACGCTTCTTTGGCTCTGTTGCCACTTGATAGAAGAGGTCCATCAACATGGTTTTGCCGCGCCCAACCGAGCCCCAAATGTAAAGCCCTTTTGGCGCTGCAATCTGGGCTTTTCGTTTGCTGAACAGCCATCCCAGCGCGCTCTTTTTTGTGGCGATGCGCGCCTCGGTCAGCGCTGCATTCAATTCGTCCAGATGGCGCACAACAGCCACCTGGGCGCTATCAGCTTCAATTTCGCCCGCGTCTACCATTGCCTGGTAGCGCCCCTTCACGGTTACAGCGCTTGGTATCGCTTCAGTCACAAGGCCCCACTTTAGTTGTGTTGGTTCGATGGAGATCGGGGATCACCCTAGTCGAGTTTTTCAGCCTAGGCATAGTTCCTAGGCAATTTCGCAATCAAGCCAAAATCGCACGGACACCCCTATCAAAAAGTGGGAAGGCCACCTGATAGGTAAGAAAAACCCGGCGCCAGTTAAACTGTGCCGGGCTCAAAATCTCGGATTTTTCGCTTGATTAGCGGCGGAAGGAGATCGGTGCGCCGCTATTTGTTACGCCATTGAAGGAGCTGCCACCACCTGAGAGCTGCGCAATGTCAGAGCCTGCTGCATCTTTCAGAACAACCTGACTGCCGTTCAGATCCCATGCCGCGATGCGAGAGAGGCTCTCGTCGCTACAGCCACGGGTATTGGCGCGGTAACCGCCGCTCCATGTCGTCAGCGTCATGAATAGCTTACAGCTGTCCGCGCCAGATGCGACATCCCAACCGCCCAACAGATCGGTACGGCCCACGGAGCTGCCACCTGCTGCGCCTGGCGCTACCGAGGCGACCTGTGTCCCGTCAGCAGTGCCATCAAGAGGCTGGCCGGTGATTTCGCCCTGACTTGCACCCGGTTGCTGATCGAGAGGAGATAAGGAATCCCCTGCTACGGGTGTGGATGGTGTCGCTGGCAGCGGTGATACATAGCTGCGCGTATAGGTGGTGCGCTGGCACGCCATCGTTGAGATTGCGAGAACGGATACCAGTGCAATTGTCAAACCGCGGTTCATAGTGTCTTTCACCCTGCCTCAGTATGAGCGTGCATTAACCATAAGTGTCGTAAAGATTGACCCGAAAAGGTAAACAGACCAGTAACAAATTGGCCTAAATGCCTCGTTTCCCCAACACCGTCGCCGACAAAACTGGTTAATGCCGCCTACCTTTGCACAGAAACCAACTGTTTCACAAGTTAACCAGCTACCCGCCAGAGCATATGGTTTGTTTCAAACTGACCAGACAAAAGCGCACGATCAATTGATTCACGAATCCGCCGGAAAGCAGTCTTTGCATCTTCCAGAGAAGTGATCCGGTGATTTCCCGGAACAACCTGCCACTTGGAAACGACTGGGTCGTTCGCCCACTTTGGCGGCGTCATCATCAAAGCGTCGCTTTGCAGCTCGACGACGAAGTCCGGCTGAGGGGCATGTGGAAACGCAAAAATGTTCCACGATTTCGGTTCGAGGCCTTTATCAGCAATGCCTTTGTCTGCGAGAATCTTGCGACCATACTCGTTCATTCCATCGACAGGCATGGGGCCACCAGAAAAGGCGCGCACAACACCATTGGATTTCGCGTTCGCATAGGCTTCTGCCATCAGGCTCAGCAGCGCATTATCGACACAGACAAATAGAACGTTTGCTATTGCCATTCTATGTCTCCTAGGTCCGTTTTGGGACACCATTTCGTTCAGGGCCCGTTATCAATTTGGTGCCGGATGTAACTCGTTAACCCTTCGGTTCTGTGACACAGTTCAACGAAACTGAAAAATTCCAAAAGTATTGTGGGTAAAGTCGACTAAAGAACTAGGGCACCTTTAAGCAGATTAAACTTTAAACTGCATTGCATTAGAAAATTTGAACATAACTACTGAAAAGTACTAGTATCTTGCCGCCACCTCTAATACGCCTATCTACTTAATAATGCGAAGCTTTTAGAACAGGAGCACATTCAAAATGCCATTTGCCATCTGGTCGATTCTGATTGCGGGCCTGCTTCCTTTGGTTGCATTACTTCCGGGAAAAATGTCCAAGTCTTTCGACAACTCTGATCCTAGAAATCCAGAGTACTGGTCCGAGCCATTTCGGCGAAGAGCGCAGAGCGCGCATTACAACAGCCTAGAGGCGTTCCCATTCTTCGCTGTCGCAGTTTTCGTGGCACTCGGGCAAGGCGGAGACCCGGAATGGATCAACAGCCTGTGCGGCCTCTTTCTTTCCATGCGCGTTCTTTACATCGCCTGCTTCTGGCTCAACCGCGCTTCATTACGCTCGCTCACGTGGACTGTTGGCTTTGCGTGCACAATCGCCATCTTCACAACACCTGTTTGGACCTAACAGTCCATACACGCAGGGTAAACCTGCAATAACAAGGGGGTTAGTTGCCGCAAGGGCTGCGCCTGGTTCCGGGTTTAGCGCTGGTTAAGGACCGACCACCTGAGGAAGAAACGGTCCGCTTCCTGCATGATTTCGCGAGTAAACGGACGCCGTTTACGAGTCGCAAGTGCGGGACCGGCCTCAATTTCTGCGAGCAAAAGCTCTCCCACGGCGGTGGGAATCGGCTCCAGGTCCTTGAGTTGTCCCTGTCGCTGCCGATCCAACAACTCCACGATCTCACCACGAAGAACAGGGCGGATAAATACATCATCAAGAAGATGCGCGAGCTGAGCGGGCGGCAGGCCTTGCAGTTTGTGCTGTGAATACCAACGCAGCGATAGAGCCGGCCGGAGCAAATCAATCAGCTTTTCCGGCACCATTTCGCCCTGCGGCTGCCCTTTGAACCGACGATGGAATTTCAGCAGCAGTTGAAGATGACTTTGCGCAAAACGTACAGGATCGCCGTGCTCTTGTGCGAACCCAACGAAACTATCCTTGAAGCCCTTCACTGAAATCTGAGTAGGGGTGATGCGCAGCCAATCAACCGCTGTAGGATCACCTTGCAAAACCGCAACTAGCGCCTTGCGCAAATCCCAACCGATGATGTCGGTTGGGTCAATGCCCTCATCTTCGATGTGTTCTTCTTTGGGAAACAGCGAGAGGTAATGCTCAACCGAACGAACAAAGACAAACCGTGAAGAGGGAAACCCTGTGCTGCCCTCGCCAAGCTGGGTCAAGCAGACAGGATTGGCAGCTTGGAGGATGCAGATTGAATGCGCAGTAGCCAGCCGCTCCAAATGAGGAAGAACCTCTTTGGTCGCAGCGGATATGTTGGCATCTGTTTTTTCTGGCACACCCACAGCTTACATGCTCACAGCTCGATTTCTAGCAGGACTTACCTGCAAGACCATTCAAGAGCAAGTATGTAAGCTGCGCATGCTGTCAATTGGCGCTGCCATCAACGGGAATAGTAACTTATCCCTCGTTCTTAAAGGTATCGTATGCGGCAAGCGCTTCCGCACCATACATTACTGAAGGCCCCCCGCCCATGTAGATTGCAACGCCGATTGCCTCCATGACTTCCTCGCGTGTAGCGCCATACTTGATCGCCGCCTTTGCGTGATAGCCCAGACAGCCATCGCAACGAGCTGCAATACCGATGGCGAGCGCAATCAGCTCCTTGGTCTTGGAATCGAGGGCACCTGGTGCAATGGCGTTTTTGGCAACTTCACCAAATCCTTTCATCACACCGGGAATTCCGGGGCGCATTTCAGCAAGTCGGCCATCGGTCTGGGCGATGAATTCTTTCCAGTTATCTACGGACATGGGTCTCTCCTACTTATTTTAGATGGATCTAATATAAAGGGATGAATAGTGATCAACAACCGGATTTAAGTGCGTTCTTGTCGCAGTAAAACTATATAAATTATGAGTTTTTTCGTATATAACTGACTTTGGTAATCACGCGGGCGCGAGACGTTTTGTAACGCTGTGCCTTGTGGTTTGAAGTCTCAGGCAGTTCACCTTCACGAGAAAACAATGGCCATTGGAGAGATCCTAGCTGCAAGGGGGCGGGCAGCTGATGTCCTTGAAGCAGCAAGCAGCGCGTTCCTGAAAAATGGCTACGCGAAGACATCTCTGGCTGAGATCGCCAAGGGATCAGGCATCTCCATGGCCCACATCTATAACTTTTACCCCGGCAAGCTCCACTTGGTCTGCGCGGTTGTTGATGCGGAAATCGCTCGACTTGTCGCACGGCTTGAGACAGCAGTGGACCCCAATGCCAGCGCGGCAGCGCGCCTGAGCATGCTGCTTCTGCTAGAGCTTGAGGAGACCCACCGCCTCATCGATCAGCACAAGGGAATGCGAAGCTGCTTGCAGGTGATTATGAGCAAGCGGCCAAGGCATACTGAAGAGCTGCTGCGCCTGACGCGCCATCCCATCGAAACCATTTTGAGGTCCGGCGTCCTTGCAGAAGAGTTCGACATCCACAACTCCAAGAAGGCTGCCATTACCATTCAGTCTGCGACGACCAAGTTTCGCTTTCCGCAGCTTTGGAGCGATACGGACTATTCCATTTTGCGTGAGCAATGCGTCAGCGTCATCCGAATGCTGCTCAAGGGCATTGAGCGCCGGTAGACCAACGCGACGTCGCGTTATCAATGTTTTATAAAAATTTTCGCATTACCCTGCGGGTAGGTCAGAGGCATCCTCTGACTGGCTTAGGGCCTCAGCCCGCAAGGGGGTTCCCATGTATCGCGTGTTTGTATCTGCGTCTGCGATCATGGCCTGTGCGTTGCTTGCTTCCAACGCTCAAGCACAGCAGGTCATTGAAGACATTGGAATTGAAGAAGAACAAGAGATTGCAGAGACCGAAATATTTTTGGAGCCTTTGCTTTATGACTGGTCAGGTGCTTACGTCGGTGCCTCGGCTGGGTACGCCCACTTGAGAGGGCAAGACCGATTTGACTCCAGCAGTGGCTATGATGGCGCGGTTGGTGGGCTTTACGCTGGCTACAACTATGTTTATCAGGATGTTTTCATTGGCGCGGAGATTGAAGGCAATCTTTGGGGGTTCAGCGGGCATTCATCCTCAGGTCTGGACCTTGATTCAGACTACCTGCTCGCAGCCAAGGTGCGCGCTGGCATCATCTGGGAGTACATTCTCGCCTATGTGGATGCAGGTGTCGCAACAAGTCGGATAAGCGCAGAAAACCCGAACTTCGGTGGCGGCAGCGATTCCAATCAAATGACAGGCTGGATGGTTGGCGGCGGCGTTGAAGCGATGGTGGCTGACAACCTGTCCTTACGCCTTGACTATCAGCATATAGACTTTGGCTCTGACACCTTCCGGATTGGCTCCACGTCCTTCAGCGAAGATGTGACGAGCGACATCGTGCGTATCGGCATCACCTATCACTTTGAGACCTTCTAGAAAAAAAGCCGCCCGAAGGCGGCTTTGAAAGCTTATCGACCTGCGTAGCTGCCTATACGCGACGCTCAACCATCATCTTCTTGATCTCAGCAATTGCCTTTGCCGGGTTGAGACCCTTCGGACAGGTCTGAGAACAATTCATGATGGTGTGACAACGGTAGAGGCGGAATGGATCTTCGAGGTTGTCCAGACGCTCGCCTGTAGCTTCATCACGGCTGTCGATCAGCCAGCGGTAGGCCTGCAACAGAATAGCAGGGCCAAGATAGCGGTCTCCATTCCACCAGTAGCTTGGGCAGGAAGTGGAACAGCATGCGCACAGAATACACTCGTAGAGGCCGTCCAGTTTCTGACGATCCTCGTGAGACTGCAGCCACTCTTTCGCCGGCTCAGGCGTTGTTGTCTTGAGCCATGGCTCAATGGACCGGTGCTGAGCGTAAAAGCGGGTCAGGTCTGGCACCAAGTCTTTGACCACGGGCATGTGCGGCAGTGGGTAAATCTTGACGATCTCGTCCTGACATTCGTCCGCGCCCTTGGTGCAGGCCAGCGTGTTTGTGCCGTCGATGTTCATGGCACAAGAACCGCAGATGCCTTCGCGGCAAGAGCGACGGAATGTGAGGGTCGGATCGATGTTGTTCTTGATGTAGATCAGTGCATCAAGAACCATAGGACCGCAGTCGTCCATGTCGACATAATACGTGTCGATGCGTGGATTGCGTCCATCATCCGGCGACCAACGATAAACCCGATATTCACGCAGGTTCGTGGCGCCCTCCGGTTTATCCCAGACTTTACCCTCGCCCATACGGGAATTCTTAGGCAACGTCAGCTGAACCATTTTTCTTGCTCCGCGTCTGTTGAGGCCCGTTTTCGCGTCGAGGCCCCGTTCTTGCTCGAAGTGGGGTTACCTCACGAGCACCAGATTATCTTGTGTTTCCGCATGAACCCGATAGCCGCATTCTTCCAGAACCTGAAGACAGTCCTCCTCCCAGAAGTCGCGGCAATTGGTTTCAAGCAAGATTACACGCGGCCAGGCTTCCTGTGTCCGGCCACGCAAGAAAGGCAGAAGAACACGGTCCTCAAACCCTTCCACGTCGATCTTTAACAAGTCTACAGTCTCGACCTCCGCATCGCGCAGGAGGGCATCCAGTGGACGCACTTGAACTTCAACGGGCCTCCAATCCCCTGCCCATTGCCCTGTGGTCAGATCTTTGACCATGGTGGCAAAGCCAGAGTTCGTTGGCTCCAGCCAAAGGTTCAGCGTGCCCTCTTGTGCACCCGCGCCACAAACGATCACAGTGAGATCGTCCATACCGTTCGCATCTGCGTTAAATTGCAGTTTGCTGGCGGTGACAGGGTTTGCCTCTAGGGACACGACCTTCATGCCCGCTTTCGCCGCGAACAGGCTGTAGGTGCCCACATTGGCTCCCACATCCACGAAGGTTTCACCCTGCTTCAAAAGTTCCTGAAGAAACTTGTGCTCTTGCTTTTCCGGCAAGCGGCCTTTTGCCAGCATCTTGCGATCATCATAGTTCTCGCCCGGATAAATGCGAAAACGAAGGCCCTCCACTTCCGTATCATAGGGCCCCGCATAGAACCGCGCGCTGATGCGCCGGAAAAACTTGCGAAGGCTTTGCCGGAATTTGTGTTGATCAGCCAACCGCCACATGAAGCGCACAGCATCGCCCGCCTGGTAGGTACCAAACGGAGACTGTGTATCAACGTGGGGCGCTATGCTGTTCAACTCGCTCAACTCCGGCAACTGCACTTAGTATACGCGTGCTTTTGGTGCGATCTTTTGAGGATCAATGCCGCCCTGATCGTAGGTGGTCAAAGGATCCAGAACGACCGGGCGATAACTCAGTTCGACCTTGCCGTCTTCAGATACACGAGAGATTGTGTGTACGCGCCAGTTTTCATCGTCACGACCGCCAAGTGGGCCGTCCTTGAAGTCCTCACGAGCGTGAGCACCGCGGCTTTCCTTGCGCGCTTCAGCACCGTAGACGGTGGTGATCGCGTTTGCCATCAAGTTCTCCAACTCCAGCGTTTCCACAAGGTCAGAGTTCCAGATTAACGAGCGGTCAGAAACCTTGACGTCTGCCATTTCATCCCAGATCTGAGAAATGCGCTGACAGCCCTGCTCCAAGCTTTCCTGAGTACGGAACACCGCAGCATCTTCTTGCATGGTCTTCTGCATCTTAGAGCGCAGCTCTGCGGTTGGCGCAGAGCCGTTCGCGTTACGCAGGCGATCGAAGCGCGACATGATTTTCTCGCAGGATGCTGCATTCGGCGTTGGAATTGGCGCGCTGCGGTCAATCACTTCACCTGCACGGATGGCAGCCGCACGGCCAAACACCACAAGGTCGATCAGCGAGTTGGAGCCAAGACGGTTCGCGCCATGAACAGACGCACAGCCTGCTTCGCCCACAGCCATGAGACCCGGTGCGACTGCGTTTGGATCCTCGGCGGTTGGGTTCAGCACCTCACCCCAGTAGTTGGTCGGGATGCCGCCCATGTTGTAGTGAACGGTTGGTAGAACCGGGATTGGCGCTTTGGTCACATCCACGCCTGAGAAAATGCGGGCGCTTTCGGAAATGCCAGGCAGACGCTCAGCCAGCAGGTCTGGATCCAGATGGTCCAGATGCAGGAAGATATGGTCCTTGTTCTTGCCAACACCGCGACCTTCACGGATTTCCATCGTCATACAACGGGACACCACGTCGCGAGATGCAAGGTCCTTGGCAGAAGGTGCATAACGCTCCATGAAGCGCTCACCCTCGGAGTTCACAAGGTAACCGCCCTCGCCGCGCGCACCTTCAGTGATCAGACAGCCTGAGCCGTAGATGCCGGTTGGGTGGAACTGCACGAACTCCATGTCTTGAAGCGGAAGACCGGCGCGGGCAATCATGCCACCGCCATCGCCCGTACAGGTGTGAGCGGAAGTCGCCGAGAAATATGCACGGCCATAACCACCCGTCGCCAAAACAACTATCTTGGCCGAGAAGCGGTGAATGGTGCCGTCATCAAGGTTCCATGCAATCACGCCCTGACACACGCCGTCTTCGGACATGATCAAGTCAAGCGCAAAATACTCGATGTAGAACTCGGCATTGTTCTTCAAAGACTGACCATAGAGCGTGTGCAGAATAGCGTGACCTGTTCGGTCAGCGGCTGCACAGGTACGCTGCACCGGGGGGCCTTCACCATAGTTTTGCATATGGCCGCCGAACGGGCGCTGGTAAATCTTGCCATCCTCTGTGCGAGAAAATGGCACGCCGTAGTGCTCCAGCTCATATACAGCTGCAGGCGCTTCACGGGCGAGGTATTCCATGGCGTCGGTGTCGCCGAGCCAATCAGAACCCTTGACGGTGTCGTACATATGCCATTGCCAGCTGTCTGGCGTCATGTTCTGCAAAGATGCTGCAATTCCGCCTTGCGCCGCCACGGTGTGAGAGCGGGTCGGGAACACCTTGGTGATACACGCGGTTTTGAGACCCTGCTCTGCCATGCCGAGCGTCGCACGCAAGCCAGCGCCACCGGCGCCAACAACGACAACATCAAAGCTATGATCGACGAACTCATAGGCCTGACCGGATGCACCCGGTGCTGCGGCCCCACTGGTTTGTCCAGCCATGTATTCAGCCTCCGAAGCTGATCTTAAGCACTGCTACAGCGGAAGCTAGTGCGATGAAGGATGAAAAAAAGATGTTGCCCATCAGAGCAAGCAGTTTCAGCCCTTCGGTGTGTACATAATCTTCGATGATCACCTGCATACCCAATTTCATGTGGTAGCAGCCAACAAGGATTACCAAGAGCATCAGCACGGAAACGAGCGGGTTTTGCATCGTCTCAACGAAGGTCTGATAATCGGACCCCTGCAGGGAGATAACCAGAAACACAAAGAAGGTGATCAAGAACACGTTGGCAACCGCTGTAACGCGTTGACGCCAAAAATGTTGGGTTCCGTCTTTTGCAGAACCCAGCCCGCGAACCTTCCCGAGTGGAGTGCGCATGTCAGTCATCGGCTCTCTCCTTTTAACGGACCACGTAGCCGATAATCCATAGAAGGATCGTCAAGCTTACGGAACCAATGATGGTGGCCTTGGCCATCCAGTTTGCTGCTTCGAGCTGGAAACCGCGGCCCATGTCCCAAACGAAGTGGCGCAACCCACCTAGCATGTGGTGCACCAGAGCCCAGGTGAAGCCGAATAGGATAAGACGGCCGATCCATGATCCGAACACGCCATTGGCAAATTCATAGGCTTCCGGGCCCGATGCCGCGCAGATAAGCCAAAACGCCATTAGGATCGTACCGAAGTACAGACCTGCGCCCGTTATACGGTGCAGGATCGACATAAGCATCGTCAGGATCAGGCGATAGACCTGAAGATGGGGCGACAGTGGCCTGTTGGCCTTAAAGTCAGCATTCGCCATTTAAACCTCTCCCGTCCCTTGCCTACGCTGACGTTTACGTAAGCGTAAATAAAACAAGGCGTTGCACTGGTGTCTAATAACTCCAACGAATGGGTGCGTCAAAGCATCCGAAGGGCTTAGATTGCGCATCTCTCGAAAACCTTTGATTTTTCAGCGCATTAAGCGCAAAAAAACTGTACAGAAACGCCATCAAGAATCAGGGAAAACACTGAATCCAACCACCGCAAAAACTGGAGTTTTTGCCTCATAATTTTCATTTCTGAAAATTGTAGCTATTTTTCAGGACACTCATACACAGTTTACCCTGCGCCACAAGGAGCAAGCACGCGCGCGTGGCGGCGTACCGCGGACCCATCAGCACCTCTTTAAACGATGGAAGCTGAGGTCTGGATCTAGAACCTAAGTCGCAAACAAAGCGAACAAGGCACTAAGCGGCCACGGGGGCGCGTCCTCGCAACTGCTTGAAGATGTGAACCATATAGATGGTGGCAAACATCGGCGTGATCAGGTTCAGGATTGGCACGGCAAGCACCAATGCGATGAGAAGGCCACCGAAGAACACTGTGCCCCCATTCGCCCTTCTCAATGCGCGGGCATCTTCTGGCGACATGAACCGCATCGCTGCGAACTCGAAGAATTCTCGACCGAGCAAATAACCATTGACGAGAAAGAAGGCGACCAGATTCACACCCGGAACCAAAAGCAAAAGCAACGCGCAAATATTGCCCAAAATGACCACACCGAGAAACTTCAAGGCGATCCCGAGTGACTGGAGGACGGGCAGCGCTTTGCCGGAGGGATCATATGGGTAGTCACGCTGTTCAACCAGCTCGGCAATGTCGTCCTGGTAAAAGGCCACAAACAAAGCTGAAGCGGGCGCGATCAGGAACCCCAACCCGATAAAGGCACCCACACCCGTGAGAATGCCCAAAACAGTCTCCAACCATGGGTATGGCAGCTCGACGAAGTTTGCAAACAGCGCCTGAATTACGATCCAGATCACCGCCAGCAAGCCAATGGTCAAGCCGATAGACTTCAGCAGGATATGTCGATATTCCGGCTGGAATACCTGAGAGAACGACCGCAACGCAGCAGCAATCATTGGTTTCAACTCTTCACAAAAACAGCTTCGACAGTGGACATAAGCTGCCAAACCGCATTTCTCAAGTCACGCCAAGAGCCTTAACCGGCCAGCTCAGATTCAAGATCTTCAATCCGGCGCCACTCGGTTGCCTTCACGCTGGCACGTTTCGCAGTGAGATCGGCACTGTCAAAAAAGAAGTAGCAGCCTCCGCCAGCGTATTGGTCATATTCGCGGGAAATGCCGGTGTTGGTAAGATGGCAGCGCAACAGGCTGCCCACACCGCCATGTCCGGCGAACAAAACCGCTTCGTCATCAGGAAGTTTGGCGAGCGCCCCTTTGATGGCTGAGACGATGCGCGTTTGTGCATCGAGCGCGCGCTCCCAACCACGAATGTTGACCGCAGGCCGAGCAAAAAACTCGTTTGCCACTTCTTCAAACTCTTCTTCCGGCAGATAGCCAGTTGAGGAGCGGTCGTTTTCTTGCAATCCCGCCTCACTCCAACACTCGACACCCAAGTGATTGGCGATGATGCGACCGGTTTCTATTGCCTTTTTCTCGGAGCTCGTGATGACATGGTCCACGGAGAGCAACCAAGGCTGCCGCAGACCCGCCTTCATGCGTGTGATGCCCTCATCGGACAGATCCCAGCTTGCAACCGGAATCGCGGGATCAATATCCACATTCGGGTGCGTAAGATAAATGCAAGTCGCCATATCACCTCCCTCTAATAGCGCGGCGATCTTATACCGGCTTGCGTTTAGCTTCCTTGCACAAATAGTCTGATTAAGTGATGCGCTATTGAGATTTCTGGCGGGCAAAAATAACCAGTTTTCGTCGTTCCATTTAGCATTTCTTCGACTTCACTCTTCGTAAACCATCGACAATCGAACATTTCTTCATAGTCTACGTTCAACTCTGTTGTCAGTGCTTCACCAAAAAAGCCCATCATAATGTTGGATGGAAACGGCCACGGCTGGCTGGCGATATAGCGGACATTGCCCACGCGAATGCCCGATTCCTCGAAAGTTTCACGGCGCACCGCGTCTTCGAAGGTTTCGCCGGGTTCCACAAACCCCGCAAGTGTCGTGAAGAGGTTCTCCGGCAAGTTATGCGGACGCCCGAGAAGAGCCTCCCCCTTCTGGTTTTGTATCAACATGATTACGCAGGGATCGGTACGGGGAAAATGCTGAGCCTCACAGGAGGGGCAATCGCGGCGATATCCTGCCTCAGACATTTTCGTATCACCGCCGCATCTTGAGCATTTGGGATGCGTACGATGCCAATTCAGAAGCGCGCTCGCCTGCGCCAGCACACCCATATCTTCATGACTGATCATCTGACTAACGGCGATGCCACGGAGCGGTGCCAGCTCAAACAGTCCGTCTACAGCGAGCTGTTCCTTCAACACTTCCGGATCCGACTGGAACTGGAGTGCAAAGACCGGGCGGCCGTTTCGGCTGTTGTCAAAGCCCAGAAAAGCTCTTTCAGCCCCGGAAACTGGAAATGCGGCCAGCTCCTCCTTGCCTAGAAAGCAGGATGTTCCTCCGCTCTTTGACAGAACGAAATGACCGGCAGTTGCGAGTGCATAAACGGTGGAGGCCTGCGCCTCCACTTCCGAAATCCAGGCGCTCTTGGACCTTGACCCAGCTCTTCTATCAAGCTGGTTTCCGGAGAAACAAAGGAAGGACGAAGCCTCCTGCGGTGTCCATGGCACAGTCATTTCAGAGCAATTCCTCAAAATATTCAAAGCGCCTCACTGAACTCCTTAAGAGGCTCAAGCGCAACCCCTTCCATGAACAAGCTGTGTGAAGGTCGCTTGAACATGCCATGAGTTCAAATCGTCCACATTCCTCCACGAGGCCACTTGCAAAGCTAATAAAAAACGACCATACAGGGGCCGGGAGGTTGGTGGTGGACGAGCCACTCGCCAACCGGGTCAGGTCCGGAAGGAAGCAGCCCCAACGAGCATCGGTACGGGTCACCGTGCCAGCCTCCCACCTCTTTTTCCCCGCGCCTTACCTCGACAAGCGGCCGGTCTTCGTCTTGAATGGCCGGGGTAGTGGCAGCTGCTTTTTCAGTAGCGTTTATTGCGGGGCCTTATGGACGACGTTCAGGTAGACCAGACCAGCCAACCACACATCGCCGATGCGCCAGCCAGCTCTTCCAAGACAACGGAGAGCGGATATCGTGTTCTTGCGCGCAAATATCGCCCCAGCACCTTTGATGACCTCTATGGTCAGGAGCCCATGGTCAAAACGCTGCAAAATGCGTTTGAGACCGGACGTATTGCTCAAGCCTGGATGCTAACGGGTGTTCGCGGTGTTGGTAAAACCTCCACCGCCCGTATTCTGGCGCGAGCGCTGAACTATGAGATTCCGGGGGAGATAGACCGCCCAACCATCCATCTCAACAAGATGGGGGCGCACTGTCAGGCCATTATGGAAGGCCGGCATGTTGATGTCATAGAAATGGACGCCGCCTCTCACACTGGCATTGGCGACATTCGCGAGATCACCGAGGCGGTGCGTTATCGCCCAGCAAATGCGCGCTACAAAGTCTACATCATCGACGAAGTGCATATGCTCTCCAATGCAGCGTTCAACGGCCTTTTGAAGACGCTGGAAGAACCGCCAGAGCACGTAAAATTTATCTTCGCGACCACTGAAATCCGGAAAGTACCGGTGACCGTGCTATCGCGCTGCCAACGCTTTGATTTGCGCCGCATTGAGTCCGGGACGCTCCTCAGCCTGCTGCGCCGCATCTCCACAAACGAAGGCATCGAGATTTCCGATGAAGCGCTGACGCTAATCGCGCGCGCCGGCGAAGGCTCTGCGCGTGACTCGCTTTCTCTGCTGGATCAGGCTATCGCCCACGGGGCAGGCCATATCGGCGAAGAAGATGTGCGCCAGATGCTGGGCCTCGCCGACCGTTCTCGCATCATTGATCTGTTCGATCACGTGATGAAGGGTGACATCGCCAGCTCACTGGAAGAGCTGAAAGCGCAATATGATGTTGGCGCAGATCCGGCCGTAGTCCTTTCTGATCTTGCTGATTTCACTCACCTTGTAACACGCCTGAAGGCCGTGCCTCGCGCGGGCGACGACGCCAGCGTGACCGAAGCAGAGCGAACCCGGGGCCAACAGTTTGCGGAAAAGCTCTCCATGCGCGTGCTGTCTCGCAGTTGGCAAATTCTGCTCAAGGGCATCACTGAAACCCAAACCGCACCCAAACCTCTGGCAGCGGCGGATATGGTGTTGGTGAGGCTGTGTTATGCTGCGGACTTGCCGGATCCGGAGGAAGCCCTCAAGCTTCTCAAATCCGGGGGTTTTAATTTAGGCGGAGCACCAACTGCTGGCGGTGCAGCTTCGTCTTCAAACACCGCCACCTCTGCTCCGTCCGGTTCAAATGCTAGCCCTACCCCACCGCGCTTGCAAAGCGTGGCTGGCACCGGGTCGGCAATTGCGGCAGTTGCTCAGGCACAGCCAGCCGCGGCACCTGAGGTTGTCGAGAAGATCGCTCTGCGAAGCTGGCAGGATGTGGCCGAGTGCGCCGCAAAGATGCGCGACATTCCCATGAAGGTGACGATCGAGCGCGCACTACGCCTTGTAAACTTTGAGCCCGGCCGCATTGAAGTTCAGCCAACTGAAGAAGCCTCACCAGATGCAGCGGGCGAGCTGGGGCGCAAGCTTACCGAATGGACGGGCCGACGTTGGATCGTGGCAGTGAGCCGGGAACAGGGGCGCCCGACCCTTTATGAGGAAAAGCAGGCCAACCAGCGCCAGCTGGTGACCGCCGCTCATTCAGACCCAGAGGTCGCCGCCTTGCTGAAGGCCTTCCCAGGTGCGAAAGTGGTGGACGTGAAGGTCCTCAAAAAGGATGAGGATGAACAGAGTCTCGAAAGTGACTTACTGCTTGACGAAGCTCTTGATGGCCTCGATATGGATGAAGAGCTTTAGTTCGCAAATCCAATTTGCCTAAGAACTAAAAAGAAAAGGCAGCGAACCAGTGTCTGCCGCGATTCCAGTTGTAAGGAGATGTCCCATGGACTTTCTGAAAATGATGAAGCAGGCCAAACAGATGCAGCAGCAGATGGGTGACCTCCAGGCAGCGGTGAATGAGCTGTCTGTTGAAGGTACTGCAGGCGCAGGTCTGGTCGTTGTAACGCTGAACGGCAAAGGCGAAATGACGGGGCTCAAGATCGACCCGTCTTTGGTCAAGCCAGAGGACGCTGAAGTCTTGGAAGACCTGATTCTGGCAGCACACAACGATGCAAAGGCTAAGGGTGAAGCTTTGGTTCAAGAAAAAACGCAGGAAATGATGTCTGACCTTGGTCTGCCTGCCGGTATGAAACTGCCATTCTAAACCCACAGGTCTGATTATGCCGCGCGGCAGACATCCTGCCGCGCCAAGTTATCTATCCCAAAGCGCAAGCAGTTTCATGAGCACACGCAAAGTCGCCGGCCCCGAAATCGAACGCCTGATCCAACTGCTTTCCAAATTGCCAGGTTTGGGGCCACGATCTGCCCGGCGCGCGGCACTGCACCTCGTGCAGAAAAAAGACCAGCTGCTTATCCCCCTGGCTGAAGCAATGGGCGTTGCCGTTGAGAAAGTGTGCGTTTGCTCAACCTGCGGCACGGTAGATACCTCCGATCCCTGCACCATTTGCACCGATCCTCGCCGAGATGCCTCCACCATTATTGTCGTTGAAGATGTCTCGGACCTTTGGGCCTTGGAGAGGGCTTCCGCGCTTAGCGCGCAGTATCACGTGCTTGGCGGCACGCTATCGCCGTTGGATGGCGTTGGGCCCGATGACCTCAATATCAACAAGCTCGTTGAGCGTGTCGAAGAAGGTCGTGTTGCGGAAGTTATTCTGGCTGTTAACGCGACCGTGGAAGGCCAAACGACAGCGCACTACATCACCGACCAACTCGCTCGGTTTGACACTGTAAAGGTTACGCGCCTTGCCCATGGCGTCCCGGTTGGGGGTGAGCTGGACTATCTGGATGAAGGCACGCTGTCGCAGGCGATGCGAGCCCGCACCAACTTTTAGGCATCATCAAAGCGCTGCGTATATGCTTGAAAACGCCTCGTAGCGCCTGCGATTGAGCCCCAGATCCGAGGTGCCGCTTCTGGATTTGGATCGATATTGAATGAGCGCTGTGTCCTGATCAAAGTAGAGTTCCAGATCATCGTGAAAGCGCAAGGTCGGCGTTGTGAACACCACATGCCAGAATGTATCCGTTTGCGATAAAATCTCATTGCCACCGAGCTGGGTGAGCGCCGTTCGAACAGCTTCCTGAGTGTCAGAAAGACTGCCCTTGAATGGCAGTGGTGCAACGCGCTTGTTTCGGTGCTGGGTTTGACTGCTAACCCAGTTCGGCTTGCCATCTAGCTCCGAGAAGCCACTCTGACCGTAGCCGAGATGCACAGGAAAGCGGCGATTTTGTATGACAATGCGCGCGACAAACAGTAAGAGCAGCGAGAGAACAGCAATAAATGCATAAAACATAATAAACCCATGAAATGCCTGTCGCTTCCGTTCTACTGTCATTCACAGAGGAAGCTTAGAATTCTGACTAACTCAAGAAGGGGCTTGACCTTTAGGCGGGGCAACTCCTATCTGCTCTACAACATAGCTCGCAAAACCAGAGAGTGAAGTATGGAATTTGAACACGCGCCCAATGAAAAAGGTCACGAGGAAGTCGCACCGCTTCTCAAGCTTGCACTGGAACTTGGGCCACTCGCCGTGTTCTTCATTTCCAATACTCGCGGCGAACAGCTAATGGAGGCTTTCCCAGTCTTGAACAGCCTCGGAGAGCCCATTTTCCTCGCAACGGCTGCATTCATGATCGCAATCTCAATCTCTCTGGCCGTTTCCTACTATCTCATGCGCTCTCTTCCGGTGATGCCGGTTGTTTCCGGCGTTGTGGTGCTGGTGTTTGGTGCTCTGACACTTTATCTGCACAATGAACTCTTCATCAAACTGAAGCCCACCATCGTGAACGTCATGTTTGGCAGCATTTTGCTTGGCGGGTTGTTCTTTGGGAAATCGTTGCTTGGCTACGTCTTCGACAGTGCATTCAAACTGACTGACGAAGGATGGCGAATCCTCACCCTGCGGTGGGGGGTGTTTTTCTTTGTGCTCGCCGTTATCAATGAGATTGTCTGGCGAAACTTTTCGACCGATTTCTGGGTCGACTTCAAGGTTTTCGGCTTTATGCCAATTACCATGGTCTTCACGCTGGCTCAGCTGCCGCTGATCAACAAGCACAGCTTGGAAAATAAAGACCAAGGTTCATCGGCAGGCTGATCTCTCAGCCTGCGCGTCCCATCACCAAAGATTTGCCTGTACTCAGCGTGGCGCGCGTTTCGCCAAGATGCGCTGCAGCGTACGGCGGTGCATGTTGAGACGGCGGGCCGTTTCAGAAACGTTGCGATCGCACAGCTCATAAACGCGCTGAATATGTTCCCAACGAACGCGATCTGCGGACATCGGGTTTTCAGGCGGAGCGGCTTTTTCATTCGGGCGACGCATCAGCGCTGAAAAGATGTCATCTGCATCAGCTGGCTTGGCCAAGTAGTCCATGGCGCCGAGCTTTACAGCAGTTACAGCGGTTGCAATGTTGCCATAGCCGGTCAAGACAACGACCCGCGCCTCCGGCTTCTTCATGCGGATTGCTTCAACCACATCCAAACCACTGCCATCTTCCAGACGCATGTCGCAAACTGCGAAGTCGGGCGCTTCGGCGGCAACCTTGCTGAGGGCTTCCTTCACCCCATCAGCAGTGTCTGTTTCAAAGCCGCGCTTTTCCATGGCACGGGCCAACCGCTGCTGAAAGGCCTTGTCGTCATCCAGAATCAACAGACGGCCCAGGGGTGCACTTTCAAGTTCGTTCATTTCCAATGGGTCCAAATTACTCTGCGTAGGTCCTTCTTATAATGACTGGGCCTATATTGGGAAGGGATCTTCCATTTTTATTAGCAGCATCAGTCACCTGAGAATTAATCTAAGGCATTTTTGTGCGTTATGATTGATCCATCGCATTTTTCGGCCAACGAATCCGAACAATTGCACCTGTTTCTGGGGGTTTTCGATTACCGAAGCTCAGGCGGGCACCCGTTCGCTCCAGAAGAGTCTTGGCGATAAAGAAGCCCAAACCCAGCCCGCCGCCTGCCTGCCCAGAAGGCGCGCTCTTTTTTTCCTTGCTCAATGGCTGAATTTTCTTCGCCAACCCCCGCTTCGACACATACGGCTCACCCATGCGCGCAATCACATCGGGCGCAAAACCGGGACCGTCGTCGCTGATGGTAATCTCAACTCTTTCATCGTCCCAACTGGCTTTCAGCTGCACGTTTCGCCCGGCGAAGTCCACCGCATTCTCTAGGATATTCCCGAGACCATAGGCGATGCCTGGATCGCGCCGCCCAACCGGCTCAGGTCCCTCACCTTCCAACTGCACATCGATATGAACCCCGAGCCCCCGATGGGGCTGAGAAACCTCCTCCAACAACTGAGAGAGCGGCATTCGCTGGAAATGCTGGTCCGTATCCGAGGAGAGCGACGTCAGTTTCTGCAGAATTTCGCGGCATCGGCGCGCCTGAGCGTAGACCAGCTCCGCATCTTCACGCAGCGGGTCTCCTTCTTCAAACTCTGTGGCCAGTTCTTTCGCGGTCAGATAGATGGTGCCGAGCGGCGTTCCCAGCTCATGGGCCGCCGCGGTGGCCAAACCATCGAGCGCGGAAAGGTGCTGCTGATGCGCAAGCACCATATCGGAGGCAGCCAACGCATTGGACAGTTGGCGTGCTTCACTGGCAATACGCAGAGCATATGTTGCCATGAAGAACATGCTGCACAGCAGAGACACCCAAACTCCAACCGTATAAACTGGCGGCATTTGAAGTGCCTGACCGCCATACCAAGGCAGCGGCATGTGATAGATGCCGATTACCGTTGCAAAAAAGCCAGCCAAGGAGGCCAACATGATGGTGTTCTTGAAGGAAAGCGCAGTGGCTGACACCATGACCGGAGCCAACAGCAGAAAGCAGAACGGGTTGCCAAGGCCGCCCGTCAGGTAGAGCAGGCCAGCCAGCTGGAGAATGTCGTAGGCCAATTGGATTGCCGCGCCGTTTTCATGAAGGCGCGTACTGGCGGGCCAGCGAATCTTCAAAATCACATTAAGCCATGCTGAAACCGCAATCAGAACATAGCAGTATCCAATAGGTAGCGGAAAACCGAGGCCGTAATACACAACGATCAATGATATTGTTTGCCCTGCAATTGCCAGCCAACGCAAGCGGACAAGAGTGTCCAACTTGACTTGCAAATCAAAGCTACGGGATTGATCAGTTGTTGCGAATGCCATCTGGCCGGCTCCAGAGTTCCGGATCTTGCGAATTGTTATGCCCAAAGAAGCAATATAACTATTAGTGCCTAGGCGAAAGAGTTCAGTTGTTTAGGTCCATAATTGATCACACAGCCTTGTATCCTCTGGTATGTCATGCTAGCCACCCCAAGGACACATGTGCGGTCGAGGGGAATTTTGCCGTACATGCCAAATTTAACCGTGAACCGGGAACACTATTATGAGTGATAATCAGGAAGCTCAGGCACAAGCACCAGCTCCAGGCATGAACATTCTTGCCCAGTACATTAAGGATTTGTCTTTCGAGAACCCAAATTCTCCCAAGTCCCTTCAGCCAGGTGAGCAGCCAAAGCTGGACATCAACGTAAACGTTGGTGCAAATCCTCTGTCTGACGACCAGTTTGAAGTTGTTCTGACCCTGAATGCGAAAGCCAACACTGCTGAGCAGGTTATGTTCGCTGTTGAGCTTATCTACGCTGGCGTGTTCCAGATCACCAACGTTCCTAAAGAACACATGCATCCATTCATTCTCATCGAATGCCCACGCATGCTGTTCCCATTTGCACGCAACATCCTGGCTGACACCACCCGCAACGGCGGTTTCCCGCCACTGATGCTGGACCCAATCGACTTTGCCGCTCTGTACCGTCAGAACCTGGCACGCATGGCGAACCAGCAGCAGGAAGGCCAGCAGCCTAATTAATTCTTTCTCACTTTCGAGAAGCAGAAAACCGCGCTCCATCCAGCGCGGTTTTTTGTTTTCTGCTCGAATTTGCGGCAATCAAATAGCATTTTTTAAAAGAAACTTCCCTAAGGTCACCTCAAAACAAATTGGAACGATAGAGGTGTCCCTTGAAGCCTTTCCTCGCTGCCCTGGCCGCGGTCCCCCTGCTCACGACGTCATTTGCCAGCGCAGACACACTTGCCGGAACAAAATGGCGCCCTCTCAATTATTCAGCACAGTCCACGACCGGCAACCTTGCAATTGACGAGAACCACCTGATCTTCAGTGATCGAGAGCATCTTCCGATCAGCGCGGTGGGCGACCGAACCTCATCTATCTACAAGTTCACCGAGGCTGCTTCACTGCGCTTCACAGGCGGACGAACCTTCTGCGCAAATGGCGTAAACACCGGCTATCTTCAGATCAATCTGAGAAAGATCGAAGATCAGGAAACGCTTGAGCTGCTCGTGTTTCGAGGACCAAAACCGCCAGATCCCGCTGAGGCCAGTGAAACTCAGCGAGACCTATGCTCAACTTACCTCTATGTTCGCTAAGCGTTACGCCAACGCTGCTTCAATTTCGCGGCAGATGGCTTGTGCGGCCGCGCGGCGGTCTGCCGCTTTCAGGATTGGCCGACCGACCACCAGATAATCCGCGCCCGCCGTTACGGCATCACCAGGCGTCATAATCCGTTTCTGATCACCGACATCGGCTCCAGCAGGACGTACGCCCGGTGTGATGATGGCAAGGCTATCGCCCACAGCAGCGCGCATGGCGGCTGCTTCGACAGGTGAACACACAATTCCGCCCATGCCGGTTGCGCTGGCCTGTTTGGCGCGAGCTTCCACCAGATCCGCGATGGGGCCAACATATCCCGCGTCGCCAAGATCGCGCTCATCCATAGAAGTGAGAACAGTTACACCAAGAAGACAAAGATCCTTGTTGCCAACCTCTGCAAGCGCATCCACCGCCGCGCGCATGGTCTTTGGGTAGGCATGAAGGGTCATGAACTTCATGCCCATCTTGGCCACGTTCTTCACTGCACTTGCGATGGTGTTGTCGATGTCGAGCAGCTTTACATCCAGAAAGATGGAGTGTCCTTCACGCGCTAGTTCTTCGGCAAAGGTCAGACCGCCTGCGAACTGAAGCTGCATGCCGATCTTGTAAGTACCTACGGCGCCTTTCGTTTCGTCGACAATGGTTTGCGCCTCCTCCACCGTCGGGACGTCCAGAGCGAGGATCAGGCGATCCCGTGCAGTTGTAGGTTTGAAAGACATGAAGGGCTCCGCAGCTTGAGGCTAGATAAACGGCTGAGGTCGTATCACCTAAACCGCCAAAATACTAGGCCCAACAGGCGCATGGCGAACCAAAACGCCAATTGAGAAAGCCGAAACGATCTTTTTCATTTTCGGGTATTTTCACAATACAATCAGCCTGCTAAAACGGCCCGTCTCTTGCTGACCTTCAACCAGACTAGTTTGCCATATAAGCTGAGCTACAACACGAGGATGAGCCATGCGCCAGGCAACCATTACGCGCAAGACAAAAGAAACCGATGTGAGCGTTTCTGTGAATCTTGATGGCACCGGCACCTACGACATCGACACCGGCGTGGGTTTCTTTGACCACATGCTGGAGCAGCTCTCCCGACATTCTTTGGTCGATATCACCATTCGCGCCAAGGGTGATACCCATATCGATGATCATCACACCACTGAAGATGTGGGCATTGCGCTCGGCCAGGCCTTCAAGCAAGCACTTGGCGACATGAGCGGCATCACCCGGTATGCAGACACCCATCTGGCAATGGACGAAGCATTGACTCGTTGCGCGCTGGACGTTTCCGGACGCCCTTTCCTTGTCTGGCAAGTAGAGTTTCCGAAAGACAAGATCGGAAGCTACGACACTGAGCTGTTTGAAGAATTCTTCCGCGCGTTTGCGATGAATGCAGGCTTCACTTTGCATCTCGCTACGCTCTACGGTACAAACAGTCATCATATCGCTGAAACCTGTTTTAAAGCTGTCGCTCGAACCATGCGAACAGCTATGGAGCTTGATCCACGACAGGCCGGGCGCGTACCAACCACCAAGGGTCAGCTGGGCGGCTGACAGCCAAAGCGGGGAGTGTGAGACGTGGCGACCTATGTTGTTATGGCACCGCCCGAGGTGACAGCAGAAAAGCTGACCGAGGCTAACGCACAGCGCATTACATTTGTCAAAGATGGCTTCTCATGGGGCGCCCTTCTGATCCCAATCATCTGGCTTTTGTACAACCGCATGTGGCTGGCTTTTTTGGGTTATCTGGTAGCAGTAGCCGCCATCCAAATTGCTGCGGACTCCGTCGGGGGCGCAGCACCCGGAGTTTTTGCCATTGGCTTTGCGCTTTTGTTTGCCATAGAGGGCAGCGCCTTGAGGGTCTGGAGCCTTGAACGCAAGAACTGGCAGACATTGGGCATCATAAGTGCCCGAAACCGGGACGAGGCCGAGGTGCGTTTCTTTGATTTCTGGCTCAATGACGTTGGCGCACCGGTCAATTCAACGCCATCGCCTGCGCATGGGGCAACTGCACCCCGGTTCAGTGAGCATAGTGTTGTTGGCCTGACCTTGAACGACTAACCAACAAAAATATAAGAGCTTTTGAAGAAGGAGTACGCTTGATGAGCGTCGCAATCATCGACTATGGATCTGGTAATCTTCGCTCCGCTGCCAAGGCGTTTGAGCGAGTAGCCCATGGTCATGCGCACGCCCATCATGTTCATGTGACTTCTGACCCAGACGTAGTTGCCAAGGCAGACCGAATTGTTCTCCCGGGTGTAGGTGCCTTTGCTGATTGCCGCCGAGGCCTTCAAGCTGTGTCCGGCATGGAAGAAGCACTGCAGGAAGCTGTAGTTGGTAAAGGCCGTCCGTTCTTTGGCATTTGCGTTGGCATGCAGCTTCTGGCGGAGCGCGGTCTGGAGTTTGAAACCAGTGACGGCCTTGGCTGGATTCAGGGAGATGTTTCGGCCATGGAAGTTCAGGGGGACAGCCTGAAGATCCCGCATATGGGTTGGAACACAATCGACGTACGCGATGGCAGTCATCCAGTACTGGATGGCATTGCCACCGGCCCGGATGGGCTTCACGCCTACTTCGTGCACTCCTACCATTTTGCTGTGGCGCGTCAGGAAGATCGTATCGCAAGCTTTGATTATGGCGGCACTTTCACAGCGATGGTTGGCCGCGACAATATGATCGGGACACAGTTCCACCCGGAAAAGAGCCAGAAGCTGGGCTTGCAGCTGATTTCCAATTTCCTGAGCTGGGCGCCATAAACGGCCGCCGCCAGACAACAAAGGTCCAGAGGACAGCACGATGATCATTTTTCCCGCAATCGACCTCAAAGAAGGTCAATGCGTTCGCCTGAAGCTGGGTGACATGGCGCAGGCAACCGTGTTTAACGACAGCCCCGCCGCTCAAGCGAAAGCCTTTCAAGATCAGGGCTTTGAATGGCTGCATGTGGTGGATCTGGATGGCGCTTTCGCTGGCGAAAGCCGCAATGGCGACGCCGTAGACGCCATTCTTTCTGCAACGACCAATCCGGTGCAGCTGGGCGGCGGCATCCGCACCATGGAACACATCGATAGCTGGCTAGCCAAGGGTATCGCCCGCGTGATCCTTGGGACAGTCGCGCTGCGCGACCCTGATCTGGTGCGTGAAGCCTGCAAGAAGTATCCAGATAGGATCTCCGTGGGCATTGACGCGAAGGGCGGCAAGGTCGCCGTTGAGGGCTGGGCGGAAACCTCCGAACTCACCGTCATTGAATTGGCAAAGCAGTTTGAAGACGCGGGCGTTGCGGCAATCATTTACACCGATATTGATCGGGACGGAGTGCTGAAGGGCCTGAATATTCCTTCTACACTGGAACTGGCCAACGCCGTCTCCATTCCGGTGATCGCCTCCGGTGGCCTAGCCGGCATCGAAGACATCGAGCGCCTGATCCAACCAGACTGCGATATTTTGGAGGGAGCGATTTCCGGTCGTGCGCTTTATGACGGCCGCCTTGATCCGAAAGAAGCCCTCGATCTCATCCGAAAGAGCCGGGAGGATCTGGCATGACGCTGAAGGCCCGCATCATTCCATGTCTGGATGTCAAGGACGGCCGTGTGGTGAAAGGCGTCAATTTTGTTGACCTCATCGACGCGGGCGATCCGGTTGAGGCCGCAAAAGCCTACGATGCCGCTGGCGCAGATGAGCTGACCTTTCTGGATATTACCGCGTCCAGTGACAACCGCGACACAATCTATGACGTGGTACAGCGCACCGCAGAAGCGTGCTTCATGCCGGTGACCGTTGGCGGCGGTGTGCGCACCGTGGAAGACATTCGCAAGCTGCTTAACGCAGGTGCTGACAAGGTTTCCATCAACACCGCAGCGGTCAAGAACCCTGAGTTTATTCGCGAGGCCGCAGAAAAATTCGGCAGCCAGTGCATTGTGGTTTCCATCGATGCCAAGAAGGTGTCGGCTGACGGTGAAGAAGATCGGTTCGAGATTTTCACGCACGGAGGCCGAACCCCGACAGGTATCGACGCCATCGCGTTTGCCAAAAGGGCTGTTGAACTGGGTGCTGGTGAGTTACTCGTCACGTCTATGGACCGGGACGGCACGAAAGAGGGCTATAACATCCCACTGACCCGCGCCATTGCTGACGCGGTGACTGTGCCGGTTATTGCCTCGGGCGGTGTAGGCACTCTTGATCATCTCGTTGAAGGCGTCAGGGACGGACATGCCACGGCAGTGCTTGCAGCATCAATCTTCCATTTTGGAACCTACTCCATTCAGGAAGCCAAGGCACACATGGCCAAAGCCGGCGTGCCGATGCGGCTTGATCCATAATCGAGTGTAGTAAATGGAACGAACTAGGCTATCCCTATGACTAGATTTACCCTGGAAGACCTCGAAGCTATTGTGGATCAGCGCGCGACGAGTGATGACGAGCTTTCATACACCCGGAAGTTGATCGGCAAAGGCGTTGCAAAATGCGCTCAGAAGGTCGGGGAAGAAGCGGTTGAAGCTGCCATTGCAGCGGTAAAACCGGACAAACAGGAATTAACGGGCGAGGCTGCTGATTTGCTGTACCATCTGCTGGTCCTTCTAAAGGTCAGCGATGTGCCGCTCGCTGACGTGATGGCTACTTTGCAGTCTCGCACAGCGCAGACAGGTTTGCAGGAAAAGGCCTCTAGAGCCAGCGACTGATCCTCTGTGAAACGGAACGGCCAGTTGCATCAGCTGATGGCAATGCAGTGATGAACCAAGACTTAAGCAACGTATCCGAGCTGGATCTTTCTCCCTATTCCGTCTTTAGCGAGTCGGAGTGGGCAAAGCTGCGCGCGGATACGCCAATGACGTTGACGGCGGACGACATCAAAGATGTTCAAAGTTTGAATGACTATGTGTCGATCGAACAGGTGGAAACCATTTATCTGCCGCTTTCCCGTCTGCTCGCGTATTACGTCGAAGCCACGCAAAAACTGCACCGTGCGACCAAGCGTTTTCTTGGCACCAACGGCCGCAAAACACCGTTCATCATCGGGGTGGCGGGCTCTGTTGCCGTTGGCAAGTCCACGACCGCACGTCTTATTCAGGCATTGATGCGTCGCTGGCCTCAAAGCCCAAAAGTAGACCTTCTGACCACGGATGGTTTCCTGTTCCCGAACGCGGTGCTTGAGAGCGAAGGCCTGATGCGCCGTAAGGGGTTCCCGGAAAGCTATGACCGACCTGCTCTCCTGAAGTTCCTCACAGACCTGAAAGCCGGCAAATCATCGGTACAGGCTCCGGTCTACTCGCACTTTTTCTATGACGTGATGCCCGGCCAGTACATCACGGTGGATCAGCCTGACATCCTGATCGTCGAGGGCTTGAATGTTCTGCAGACCACTGCACTCTCCCGCGGCGCAAAGGCTGTTCCGTTCGTTTCGGATTTCTTTGACTTCTCGGTCTATATTGATGCGGAAGAAGCAGCACTGCAGCGCTGGTACCTTCAACGCTTCATGCGCCTGCGGGAAACAGCCTTTCAGGACCCAGACTCTTACTTCCACAAGTTCTCAAAGGTCACAGATGAAGAAGCACAAGCCATCGCAAAGGACCTCTGGCAGAACATCAATTTACAGAACCTGCGGCAGAACATTCTGCCGTCCCGGCCTCGGGCGGATCTGATCATCACCAAGGGTGCAGAACACCGGATTACTTCGGTCGCCCTGCGAAAGATTTGATCGCTCTATCCGGACCGATGAAAAAGGCGCCCCCAACGGAGGCGCCTTTCTGATTTCTAGCCTGCAAGCTCTGCCAGCATGCTGGCGGCAACCGAGAACTTGGAAACAGTCAGATCCTTCTCAAGGATTTCCTGAACTGCGACCTTCGTGCGGTCCACCTTCGTCTTGCGCTCATCCAGCCAACCACCAACGCCGTCTGGGTGGACAATGGCTTGTGCGGTCAACTCGCGGTGGGCTTCGGCCAGGATTGAACGGGCCCGGTCCAGAGCAAGTCCGTCGTAATAGTCACGAATATCGAACTCACGGGCCAGCTCATCGATACGGCTGAAGCTGAACTCGTTGGCGATATGGAAGAAGCATGCAGCCACATCGGTAGTCTGCTTGCCAATCTTTTCAGCCACCAATACGATATCCGGGATCATCACTTCACCGGGCAGGCGTGCAATGCGCCCTGCGATCATGACCGGAACTCCTGCCATCACCAGACGCTCCGTTTCCTCTGTAAGGGACTTGGCGTCGTTTTCCGGCAGGAAGGTTTCAAGGCGTGGAGACAAGGTTTCAACGTTGTCCTTGAACCGCTTGACAGCAGCCTCGATGCCATCGGCAAAGGAAACATTGCGCAGGAACCACAGAACCTGACCATGGAACAGGTTTTGAATGGCCAGATAAAGTTCAAGCTGCAACTCGCCTGGAATGATGGTGTCGAGTGCGTTGATCTCCTCGTTCAACTCAGTCAGCCCATAGGCATCACGAACTGCTGCGAATGCCATGGCAAGATCCGCTTCAGTTGAACCAGACTTGTCGACCAGGCGGGTCACGAAAGTTGGACCGCCCCGATTGATGATGGAGTTGGCCAGCATGGTTGCGATGATTTCGCGGCGCAGACGATGACCCTCGATTTCGTCAGCGTACGCCTCTCGCATCTGCTCAGGGAAATATCGATACAGCTCTTTAGCCAGATAAGCGTCATCAGGTACCGAACTTTCAAGCAACTTGTCGTAAAGCGTCAGCTTGGCATAGGCCAGCAGCACTCCAATCTCTGGACGAGACAGACCCTCGCCCTGCTTCACGCGTTCCTCAATCGTCAAATCATCCGGCAGATCCTCAACAGCCCGGTCGAGCAAGTCCTGGCTTTCGAGCTGGCGCATGAGACGCACCTGATAGCCGGTATCTTCAAGCCCGCGAAGTTCCGTCAGCGATATGGCGAGCGTCTGCAGATAGTTGTTCCGCAAGACCAGAGACGCCACGTTGTCGGTCATACTCGCCAGCAGCTCATTACGGCTTTCTGTATTGAGCTTTCCGGATTTCACAGCCGAGCCCAGCGCAATCTTGATGTTCACCTCAACGTCCGAGGAGTTCACGCCTGCGGAGTTGTCGATGGCATCGGAGTTGCACCGGCCACCTTCTCGGGCAAACTCGATGCGTGCCTTCTGGGTAATGCCGAGGTTCGCCCCCTCTCCAATGACCTTTACGCGAAGATCAGAGGCCGTAACACGGATGGCATCGTTCGCACGATCGCCCACGGAGGCGTCCGTCTCAGAGTTTGCACGCACGTATGTGCCGATGCCGCCGAACCAAAGAAGGTCAGCTTCCATCTTCAAGATGGCTGTCATGAGTTCTTGCGGAGAACATTTGGCCTTGTTCAGCCCCAGCAACTTTTGAATCTGTATGGAAAGCTCAATGGATTTTGCTGAGCGGGGGAAGATGCCACCTCCCTCGGAGATCAGAGACTTGTCATAGTCCTGCCAAGAGGAGCGCCCCAAATCAAAGATGCGTTTGCGCTCTGACCAACTGGCGGCTGGATCCGGATTCGGGTCAATGAAAATGTCGCGGTGGTCGAACGCTGCGACCAGACGTGTTGCCTTGGAAAGCAACATTCCGTTTCCGAAGACATCACCTGACATGTCGCCCACACCGCAAACGGTGAATGGCTCCTTCTGAATATCGCGGTCCATTTCGCGGAAATGGCGCTTCACGGCTTCCCAGCCACCGCGTGCCGTGATGCCCATCTTCTTGTGATCATAGCCCGCAGAACCACCGGAAGCGAAGGCATCCCCCAACCAGAACTGACGCCCTTCGGACAGGCTGTTTGCTGTGTCTGAGAACGTCGCGGTGCCCTTGTCCGCAGCCACCACAAGATACGGATCATCTGCGTCATGGCGAACCACTTCCTTAGGCGGAGAAATAACATCTCCATCCAGATTGTCCGTCACATCGAGGAGGGATGAAATGAAGATCTTGTAGGCTTCCGTGCCCTCCTTGAAGATTTCATCGCGAGTGCCAGCTTTGGGAAGCTGCTTCGGCAAGAAGCCGCCTTTGGCGCCTACCGGAACAATAACTGCATTTTTAACCTGCTGTGCTTTCACAAGACCCAACACCTCGGTGCGGAAGTCCTGAGCGCGGTCTGACCAGCGCAAGCCGCCTCGGGCAACGGTACCGAAACGCATGTGCACGCCTTCAACCCGCGGGCTGTAAACGAACATTTCACGGTAAGGCAACGGCTTCGGCAGTTCTTCCAGCATGTGCGGTGCCAGCTTGAAGGCGAACGTACCTTTAGGCATTCCCTTGTCGTCGAGCTGGTAGAAGTTGGTGCGCAGCAAACCCTCAATCAGGTTCTTGAACCGGCGAATGATCCGATCGTCATCCAAGCTATCAACGCCATCCAGCGCTGCCATGATGCGTTCATCAATTTTCGCCGCCGCTGTGCTGCGGTCACCTTCGCTGATGCCCGGGTTGAAACGCGTATGGAAGTACTCAAGCAGGTCTCTGGAGATCTCTGGATAGCGGTTCAGTGCGCCCCACATGTAGTCCTCGGAATAGAGGATACCTGCCTGACGCAAATACCGGGACAAAGCGCGCAGCACGGCGATATCCCGCCATGCAAGGCTCGCCTTAAGAGCCAGAGCGTTATAGCCATCGCTCTCTGCTTGACCATTCCAAACGGCCAGAAACAATGCGCCAAGCCGCTCAATATCGGCGTTGGTAAGATCGTGCGCATCATCCCCTTCGACCTGCAACGTCGTATCGTGCAGATAGCGCATTGGCTTGCCATTTGGGTTTATGCGGTAGGTTCGCTCGTTGATGACCCGAAAGCCCATATTTTCAAGCAGCGGAACCCGCGTTGAAAGGGCAAGTGGGGATTCGCTGTGATACGTGCGCAGAGAAAGCTGACGACTGGAGGACGCCTCGCGCTTGTAGAACTTGATCAGCAGGGGACGGGCCGATGTGATCTTCTCCATATGGCGGATATCATCAAGCGCCATATGCGGAGAGGTGACCGCCGAGTAACTGCCGTCAAACGCACTGCTGTAGCGTTTAAGAAGGGAACGGGCCACAGAAGGTTCATGGCTGTCGTTAAGCGCATCAGCCAGCAGATCCTGCCAAGAGCTGATGATCTCTTCGACCGCTTCTTCAAGGTCTTTCTGCTGCGGGTTCGGCGTTTCACCACTGTCGCGTCCAATAATGTAGTGCACGCGAACCAACGGTCCTTCCGGATACGAAATGTACCAGGCAGAAATGCGGCCATCGAAAGCTTCGGCCATGTAAGCGCCAACGCGTTCCCGAATTTGGGTCGTGAAACGATCCCGCGGGATAAACGTCAGGATGGAGGCGAAGCGCTCGAACTTGTCTCGGCGTGATAGGACACGGACCCGAGGGCGTTCGCCGAGCTGCAGAATCGCCTTTGAAAACTCGTAGAGGGTTTCCGTATCAATCTGGAACAGGTCATCACGGGGATATTCTTCCAGCACGTTTCTTAGTGCGCGGCCACTGTGACTTTCGGGATCGAAGCCATGCATCCGCATGACCTGCGCCACTTTTTGGCGGATGTATGGTATCGAAGAGGTGGAGCGGGTGTACGCGGTGGAGGTGAACAAGCCCACGATGCGCAGCTCGCCAGTGAGCACCCCGTTTTCGTCAAAAAGCTTTACGCCGATGTAGTCCATGTGAACGGGACGGTGCACGCGGCTCTTCACATTGGCCTTGGCGATGATCAGCGGCTCTGGCTTAAGCAGGAAGTCGCGAATTTCAGGTGTCATCACGACAAACTCGGAGCCACGTCGCAACACGCGAACATCCGGATCGGCTAGCAATCCCAAACCGGTGCCCTGAATAAACTCAAGGTCGCCCTTTTCCACGCCACCTTCGAAAATGAACTCACGCATGCCGAGCAGCGTGAAGTTATCTGCTGCCATCCATTCAAGGAACTGAATCGCTTCATCCAGCTGGGCCTTGGAATAAGGCGTGCGGGTATTGGTGTAAGCTTCAATCGCCTGCTGCAACCGGGCACGCATCGGCTGCCAGTCGTTCACGGCGCAGCGCACATCGTCCATGATCAGACGCAGGGCGGCGGTCAAGTCAGCGCGCTGCTGGTCCGTGTCGAGGCGAGGAACGTGAATGTGGATGAAGCTTTCACGCCGAACCGCATCTCCGCTTGGTCCAACTGACCCATGAAATTCTTGAAGGTTTCCGTCCGCATCGCGCTCTACCGTAAACAACGGGTGCAACACGAGCTGCGGGTCGTAGCCGTTTACGGTCAGGTGGCCCATCACTGACGAAACGAGAAACGGCATGTTGTCGTTCAAAATTTCAACGACAGTCACATTCTCGAGCCGGGAACCCTTCGGCGCTTCCGGATTAAACACGCTGATCCGCTGGAGGCCTTTGGGGTGGCTTTGAAAGTCCTCCCACGCCACGTTGACGAGCGCGGACAGATCTTCGGAAGTGTAGTGTGCCAGATCTTCTGCATCTGCGAGTTTGAATAGATCGCTGGCAAACCTGGCCAGCGCGTCGTTCTCGTTCTTCAGCAGCTTGCAGGTGCTATCAATAAGGGTTTCTTTTGTTAGCGTCATGGCATCGGACATGTTTGGGCCTCTCGTCCGGTTTAGGGGAGACAAACATGGCTCGGCTTTACCAACAGAATTCCAAGAGCCGGATCGTGCGCACGTTTGTCCAACTGGTGCCTTAAGGTGGGCGCGGTATCGAACACTATCAAGCGACAGACCTTTGACTTTTATGAGATTCTGCCTCGAAAAGTCCGCTGCCTGATCCTGCGAAGCTACCTCAGACGCCCACGGCAAACCACTCTAACGCAGACTGCGATGTAAGTTGATCACCGTATTTTTTGCTTGAGACGCACTCAACGCCCACTTGAGGACAGAGCGCTACCTTTTCGAGCCCGCTTATAGGACAATTCAAATTGTGACATTTTGGGCGTTTAAGTGTAAAAGGCTCGGCAATTCAATGTTTACGAGCCAAGGAGTTAGGTCGTCATGACAGCGCGTGTATTTATCGACGGAGAAGCCGGAACAACGGGTCTGCAGATCCGCGAGCGTCTGGCCGGCCGCCGTGACATCGAGCTGATCAGCATCGACCCTGCACGCCGTAAGGAACTCTCCGCTCGTGCCGAGCTCCTGAATGCGGCAGATGTTGCCATCCTTTGCCTTCCAGACGACGCTGCGAAGGAAAGTGTGAGCCTGATCGAGAACTCAAAGACCAAGGTCATTGATGCCTCGACAGCGCATCGCGTGGACCCTGAATGGAACTACGGCTTTGCTGAAATGGCAAAGGGCCAAAAGCAAGCTATTGCTGAAGGACGCTTTGTTTCAAACCCAGGCTGCTATCCTCAGGGCTTGATTGCCACGGTGCGGCCGCTTGTTGAAGGTGGGCTGATCCCTGCAGACTTCCCCCTCACCATGAACGCCATCTCTGGGTATTCGGGTGGCGGGCGGCAAATGATTGAAACCTATGAAAGTGAGGCGCAGCCAGCGCCTTACATGCCCTATGCGCTTGGCTTCAATCACAAGCATCTGCCGGAAATGCAGCTGAATGCAAAACTGGATGTGGCACCACTGTTCCAGCCGGCTGTTGGCAACTACGCGCAAGGCATGGTGACCTGCATTCCTTTGCAACTGAGCGCATTGAAGAGCGCCCCTAGTGGCAAGACCCTTCACGAAGCCATCTCTGATTACTACGCAGATTCAGAGGGTTTTGTGGAAGTTGCGCCATTTGAGGCTGTGCAGAAAGTTCCTGAACTTAACCCCGAAACCTTTAACGGCACCAACACAATGCGCCTTTACGTCTTTGCCAATGACGACCGCGCGCAGGCTGTGTTGATGGCGGTTTATGACAATCTGGGCAAGGGCGCTTCGGGCGCTGCTGTCCAGAACCTTAATCTGATGCTGGGCATCGATCAAAAAAGCGGTCTGACTGTCGACTGACGGCAGAACCAAAAGAACCAGAGTTTCGAGGAGAACCTGCTCGTGGAAAAGTTCACTAAATTAACTGGGGTTGCGGCTCCGCTGCCATTGGTCAACATCGACACCGATATGATCATCCCGAAGCAGTTTCTGAAGACCATTAAACGCACCGGCCTTGGAACTGCGCTGTTTCACGAAATGCGCACACATGAGGATGGCTCCGAAAACGCTGAGTTCGTTCTGAACAAACCGGGCTACCGCGAAGCACAGATCCTTGTGGCAGGCGACAACTTTGGTTGCGGCTCGTCCCGCGAGCACGCCCCATGGGCCTTGCTGGATTTCGGTATCCGCGTTGTTATCTCCACTTCATTCGCGGACATCTTTTACAACAACTGCTTCAAAAACGGCATTTTGCCGATCGTGGTTTCCGAAGCAGCACTGGAAAAGCTTCTCGATGACGCAAACCGCGGAGCCAATGCAACGCTGACGGTCGACCTTGAAGTACAAAAGATTCACGGCCCGGACGGCGGCGAAATCAGCTTTGAGATTGATGAGTTCCGTAAGCACTGCCTGCTGAACGGCCTTGACGATATCGGCCTCACTCTTGAGAAGACCGCCCATATCGATGCTCACGAGGAAGAGAAAGCCAAGACCCATCCTTGGCACTAGGGTCCGTCGGCATAAGTCAAAGCCCCAGCCACTGGTTGGGGCTTTTTGTTTATGACTTGATGAAAGGGCTGCTTGTTTTACTCGGCACTTCCTGACGGATGCCTACAGGGGCATCCACCTCATGCCGAGAATTTGCAAGACCTACTCACCTTTGGAGCGTTTGGCTTTTTCTTGTAAGCGTTGCTGATCGATGCGTTCCGCATAGTCCAAACGGGATCCGACACGTTTCAGCGCTTCTGTTGTTGCGGCAAAGCGTTCACTACGGGTTTTGAGGAGCTCAACAGCAATCTCAGGAAACTCAGAGAGCATACGGGCGAACAACGCCCGGCGAATGCGGATCAGAGTGCAATCTTCCAGAGCTACAGCACGCACGGGACGGAACCCCTCGGCAAGCAGCGCGCTTTCACCCAGAAGTGTACCTTCACCATAGGTCCCATGCTGAACCGCTTGATCGCCCATGCCTGTTTCGAGACGCACTGAGCCTTCAGCGATCACAATTCCGCCTTCTGCGCGCTCTCCCTCTTCGAAGATCGCACGACCTTTGGGCACGGATACCGACTCAGCACTAAAGGCCAGCAGACGAAGCTGGTCATCCGAGAAAGTCGACAACATAGGCACGCGTCGCAAGACGCTGATATCGCGGGCTAAGCTCATACCTTTGAATTACCGCTGAACGGTTCAAGGCACAAGCTTATATCCACCGGCTTCTGTAACCAACAGCTCAGCATTTGAGGGATCGCGCTCAACCTTTTGACGCAAACGGTAAATATGCGTTTCCAGCGTGTGCGTTGTCACCCCTGAGTTGTAGCCCCACACCTCATGCAGGAGGACGTCTCGGGTGACCGGCTTTTCGCCAGCGCGGTACAGGAACTTCAGGATCGAAGTTTCCTTTTCCGTCAGACGCACCTTGGTTCCACCTTCATCAACCATCACCTTGGCTGATGGCTGGAAGGTGTATCGACCGATGGTGAACACGGCATCTTCACTCTGTTCGTGTTGCCGCAAGTGAGCACGAATGCGGGCGAGCAGTACCGCGAACTTGAATGGCTTGGTGACATAATCGTTCGCACCGGCCTCCAGGCCGAGAATAGTGTCGCTATCGCCGTCATGGCCGGTCAGCATGATGATTGGCGCACGAAAATCGCTCTTGCGCAGAAGTTTAACGGCTTCCCGACCGTCAATGTCTGGCAAACCGACGTCCATGATCAACAGATCGAAATGGTCGGCTTTCGCGATTTTAAGGCCTTCTGCAGCAGTGCTCGCCTCAGTGGTTTCAAACTCGTCGTAAAGCGACAGTTGTTCCACCAGAGCCTCGCGCAGGTCGTTGTCGTCATCCACGATCAGGATTTTGCGTGCAGTCATCGGTTCACCTTTGGACTATATTTGCAGTTATACTAACCTGATCACTTTTCAAAAAGCTCGCAAAAATCGATCCTTAAACAAGATTGCGCCATAAAATCTGTTTCACGCGGCGGTGATATGAAGTTTATTCTTGAGCCGTCAAACCCACTGAAGACTGAAGGTCGAGAGTTAGCCCAATGCTCCCTGTTCATTCCCCATCCGGTGCAAACAACAACCAAACCTTGGTTGTGCGCCATGTGGGCCCACTCGCGCATCAAGGCGAACTCTCTCTCGGCGAGTTCACGTTTCCGTGTGCATTGGGGCGTTCAGGTATCAACCGCGACAAGACGGAAGGTGATGGCAGCACGCCTGTCGGGACGTTTGAACTGCTGAATGTCTACTACCGTCCTGACAAAGCCGTGCTGGAGACGACTCACCTGCCCGCCTTTGCGCTCTCACAAAACGATGGCTGGTGTGATGAGGCCGAACATTTAGCCTACAACCGGCCCGTAGAGCTTCCCTTTGATGCCAGTCACGAGCGCATGTGGCGAGAAGACCGGCTCTATGATGTGGTCGTGGTATTAGATTGCAACATGTTTCCAGCGGTTCCGGGGAGAGGAAGCGCCATTTTCTTTCACATCGCCCGTGAAGGCTATGAGCCCACAGAGGGATGTGTTGCTGTTTATCCTGAACACATGAAGCACATCTTGGCACTGGTAAAACCCGGCGCTCATATGGTAATTGAGGCTTAACGGGGCTCGCGTGCCGTAGCGGCGCAACTACTCTCTGGAAATCCGGCGAGTTTTACTAGATATAGGGCACCTGATTTTCTCTCTGATGCAGTTGGTGGCAGTGTGATGGCGCAAGAGCGCGTTCCCTTTTTGAAGATGAATGGTCTGGGCAACGATTTCGTGGTTTTTGACGCACGACAGTCGCCGCTCAAACTATCGCCTGCGCAAATCGCCAGAATCGGCCACAGAGAGACAGGTATCGGCTTTGATCAGATGATTACGGTTGAACAGTCGCCTGCCGGTGCAACAGCTTTCATGCGCATTCACAATCAGGACGGCAGTCAAGTGGAAGCGTGTGGCAACGCAACCCGCTGTATCGGGCGCCTCTTGATGGGAGAAGCGGGCACACCTCATGTTTCCATTGAAACCATCGCCGGTTTGCTGAACGCTTTTGCCACGGGCGATGAGACCCGCATCAGCGTGGATATGGGAAAGCCAAGGTTCGGCTGGCAAGAGATCCCTCTTTCCGAAGAATTCGCGGACACCCGTGCCATAGAATTGCAGATTGGTCCCATTGATGCGCCGGTCCTTCACAGCCCATCAGTCGTGAACGTGGGCAACCCCCACGCCATCTTCTGGGTTGAAGACGTCAACGGCCATGAACTCGAACGCTTTGGGCCCTTGCTTGAAAACCACCCCATGTTCCCCGAGCGCGCAAACATTTCTCTGGCGCATGTCTTTGCACCCAATGAAATTCGCCTGCGTGTTTGGGAACGCGGCGTCGGGCTCACGGAAGCCTGCGGCACTGCCGCCTGCGCTACCGGCGTTGCTGCCGCACGCCTTAAGAAAACCGGTCGCGAAACGTTGATCCACCTTCCTGGAGGTCCGCTGGAAATCCAGTGGCGGGATGACGATCACATCATGATGACCGGAGACACAATGATTGACTTCGAGGGCCTTCTTGATCTGAACACCCTTGAGTTTGAAAAAACCGCAGCGGGAGACGCGGTTGCGGAGCCAATAAATTGACCATTGATGTAGTAACGTTCGGATGTCGGCTGAATGCCTACGAGTCCGAAGTGATGAAGCGCGAAGCAGAAGCCGCTGGCCTCAAGGACGCCGTGCTCATTAACACCTGTGCTGTGACCAATGAAGCTGTGCGTCAAGCGCGCCAGTCCATTCGTCGTGCCCGCCGCGAAAATCCTGAGGCCAAAATCATCGTTACCGGGTGTGCAGCGCAGACAGAGACCAACACATTTGCCGAGATGGGCGAAGTCGATCTTGTTCTCGGAAACACCGAAAAACTGCAGCGCGCCTCTTATGGCCGTGTCGCTCAGTTTGGTATCGATGACACCGAAAAGGTCATCGTCAACGACATCATGAGCGTGCGCGAAACGGCGGGCCACTTGATTGACGGCCTTGAAGGCCGCGCCCGCGCTTTTGTGCAGGTTCAAAATGGCTGTGATCACCGCTGCACCTTCTGCATCATACCATATGGCCGCGGCAACTCGCGCTCCGTCCCAATGGGCGTGGTGATTGACCAGATCAAGCGGCTTGTCGACAACGGCTATGGCGAAATCGTTCTGACCGGCGTTGACATCACTTCATACGGTGCTGACCTTCCCGGCACACCAACGCTTGGTTCGCTTTCTGCCAAGATACTCAAGCTGGTTCCTGACCTGAAGCGCCTGCGCCTCTCGTCCATTGACAGCATCGAGGCCGATGAGGCGCTCATGGAGGTGATTGCCTCTGATCAGCGCTTGATGTCTCATTTCCACCTGTCTCTTCAGGCCGGTGACAACATGATCTTGAAGCGGATGAAGCGCCGTCATTCACGCGAAGACACGATCAAGTTCTGCGAAGATGTGCGGAAAATGCGTCCTGACGTGGTCTTTGGTGCCGACATCATTGCAGGCTTCCCAACTGAGACCGAAGAGATGTTTGAAAACTCTCTGCGGATTGTTGAGGAATGCGGGCTGACACACCTGCATGTTTTCCCGTTTTCTCCCCGCCCCGGCACGCCAGCGGCGCGCATGCCACAGCTAGACCGCGCCCTCATCAAGGAGCGAGCTTCGCGCTTGAGAGCCAAAGGTGAGGAGGCTGTGCTTCAACATCTCAAGTCAGAAGTTGGTAAAGAGCGCTTGGTTTTGCTGGAGAAGGAGGGCCTTGGCCGGACCGAACAGTTCACAGAAGTGGAACTCAACGCGAATGAGCCCGGATCTCTTGTCAAAGCACGGATAACGGGTCATACCCATAGACATCTGATTGCCGAAGTGATTGGTAATCCGCTCTGATTTTGTTTCTTAAGGATTGCGGTAGGGTATGAGCGAGAAAAAGCCAGGTTTCTTTTCGCGCCTGTTTGGTGGGAAAACGGAAGAAAAAGCAGCTGAAACGCAAGCTGCTGAAACACTGGAAAGCGCTCAGGCTGAGCAGCCAGCTGAAAGTCCGGCACTGGAAGAAACGGAGCAGCAACCCTCTGGCGAAGCGGCTGAACCCACCGAACTTCCGGCTGAGGCTGTGGCAGAGGCACAGGATGACGCCGAAGAAGCGTCATCAGACGCGCCCGAGGTGTTGGATGACACTAGCTCTGAGGCAAACGCAGAAGCGTCGCCAGATTCGCAACCATCTGTAAGCTCGGGTGTTGAAGACACTGGAGAGCCTGACAACGCTGGCACAGCCGAAGCACCTGAAACAGTTCACGAATCTTCAGCGCCCGCAGGTGACGAAGCAACTGTTGAGGCTGAAGAAGATGCCATGGCCGAAGAAGCTGCGCCAGAACCGGTCAAGCTTTCTTGGTTCCAACGCCTCAAGGCAGGACTTTCCCGCTCATCCAATGCGCTGGGTGAGGGTATCGCCTCTATCTTCACAAAGCGGAAGCTGGACGCAGAAACCCTTGAGGAGCTCGAGGATATTCTCATCCAAGCCGACCTTGGTGTTGATACGGCCATGACAATTACCGAGCGTCTGGCCGACGGTCGTTACAACAAGGAAATCTCTGGAGAGGAAGTGCGCGAGATCCTCGCCGAGGAAGTTGAAAATGTGCTCGAGCCCGTTGCGCGGCCACTGGACCTCGCCACAGGCCACAAGCCACATGTTGTGCTCATGGTTGGGGTAAACGGCACCGGCAAGACCACCACAATCGGCAAGCTCTCTTCCAAACTCGCCAGCGAAGGCAAAAAGGTCATGTTGGCGGCAGGCGATACATTCCGCGCCGCAGCTGTTGAACAGCTCAAGGTATGGGGGCAGCGCACCGGCGCTGAGGTCATCGCCCGCGATACAGGCGCCGATGCGGCTGGTCTGGCGTTTGATGCTGTCAAACAAGCCATTGAAAGCAATGTGGACGTGCTTCTCATCGACACGGCAGGACGCTTGCAGAACCGTTCTGAGCTGATGGATGAGCTGGAAAAGATAATCCGCGTGATCAAGAAGCAGCTCCCTGATGCGCCGCACACCGTCTTGCTTACACTGGACGCCACAACGGGCCAGAACGCTCTCAATCAAGTGGAGATCTTTGGCAAGGTCGCTGGCGTGACAGGTTTGGTTATGACAAAGCTGGACGGCACTGCTCGCGGCGGCATCCTTGTGGCCATTTCGGCCAAACACAAGCTGCCGGTGCACTTTATTGGCGTTGGCGAAGGCATGGATGATCTCGAGCCGTTCTCTGCAAAGGAGTTCGCTCAAGCGATCGCTGGCATGGCGGAGTGACCGGGCCTGTTTTTCAAGACAGAGCAGGCAGCACAACGACCCTTCCTTATCCTTATTGGTATCATCAACTCCCCTATCTTGCGCAGAACAGGTCCCATCCTAGTATAGCGCTGGGGAGTTGTACTTGGCGTCCTGCCAAACAACTAAAATCTTTATTCGCTACAGGGAGTTCCATGGTGCAGCGTTTATTTTCGAAGGCAATTGTCGGAGCGGCTGCGATCGCGCTTCTCGGAGCAGCGAGCGCGTCAGCTGAAGAGACAACTGTTCGGTTTGAAGTCGCAGGCCAAGAAGTGGTTGGTACACTCGAGACCTCTGAGGGCGCGGAAAACGCACCGATCGTCTTGATGCTCCATGGCTTTACCGGTTCTCGCGATGAGCTCGCAGTCAAGGACACCGATGAAGGTGTATTCTCTCGCATCGCGCGCCAGTTCTCTGAAAATGGCTTCAACAGCCTTCGCATAGACTTTCGTGGTTCCGGAGAAAGTGACGGTGAGTGGGCCGCCACCACATTCTCCAGCCAGATTGCGGATGCTTCGGCAGCAATTGACTGGATCAAGTCACAAGACCAGTTCATGGACTCAAAACTCGTTGTTCTGGGTTGGAGCCAGGGCGGGCTTGTTGCCAGCCATGCCGTGCAAGAGAACGAGATGGTTGATGCCGTCGTGTTGCTTGCACCTGTCACCCACCCGATGCTGACGTATGGCGGCCTTCTGGGCTCTGAAGCAATACAAAAGGCGCTCGCATCACCAGCTGACACGCCAATCACGACACAGCTGCCATGGGGTGTTGAAACAACGTTGAACGCAGCCTTCTATCATGAGGTGGCGACAACCTTCCCAACCGCAGCGATATCAGGCTACACCGGGCCGCTGCTCGTTGTAATGGGTGACCGGGATGAGGTGATTGCCCCGCAGCCTTACCCGGGCAAAGCATGGATGAACTACCATCACGGCGATGAAGCGCTCATCATTTTGGACACCGACCATGTTTGGAGTGCCATGGAGGGCCCTGCTCTCATTGACGAACAGCTGATGCCAGAGATCACAGCGTGGCTTGGGACGGCACTTGCTGCGGAGTAGTCACCGTTCCACCTTGCAATTTGATAAGGCCTGTTCCTATTGTTGGGGCAGGCTTTTCTTTTGGTTGGTTTCACCATGAAATTTTTGGAAATGAAAGTTCCGCCAGTGGCTGTGAGCCTCCTTTGCGCGGCACTCATGTGGGTCTTGGCTGTTGGTATTCCCGGTTACCCCCTCCCAAGGCCCGTTGCAGTTGCAGGTTTTGCACTTTTTCTGTTGCTCGGCCTCGGCATTGGCATTGCGGGCGTGCTGGAATTCAGACGCCTAAAGACAACTGTGGATCCAACCAATCCTCAAAAGGTGAACACGCTGGTCACCTCCGGCGTTTACAAGTTCACGCGCAATCCCATGTACATAGGTATGTTGATCGGCCTTGTCGGCTGGGCCATCTATCTTTCCAGCATGGCTGCGTTCTTGGGGCTCATTGCTTATGTCGGCTACATGAACAAATTCCAGATTGAACCGGAAGAGCGCGCACTTCGGGAGAAGTTCAGTGATGCTTTCGAGGCCTATGAAAAGCAGGTCCGCCGCTGGCTATGAAAAGGCCCGGCAGATGCCGGGCCTCGTGATTTACTGCGAAAGAACGGGACTATCGACCGCCTCCATGCGGAAAGCAGCGGCCATCAAGGCCTTCGTGTACTCGGTCTGCGGACTATCAAAGATCTGATCCGACGACCCGGCCTCCATGACTTGGCCTGACTTCATGACAATCACATCATTAGCCAGCGCACGAACCACCTTCAGGTCGTGGGATATGAACAGATAAGCCAGATCATGGGCCTTTTGCAGATCGCGCAGCAGGTCGACCACCTGAGCCTGAACGCTCATGTCCAGCGCAGACGTTGGCTCGTCCAGCATCACGAACTTGGGCTCCAGCACCATGGCGCGTGCTATTGAGATGCGCTGGCGTTGGCCGCCGGAGAACTCGTGAGGATAACGGAAGCGGCTAGCTGGATCGAGGCCAACCTCATCCAGGGCCTTAGCCACCTTATAATCCCGCTCGGCATCACTCAGAGTTGGCATGTGAACCTGCAGCCCTTCTCCGACAATATCAGCCACCGACATACGCGGAGACAACGCTCCAAACGGGTCTTGGAACACAATCTGCATGTCGCGGCGCAGCGGACGCATCTGTTTCCACGAGTTTTGCGCGATGTCCTTCCCCTTGAACAGGATTTCGCCATTGGAGGAGATCATCCGCAGGATAGCGAGGCCCAGTGTTGTTTTCCCTGACCCGCTCTCGCCAACGATACCGAGGGTCTGGCCTTCGCGAAGCGTTACATCAATGCCGTTCACTGCCTTTACATGGTCTACGGTCCGACGCAAAAAGCCGCGCTTGATTGGAAACCAAACCTTTAAGTCTCTGGTTTCAATTATCTTTGGCTTGCTGTCATTGGTCTTGGGCGGCTCACCCTTTGGCTCGGCAGCCAAGAGGTGGCGGGTGTAGTCGTGTTGCGGTGCCTCAAAAATCTGCTTTACGTCACCGGCTTCCACGATCTTGCCAGCAGTCATCACACAGACGCGATCAGAAATCTTGCGCACGATGCCCAGATCGTGGGTGATGAACAACATTGCCATGCCCGTGCGTTGCTGCAACTCCTTCAAGAGTTTCAGGATCTGCGCCTGCACTGTCACATCAAGCGCGGTTGTTGGCTCATCGGCAATAAGAAGATCAGGTTCATTGGCAAGGGCCATTGCGATCATCACACGTTGGCGCTGACCGCCTGAAAGCTGATGCGGATAACTCTGAAGACGCGTTTCGGGATCTGGGATGCCTACTTGATCCAGCAGTTCAAGCACCCGCTTGCGGGCGGCCGTGTCGCTGAGGCCCCTATGAATTTTCAGGATTTCCGCCACCTGCCGCTCAACCGTATGCAACGGGTTCAGGGAGGTCATCGGCTCCTGAAAGATCATGGAGATACGATTGCCGCGCACTTTGCGCACCGCGTTCTCATCGGCGGTGAGCATATCCTCTCCTTCGAAAAGGATTTCACCAGTTGGATGGCTGGCCGCGGGATAGGGCAGCAGCTTTAGCACGGAAAGGGCAGAAACGGACTTTCCGGAACCACTTTCACCCACCAGCGCGACCGTCTCTCCCTTGTCGATGGAAAACGAAATCTGATCCACCGCTGTTGACGTGTTGCCGCCTTGTGTGAAGGCAACAGAGAGATCCTTCACTTGGAGAAGGGGAACTTTGCGTTCGCTCATCTTGTTGCCTCCTACTGATAGCTCTTGCGGGGATCGAACGCGTCACGCACCGCTTCCCCAATGAAGATCAAGAGAGACAACATGACCGAAAGCACCATAAACCCGGTGATGCCAAGCCATGGGGCCTGAAGATTGTTCTTGCCCTGCGCGAGCATCTCACCCAGCGATGCTGAGCCCGGAGGCAAGCCGAACCCGAGGAAGTCCAACGCCGTGAGCGTGGAGATGGATCCATTCAGGATGAACGGCATGAATGTGAGCGTTGCCACCATGGCGTTCGGCAGCAAGTGGCGCCACATGATCACCGGGTTGGAAACGCCCAATGCCCGAGCTGCGGAAATGTACTCGAAGTTTCGCCCGCGCAAGAACTCCGCACGCACCACTCCCACCAAGGCAACCCAGGAGAACGCCAGCAAAATGGTGAAGAGCACCCAGAACCCCGGCGTCAGTACCGAAGACACGATCAGGATCAGGTAGAGCGTTGGGATAGCCGTCCAGATTTCAATGAAGCGCTGGAAACCCAGATCAACCCAGCCGCCGTAGTAGCCCTGGACCGCACCCGCAGCCACGCCTATCACTGAGGAGGCTATTGTTAGCGCAAGTCCAAAAAGAACGGAGATTCGGAAGCCATAAATCAGGCGGGCGACCACATCGCGCCCCTGATCGTCCGTTCCCAGCCAGTTGAAGTTTCCAGAGACACAGTTTGGATCGTCCACCCCGAGCGGATACCGAGAGCAACGCTCCTGCTTGTCCATCATCCACGAAGGAGGTGCCGGTGCTGGTACCGGAATGTCGTTGTTGACCGTTCTGTATGAATAGCGGATCAGCGGCCAGAGCATCCAGCCATTTGCCTCGATCTCCTCTTGGATGAACGGATCGCGGTAGTCGGTGACAGCAAGAAAGCCGCCGAACTTCTCCTCTGGATATTCAACAAAGATGGGCGCAAGCAGCTCTCCCTTGTAGGAGACGAGGATTGGCTTGTCGTTGGCAAGGAGCTCGGCAAACAGCGTGAGAACGAACAGCACTGCGAAAATCCAGAAGGACCAGTAGCCGCGCTTGTTCTTCTTGAAGTTCTCAAGCCGCCGCTTGTTGATGGGCGACAGACCTTTGCGCGGCGGCGGCAGTGTCTGCTCGGCCAGCGGCGCGATGTCTTCATAACCTTGCTTTTCAAGCCGATTTTCGAGTTTTGTATCCATGAGCTGATCAGACCTCCCGGCTTTCGAAATCGATCCGCGGATCGATCCAGGTGTAGGTCAGGTCAGAAATAAGGTTCACCAGCAACCCCATAAGTGAGAAAATGTAGAGCGTTGCAAAGACCACGGCGTAATCGCGATTGATGATGGATTCAAAACCCAAAAGGCCAAGTCCATCGAGTGAGAAGATGGTTTCAATCAACAGAGAGCCAGCGAAAAACGCCGAAATGAAAGCTCCCGGAAAGCCAGCCACAACGATCAGCATCGCATTGCGGAACACGTGACCGTAAAGCACCTTGCGCTCTGTCAGGCCCTTCGCGCGCGCTGTTTGCACATACTGTTTCCGAATTTCATCAAGGAAAGAGTTCTTGGTCAAAAGGGTCGTGGTGGCAAAGGCGGAGAGTGCCATGGCCGTCAACGGCAGTGCCAAGTGCCAGAAATAGTCCAGGATGCGCTCCGGCCAAGACATGTTGGCCCAGCCTTCGGAGGTCAGGCCACGCAGCGGGAACCAGTCCAGAAACGACCCGCCCGCAAACAGGACGATCAATAGAACAGCAAACAAAAAGCCGGGAATTGCGTAGCCCACAATGATCACGCCGGACGTCCAGACATCAAACGACGTCCCGTCTTTCACAGCCTTGCGAATGCCAAGCGGGATGGAGATTGAATAGGACAACAGTGTCATCCAGAGCCCCAAGGAGATCGATACCGGCAGCTTCTCGACGATAAGGTCCACCACCGCGATGTCACGGAAGTAACTCTCCCCGAAATCAAACCGCATGTAGTCCCAGATCATCGTTCCAAAGCGCTCAAGCGGCGGCTTGTCAAAACCGAACTGAGCTTCAAGCTCCTTGATGAACTCCGGATCAAGGCCCTGCGCGCCGCGATACTTGGAATTTACGCCTTCCCCGGCAGCTACGCCTGAAGCCCCGCCCATATCTCCGCCACCACCGGAGATGCGCGCTGTTGCAGACACATCATTGCCCTGAAGCTGAGCGATGACCTGTTCAACAGGCCCGCCCGGAGCAAACTGAATAATAATAAAGTTGATTGCCATGATGCCGATCAGAGTCGGGACCATCAAAAGCAATCGACGCAGAATATAAGCGCCCATTATAGTTTCTTTTCCTTAGTCCACCTTGCCAATACGGACTGCTTTTTCCAGATCTACCCACCAGGTCGTTTCAACCGGGAACCAATAGTCTGGCTTTTGTTCAGGCATGCCGAACATGTCCCACATGGCTACTGTATGCGTTGGCTTGTACCATTGAGGCACCCAGTAGTAGCCAACCCGCAACACGCGGTCCAACGCTTTGGCCGCAGTGTTCATTTCCTCACGGGTTTCAGCGTTGATAATGTTCTCTATCAAGGCATCCACCACGGGATCCTTGATGCCTGCCATGTTGTAACTGCCCGGCGTGTCCGCTGCATCAGAGCCCCAAAGCTGGCGCGCCCCTTCGCCCAACGTTGGCGTCAATCCAAACCGGCGCCCGCAAAGGTCGAAGTCAAAATCGTTCGAACGCGACTGGAACTGCGCCGGATCTACCACTCGGAAGGTCGCTTCAATGCCCAGCAGGCGAAGATTCTTGATGTACGCCAGAACCACGCCCTCGAAACTGGATGAATTCGACAAGACCTCAAAAGTCAGCGGCTCGCCGCTTGGCATATGCAAGACGCGATCCCGCATCTCACAGCCTGCTTGTAACAGAAGGCGTTGCGCCTCGCGCAGCAGTTTTCGATCCTGGCCCGACCCATTGGAAACAGGCGCGACCACCGCTTCACCGAACACCTCTTCCGGCAATTGATCGCGGTAAGGCTCCAGCAACGCCAGTTCAGCTTCGCTTGGCAAGCCGGTTGCCTTCATTGGCGAATTCTCCAAGAAGGAGTTCGTGCGGGTGTATAGGTCAAAAAACAGCGCCGTGTTGGTCCATTCGAAGTCAAAACACATGCCGATCGCTCTTCGGATCAAGGGATCCTTGAACTTCTCACGGCGCGTGTTGATGAACCATCCTTGCGCTCCGGAAGGCAAATTGTTTGGGAAGATCCGCTTCGAAACACGGCCCTCCTCAATGGCCGGAAAGTTGTACTCTGTTGCCCACCTGCGCGCGGTAAACTCTTCCCGATAGGTGACCACACCTTTCTTGAAGGCCTCAAACGCGGCCTGACGCTCTCGGTAAAAATCCATGCGGATGACATGAAAGTTGTTATGACCGCGCATCACTGGCAGGTCTTTCGCCCAGTATTCCTCAACGGCCACATACTCAACGAAACGCCCAATCTCGTGACGGCCAACCTTGTATGGGCCCGAAGATAGCGGCGGCGTGAGCGTTGTCTGGTCGAACCGATAGGTCGTGTAATAGGTCTTTGAAAACAGTGGCAGCGTGGCAATCGTTAGGGGCAGCAACCGACTGTGCCCGCCCGCCAGTTTCACCTCAACCCGATCCGGTGCCAGCGCAACAGCATCCACCATGTCGGTAATAACCTGCCGGATCTGCGGGTGGCCCTGCTCCTTCAAAGTCATCAAGGAAAAAGCAACGTCTTCGGCGGTGAGGTGCGAACCGTCGTGGAACCGCGCTTCTGGACGAAGGCGAAAAGTCAGCGTGTTCCCGTCCTCAGAAACATCGACACTCTTGGCTACCAAACCATAGATCGAATCCGGCTCGTCCCACGCCCGGACCATCAAGCTGTCAAAGCACAGCTCCATCCGTGGCGGCGCATCGCCTTTCAGAATGAAACTGTTGAAACTATTAAAGGTTTGCGGATTCTGGTTATAGAACCAGTTGCTGGCGGTCATGACAATGCGCCCGCCCTTGGGCGCATTCGGGTTCACGTAGTCAAAAGCCTCAAAGCCTTCGGGATACTTCAGCTCGCCAAAGTAGGAGAGGCCGTGATTGGTGATCGGTCCGCGGCGCGCAAGAACACCTGTTGGCACCATGGCAGAGGCCGCTGCAGCGGCCCCAAACATAAGAAGCTGACGTCGGTCAAAGAAGATTGGGTCCATCATCACCGGCTCGCTCCAATTTGAGAGGCTTTTGCCTCGTCATACCACCACACATCCGGGAAACCGATGTAATATTTAGGCATTATCTCGGGGTGAGAGAACCTATCCCAATGCACAACACGCGTCTCTGCAGATGTCCACCCCGGAATGACGTAGTTATTCCAAAGCAAGACACGATCCAAGGCCCGCGTTGCGGCTACAAGTTCTTCGCGATCCTTGGCGTTAATCACCCGATCTATAATGTGGTCTATAGCAGCGTTCTTGATGCCCCCATAATTGAGCGAGGATGGTGTATCAGCAGCGGATGAGCCCCAAAAAGAACGTTGTTCATTCCCCGGCGACAAGGACTGAGCCCACCCTGCGTAAATCATATCAAAGTCACGTTCGCGAATTCGATTCACATACTGAGAACTGTCTGTGGGCCGCAGTGTCATCTCTATGCCGATGCGCTTCAGCGCCTGGGCATAACGCAGCCCTATGCGCTCAAAACGCGGGCCGTTCAGCATAAACTCGATTGTAAAGGGCTCGCCAGTTTCCGCATTCACAAGCTGGTTACCACGGCGCTCATAGCCCGCCTCTTTGAGTAGGTTCAAAGCCTTGCGCAGATTGTCCCGCTCTTGCCGTCCATCCTCGGTTACTGGGTTGGTATAAGGCTCAGAAAAAAGCGCCTCAGGGACTTTGCCACGCACCTCTTCCAGAATGGCAAGCTCCAAGCCTTCTGGAACTCCGGTTGCGGCCAACTCTGTTCCGTAAAAGTAGCTGTCAATTCTGTTGTAGAGATCGAAAAAGATGGTCCGGTTCAACTCCTCGAAGTTGAGTACATAATTCAGCGCGCGACGTACCCGTGGGTCTGAAAACTTGTCTCGGCGGAGGTTTGGGATCAGGCCGACCATGAGCCCTCTCCCGCGCGCCGGCTGAAGGAAAGACTCCTTGATGATATCGCCACGCTCTACCGCAGGGACGTCGTAAGCCGTGACCCAGTTTTTTGCTGTTGCCTCAATGCGCCAATCAAATTGATCTGCTTTAAAAGCTTGAATTTCAACGGTTTCGTCGCGGTAATACTCGTAACGAAGCTCATCAAAATTGTACTTCCCTACGTTCACATTAAGGTCTTTGGCCCAATAATCCTCGACCCGTTCATAGGAGATGGTGCGGCCTGGGACAACCTTGCCAACACGATACGGGCCGGAGCCCAGAGGCGGTTCCAATGTTCCAGTAGTGATGTCGCGTGGGTTGCCTTCTGCGTCAGTGCCGTTCCACCAATGTTTCGGAAAGACCAGCACTTGACCGAGTATCTGAGGCAGTTCGCGATTGCCCGTTTGGTCGAACTTGAAGGTCACTTCATGTTCTCCCGTCACTTCGGCCGAGGCCACGTGGCGATAGTAGTACTTGAGATGAGGATCGTTCTCGGTCTGCACTTCGAAGGACCACACGACATCTTCAGGCGTGATTGGCTGACCATCATGCCACCGCGCTTTTGGATTGAGACGGAACTTCGCCCAAGAGTAATCCTCTGGGTACTGAAGGGCCTCGGCGATCAGGCCATACTGAGCGGAGGCCTCATCCAGTGGCGCTGACATCAACTGATCATATATGTTCAACAGGCCGAGGGGAGGCGTTCCGCGCGAAATGGCGATGTTCAGGCTATCAAAAGTGCCAGTTCCCGCCAGTCGTGCCACGCCACCTTTTGGCGCATCCGGATTGACGTATTCATAGTGTTCAAAGTCTGCAGGATATTTAAGCTCACCAAGAAGGGTGGAACCATGGCGCCATGGATAGTCTGTATTTTCTGAGGCCAGCGACGGCGCTGCGGTAAGGGCGCAAGTTACTCCGACAACGACACACATGAATAATCTGCGCACAGAAACCCTCCGTTCTAAGCGATGAGCCACCGCACACTCACGTAGACGGCCTAATTGCGACTGGCTCTCAAAAGCACATTTCCTCCAGTTTATGCGCTCAATCCCTTTCAAAACAATGGAATTTCCATCACATGAACGAAATTTAACGGGAACACTCAAGATTTAGGGTTATCTGATTACACGGCCTCGAGCCGGCAGAGCGCCTGATATACATGAAAAAAGGCCGGGCGAACCCGGCCTTCAATTCATCTTTTTGCTTTCTGAAGCCTGGTTATTGCACTGGAACCGGGTTGTCAGAGAGCGAATTCAAGTAGGCGATCAGAGCTGCGCGGTCTTGCGGCTTGCGCAGACCAGCAAAGCCCATGGATGTACCTGGAACATGATCCTTCGGCTTCTCGATGAAGTGATCGAGCTGCTCGAAAGTCCAAGCATCATGGGTCTGGGCATATTCTTGCATCGCGGAGGAATAAGAGAAGCCCTCATGGGTCGCTGGCGCTCGGCCAACCACGCCCCAAAGTGCTGGACCTACCTTGTTCGCCCCACCTTGCTCTACGGTATGGCAAGCTGCGCACTTTCTGAACTGCTTTGCACCGTCGTCCACGGAAGCAGAGGCGAGACGCACTTCGATCGGCTCTACTTCCGGAGCTGCCGCTGCAACACCATCACCTTCTGAAGTTGCCACAGCGATCTGGTATCCGCGCACTTCCGGCTCGTGTGACGCGAAAATGATGTCGGAAAGTACCCCAAAGCCCATGATAGCGACCAAGGCGAACAAAATTGCGCCCGCAATCTTGTTCAGTTCAAACGAATCCATCCCGATATGCTCCGATAGTTTTGGCTACGACCGCTACGACCTCCCCCGGAAGCCGAACAATGGTCTGGCGATTTAGAATTTGCTGGAAACTACAGTCAAATTCAGCGTTTTGTCCATAGAGTTATGAGTGTTTTTCCTAGCACTTTCGGTGAGATCGCCTCGGTAAAACGGCCAAGCGCGGGTGCTGTAAAGGGCCTGCGCCATCTCCACTTCAATGCCTGCAGATCTTATAATGATTTTAAATAGTTGTTACAGCAAGGGCTCCTTGACTTCCCAAGCTGGCAGCAGACCTTCTGGCGCGCGCCGCACCGTCACAGCGGGGCACGCGCACTCTGCGCGGATTTGACACAGTAATTTTACACAGGTTTCCCCAGAAGGTGGCGCGCATTTGTCATCGCTACGCAAGCAACATGCTTAGCAAACGAAGCGTTTGGCGAGAAAACTGGTTCGCTTTTGCCACTAGAGGCTTTAAAGAGAAAGGAAATCTCCACCTCATCTAGTGAGTCTTAAAATGTCTGAACAGCGAAAAATCGTGTTTCAAGGAGAAGTGGGAGCGAACTCTCACATGGCCTGCAACAGCGTTTATCCCGATTTTCAAGCCATTCCTTGCCCGACATTTGAAGACTGCTTTCATGCTGTTGATAGCGGAGAGGCCGAACTGGCCATGATCCCGATCGAGAACTCGGTCGCCGGGCGCGTTGCGGATATTCACCACCTCCTGCCAACCACAGAACTGAGCATCATCGGTGAATACTTCATGCCGATCCGCTTTCAGCTCATGGGCATACCCGGCGCCAAGTTGGAGAATCTAACCCACGTTCAAAGCCACGTTATGGCTCTTGGGCAGTGCCGGAAGATCATTCGCGCCAACGGCATGACCTCGATTGTTGGCGCAGATACCGCCGGCTCTGCCCGTCAGGTGGCGGAACGCAACGATCCCACCTGGGGAGCGCTGGCACCAGAGCTGGCAGCCGAAGTTTATGGTCTCGACATTCTGGCACGCAACGTCGAGGACGCGGCGCACAACACGACCCGCTTCATCATCCTTTCAAAGGACAAGAAACAAGCGGTGAACACCGGTCAGCCGGTGATCACAACCTTCATCTTCCGTGTTCGCAACGTGTCTGCGGCGCTCTACAAGAGCCTTGGCGGCTTTGCCACCAACAACGTCAACATGACCAAGCTGGAATCCTACCAGCTCGAGGGCCAGTTCTTTGCCTCAATGTTCTATGCTGATATTGAAGGCCACCCAGATGACCCAAACGTGACGCTGGCCATGGAAGAACTTGCGTTCTATTCCGCAGAACTGAAGGTCGTTGGGGTTTACAACGCCAGCCCGTTCCGCGAAAAGATCCGGGAACCAGAAGAGAACCGCGCCCTGCGCCCAAGTCCCGGCGTCTGAGCCTGACGAGTGGCCCGCTCACGCGGGCGCCTCACTACCCATGCGCGCCACTAGGAACTTAGAATGTCAGAACTGAAATTCGATGCGCTTTGCATTGGCAATGCAATCACCGATGTCTTCTCTCATGTGGAAGAAGACTTCCTCGTAAAACAGAACCTGCACAAAGGGTCCATGCGCCTGATTGATACGGACGAGGCCCTGCGCCTTTATGATCTGATGGGTCAGACCGTACGCATATCAGGTGGCAGCGCTGGCAATACCGCCGCTGGCATTGCGTCTCTGGGCGGCGCGCCTGCTTACATCGGCAAAGTGGCTTTGGACGAAGTGGGCGATAATTACGGTCACGACATGCGGGGAATTGGCGTGCATTTTGGAACCGGCCCGCTGCGGGACGGCAACTTGGCATCCGGTCGCTCCATGATCCTGATCACACCGGATGGCGAGCGCACCATGAACACCTATCTGGGTGCAGCAACGACCTTGAGCCCGTTTGACATCGACAAGGACGTGGTCAGTGCAGCGGCAGTCACCTACATGGAAGGCTACCTGTGGGACCCGGAAGCGGCCAAGCAGGCGTTCCTTGAGGCGTCCAAGATCGCACACAACGCAGGGCGTCGCGTATCTCTCTCGCTTTCCGACAGCTTCTGCGTCGATCGGTTCCGCAACGAGTTTCTGTCTTTGATCAAAGAGAACGTGGTGGATCTGCTATTTGCCAACGAGCATGAGCTGAAGGCTCTCTACGAGACCGCAGACCTTGAAACCGCTATTGCTGCTGTACGTGAAGACTGCACTTTGACTGCACTCACATTGGGCGTCGAAGGTGCGATGGCCATCTCTCGTGAGGAAACAGTTCACGTGCCTGCAACGCCAGTTGAGCGCATTGCAGACGCCACTGGTGCTGGCGATCTGTTCGCCTCCGGCTTCCTGTTCGGCCTTGCGCGCGATTATGATCTGGCCAGCTGCGCTGAGCTGGGTTGCCTTTGCGCTGGCGAAGTCATCTCCCATGTTGGCGCGCGCCCGGAGCGTGGCTTGAAGGGCCTTGCGGAACAGTCTGGGTTTGAGCTCTGAGAAACGACCCGCTCGCAATAGAAAAGGCGGCCCTTTTTGGAGCCGCCTTTTTTGTTGAGCGTTTTTATTCACTCGAATTATTCAGCAAGGTCCTGCACGGAGAGAACCTTTCCGTCTTCATCAAGACGGTAGATGATTGGCTTACCGGTACCCAGTTCACGAGCAAGAATCTGCTCAGGGGTCAGGCCTTCCAGTTCCATGATCAGCGAGCGCAGGGAGTTGCCGTGCGCTGCAACGATGACGCGGTTGCCTTCAAGAACCTTCGGAAGGATCTCAGCCTTGTAGTAAGGCAGGGTGCGCTCTGCAGTCATCTTCAGGCTTTCACCGCCTGGAGGAGGAACGTCGAAAGAACGACGCCAGATGTGAACCTGCTCTTCACCGAACTGCTCACGAGCTTCGTCTTTGTTCATGCCGGTCAGGTCGCCGTAATCGCGCTCGTTCAGAGCCTGATCGCGTTCAGTTGGCAGGTCTTCCTGGCCCAGCTGTTCAAGAATGAGCTTGAGGGTGTGCTGCGCGCGGGTCAGCGAGGACGTGTAAGCAAGGTCGAATTCCATCTTCAACTCTTTCAGCTGCTGGCCTGCAGCTGTTGCTTCCGCAACACCCTGTTCGGTCAGGTCTGGGTCTTTCCAGCCGGTGAACAGGTTTTTCAGATTCCACTCACTTTGTCCGTGACGGACGAGAACCAAAAGGCGTTCCATTTTTCTCTCCTAAGGAGCTTGTGTATGTTTGAGAGCGGCGGTCTTGGATTACCACTCTCAAGTCCCGTCTTGCATACCACTCTCCTCGCCGCGCAGCAGAGGAGGATGCGGCTCACCTACTCATCGGTCAGGCCGAGAACATCAGCCATTGAGTAGAGGCCCGGTTGCTGCTTCAGCGCCCAAAGGGCTGCCTTCACCGCTCCGCGGGCAAAGATTTGCCGGTCCGTTGCAATGTGCGAGAGTTCTATACGCTCTCCTTCGCCTGCAAACATCACCGTATGTTCACCTACCACCGAGCCACCACGCAGGGTGGCAAAGCCAATATCGCCCGAATTGCGGGCGCCTGTAATGCCATCACGGCTGCGGACTGACCGGCTTTCAAGGTCAATTTCGCGGCCTTCGGCTGCTGCTTCGCCCAGCAACAACGCCGTTCCAGACGGCGCATCAACCTTGTGTTTATGATGCATTTCAAGCACTTCGATGTCGAAATCTTCGTCCAGCGCGGCTGCAGCCTTCTTCACAAGGCCTGCCAGAAGGTTCACTCCGAGGCTCATGTTGCCTGACTTGACGAGGCGTGCCGCAGAGGCATGCTTCTTTAGCGCTTCTGTTTGCTCGGCACTCATGCCTGTAGTGCCAATTACGTGAACAATGTTGTGCTTGGCCGCAAGGGCCGCAAACTGCAACGTCGCGTCCGGCGCTGTAAAGTCTAGAAGGCCATCAGCAGCGGCAAATGCCGAATCCGCATCAGCAGTCACTTTCACACCGAGCGAACCACAGCCTGCCAACTCACCAGCATCATGGCCAAGAAACTCCGAGCTCTCCCGCTCAATGGCGCCAGTGACAACGACCCCGTCCATCTCTGTTGCGGTGCGAATCAAGGTGCGGCCCATTCGTCCCGCCGCCCCAACAACAACCAGTCGCATCTCACTCATCGCCGTCCCCCGAGGTTTGTCTGCGCCTTTGTTTCTACTAAAGGTGTAGAAGCATATAGCAGGGACTGAAGCTATTCGCAATTTGGCCTGCTGACGGAAGCGTCAAATGATGTTGGCTCAACAACTCCTCCATAAATATACGTAGACCCCTTAGGAGAACCGGCTTAGGCTCCCCCTTATTAAGCCACCAAACCTCTGTTCGGTTCTCTCCCACCTTCCGCGTATTGAGGCTCGTCTAACCATGGAAAACATTAGGGGCAGCGCCTGGATGGTGCTCGCCATGCTTGGCTTTGCCGTTGAAGATATGTTCGTGAAACTGGCTGCAGACGGCGTACCTGTCGGACAGATCCTGATGATGTTTGGCCTTGGTGGCATGGTGGGCTTTCTGTTGCTCACCTGGCGTAGAGGCGAACGGGCCCTTGTACCCCAGGCCATGAACAAAACGCTGGCCATGCGTGCCGTGTTCGAGATCTCCGGCCGGCTGTTCTTCATTTTGTCTCTGGCGCTCAGCACACTCTCCAGCACTTCGGCGATTTTGCAGGCAACACCTCTTGCGGTAACACTGGGGGCGGCCGTGTTCATGGGCGAGCGCGTAGGCTGGCAGCGCTGGATTGCCATTCTCATCGGTTTTATTGGTGTGCTTCTGGTCATCAAGCCTACACCCGAAGCCTTTCAGCTGACATCTATTTTAGCTGTTCTCGGAATGCTAGGCTTTGCGGGGCGCGATTTAGCGACGAGAGCAGCTCCACCGGCGCTTTCCAACATGCAGCTGGGTGTCTACGGCTTCGCGGTCCTCGTGCCGACCGGAGGCGTTTATGCGGCTGCCACGAGCGGCTTCGTCTGGCCTGATGCCTTTAGTTGGTTTGCCATCACAGGCGCCACTGTAATCGGCATCGGCGCCTACTACGCACTCACCGTGGCGATGCGGACTGGTGAGGTTTCCGTTGTAACGCCGTTTCGCTATTCCCGGCTATTGTTTGCACTTGGGTTTGGGTTTGCCATCTTTGGCGAAACGCCAGACCTCATGATGCTTCTTGGCTCCAGCATTATCGTGTTGAGCGGCATCTATATTCTGGTAAATGGTCGCCGCGCCCTCGTGCCAAGCAAGCCTGCAGCATTGTAGGCATTCATTGAAACGGCAGCTTTGGGGTCCTTTGGCCCCGTTGCAGGCCTCTCACAGTTTCGTCCGGAACGCGTCAACGAGACAACGTCCCTAGGCGATTGTGAGACCTCAATGGCAAAGTACGACCTCTCCTTTTTATGTGAGACCGACCAGCCGGAAACGTGGCAGGTGGGCTTTCAGAAGCCATCTGTTATGCCAGTGGCCTCCTTCACCATTCAACGTGGCTCATCATTCAAGCTGCTCGATTATGATTACACCCAAGACACTCAAATTGTTTTGCAAATACCCAGAGGCCTTGTTTTTCTCAAGTACAACGCAGGAGACGGCACATGGAATGTTGGTTCGCCCGGTGTGCTCTATTCGTTTGGCCACATGGGCGTGAGCATTCTTGTAGAGGCCAGCGACAGCACAAACAACAACGATGAAAACCCACTGAACCTCATCAACTAGACAATAGCTACCGCCCCTCAGCTCTGAAGCAAGCCAGCAAAACAAAAAAGGCCGACCCGGAGGCCGACCTTTTCATTCACGATCTCAAAAGAAGATTACTCAGACTTTTCAGCCTTTTCCTCATCCTTTGCGATTTCCTTACCAGTCTCCTGGTCTACGACCTTCATGGAAAGGCGAACCTTGCCGCGCTCGTCGAAGCCCATGAGCTTGACCCAAACCTTGTCGCCTTCCTTGATCACGTCTGTGACCTTGGCGACCTTCTTTGGTGCAAGCTGGGAAATGTGAACCAGACCATCACGTGCGCCGAAGAAGTTGACGAATGCGCCGAAGTCAACGCACTTCACAACAGTACCTTCGTAGATCACGCCAACTTCTGGCTCAGCAGCGATGGAGTTAATCCAGTTCAGCGCGGCCTTGATGGCCTTACCGTCTGCGGACGCAACCTTGACGGTGCCATCGTCTTCGATGTTGATCTTAGCGCCGGTCTTTTCGACGATCTCACGGATCACCTTGCCGCCGGAGCCGATCACTTCACGGATCTTGTCGACAGGGATCTTGATCACTTCGATGCGTGGTGCATGCTCACCAAGCTCCGCACGGGCCTCGGTGATTGCCTTTGACATTTCGCCGAGGATGTGGATACGACCACCCTTTGCCTGCTCCAGAGCAACCTTCATGATCTCTTCGGTAATACCGTCGATCTTGATGTCCATCTGCAGCGCGGTAACACCGTTCTCAGAACCTGCTACCTTGAAGTCCATGTCGCCGAGGTGGTCTTCATCACCAAGGATGTCGGAGAGTACTGCGAAGCGATCGCCTTCCTTGATGAGACCCATCGCGATACCAGCAACAGGAGCCTTCAGGGGCACACCAGCGTCCATAAGGGACAAAGAGGTACCACAAACGGTTGCCATGGAAGAGGAACCGTTGGACTCGGTGATTTCAGATACAACACGCAGGGTGTATGGGAAATCGTGGTGTGCAGGCAGCATCGGGTTTACAGCGCGCCAAGCGAGCTTGCCGTGACCGATTTCGCGGCGACCTGGAGAACCGATACGACCGGTCTCACCAACGGAGTATGGAGGGAAGTTGTAGTGCAGCAAGAAGGTAGCCTTCTTGGTGCCTTCCAGATAGTCAACGAACTGCTCGTCTTCGCCAGTACCCAGCGTTGCGACAACGAGGCCCTGTGTTTCACCGCGGGTGAACAGTGAGGAGCCGTGTGCGCGTGGCAGGATGCCAACTTCAGACATGATCGGACGAACAGTAGACAGGTCACGGCCGTCGATACGGCTGCCAGTGTCCAGAATACGTCCACGTACGATTTCAGCTTCCAGCTTCTTGAAGAGATCGCCTACAACAACGGCTTCTGGTGCATCTTCAGCATCAGTGATGAGAGCTGCAACAACCTTAGCCTTTGCAGCATCAATAGCGTTCTTGCGCTCGGTCTTCTGCGTGATGGAGTAAGCGGCACCAAGGTCGTCTGCAGCGATTTCCTTGATCTTGGCAAACAGATCTGAATGGTCCGGAACAACCACTTCACGTGGTTCCTTCGCAGCTTTTTCAGCCAGCTTGATGATTGCATCAATAACCGGCTGGAAGCCCTGCTGACCGAACATCACTGCGCCGAGCATCACTTCTTCAGAGAGCTCTTGTGCTTCAGATTCAACCATCAGAACCGCGTCTGAAGTACCTGCAACGATGAGGTCCAGAGCGGTTTCTTCCATCTGGTCAACGGTTGGGTTCAGAACGTACTCTTCGTTGATGTACGCAACGCGTGCACCGCCGATTGGGCCCATGAATGGAACGCCAGAGATGGTCAGAGCTGCAGAAGCTGCAACCATTGCCAAGATGTCTGGCTGGTTCTCAAGGTCGTGGCTGAGAACGGTGATGATGACCTGAGTGTCACACTTGAAGCCATCCACGAACAGTGGACGGATTGGACGGTCGATCAGACGGGATGTCAGAGTTTCGTGCTCAGAAGGACGGCCTTCGCGCTTGAAGTAGCCACCTGGGATGCGGCCAGCAGCGTATGCCTTTTCCTGATAGTTCACGGTAAGCGGGAAGAAATCCTGACCTGGCTTAGGTTCCTTCGCAGCAACGATCGTTGCCAAAACCTTGGTTTCACCATAGGTCGCCATCACGGCGCCATCGGCCTGACGAGCTACTTTACCAGTTTCGAGGATGAGAGGGCGTCCGCCCCAATCGACTTCCACGCGATGTATATCAAACATATTCATATCCTAACGTTCGTTCCGTTCGGCAGGCCCACGGTTGGGCCAAATACGGAACCGTCACTTTATTGCCGTGACGATTGCAGCTTTTGGGTTTCAAGCCGCAACCGTCCTTTCCATTGCAGGAGAGGGTGATTAATCACAGGCAAGACGACGAGTATCTTTCAAATCAAAAGACACCGGCAATCCTGCCCCGTACCACCATCCTGTTTAAACGAAAACGCGGCGGAAGTAGTGCCGCCGCGCTTTCCATTGCCACTTTAGCGGCGGATACCCAGACGCTGGATCAGAGACTGATAGCGTGCTTCGTCCTTAGCCTTCACGTAGTCAAGCAGCTTACGACGCTGGCTAACCATCTTGAGAAGACCACGACGGGAGTGGTTATCCTTCTTGTGGTCCTTGAAGTGCTCGGTCAGAGCCGTGATGCGGTGCGTCAGGATCGCAACCTGTACTTCTGGGGAACCGGTGTCGCCTTCTTTAGTGGCGTATTCCTTGATCAGCTCAGCTTTGAGCTCAGGAGTAATCGACATCGTCTTTTCCTTTTTGTTTCGCCCCTGAATTAAGGGCTGTGTTTTTGACAGCCACTGGCGTGGCTTTGCCTCTATCGCGAGGCCTTGCCCAACCGTTGGCCATGCCGAGATGTCGTCCAGCATGGTCTAGTTGGCACAAAACGACCGGGCAAGTTCTCCTCACCCAGCGGCGGGACTATGGAGGAAAACCATCCGAAATGCCAGAGGAATCTGAAGTGCTCAAAAGCCTTAGAGATTGAACACGCGCTTAGGCTTGAACTCACCTTTCGCGACTTCCCCGAACGCAATCAAGGTTCCGCCGGAGGTGACATAAACCTCTTCAGGCCCAATGGGTGCTGTAGCGCCGCGCAAGATAATTGACATGCCGCGTTTGAGCCGTGCTGCTGCATCAGCGCTCACCACCACCCCAGTCAGTTGCGCCAAACCTGCCTCAACAGGTAACAGGCACTCCATCAGCTCGGGGTTCTCAAGTGGGTTTTCACTCTCCGCCTCTTCAGCAATCGCCGCGAGCTCGTCGAAGTCCACCATCTCGTGCTCACCAAACGGGCCCACCAAAAGACGGCGCAGATCAGTCACGTACCCGCATGTCCCAAGGCGCTCGCCGATGTCACGAGCCAATGCACGCACATAGGTTCCCTTGCCGCACTCCGCTTCAAAGACGGCACGGTTTTCATCAATGCATTCAACCAAATCGAGGCGGTGCACATCAATCGGACGGGCTTCAAGCTGAACATCCTCGCCGTCGCGGGCAAGGTCATATGCGCGGTTTCCATCCACCTTGATGGCGGAGAAGATTGGCGGCACCTGTTGAATCGTACCGCGGAATTCCGGCAGGACAGCGCCGATTGCCGCCGCATCAGGCCGCACATCGGAAGTCTTTACAGTCTCGCCTTCCGCATCATCCGTTGTGGTCTGAATGCCCCAAGTAACTTCAAAACTGTATACCTTGCGGCCGTCCATGACATACGGAACGGTCTTAGTTGCCTCGCCAAAGGCAATAGGCAAACAGCCAGAGGCAAGAGGATCCAGCGTCCCTGCGTGCCCGACCTTTTCCGGATGGAAGATGCGCTTCAACTTGCCAAGAGCTTCATTGCTGGTCAGGTTCAAAGGCTTATCAAGAACCAGCCAACCGTTGACTGGATAACGTTTTCTGCGTCGCTGCTGCTGCCGCGCCATACTCATTCAGCTCTTTGTTATTTTGATTATTCGTTGGTGTCGGCGTCATCATCGCGTTCAAGGTCGCGCTTTACCAGCGGGTCCTGAAGCAGACGCGTAATGCGATCGTCATCATCAAACCGTGTATCCGCGACAAAGCGCAGTTCCGGCATGTGCTTCATGGTGACACGGCGGGCCACCTGACCGCGGAAATACTTTGCGCTGCGGTTCAGCGCTTCAATGACGTTTTCCGTGTTCTGACCACCCAGCGGCATAGCCAGCACTGTAGCCCAACGCAAATCCGGCGTCATTCGCACTTCAGGGATCGTCAAGATTACACCGTCTAGATCGGGATCGCTGAGCCGGCCACGGGAAAGAATGTCACTGAGTTCTTTGCGGATAAGCTCGCCAACGCGCAGCTGGCGCTGTGACGGCTGACCTGCAAACTCATCGCGTGCTTTTGCCATTTTTGTACTTCTCAGTGTAAGACGCCGGCGAGGAGCAAGGCCCCGCCGGCGTGTAATGGATTTTACTCAAATCGAAGCGAGGCTTCAGAGAGAGCGAGCGATCTCTTCAACCTGGAAGCACTCGATCACATCGCCAACGCGCATGTCTTTGTAGTTTGTAAAGTTCATGCCGCATTCGACGCCGGATTCCACTTCCTTGACCTCGTCCTTAAAGCGCTTGAGCGTACCCAATTCGCCTTCGTGCACCACAACGTTGTCGCGGAGCAGACGAACCTGTGCGCCACGCTGCACGACACCTTCGGTGACGAGACAACCAGCCACACGGCCAATCTTGGTGATGTTGAAGACCTCTTTGATCTCCGCGTAACCAAGGAAAGTCTCGCGGCGCTCTGGTGCCAGCATGCCAGACATGGTTGCCTTCACGTCGTCGATCAGATCGTAGATCACGCTGTAGTAGCGGATCTCGATGCCTTCGCGACGGGCAGCTTCCTGCGCCTGCTTGTTTGCACGAACGTTAAACGCCATGATCGGTGCCTTGGACGCCATCGCGAGCGTGATGTCGCTTTCGGTGATCCCACCGACACCCGCTGCAATCACGCGGCAGCCAACTTCGTCGTTGCCAAGTTCTTCCAAAGATGCCTGGATCGCTTCCGCAGAACCTTGCACGTCTGCCTTGACGACAACGGCGAAGTCCTTGCGGCCGTCTTCCTGAAGGCCCTTCATCATGGCTTCCAGAGATCCGCGTGAACCTGCGATGCGAGCAGCCATCTTATCGCGCTTCTGACGCTGACGATAATCCGAGATCTCACGAGCACGTGCTTCGTTTTCGACCACGGCAACCATATCACCAGCAGCTGGCGTTGACTGGAAGCCAAGGATCTCAACGGGCTTGGATGGACCAGCCACATCAACCTGCTTGCCGTTTTCGTCAAGCATTGCGCGGACGCGGCCCCATTCAGTGCCTGCAATCAGAATGTCACCTACACGCAGAGTACCCTTCTGAACCAGAACGGTCGCAACCGGACCACGGCCCTTGTCGAGCTTGGCTTCGATCACAGTACCTTCAGCGGCGCGTTCAGGGTTTGCCTTCAACTCAAGCACTTCTGCCTGAAGCAGGATCATTTCGATCAGCTTGTCCAGGTTCATCCGCTGCTTCGCAGAGACCTCGACATCAATCACGTCACCGCCCATGGATTCCACGACGATTTCTTCACGCAGAAGATCGTTACGGACCCGGTTCGGATCAGCATCTGGCTTATCGATCTTGTTGATCGCAACGATGATCGGCACGTCAGCCGCCTTGGCGTGCTGAATAGCTTCCTTCGTCTGCGGCATCACACCGTCGTCAGCTGCAACCACAAGGATCACAACGTCAGTTGACTTGGCACCACGGGCACGCATTGCGGTAAACGCTGCGTGGCCTGGGGTATCGATGAAGGTAACCTTTTGGCCGTTCTGCTCTACCTGATAAGCGCCGATGTGCTGCGTAATGCCGCCAGCTTCGCCGGATACAACATTTGCTTCACGCAGGGCATCAAGCAGAGAGGTCTTACCATGGTCAACGTGACCCATGATGGTCACTACCGGTGGACGCGCCTGAAGGTCTTCAACCTTGTCGTCGAGTGTGAACAGACCCTCTTCAACATCCGCTTCGGACACGCGCTTAACGGTGTGGCCCAGCTCTTCCGCGATCAGTTCAGCGGTATCTGCATCGATCACATCGTTGATCTTCAGCATCTGGCCCTGCTTCATCAGCAGTTTGATGACATCAACAGCGCGTTCCGACATACGGTTCGCGAGGTCCTGAATGGTAATGGCTTCAGGCAATGTCACTTCGCGGCTCACCTTTTCGCGAGCCACCTGCTGCTGGTTGCCCTGACGCTTTTCCTTCTCGCGACGGCGGCGCATGGAGGCCAATGAACGGCTGCGACCCTCATCATCACCCGTAGCACGCGTGATGGTAAGCTTGGACCGACGACGTTCGTCTCCGCCACGGGCAGGCTTGCTCGGAGCAGGAGCCTTTTTCACTGGGCTCTTTACAACAGGCTTGAGTGTCTTCTTGGCGCCTTCCAAGGCTTCAAGATCAGCCGGTGATGGAGCTGGAGCCTGAGGACCGCGACCACCTGCCGGACGCTTGTTCTCACCCGGCTTGGTGCCTTCACCCGGCTTGCGTGCGCCTGGACGCGGACCATCGAGACGAGGCGGCTTGCCATCGCGCATGGTGCGGGTTGGACGGGTTTCGCGTGGACGGTCATCACGCGCAGGACGACCTTCACGTGTCTGCGGTGCAGGCTTCTTCGCTGCGCCTTCCGGCTTGCCGGCTGGCTTTGCGTCCTGCTTGGCTACTGGCTCTTCGTTTGCGCGAGCGAGCGCTGCTGCCTTGGCCTCTTCTTCGGCCTTGGCGCGTGCAGCGGCTTCTTCAGCTTCACGCTTGGCGCGTTCGTCAGCTTCCTTCTTGGCTTGCTCAGCTGCCAGAATCCGCTGACGCTCCTGCTCAGCGCGGCGCTTTTTGTCTTCAACCTCACGCAGCTGTGCTTCGCGCAGCGCGGCCAGACGTGCATCTGCTTCGCCCTTGGTCAGGGTCCGCTGTGCACCGGCACCACCGCCTTGACCACCGCCGTTGCCACGACGCTGACCACCACGCTGGTTGTTGTTGTTGCGGCTATTGCCACTGCGTCCGCCGTCACCGCGTCGCTGACCTTCACCAGCACCACGACGAGCTTCTTGCGGACGGGTTTCTTGTTGTTTTGGTGCAGACGGCGCGGATGAAGAAGCCGTGCTGGCTGAGCCCTCTTGGCCCGGCACCACAACGCGGCGCTTCTTCTTTTCCACGACGACAGCCTTAGAGCGGCCGTGCGAAAAGCTCTGCTTTACAGTGCCTTTTTCAACGCCGCCTCGCTTGAGGCCAAGCGTCTTACGCTCGCCGGTGCCCTGTTTGTCGTCAGTGTTTTTGGTATCGCTCATATTGCCTTCAGTCCTGCGCTACTGCACCCTTTGAACCAGCTACATCAGATTGGTTGGAAGTGCCCCGGAACCGCGCAAGTCTCTGCGCCTGGTTTAGGCAATTCCGACCAGCCTGACCGGCCAGCAATGCAGCATGTATCACGTTGTCCCGGCCCAATGCCAAATTCATTTGCGCCGAGGTAAACAGGCGAAGCACCGCACGTGTTCCGCCGTTAGTATTCATCGAAGCGGCGATGGCAGCCAGTTTCTTAACGCCATCATCCGAAGCATCTGTGGCATGGAGCAGAGCCAGCACACCGCCGGATCTCAATGCGCTCTCAGTCTTGGTAAAGCCGGTGACCAATTCACCTGCCTTTCGACTGATAGACAGAGCGCCTAGAGCTTTCTGTTCCAAAACCTTCTCGACTTGGTCGGCCAAACCTTCTTCGGCGGTAACCTGCTCCTTAAAGCCCCGGGCGAAGACGCGTTTCTTTATCGCTTCTTCGACCTTCTCACGCGTCGCCGTGACCCACACTCCCCTGCCCGGAAGTGTTCCTTTTACATCAACAACAACAGTGTTATCAGGCGCCAGTACGAAGCGAAGAAGATCATCTACCGGGAGCACATCGCGGGTTACCGCACAGCTCCGTTCGGTCGGTTCATTTTTCTTCGCCACTTACACCTTACCTAATTCTTTGCCTCAGCTCAGTGACGCAAAACTGCGCACTCAAACGAGCTAAAATCTGCTTTCCGAAAACTGCAGGTGCGCAGCCTAGCCAAGGCTCGCCGCGCACAACTGACCATTTTATTTTTCGGTGTCTTCCTGCGTTGCACCGCTCTCTTGCTCGAAAACGGCGTCTGCGTCAACACCTGCGTCCTCTTCGGACTCTTCTGCCGCATCCTCGTCAGAGTCTTCGGCTTCCATTTCAATGAGTTCTTCCGGCTCGATCCAACCGGCCGCAACGCGGGCTGCCATCACAATCGACTCAGCATCCGCACGAGAGAGCTCGTAGCCGGTCAGAGTACCGTCGACACGTACTGTCTCACCATCGCGGCGCTCGGTCCAGCCGATAAGATCATCAGCCGCGCAACCAGCAAGGTCTTCGATTGTCTTGATGTCGTCCTTGCCAAGTGCAACCAGCATAGCGGAGGTCAGACCTGGAACGTTTGTCAGAACTTCAGAAACACCCAGCTCTTCACGCTGCTTGCGCAACTCTTCTTCCTGCTCTTCCAGGAATTCGCGCGCGCGGGCCTGAATTTCGTCAGCGGTGTCAGGATCGAAGCCTTCGATAGAAGCGATTTCTTCGACATCAACATACGCCACTTCTTCGATTGAAGTGAAGCCTTCAGATGCAAGCAACTGGCTCACCATCTCATCAACGTTGAGGCTAGCCTGGAACAGATCGGAGCGGATCTGGAACTCTTTCTGGCGACGCTCGGATTCCTCGGCTTCTGTCATGATGTCGATGCCCCAGCCGGTCAGCTGAGAAGCAAGACGAACATTCTGACCGCGACGACCGATTGCCAGGGAAAGCTGGTCGTTTGGAACAACAACTTCAATGCGCTCGGATTCGTCATCCAGAACAACCTTGGCAACCTCAGCAGGCTGAAGCGCGTTCACAATGAAAGTTGCCGCGTCTTCATTCCAAGGAATGATGTCGATTTTTTCGCCTTGCAGCTCGCCAACAACGGCCTGAACGCGAGAGCCACGCATACCCACACAGGCACCGACCGGATCAATGGAACTGTCATTTGACAGAACAGCGATCTTAGCGCGGGAACCTGGATCGCGCGCCACTGCCTTGATGGTGATGACACCGTCATAGATTTCAGGCACTTCCTGCATGAACAGCTTGGCCATGAACTGAGGGTGCGTGCGTGACAAGAAAATCTGCGGACCGCGCTGCTCGCGGCGCACATCGTAAACGTAGGCACGGATACGGTCGCCATTGCGGAACACTTCACGTGGGATCAGCTCATCACGGCGTACAATCGCTTCGCCGCGCCCGATGTCGACAATCACGTTGCCATATTCAACGCGTTTGACGACGCCGTTGATCACTTCACCGATACGATCTTTGAACTCATCATACTGACGATCACGTTCTGCTTCGCGGACCTTCTGAACGATGACCTGCTTGGCTGACTGCGCAGCGATACGCCCGAAGTCCAGAGGCGGCAGAGGCTCAGCAACGAAATCGCCCAGACCAATTTCAGGGTTTCGCGACTTCGCATCGACCAACGCAATCTCAGTAGATACGTTCTCAACCTGCTCAACCACATGAAGGAGGCGCTGCAGGCGAATTTCACCTGTCTTTGAATTGATTTCAGCACGGATCTCGGTCTCCGTGCCATAGCGAGACCGGGCAGCCTTCTGGATTGCATCTTCCAGGGCATCGATCACAATCGTGCGGTCAATCGACTTTTCTCGGGCAACCGCATCAGCGATCTGCAGCAGTTCCAGTCGGTTTGCGCTGATGGCCATGTCTCATCAACTCCTTCAACATCCTGCACGCTTGTTTGCAGGCCTCTCAACAAAAACGGTGGCTCAGCGAGCCTGCCCCGAAGGACGGTTTCATTCTTAGTGGTGGTAAGAGTCTTCGTCGACGTTTTCACCACGGGCGGCCTTTGCCGCCTTGTCTGCACTCAGTGCCGCATCAATCAGCTCGTCGGTCAGGATCAACCGCGCTTCGCCAATTTCTTCCAGCGGCAACAGGGCTGTATCTTCTTCACCCGGCGCAACGTCGCTTATCTTGACCACGGCCTTGCCGTTTTCGACACCAGCGATAATGCCGCGATAGCGCTTGCGCCCCTGCTGAGGAACAGCCATTTCGATTTTCGCAAGGTGACCTGCCCAACGCTCAAAGTCGCTTGCGCGAACGAGCGGACGGTCAATACCCGGCGAAGAAATTTCCAAGTGGTATGCACCGCTAATCGGATCATCCACGTCCAATGCCGGCGACACAGCCTTGCTGATCTCTTCGCATCCATCGACGGTCATCGTGCCATCCGAACGCTCAGCCATGATCTGCAGTGTGCATCCATTGTTGCCGTTGACACGGATGCGCACGAGCCGATAGCCAAGATCTTCAATGACCGGCTCTACAATTGCGGCAACACGGGCCTCAAGCCCTTGTTCCTTAACAATTCTCGGATCGTGATCTTCCACTTCTCACCTTTTATGATTGTTATGGAGCGCAGCTCAAAAATGGGCGCTCGGATCATCAACGTGAGCCTTCAGGCCGGCCCAGGTAATAAAAAAGAGCGGGTCCGTCCGGGCCCACTCTCCTATCGCTCTTTACGAGCCGGATGAGAACTCTTGAGCGCAATATAGACATTTACCTGTCTTATGCAACAAAAAAGAGGCCCATACGCATGAGTTTATCGCGCTTAAAGATCGGTCTGACCGTCCGGCAAACGCTCAAAAGACAGGTAACGCCCGATACGGCCTTCGCGAATTGCTTTTCGCTCGTACCTGGTGCCCGGCCAACCATCCCATGGCTCACGCCAGTCGTGAGGGCGCTCCGCCAGCCATTCGAATGACGGATGTTGCCAGCAGTGGGCAAGGGTCCAATCCACATAGGTATCAATATCGCTCGCAAAACGGTATTGGCATCCCACCTTCAGTGCACGGGCAATACGGGTCAGGTTGACCTGATTTACGAAGCGACGCTTCCAGTGCTTCTTCTTCGGCCAAGGGTCGGGATAGAGCTGATAAACACCATCCAGACATTGCGCCGGCATCCAATCAAGCAGCTTGGTCGCGTCATCATCATAGAGGCGCACGTTTTTCAAGCCTTCATCGTGAACCGAAGCGACGGCTTTGGCCATACCGCTTTGAAACGGCTCTACCCCAATGAAGCCAATGGCCGGATTCTGGCGCGCACGATGCATCAAGTGCTCGGAACCGCCAAAGCCAATCTCCAACCACACCTGCTCAACCTCCGGCCCGAAAAGTGATTTCAGGTCCTGCGGAGTTTGAGTGGTCGGATCAACGGCAATCGTTGGCAGAAAATCTTCGATTAGGCGCGTCTGGCGGTCCTTTAGCGGCTTGCCGACGCGGCGGCCGAAAAAAGACCCTTTGTAATGATCAGTCATGACTTACAGAAATCCGGCCGACAAGATGCCGGCCGGATGCAATTCCTCTATCGCTTCAGTTTTAAGCGTATTCTTTTTCCAGCATTTGGTGAAGGGTGTGAACCAGATCAACGCGCTCCCAAGAGAAGCCGCCGTCCTGCTCTGCTTCACGACCAAAGTGGCCATATGCTGCGGTACGCTCGTAAATTGGCTTGTTAAGACCAAGGTGCTCACGAATGCCGCGCGGCGTCAGGCTCATCACCTCGCGCAGAGCGCGCTCAACCGCCGAATTTGCCACCTTGCCAGTACCGTGCAGATCTACAAACACAGACTGAGGTTCGGAAACGCCGATCGCGTAGGAGAGCTGAATGGTACAGCGGTCCGCAAGATCTGCGGCCACAACATTCTTTGCCAGATAGCGCGCGGCATAAGCTGCCGAGCGGTCCACCTTGGTCGGATCCTTGCCGGAGAACGCGCCACCACCGTGTGGAGCTGCGCCGCCGTAGGTATCCACGATGATCTTGCGGCCGGTCAGACCAGCGTCACCATCCGGGCCACCGATGACGAACTTGCCAGTCGGGTTGATATGCCAAATGGTCTCTGGGCTAATCCACTCCGCCGGAAGCGCTGCGCGGATGTACGGCTCGACAACGGAGCGCACATCGTTGGAAGTCATGGCTTCGTCCAGATGCTGAGTGGACAGCACAATGGAGGTCACACCAACCGGCTTACCGTCTTCATAGCGCACCGTGACCTGGCTCTTGGCATCAGGACCAAGGGTTGGCTCATGACCCGACTTGCGAGCCTCCGCCAACATGCGCAGGATCTTGTGAGAATACAGAATTGGAGCTGGCATCAGCTCTGGCGTCTCGCGGCAGGCATATCCAAACATGATACCCTGATCGCCTGCACCCTCATCCTTGTCGCCAGATGCATCGACACCCTGCGCAATATGCGCAGACTGGCCATGCAGAATGACGTCAATGTCCAGGTTTTCCCAATGGAAACCTTCCTGCTCGTAGCCGATATCCTTAACGGCCATACGCGCAAGATGAGCGATGTAGTCCTTGGTGATAGATGCAGGGCCGCGCGTCTCGCCGGCGATAACCAACTTGTTGGTGGTTGCCAGCGTTTCGCAGGCAACGCGTGCCTCCGGCATTTCGCGGAGGAAGGCATCAACAACTGCGTCCGAGATGCGGTCGCAGACCTTGTCCGGGTGGCCTTCAGAGACCGACTCGGAAGTAAAAAGATAGCTTTGACGAGCCATTGGCAAACGTCCTTCTGGGAAGATAAAACAAAGAAGCGACGGAAACCCGCCGCTTCAGCACGTTAATGAACCAAGGCAGTGCACTTGGTCAAGTCCAACTTTTCAATTGGCGCATCAATCCGAAAATTCAAGCGTCTTCGCCCGCTAAACTCTTGACAAGTTCAACTAGCTTTTTTCGAATTTTGGGATCTTCAATGCGCACGAACGCCTTGTTGAGCGCCAGACCGTCCGACGAAGATAAAAAATCAACTACATAGGTCGTTTGAGGGTTGTCCCCGACCCCTTGAGCTTCTTCTGGCGATCCGGGCGCATCTTCAAAGAAGAAGGCAACCGGAACCTTCAGAATTGTCGCGATGTGCTGCAAGCGACTTGCGCCTATGCGGTTTGTGCCTTTTTCGTACTTCTGGATTTGCTGAAAGGTAATTCCGAGACTTTCGCCAAGCTTTTCCTGGCTCATGCCCAGCATCATGCGACGAAGCCGGACTCTGCTCCCGACATGAACATCGATGGGATTAGGTGCCTTTTTACTGGCCATTGCAACGGCCCTCTTCTTTCATAATTGTGGTTACTAACCGTCTGTTGCTTTTTATCGAAGTACTGCTGAAGCAGGACTTCGCTTTTTTGTTTCGGCAGTGCATTAGAGATCGCGATACAATTCGCCTTTACCGCGAAGACCACCACTCATCTCACGCAAGTCTATGTTGACGATATTTCTTGCCTCGCGTCAATCTCTACGAGCATGTAAAAGTACCCCAAATACCAATAGGAGACAAACACAACCGAGAATAAACACCAGAGAAATCCAGTCACCCCATCTTCCATAGAGTGTAGGTTCCAGTATTTTTGGGAGAGCTGCTTTGATGCTACCCGCCCTATTCAAGACAACTTCTGATAGTATTTCACCGTGAGGGCTAATCACCGCAGAAACACCTGTGTTGGCTGCACGTATCACTGGAATACCTTGTTCGACAGCGCGCATCCTTGCTTGCATCAGGTGCTGATAGGGGCCGGAACTGTCTCCAAACCACCCATCGTTAGTTATATTTGCCAGAAACTGCGGTCTTTCTGACATATTAAGCCGAGATTGCGGGAAAATCGCCTCGTAACAGACCAGGGGCTGAAAACTGAGATCATTAGAAATACTAATCGATCTGTAACGATAGCCCGCCGTGAAGTCGCTGGGCGCCGGCACGAGGCGCTCCACACCAATAGATTGCAGAATTTCACGGAATGGAAGGTACTCTCCAAACGGCACCAGACGCACCTTATCGTATACGTCAACCACAATTCCATTAGCGTCAACCAGATAGACACTATTGTAGAAGTTAGTGGCTCCTTGCGCGCCATAGTCCGCACGAATACCACCTGTGATTAGGTAAGTATTCTGTGGAAGCACCTCAGCAATCATGGCGAGCGCGCCAGGCTCTTGCGTCAATAAGAATGGAAATGCAGATTCAGGCCAAAAGATGAGGCGAGTTGAATCATTTTTCTCACCTTTAAGCGCCGCAGCGGTCATCTCCAAATAGTGCGGCAAAAGCTTGTCACGATTTTCAGGCTTCCACTTCTCGCTCTGCGGCACATTTGGCTGCACAATTAGAATATTCGGCTCTACGAATGCTTGACTGCGGTCTGTCCAGCGCAGTGTTCCCAGCACCAGCGCGGCGATTGCCAGAACCCCGGCCAGAAGTAAAACAGGCTTACGACTTCCAGTGTTACTCTCTTTCAGAAGCAAGGCCGGACTTGCGGCAACAAACAACACCAGAAAACTTAGGCCGAACAATCCGATGTAGGCCGCGAGCTGCACCAGCTGATCACTCTGCACAACGGCGTAACCCCAAGAATTCCAGGGAAACCCTGTAAAAACGTGGGCGCGCACGTAGTCGCATAGCGTGAATGCGACGGCAAATACCAATATGCGAGAGGATCCTTGCCGCCAGAAGAGGCTGGCAAGCGAGAGGAGGACAGAAGGGAATAAGGCCAGACCTGCGGGGAGGATAACCACGGCAAACGGCATCATCCACGCATAGGTCTCCGCCTCCACCAGGAAGGCCTCACCGATCCAGAGAAGACCAACCAGAAAGAAACCGAAGCCGAAGGCCCAGCCAATGGAGAAGAAACGACGCGCGTTTCGCCGCTTATCCCCCTCCGAGCTGGCGGTCGCGCCATCCAAAAGCCATATGAGGCAGGGGAAACACAGGAAAAGAAGCGGAAAGGCGCCATAGGGCGGCATGGACACCGCCGCGGCGGCCCCAAGGGTCGTGGCGAGCAACGATCGACGTAGCCCCCATGACAGCAGGAATGGACGAGCGACACGCTCGGCAAACAGCGACAACGATGTCATGGCCAGGGCCCCTGGTTTTAAAGAGTGAAAAGACCGCCTATTCGGCGGCCTCTGCACGTTTTGTTCGGTTTCTCACCAGACCTGCGCGTTGTTCCTGACGCCGTCTGTAGATCTTCAAGCGCTTGATCCGCCGTGGATCAGCATCCATCACTTCAAACTCATAGCCTGGCAGATGGCGGTCAGAGATCAGCTCGCCGCGAACCGGTACACGACCCAGAAGCGTAAACAACAGCCCCCCCAGCGTATCGACGTCCTCGGTCAATTCGCCGATTTCCCAGCCGGTTTTGATCTCTTCTTCCAGATCCTCAAGGTCAATACGAGGGTCTACCGCCCAGACGCCGTCGCGAACGGTGGTGATCATCGCCTCTTCAGCTTCATCGTGCTCGTCTTCGATGTCACCAACGACCGTTTCCACGATATCTTCCAGAGAGACCAGACCGTCGGTTCCGCCATACTCGTCAATGACCAAGGCCATCTGAACACGCGTGACCTGCATCTGTTTCATAAGATCCAGAGAGGACATGGAGGGCGGCACAAAATGCAAGGGCCGTATCAAGCCGGTCTTGAACAAAGGACGTGACAAATCAATGCGCCCCAGATCCATCTCTGGTACGACCGTGTCCTTGCCATTTCCGTTTTCCAGACGCTCGCCGTTCTTTCTTTTGCCGTTGCGCTTCGGCATGCCCGCTTCTTCTGCCATGTAGGACATCAAGTCCTTGATGTGCACCATGCCTCGAGGGTCATCGAGGTTTTCATGGTAGACCGGCATGCGCGAGTGCCCAGACTCACGGAAATACTCCATGAGATCGGCAATAGGAATGGTGTCTTCAACCGCTTCTATGTCTGCGCGCGGAATCATCACGTCTTCAACGCGAGATTCGCGCAGCTGCAAAATGTTGGCAAGCAACTCGCGCTCAGAGGCGGTAAAGGAGTCATTGTCCGCATCGACGCTCTCGCGAGAGAGTTCGTCCTCCAAGTTCTCGCGGAGGGAACCGGACTTGCCACGGCGGTTCTTCTTGTAGGCCTTGAAGGCGCTTCCTAGCCCGGCAAAAAAACCGGGCTTGGTCTCCGGTGGTTCGGAGGCATCATCGGCAGCCAACGTCGCTCGCGGGCTTGCATCTTGCGTTTTTTCACTTCCCTCGGAGGCTGTGCCCCCTTCGGTACTTCGCGGTTCAGAACCAGTCATCTCTTTCTCAATAGATTCCTTGAGGCCCACCATGGGCTCAAAGGGTTTAAGTATCGGCGCTCAACGGAGCATCCGCATAAGGATCAGGAATGTTCAGGCTGGCCAGAATTTGCCGTTCCTGATCCTCCATTTCTTCAGCTTCCTCGTCTATTTGGTGATCATACCCGAAAAGGTGAAGAGTTCCGTGGACGAGAAGATGCGTCAGATGGTTTTTAAATGGGATGCCGAGCTCTTCAGCCTCCCGTTCAACCGTTTCTCTGGCGATAACAATGTCTCCAAGCAGAGGGCCAAATGGTGGTTCTTCCTCATCACCGCCTGGAAATGACAGAACATTGGTCGGCTTGTCTTTGCCGCGCCATTCTCTGTTCAATTCTTTTATTTCGGGATCTCCCGTAAAGACAAGTGAAATCTCCGAATGCGGCACGGCTTCCAGCTCAGCGCACTGAAAGGCCGCACCAATTGCGCTTTCGGCAAGGCGTCGCAGGTCTTCCTCCGACGCCCAGCCATCCGTCTCAATCAGCAGATCAAGCTCAACAGCCAGATTATTGTTGCTCATTTGCCGTTTCTTCAGCCTTGGCCGCCTGCCGCGCTTCAAACCGACGTCGTCCTTCCTCGTCATAGGCATGAACGATGCGGGCTACAAGCTCGTGTCGCACCACGTCCGTCTCGGTGAAACGGACCTCTGAAATACCTTCGACGCCGCCAAGAATCTTGAGCGACTCACGCAGACCGGACATCTGGCCCGGAGGCAAGTCGACCTGAGACGGGTCCCCCGTGATGATCATCTTGGAGTTCTCGCCGAGACGCGTCAGGAACATTTTCATCTGCATGGATGTGGTGTTCTGCGCTTCATCGAGGATCACGACCGCGTTGGACAGGGTGCGACCGCGCATAAACGCAAGGGGCGCGACCTCAATCATGCCGCTTTCCAGACCACGCTCCAATTTTTCCGGCGACATCATGTCGTTGAGGCCGTCATAGAGCGGGCGCAAATACGGATCGACCTTTTCCTTCATATCGCCCGGCAGAAAGCCAAGACGTTCGCCCGCTTCTACGGCAGGACGGGAAAGGATCATACGATCGACCTCACCGCGTTCCAGCAGGGCAGCCGCATAGGCCACCGCGAGATACGTCTTACCCGTACCTGCCGGACCAACGCCAAAAGTCAGATCGGACCGATCCATGGCGCGGATATAGGCATCCTGAGTAGGCGTGCGGGCGATCAGCGTCTTGCGGCGCGTAGAAATCTGGGCAAAGGCCAGACGGGACTTTGGCTCCATTGTTGGCAGGGTGAGCTGCGCTTCGGCTGCTTCTGCCATGCGAATGGCACCGTCTACATCGCCCGGATGCACCTCGTGGCCCTTCTGAAGCCGCGAGTACAAGGCTTCAAGCGTGAGCTTGGCTTGTTCGCATCCTGACTTGCTGCCGCGTATCGTGACCTGATTGCCTCGAGCCACGGCATCTACGCCAATTCGCTGCTCAATAAGAGCTAGGTTTTGATCGAACTGACCGAACAGGTCTCCAACCAGTCGGTTGTCCTCGAACGCGAGAACCACATGCATCATATCTGACGCGGCTGCGGGTCGCATGTTAGCCTGCGATGCAGACTTGGAGTGGGCGTTGCCCTTCAATCAGTGCCTCCGTTTAGCCTGCGCGTTATGCGCATACCTATCTTGCCCCTAAATCAGTCGGCCTTCCAGACTATTTGCAGAACTGCCTACAATTTCTACCGTTGCCATTTCACCGTACAGCTCTGCTGGTGCATTTACATGAACCGGCTGGAGCCAGGGTGAACGGCCAGCCAACTGACCCTCTCTGCGGCCCATCTTTTCAAAAAGCACTTCGATGCGCTGATTTACAAGTGAGGCATTGAACGCCTGTTGCTGGTGCGCGAGCAGCGCCTGTAGCTCTGCAAGGCGATCACTCTTAACGTTTTCTTCGATCTGCTCTTCAAGCAGCGCACCTGGCGTCCCCGGACGAGGGCTGTACTTGAAGGAGAATGCGGAGGCGTAACCAACCCGTTCCACCAAGTCCATGGTGTCGCGGAAATCCTGATCTGTTTCGCCAGGGAAGCCGACGATGAAATCCCCAGACATGGCGATGTCCGACCGCGCCTCACGGATGCGGTCTATCAGGCGGAAATAGTCATCGCGGGTGTGCTTGCGGTTCATGGCCTTCAAGATGGCATCAGATCCCGACTGAACCGGCAGGTGCAGATACGGCATCAAGATATCCAGATCGCGGTGCGCAGCAATCAGGGCATCGTCCATGTCACGCGGGTGAGACGTGGTGTAACGCAATCGGGTGAGGCCATCGATCTTCGCAAGCTCGAAAAGTAATTCCCCCAGTCCCCATTCGCGGCCATCCGCGCCAGCACCGTGCCAACCGTTCACATTTTGGCCGAGAAGCGTGAGCTCACGCACGCCAGCGGCAGCCAACTGCTTGGCTTCACCAACAATCTGCTCGACGGAACGAGAGACTTCCGCACCGCGGGTATAAGGCACCACGCAGAAGGTGCAGAACTTGTCACAGCCTTCCTGAACCGTGAGGAACGACGTGACGCCGCGCTTGCGAACAGCTTCCTTTGAAGGCGTTGCCAGATGTTTGAACTTGTCTTCAATGTCAAATTCGGTTTCGACGACCTTCTGGCCTTCCTTAGCCTGCTTAAGAAGCTCCGGCAGGCGGTGGTAGCTCTGAGGACCGACAACGAGGTCAACGACTGGTGCGCGGCGAGAGATTTCTCCCCCTTCCGCCTGCGCAACGCAGCCTGCGACCGAAACCATCATGTCCTTGCCATCCTTGGCCTTTTCTTCCTTGAGCTTGCGGATACGGCCCAGTTCCGAATACACCTTTTCCGCCGCCTTTTCGCGGATGTGACAGGTGTTCAGAATTACCAGATCCGCGTCTTCCAGCGTGTCCGTGCTCTCATATCCATCGTTGGAGAGCGCATCGGTCATGCGGTCGGAATCGTAGACATTCATCTGACAGCCATAGGTTTTCACGAAAACCTTGCGTGACGCCTTCTTGTTCTCGGCGTTTTCTGATGTCTGAGCTTGAGCTACGGCAGCTTGTTCTTGGTTCAGATTTTCCATTTAGTCCTCTAGGCACCTGTCAGCGCAGTGCCGAAACCTTTTGTCTGAAATCGCCGCTCTTAGCTGGCGGCCTTCATGTCGTCTGTTGCGTCTCGTTTAAACTTTTTTTCGTCGCTTGAGAAGTCGATGCGTTCGTTTGCGTCGGTTTGAACGAAATCGTGATTTTCTGCGCCGATCAGCGTTCCGACCATCATGGCACGAACGGTGTTCTCAAGCTCGCTGGTCAGCTGCTTGCGGTTGAAGGTGCCGACCAATGGAATTGGCTCACCCCATGTAAGGTGCACATCAAGCCCGCCCTCCTTCAGCAGCATCCAAAGATGGCCCGGCAGTTCCATGTCGCCATACCAAGCGACGTGGGGCCGCCAGAACCGGCCCATGGGCATGCCGTGAAGGTGGGTGTAGCTGATGGCAAGCGGCTGCACCCAAGCTTTATCCCCCTCCCCATCTCCCATGGCATGATGAACAGCACCAATGAGAGCGGAGCGAAAAGGGAGAACCTGATTGCCATTTGACGACGTGCCTTCAGCAAACAACACGATCGCATCCCCAGAGGCCATGCGATCCGCCACTTCCCGGGTCACCTTGCCCGTATCCGAACGGCGACTGCGGTTCACAAAGATCGTGCGCTGCAACTTGGCAAAGAGGCCAAAGATTGGCCAGCCTGCAACTTCGGACTTGGCGATGAAGCTGAGCGGCATGGTGCGGCCCAGCACTACGATGTCGAGCCAAGAGCAATGGTTCGCCGTAATCAGGAGCGGACGATGGTCAACCGCGCCCCCTTCCTGGTGAACCCGAATGCCCATCAACGTGGAGGCAATGCGATGCCAGACAAGCGGCAGCTTTCGCTGGACCTTGAGATCGAGCTTCATGGCCACCCATTGCAGGGGGATCATGATCAGCGTTGCAATTGTCAAAAGCAGAATAACAACAATTGCTTTGGCTGAATGCATCTAGTTAGGCCTCTGTGTCTTCATCGGACAGCGGAACACCATAAAGCTCCAGACGGTGATCGATCAGCTTGAAGCCCAGCTTGCGCGCAACTTCTTCCTGAATTTTCTCGATCTCTTCGCTGCGGAACTCGATAACGTCGCCGGTGCGCAGGTTTATCAGGTGATCATGATGTTCTTCTGACACTGTTTCATAGCGCGAACGGCCATCACGAAAATCATGGCGCTCGATGATACCAGCGTCTTCGAACAGCTTCACAGTCCGATAAACCGTGGAGATGGAGATCTTGGGGTCAATTTCAACTGCGCGGCGGTAAAGCTCTTCCACATCCGGATGATCTTCTGCTGCCTGAATGACATCCGCAATGACGCGACGCTGGTCTGTCATGCGCATTCCCTTGTGCGCGCAGAGCTCGATGAGTGTCATTTCATTCTCAGCAACCATGGAACAATTCACCTCAATGCCGTCGCAGGCTCGGCCTATCTCTCAAATTCTGACTGTGCGATTACCGGAGATCGCAACGCATGACAAGCGCCGTTCCACTACCTTCGCTATTGGAATAGTAGCCCTTGCGCTCTCCCACCTGCCTGAATCCCAGCTTCTTGTAGAGGGATACCGCAGAAACGTTGGTGTCATCCACTTCCAGAAACAGCATTTCCACGCGTTCTGAATAGAGGTGGAAGAGGCCATCCTCCATCAGCTTTCGGCCAACGCCTTTCCCCTGATACTTTGGAGAGACGGCTATTGTCAAAACCTCAGCTTCATCAGCAACAATTCGCAGTGCAAGAAAGCCTATGGGATCCCGGCGCTCGAACGCACCCGAGGGCGTTGCGGTGAAAAACACGACGCCTTTTTGCTCATAGAGCGAGGCCAGCTCTGCCCGCCCCCAGCCCGGCTGAAAGCACTGCGCATGGATGTCTGCAAGACTTCGCAGGTCTTGCAGGGTCGTTTTGCGGATGATTGGCGGCGGCGCTTTGAACCACTCAAGGCTCATTGACGAAGGATCCGTCCCCGCTCCTGTGGCTTGGCATCAGGCGGGCGAAGGTAAAGCGGCATCGGCGCTTTTTGCGGAACAGGTGCATTCAGACCAAGGCGGGCCACAAACTCGATGGAGGCATAAGCAGCTTCGCTGCGCACTGCCTCACTGTCCACGCCAGCGGCCTTGGCAACAGCCAGAGCTGCAGACCCGGCCAACAGAGCATTTGCCGGCAGATCGTGTGCCAGATCCTTCACTGTGGAGACCTTGGCCTCACCCAGAGGTTCGGCCTGCGCCGTGAACGTCTGACAGTATACCTCGTCCCGGCGCGCATCGAGCGCCACGAGCAAAGGCCGGTCATTGGAAGGTTGCACCAACACCTCAGCGGCAATGGCTGAAAGGGTGGTTACCGGCACGACCGGTTTGCCCAACACAAGCCCAAAGCCACGGGAAATGGACAGGCCAATGCGAAGGCCTGTGAAACTGCCCGGTCCAACATTCACGACGATACGGTCCAGCGCATTGAAGGTGGTGGAAGATTCCGCCATCACGCCCGACACCATGCTCATGATACGCTCAGCATGGCCGCGGCCCAGATCTTCACTCTGTGCCACGATCGTTTCCTCGCCGTTTTCGACGGTCAAAACGGCAGCAGCGCACGAGCTTAAAGCTGTATCTATAGCAAGCAGTTTCATAGGATTTGGCTTAGCGCCCGCTGCTGTTTTTGTCGAGCAACCATTAAGTTCTAGCCCATTAGTCTCGATCGTATTATTCCCACCAAATTCACTGGGTAGAACTAACTACATGCTTACCCTTGAGTAAAACTAGAGCTGTCTAACCTCTTGAACTTCCGGGATAAAATGGCGCATCAAATTCTGAATGCCATGACTCAAGGTGGCCGTTGATGACGGGCACCCGGCGCACGCGCCGCGCATGGTCAAATAGACGATGCCTTCCTTGTATCCTCGGAAGGTAATGTCGCCGCCGTCCTGCGCAACAGCCGGACGAACGCGCGTCTCTAGCAAGTCCTTGATCATGGTCACGGTTTCTTCGTCACCCTCATCGAAGAACTCTTCCCCGATATCCCCATCACCCTTACTGTCGCCGCGAAGGATTTCCGCGCCGGACATGAAGTGCTCCATGATCATACCGAGGATCGCCGGGCGCAAATGCTGCCAGTCGGTGTCATCCTTGGTGATGGTGATGAAGTCGTGGCCGAAGAAAATGCCGACCACACCCGGGATTTGGAACAGGCTCTCAGCCAATGGCGATACCGCCGCTTCCTCAGCACTGCGGAAATCCAGCGTGCCTTCAGGCAGCACGATACGGCCCGGCAGGAACTTGAGTGTTGCAGGATTGGGCGTCACTTCGGTCTGAATAAACATAGCCACTTCCAAATGGTTTCGAGGCCACAATGAACCCACTGCAGCCTGTACGAGGGTGTTGTCTTATTTAATTCCGATCGCGACTGCTACCTTGAAGCTCGGTTTTCCAAGCAACTTTCGCATAACCGCAATTCTACGCATAATATGGGATTAGTACCCTATTATGCCAGAGCCGCGAGCGCGTCATCATCCAAATTACCCGGAACAATGGTAATTGGGATGGGGAACGATCCGGCGGACTTGCCAGCTATGGACGACACAAGGGGCCCAGGGCCTTCCTTTGAGGTGCCAGCAGCCAGAACGAGGGTCGCAATATCGGCATCTTGATCAATGAGGTCCATGATCTCATCTGAGCGAGTGCCCTCACGAATGACCAGCTCCGGCTCCGTGCGGGCAGCAGCCCGCACACGTTCTGCGGCCTTTGCCAGCGTTGTTTCCGCAGCTTCCTGCGCTTCGGCTCGCATGATGTCTTCTACACCCAGCCAATGCTGGAAATTACTCGGGGCAATGACATAAAGCAGCACTACAACGCCGCCGGTGCGTGCTGCACGACGGGCGGCATACACAATAGCGCGGCCACATTCCGGTGTATCATCGACGACGACCAGAAACTTTCGTCGATGCCCCTCTTCATTTGCTTTGCGTATCGCAACCATCTTAAAGCTCCGATCCCGTGCGGCTTGCAGACTGTTGCCGGAGCCTGCAAGCCCTCCCTAACCGTCATATTGTTACGGCACCAGGCTGGGTTAATCAAAGGATGAACTGAGACAGGTCGATATTCTTTGCCAGATCACCAATATTCTGGCGGACAAACTCCGCATCGATAACAACCGTCTCGCCTGCGCGATCTGGCGCGGTGAAGGAGATCTCATCCAGAACACGTTCCATCACCGTCTGAAGGCGCCGTGCGCCGATGTTCTCAATGTTGGCGTTGAGGTCCACCGCGATGGTGGCAATCTCTTCAATCGCATCATCCGTGAACTCGACAGTGAGTTCTTCCGTGCCCATGAGCGCGACATATTGCTTGATAAGGCTTGCCTCGGTGTCCGTCAAAATGCTGCGGAAGTCGTCGCGGGTGAGTGCTTTCAGTTCAACGCGGATTGGCAGGCGGCCCTGAAGCTCCGGCAGGAGATCAGACGGCTTGGCCACATGAAACGCCCCTGAGGCGATGAACAGGATGTGGTCTGTCTTGACCGGGCCGTGCTTGGTGGAAACAACCGTTCCCTCGATCAGTGGAAGCAGGTCGCGCTGCACACCTTCACGGGAAACATCTCCGCCGCGGTGATCCTTGGCGCAGATCTTGTCAATCTCATCCAGGAAGACGATGCCGTGATTTTCGACCAGATCGATGGCTTCATGCACGATCTTTTCTTCATCAAGCAGCTTGTCGGATTCTTCGGTCAGCAGCAACTGATGGCTGTCGCGGACGTTGACACGCTTCTTCTTGGTCTGACCGCCGAAAGCCTTGCCGAGCATGTCCGAGAGGTTCATCACGCCAATGCTGCCGCCACCGGGCATGCCGGGAATGTCGAAGTTTGGCATTGAGGGCTGAGCCCGGACCTCAACCTCGATTTCCTTGTCGTCCAGATCGCCTTCACGCAGCTTCTTGCGGAAGGTATCACGCGTCGACGGGCTGGCGCTCGGGCCAACCAAAGCGTCCAGAACCCGTTCTTCCGCAAGAAGATGGGCTTTGGCTTCAACTTCCTTCCGGCTGCGCTCGCGAACCAAGGTGATGCCAGCTTCGACCAGATCGCGAACGATCTGTTCCACGTCGCGGCCAACGTAGCCAACTTCGGTGAACTTGGTTGCTTCAACCTTGGTGAATGGCGCGTTGGCAAGCTTGGCCAGACGGCGAGAAATTTCCGTCTTACCCACACCGGTTGGGCCAATCATCAGGATGTTCTTTGGCAGAACTTCTTCTCGCAAGCCTTCTTCCAGCTGCTGACGGCGCCAGCGGTTGCGCAAGGCAATGGCAACGGCGCGCTTGGCATCATGTTGTCCGATGATGTAGCGATCCAGCTCGGATACGATCTCGCGTGGAGAGAAATTGCTCATTCTATCATCTTTCCTAGCACCGATTTGAAAGGACCCAAGGCGTGGCACCCCTTCTACGGTCTGTTTGAACCGACAAATCGAGGCGAGCTTATGCTGCGCCCGATGTATCTTCCAGCGTTTCGATGGTCAGGTTGTTGTTTGTGTAGACACAAATGTCTGCTGCGATGGCCATGGCCTTTTGACAGATTTCTTCGGCAGAAAGATCTGTGTCGACCAGAGCGCGGGCTGCGGACAGGGCATAGTTGCCACCAGAGCCAATGCCCATGACGCCATTTTCCGGCTCAAGAACGTCGCCCGTGCCCGTGAGAACGAGAGAAATGTTCTTGTCCGCCACCAGCATCATGGCCTCAAGGCGGCGCAGATAACGATCTGTACGCCAATCCTTTGCCAGCTCTACACAGGCGCGCATCAGCTGTCCGGGATACTGCTCCAGCTTTCCCTCAAGGCGCTCAAAAAGTGTGAAAGCGTCTGCGGTGGCACCGGCAAAGCCTGCAATGACCTCGCCCTTGGCAAGGGGACGCACCTTGCGTGCGGTGCCCTTAATCACGGTCTGGCCCAGCGACACCTGACCATCACCCGCGATAACAACCTTACCGCCTTTCCGTACTGTCAGGATTGTTGTGCCGTGCCACTGTTGTGGCTCACCATGTTCACTCATCAAATACACTCCAAACTGCTGTTTTGCAGTTCTAAATCTCAATAGTTATCAAGTCACCGCTTTCATATGTATGCAGTGATCTGGCGCTTGCCAACTTCTTGGCAATAATTAGTCAGTGACTACGTATTGTCCGGCTGCGCGCTTCCATTACCAAACGCTGCACCATTTTATTAAGGCGGTTCTGCGCTGGCTCCTTGGCCAGCTCCCCGTTTTCATCAAATGCCTTAGCCGCGAAATTCACGGTGATCATGTCCGGCAGCACCAAGCAGCCCAACGAGACTTCCATGATCGTGCGCAGGTGAATGAGGCCGCGCATGGTGCCATGAAGCCCCGGCGTTGCGCCGCCGATGGCATAGATCGCCTTGGTGTAAACCTCCAGAGGCTCTTCCCCGTCTTCCCGTACGCGGCTGATCCAGTCCAGTGTGTTCTTGAGAAGGGGGGAGATGGAGGAGTTGTACTCCGGCGAGGCGATGAAGACACCATGATGCTGGTCAATCAACCGTTTCAGCTTGAGCGCGTTTTCCGGCACCCCCTGCTCCTCTTCAAGGTCACCATCGTAAAGGGGCAGTGGGTAATCAGAGAGGTTGAGCAGGGTCACGTCTGCGCCTTCGAGCGCCACATGTTTGGCAACCAGCGCCGCCAGTTGCGCGTTGTAGGACTGGGAGCGGGTGGAGCCGGAGAACACCAAAATCTTGGGAGTCATGAAAGCCGTATCCTCAATAGTGAATTGCAAGGTATGCCAGGGTGACCCTGACCAGATCTGGTCATTGCAGCTTCCACGCATGTGCAGGCGTCACGGTTCGTGACGGGTCTTGTGTGCTCAGAAGGCAGCACGGCGATAGACCCAGACCCGAGCAGGCGGGAGGTTTTTAAAGATCCAATTGGACCGCTCCACTGTCAATTCCGTGCCTTTGACAGAGACCGGCGGCTTCAGGGCATACGAAAACTGGATGAACGGTGCGCCCGGCTCCAGATAGTCCAGCGCTGCGCGCAGACATGCAAGGCGAGCACGAGGGGCTTTGTTCATGAGCGGCAAACTGGAGACGATGGCCGAAAGGCTCCCCTGTGGCAACTGCGGCAGGGTGGCGGCGATATTGTAGGCATCACCCTGGACAACGGAAATGCCATCAAACTTCTGCCGCAGCGTCTCACAAAATTCAGGACTGTACTCCAAGGCGATCAGTCGTGTCGGGGCGATGCCGCTCTTGAGAACAGCGGCTGTGACCGCCCCTGTGCCGGGGCCAAGCTCCAGCACGGGTTTCCTTGAGTAAGGCGGAATGTAGCTTGCCATCCGCTGACCGAGATAAGGACTTGAAGGGGCTACTGCCCCAACCTGAAGCGGGTTTCCTGCCCATTCCAGAACGAATTGCATGTCTTTGCGAAGCTTTTTCAGAGCACTGTTCGCCCGGCCTTTCGTTTCGCTCAGCATGCAACTCTCCATATCTACAACAGCCTGATTTTCATCATTCTGTAAGATATTACAAGCCCTGCCGGATCAGCCCTTCAGATTTTCGAGGAACTCCTTTGCGCGGGCAAAGAAGCCCGTCGACTCTGGATGGTTCTCGCCTGAGGACTCGCTTTCAAACTCCTGCAGCAGCTCGCGCTGACGCTTTGTCAGCTTGGATGGGGTTTCCACCACCACCTGAATGTACATGTCGCCATGCTGATGCGAGCGCATGACCGGCATGCCCTTGCTGCGCAGACGGAACTGTTTGCCCGTCTGGGTGCTTTCCGGCACCTTCACACGCGCGGTGGAGCCATCGAGGCTTGGCACCTCAAACTGGCCGCCGAGGGCTGCGGTTGTCATGGAAATCGGCACGCGGCAGAAGATATCCGCGCCATCGCGCTGGAAGAACTCATGGGGCCGGATGGACAGGAAGATGTAAAGATCCCCCGCCGGCCCGCCGCGCAAGCCTGCCTCTCCCTCACCGCCAAGGCGGATGCGGGTGCCGTCTTCGATGCCCGCCGGGATGTTCACGGACAGGGTACGGTTCTGGGTCGTGCGCCCGGTACCGCCACACTTTTCACAAGGATCGGTGATGATTTCACCGCGCCCCTGACAGCTTGGGCAGGTACGTTCCATGGTGAAGAAGCCCTGAGCCGCGCGCACACGGCCAACGCCGCCGCAGGTGGTACAGGTGCTGGGCTGGGTGCCGGGCTTTGCGCCCGAACCGGAACAGTTGTCGCACGTGATTGAGGTTGGCACCTCAATTTCGACTTCCTTACCCGTGTAAGCTTCTTCCAGCGTGATGTCGAGATTGTAGCGCAGATCCGCGCCGCGCTCCCGGCCCGGGCCGCGACGTCCGCCGCCACCGCCAAAGAACTCGTCGAAGATGTCCGACATGGCAGAAGCGAAGTCTGCGCCGTGCGCGCCAGCGCCACCACCAAAGCCGCCGTTTTCAAACGCTGCATGGCCGTAACGATCGTAGGCCGCGCGTTTCTGGGCGTCTTTCAAGGTGTCGTAGGCTTCGCTGACTTCCTTGAACTTGGCTTCAGCCTCTTCATCACCCGGATTGCGATCGGGGTGGTACTTCATCGCCAGCTTGCGATAGGCGCTCTTGAGGGCCTTTTCGTCTACCTCCCGCGATACGCCGAGCACCTCATAGTAGTCCCGTTTCGACATTTCTAAATTTCGCTCCAACACTGCAGCAGGGTTTGGCACACACACCAAGAACCAGCTCGAACCAAACGTCTGCACCCAGTTCGACTGCGGCATTTTCAGGCGGCATTCCGCCTGCGCCAATAACTGCTCGTGGTTTCGGGGAAACTGCCCCGGTCAATCTTCAAGTATCCGCTGTGTGACGGACTAAACTTTCGCCCGTTGGGTCACATCTCTTTGGACGCATATGGCAAACGCGCCATGCGAGTGCAAGCCCCCTCTAGCGGTCATCATTCCCGAATGAACCAGATGACCTGAGTGCCTGCGCGCTGGCAATACCCAACCAGACAGTCATACTCGTAATTCTTCAGGGCGCATCTAGAAGCCCTGATAGGATGCGCCCCGCCAGAGAAACTCTAACGGGGCGCGCTCGTCTTTATCAGTTAGACTTCTTGTCGTCGTCCTTGACTTCTTCGAAGTCAGCGTCAACCACATCATCTACAGGCTTCTGGACGTCACCGTCATCGCCTTCGCTCGCAGCTTCCTCTTCAGCCTGAGAAGCCTGATACATGGCTTCGCCGAGCTTCATGGAAACTTCTGCCAGCGCCTGGGTCTTGGCCTGAATGTCCTCAAGGTCTTCGCCTTCCATTGCAGTCTTCAAAGCTGCTAGGGCGTTTTCGATTGCGGACTTGTCATCGGCAGAAACCTTGTCACCATACTCCTTGAGAGACTTCTCGGTGGAGTGGTACAGAGCTTCGCCCTGGTTCTTGGCTTCGACCAGTTCCTTACGCTTCTTGTCTTCGTCAGCGTGAGCTTCAGCGTCCTTGACCATCTGATCGATGTCAGCATCGGAGAGACCACCAGAAGCCTGAATGCGGATCTGCTGTTCCTTGCCGGTGCCCTTGTCCTTTGCGGACACGTTCACGATGCCGTTGGCGTCGATGTCGAAGGTCACTTCAACCTGTGGCACGCCGCGCGGTGCTGGCGGAATGCCGACCAGATCGAACTGGCCGAGGATCTTGTTGTCCGCAGCCATTTCGCGCTCACCCTGGAACACACGAATGGTCACAGCGGTCTGATTGTCTTCTGCGGTGGAGAACACCTGGCTCTTCTTGGTCGGAATGGTTGTGTTCCGATCAATCAGACGGGTGAACACGCCGCCGAGGGTTTCAATGCCGAGGGACAGCGGGGTCACGTCGAGAAGAAGAACGTCCTTCACGTCGCCCTGCAGAACACCAGCCTGAATGGCAGCGCCCATGGCCACAACTTCGTCCGGGTTCACGCCCTTGTGCGGATCCTTGCCGAAGAAGTTCTTCACCACTTCCTGAACCTTAGGCATACGGGTCATACCACCAACGAGAACGATCTCGTCGATCTGACCTGCTGCAAGACCTGCGTCTTTCAAGGCTGCCTTCATTGGCTCAACGGTGCGCTGAACAAGGTCATCCACCAGCTGCTCGAACTTGGCACGTGTCAGCTTCAGTGTCAGGTGCTTTGGACCTGTCTGGTCTGCGGTGATGAACGGCAGGTTGATCTCGGTCTGAGAAGCGGAGGACAGCTCGATCTTGGCCTTTTCCGCGGCTTCCTTCAAACGCTGCAGAGCCAGCTTGTCCTGCTTGAGGTCAATGCCCTGCTCTTTCTTGAATTCTTCGGCCAGATAGTCAACGAGACGCATGTCGAAGTCTTCACCACCGAGGAAGGTGTCACCGTTGGTGGACTTCACTTCGAAGACGCCATCGCCGATTTCCAGAATGGACACGTCGAACGTACCGCCACCAAGGTCATAAACCGCGATGGTCTTGCCGTCATCCTTGTCCATGCCGTAAGCCAGCGCCGCAGCGGTTGGCTCGTTGATGATACGCAGCACTTCCAGACCCGCGATCTTGCCGGCATCCTTGGTTGCCTGGCGCTGCGCATCGTTGAAGTATGCCGGTACGGTGATGACAGCCTGCTCAACCGTTTCGCCGAGGTAAGATTCTGCAGTTTCCTTCATCTTCTGAAGAATGAAAGCAGATACCTGGGAAGGGGAGTAGTCCTTGCCTTCTGCCTCGACCCAAGCGTCACCGTTATTGGCCTTGACGATCTTGTAAGGTACGAGGTCCTTATCTTTAGCTACTGTCGGATCGTCATAGCGACGACCGATGAGGCGCTTTACCGCAAACAGAGTGTCTGTTGGGTTTGTAACTGCCTGACGCTTTGCTGGTTGACCTACGAGGCGCTCACCATCGTCGGTGAATGCAACCATGGAAGGTGTGGTGCGCGCGCCTTCGGCGTTCTCAATCACCTTCGCGTTCTTACCGTCCATTACGGATACGCACGAATTTGTCGTGCCGAGGTCGATACCAATGACCTTTGCCATATTTTACTCTCCTTTCGGCAGACCGACCGAACCCATAAGGCGTTCGGACTAAGCTGCGTTGCATGCGGCAGCCGGTCCCCACTTACAAAAGTTAGACCCGCGATCTGACAGATCGAAACGTCTCAGGGTATATAAGAGGGGTCTTTTTACGTCGCAAGTGCTGGACCGGGATATAACTGGTTCATCCGTTATGTGAACGTTACCACCCTCAGGTAATTCACATTTTCTTTGGAAAACGCATCAGACTCCTACTTGAGAATGGGGGTATAAGGTGTCCAGAGGAACGGACAGGCCATTGGCCTGCACCACACGCACATGTTCTCGTGACAATCTGCGCGCGTCATCGACGCCGCAGGAATGTGCAATCATCTCCACTTCCTTGCGCAAGGACTCGCAGTACCGTGCGACGCGGACGCTCTTGTCTGCCGGATCCAGTCCCTCCTGCAAGGCTGGATTATGGGTGGTAATGCCAGTGGGACATGTATTGCGGTTACACTTGAGCGCCTGAATGCACCCCAGCGCGAACATGAAGCCGCGGGCGGAAACCGTGAAGTCAGCCCCGCCGCACAGCGCCAGAGCGACCGCAGAAGGCGTGACCAGCTTGCCAGACACAATGAGCCTGGTGCGCCCACGCAGCCCGTGAAGCCGCAGAATGTCGTCCACGATGGGAAGCGATTCCCGAATGGTGAGGCCTACATTGTCCATCAAGGGCATGGGCGCAGCGCCGGTGCCACCATCTGCGGAGTCAATGGTGATGAAGTCCGGTGCCGTTTCAATTCCGCGTTTGTTGATCTCGGCGCACAGGTCATGGAGCCATTCCGTTGTGCCGACCACCAGCTTGATGCCGACCGGTTTTCCAGCAATGCCACGCACGCGATCAATAAAATCGAGAAGCTCTGGCACATTGCCGATTTCCAAATGCCGATTGGGCGAATAAGACGGCGTTCCTTCTGGAATGCCGCGGATCTTGGCTATCTCGGCGGTGACCTTTTCTGCGGGCAGCATGCCGCCCTTGCCCGGCTTGGCCCCTTGGGAGAGCTTGATCTCCACCATCTTCACCTGCGGGTATTCGGTGATCTGCCGCAGCTTCGCTTCGTCAAGCTCGCCCTCCAAAGTGCGAACACCGTATTTCGCGGTGCCGATTTGAAAGACGATGTCTGCGCCACCCTCCAGATGGTAGGGGGACAAACCGCCTTCGCCCGTGTTCATCCAACAGCCCGCAAGCTTGGCCCCTTTGGAGAGCGCAAGGACGGCTGGACGGGACAACGCGCCATAGCTCATGCCGGAGATATTGAAAAAGCTCGGCGGGTCATAGGGTTGAGCCACATAGGGGCCGATACGCAGGGTTTCGGGATTTGAATACTCGCGCTCGAGCTTGGCAAAGGGCGTATTCACAAAAATGGCGGTGCCGGGCTCGCGAAGGTTCTTTGTGGAGCCGAAGGCCTGCGTGTTGTCTCGCCCCTCGGACGCATTGTCGACCCAATTCCGCTCCGCTCGATTGAACGGCATTTCCTCCCGGTCCATGGCGAAAAAGTACTGGCGGAAAAACTCGCCCAAGTAAGTGAAGAGGCCACGGAAACGCCCAACGACGGGGAAGTTGTGACGGATGGCATCGGCATGCTGACGGCGGTCCAGAATGTACAGGGTCACAAGTGTGCCCACGACAATCACAAGCAGAAGCGCAAAGCAGGCGGCAAATACATTCAGGATTGTGATGATGAGCGGCGGTAGCATATCCATGTGCTGGACACCCTCTTTACTGGCTGGTGGCTGAGGCCATTAAGCACCCCTTGCGTTGCAGGTTGCAAGCCAAATGGTGCAATTGCATTCATCAGGCAGCTTTTACGCGTTATAATGGCCTTGCGAGAAAGGACTTGAGGCACCGCTTTGCTTGAACTGCCAACCACATTGCCAGAGGGCTTTCGCTACTTCCCCGGCTACTTTGACGCTTCAGATCAAAGGGCTATGGTGGCGCTGCTGCGGGATGTTGTGAAGCAAGCACCGCTGTTTCAACCCGTGATGCCGCGCACAGGGACACCTTTTTCAGTGCAGATGACCAATTGCGGCTCTCTCGGCTGGGTTTCGGACCGGGCCGGCTACCGCTATCAGCGGGAACACCCGACAACGGGCGCGCCGTGGCCGCCCATGCCGGAGATCATGCTGAAGCTTTGGGAAGATGTCGCTGAGTGCTTTGCGCCCCCGGAGGCATGCCTTGTCAACTTCTACGGAGAAGGAGCCAAGATGGGCCTTCATCAAGACAGGGATGAAAGCACTTTTGAGGCACCTGTGGTTTCCGTGAGCCTCGGCGACACGGCGCTTTTTCGCGTAGGCCAGACCACACGAGGTGGCAAGACACAATCCATCACCCTGACTTCTGGCGACGTGATCGTGTTCGGAGGCGCGGCGCGGCTGTGCTACCACGGCATATCCAAAGTGATGTGGGGAAGCTCACCCTTGCTTAGCGCCGGCGGCCGGCTCAACTTGACCCTGCGACGGGTGACACCGTTCTGAGCTTTTGGATGCGGTTGAAAACGCCGGAGCGCCATAGCCTCGTTTTCTCAAGGAAATCAAGCGTCTTCCAACACGTCCTGTTCCTGGAAGAAGGCACCAACACCGCTGGTGACATAACGAATGGTGCTTTCGACCACCTCGTCACTATCCATGGTCTGTTCGTAGGGCATGTTGCCAGCCCCGGTGATGACATAGAGCGCTTCAAGCGCTGCACTATGCATGAGCATCATGAGAAGTTGCGCCCGCGGCCCGGACGGTGTTTCCGTGCCCAAAGCGCGGGCCAAGGCCTGCGACGTGCGGGCCATCACGGTGGAAGGTTCCCAGCTCTTCATGATCTTCTGACCAGCTTCAGGGTCTGACAAGACCTGCCGGATCAACACCACGAATGGCACAAGACGCCCCGTCTCTCTTGAGATGCCCTGCACGATGAGAGGCTCGAGAAAAGCACGCACGACCTCTTCCTGCGACGGCTTACGACCACCCACTTCCAATGCGTCAAGGCGCTGGATGCGCATGTCGTCAATGTCCCGGAGGCGACGTTTCAGGACCGCACGAACAAGATCTTCCTTGCTGCCGAAATGATAATTTACAGCAGCGACGTTGGCACCCGCATGCTCCGTGATCATGCGCACGGATGTGCTTGCTAGCCCTTTTTCGGCCAACAGGCGTTCCGCACTGTCCAACAATCTTCCTCGTGTTCCCAATTCTGAGTGGTCTGACACTGTCTCTCTCCACGCAGCGCTTATCAGAATAGTTTATTCACATTGCTTCCGCTAAGGCAACTTATGAATACACCAGTTCTATCAGGTTTTCGGCTTTTTAAACCCGCTTACAATTCATAATTAAAATTGTCGGGGAGTGGATGAAACAGGTTCACGCACTGCACAAACCGCTGGGAGAGCTTTGTTTTTTCTGAACAAACAAAAGGCTGAGCAGGTGAAGCGCTGCAGAATGCTGCCCTTCCCATCTCAGCCTTGAGTTTAGATAGGTTTTTGACCGACTCACACGATCTGCGAGTACGCCAGTGCGGCCAAAGATGCCGCGATGACCCAGAGCGCCCAGCGCCCGGAACGGCTGTGACGCGCCTCTGCCTTGCCGATGGCCTCTGCGGTCTTTTCGTCAAAGCGCAGGCCGTGATGGGCCATGGACTCCAGATCTCCAGAGAGGCGCGCGGCGCGATCGGCAAGGATCGGCAAACTTGTTGCCATGCGGCTGAGCACGCCAATGCTGGATGCCAGGTCTGAAATCTTGCCGCCAGGTCCGAGGTTGCTCTGAATCCAGGTGCGCACCACAGGGTCTGCCGTGCGCCACATGTCCAGATGCGGGTTCAGCGTGCGGGCCACGCCCTCCACCACGACCATGTTCTTTTGCAGCATGATCAGCTGAGGCTGGGTGTGCATGTCGAACAGCTCAGTCACTTCGAACAGCTGTGTGAGCAGACGCGCCATGGAGATTTCACTGGCGTCATGCCCGTGAATGGGCTCACCGATGGCGCGGATCGCCTGCGCGAACACATCCACATCCTGATTTGACGGGACATACCCTGCTTCGAAATGAACCTCGGCAACACGGCGGTAGTCGCGGGTGATGAAACCATAGAGAATTTCGGCAAGGAAGCGGCGCTCGGCCACATCGAGCCGCCCGGTAATTCCAAGGTCCACGGCAACGAGGGTGCCGTTGTCCTGAACGAACAGATTGCCCTGATGCATGTCGGCGTGGAAGAAGCCGTCGCGCAGTGCGTGACGCAAGAAGCTCTGAATGACGTGGTTGCCAAGCTCTGGCAGGTTGTGACCTGAGTTTTCAACCGCTTCCAGATTGGTCAGCTTGATGCCGTCGATCCATTCCATGGTGAGAATGGAGCGGGACGTGCGGGGCCAGTTGACCTGAGGCACCTTGAAGTTCGGATCTTCCTTGATGTTCTCCGCCATCTCGGAGAGCGCGGCGGCTTCCATGCGGAAGTCCATCTCGACCGCGACGCTGCGGGCCAGTGTGTCGACCACGGCAAGCGGGCGCAGGCGGCGGCTGGCAGGCACAAAGCGCTCGACAAAATTAGCCGCCAAATAAAAGCTTTGAAGATCGCGCTGGAAGCGGCGCTCAACGCCCGGGCGCAGCACCTTGACGGCGACCTTCTCAAGCTCCCCGGAGGGCGTGCGAATTTGCGCCGTGTGAACCTGTGCGATGGACGCTGCCGCGATCGGTTCGCCAAATTCCTCAAAGAGTTCTTCAACCTTCACGCCGAACTGGTCTTCGATGGTTGCGCGCGCATGATTGGTGTCGAAAGCAGGCACATTGTCTTGGAGCGAAGACAGCTCCTTTGCCGCCTCACGACCTACCACATCCGGCCGGGTCGCGAGAAACTGACCGAGCTTGATGTAAGAGGGCCCAAGGCGGTTCAGCGCGTCTGTCAGGCGGGCCGCTGCGTCCTTCTTCTGAACGCCGCGCCGCTCGACGAGACGAATGATGCGAAGTGCAAGACGCGCGGCGGGCGGCGTGTCTGGCAGCGATGCGAGGCCGAACACCCCTTCGCGCGCCATGACGAAGCCTGCAATGACCAGACGGAAAAACGGCAGAATGGATTTGAGCATATTCGGTTACAGTTTCCAGCCAGAGTGCAGAGCGGCAATGCCACCTGTGTAGTTGCGGTAGGTGACACGCTGGAACCCGGCGCGGCGGATCATCTCGGCAAAGCGTTCCTGGTTCGGGAACTTGCGGATCGATTCGACCAGATAGGCGTAAGGATCGCCATCGCCCGTGACCATCGCGCCCATTTTCGGGATCGCGTGAAACGAAAACAGGTCGTAGACCTTGTCGAGGGCGGGCACATCCACCTGCGAGAACTCAAGGCACATGAAGCGGCCGCCGCGCTTCAAAACGCGATGGGCCTGCTGCAGTGCTTTCTCGATCTGCGGCACGTTGCGAATTCCAAAGGCGATGGTGTAGGCGTCAAAATGATTGTCCGGGAACGGCAGGTCTTCTGCGTTGCCCTGAACAAACTCTATGTGCTCTGACAGCCCGGCCTTCGCGGCGCGTTCCTTGCCGACACCCAGCATGGAGCCATTGATGTCGCAGACGATGGCGGAGGCCGTTTTACCCGAGCGCTCGACAACCCGTGTCGCGATGTCGCCCGTGCCGCCAGCCACGTCGAGCAACCGCCAAGGGCGGGCGCCGTGGGTGGGTGGGTTGAGCGCGGAGATCATGGCATCCTTCCACAACCGGTGCATGCCGCCGGACATCAGATCATTCATGAGGTCGTAGCGGGTGGCCACCTTGTGGAAAACGTCATCCACGAGGTCTTGCTTCTCACCTTCCTTGACGGTGGTAAAACCGAAGCTGGTGGCCATTTCTGCGGGATCGCTCACAGAACTGCGAGCTGTAGAAGAAGTATCGCGCGCCATTTTTTCCAATTTTTCTCCAATTCGCTGCGGACCATAGTACAGGATATTCCGGAGCGCTATTGTTGCGGCTCAGATATGCAACGGTATCAACCGGAGCATGCGTCCACTCATTACTTGGATCAACCATGCCTGAATTACCAGAGGTGGAAACGGTTCGCCGTGGCCTCGCGCCCCATTTTGAGGGATCAATCATAACGCGGATTGAACAGAACCGGCCTGACTTGCGCTTTCCGTTTCCCGACAAGTTTGTTGAACGCCTGACCGGCGTGCGCATGACCAGCCTTGGACGCCGGGCGAAATACCTGATGGGTGACATGGAAAGCGGTGATGTGCTTGTCATGCATCTGGGCATGTCCGGCTCGTTCCGCATCGATGTATCGGAAAACGGCGCGCCGCTGGCCGACACCTACTACCCGGCCTCCAAGCTGCCCCAGCATGATCACGTGGTGTTTCATCTGAACAATGAGCAAAGCGGGGCCCACGCCCGGGTGGTTTACAATGACCCGCGCCGCTTTGGCTTCATGGATCTGATTGAGCGACGGGGCCTGCACGAGCACAAGCTGTTTGCGCAAATGGGGATCGAGCCCCTCGGCAACCAGCTGGACGGCGCCTATCTCGGCCACATCTTTGAGGGCAAGAAGACCAGCTTCAAGGCTGCGCTGTTGAACCAGAAGTTCATTGCAGGCCTTGGCAACATCTATGTTTGCGAGGCGTTGTGGCGAGCCGGGCTGAACCCATCTGCTGCAGCGGGCAGCATCAGCGGGCGCGGTGCCAAGAAAAAAGAAAAGCGGGACCTTTTAGCGACCTGCATTCGCGACGTGCTGGCAGAGGCCATAGAAGCGGGCGGCTCGACGCTTAAAGACCACGTTCAAACCGACGGCTCTCTTGGCTATTTCCAGCACAGCTTTGCCGTTTATGATCAAGAGGGCCAGCCCTGCCGCAAGCCGGACTGTAGCGGCACCATTGAACGCGTGGTGCAAAATGGCAGATCGACGTTTTTCTGTGGCTCGTGTCAGCGCTAATTTGTCACGTCCTGCTGTTTTGCTTAGACTAAGGTTGCAGATTGCCATGAACCAACCCTAAGAGTTCTTAAGGTTCGTGAACCCTCTGGAGAGTGTGATGAAAATTGGTGTTGTTGGTGTTGGCGCTGTTGGTAGTACGGCGGCCTACGCGCTTGTGCTGAACGGCGTGGGAAATGAACTGGTTCTGGTCGACTACAACCCAAAACTTGCAATCGCCCAAGCGGAAGATATCTGGCATGCGACCCCGTTTTCCCATGCGGTGAAGGTGCGCGCCGGTGATTACTCGGAACTGGCGGGCGCCAAGGTGGTGATTATCGCCGCAGGTGTTGGCCAGAAGCCCGGCGAGAGCCGCATCGAATTGCTGGCCCGTAATGCGCAGGTGTTTGGCACCATTATTCCCGAGGTCTTGAAGTATGCACCGGATGCGATCCTGCTGATTGCGGCCAACCCGGTGGACATCATGACCAGCGTTGCAACGGAAATCTCCGGCCTGCCAGCGCACCGCGTGATCGGCTCTGGCACTATCTTGGACACAGCTCGGTTCCGCACGCTGCTTGGGCAGCACCTTGGCATTTCCCCCATTTCCGTGCATGCGGATGTGCTTGGGGAGCATGGCGACAGTGAAGTGCTGATCTGGTCGGGTGCCAAGGCGGGCAACACCAGCGCCCATAAATTCGCCGAGCAAATTGGCCGCCCGCTGACCGAAGAGGTCAAAGCCAGGATTGACGTGGGCGTGCGGCGCGCGGCCTATTCGATCATCGAAGGGAAGGGCGTCACCAACTATGGCATCGGCGCTGGTCTGACACGCATCGTAAAAGCGATCTTGCACAACGAGCATGCCGTGATCGGCCTGAGCATGGTGAACCCGGAAATCGTGGGCGTGAAGAACATTGCGCTTTCCATTCCACGCGTTGTGGGTGCCAAGGGCATTGAGGCCACGCTGTTTCCTTCCATTACACCGGAAGAGGAAGCGCAGCTGCGCCAGAGCGCCGAGTCACTCAAGGCCGCAGCAGATGCGGTCCTTTCAGCCACCCGGAGCTAATCTGCGGTAATCAATGAGAGAGAATGGGTCTTGGCACTTGGCAAGGCCCATTTTTTTGCCTATGCCACTGGCAGAGTTTTAATGCGTGCAAATGCTGCATAGGGGCGACAAAGCCGAACCGCGCAAGAAACGGTTCTCGACAAGAACAACTTCAGGAGTTCTGACATGACACAGGCGGATATCGGCCTCATCGGACTGGGGGTCATGGGTGCCAACCTGGCCCTGAACATTGCAGATAATGGATACAAGGTTGCTGTGTTTAACCGGACGCCGGAAAAGACAACAGCCTTCATGGAAAATGCGGCTCATCTGAAAGACCAGTTCATCGCGTGCTACAGCCTTGAAGAACTGGTGAAGGCCATTAAGGCCCCGCGTCCGATCATCATGATGGTGAAAGCGGGCGAAGCGATTGATCAGCAGATTGAAGCGCTGAAGCCATTCCTCTCCGAGAGCGACATTCTGATTGATGCTGGCAACAGCGACTACCACGACAGCAACCGCCGCTATCGCGAGCTGGCCGACACGCCATTCACCTTTGTCGGCATGGGTGTTTCCGGCGGCGCGGAAGGCGCGCGTCACGGCCCGTCCATCATGGTGGGCGCATCTGAAGCTGCGTATACCCGCATTCAGCCAATTCTTGACGCGATTTCCGCCAAGCATGATGGCGAACCCTGCTCTGCACTGATGGGACCAGAGGGCGCTGGCCACTTTGTGAAGACCCTGCACAACGGCATTGAATATGCCGATATGCAGATGATCGCAGAAGTGCATGAAGTGCTGACCAAGTGCCTTGGGCTTTCCATCGCCGAGCAGGCTGACGTGTTCAAGAAGTGGAACGAAGGCCCTCTGGCTTCTTACCTCATCGAAATCACCGCCAATGTGATGGGCGTGATCGACGAGGACAGCGGCAAGCCAATTCTGGAAGTAATCCTCGATACGGCGGGCCAAAAGGGCACCGGCCGCTGGTCTGCCGTTGAAGCGCATGCGCTTGGCGTACCAGCCACCGGCATTGACGCTGCTGTCGCCTCGCGCTGCATTTCAGCAAACCGGGCGCTGCGTCAGGAGATCGCCGAGATCTATCCTAACAACGAAGTGCCGCAGTCCTGGGAAGACAAACAGGCTGGCATTGATGCCTGCGAGCGCGCGCTGATTGCGGGCAAGATCGCGGCCTATGCAGAAGGCTTTGCGGTTTTGGCTGCAGGCGGCACAGAGAACGGTTGGGACCTGCCAATGGGCACGATCGCCCGGATTTGGCGTCAAGGCTGCATTATCCGTTCCCGCTTTCTGGATGAGATCGCCTCTGCCTATGATGAAAATCCTGAGCTGCCTTCTCTGTATCTGGCACCGACCATTGCAGAGCGCATGAAAGATGCGGCACCGGGCCTGCGGGAGACGCTCTCCAAAGCGATCCTCTCCGGCATTCCAATGCCGGGTCTTGCCGCAGCCATGGGTTCATTTGACATGATGCGCCAGAAGCGGACAGCGGCATACGTCATTCAGGGTCAGCGTGACTTCTTCGGTCAGCACGGATTTGAGCGTACAGACAAGGCAGGCTCCGGTTTCCACGGTCCTTGGCCTGCTGGCGGCGCATAAATCCACACTCATAACGAGAACCACGATGTTTTATAGCAGGGACCGTTGCGGTACCCTGCTATTTTGCTAAAAGAATTAGGGAGCTGTGGGTCTTTACATCCGCAACTCATGCTGAAGTCCCTAGGAGAAAGTAGAGATACCGTGGTTGCCAACTCTCCAAACGGGGCGGAAATCTACCGCCTCCTGATCAAAGCCATTGAAGCACGTGAGCTCAAACCGGGCAGCCGTTTGAGAGAAGCGGAGCTGGCGGAAAAATTTGGCGTAAGCCGGACACCAATCCGCGAAGGCTTGAAGCGCCTTGAGGCACAGGGGCTTGCGGTTCATGAACCGAACCGGGGCATGGTGATCCCCACGCTGGACCACAACCAGATCAGCGAACTCTACTTTCTGCGTGAAGTGCTGGAAGGCACTGCGGGACGCTTGGCTGCCCAACATGCTTCGAGTGCGGAGATCGAGATACTGGAAGAGATGGTGGCCTCTGACAAAGAGCACCTTGCAGATGCGGAGCGTTTGATCCGCACCAACCGCGAATTCCACCGCCGGTTTTACCTTGCCTCGCACAACCGGTATCTGGTTGAGCAGATCGACCATATGCGGCTGTCTCTGCTGTTGTTGGCTGGCACCACGCTGACGGACGACGACCGTCGTCGTCAAGCGATTGACGAGCACGCAGAGATTGTAGACGCGATCGTGAAGCGTGATCTTGATCGTGCAGACAGGGCCGCACGGCATCATATCGCTGAAGCGCACAAGGCGCGTCTCAAGTTTTTCACTCAGCTCACCTGATTAAGCAGACCTCCCTATTTTCGTTAAGGGAAGTCAAAAGTTCAGCAAACCATCACATTAGTTTCATATGAGCGCGGCAATGTTCATTTGAATAAAACAATGTGGTGGACTGAGTTGAGCGACCTATCACCCTCCAATCAGAGCATTAGCCCGCGGCAATCCGAGATCCTCAAGCTGGTGAAGGCCCGCGGCTTTGTGAGTGTTGAACTGCTGGCGGAGAAGTTCTCCGTAACCACGCAGACCATTCGCCGCGATATCAATCGGCTGAGCGAGCTGGGGCTATTGCGCCGCGTGCATGGCGGCGTGGACGAACCTGCGACGCCGCACAACATTGCTTACACGGCCCGCAAGATCCTGAATCTGGACGCTAAAAAGCGCATTGCCTCCGTCGTCGCCGGGCAAATACCAGACGGCGCCAGCCTTGGGTTTTCCATTGGTACGACGCCAGAGATGGTGGCACAGGCTCTGGATACCCATGAGGGGCTGAAGGTCTACACCAACAACATAAATGTGGCGATTGCCGCTTTGAAGAACCCGGTCACCGACGTGACGATTGCGGGCGGACGACTGCGCCACGGTGACCGCGATGTGCTGGGCCTGAAGGCCGAAGAGTTCTTCAAGGGGTATAAATTCGACATCGGCATTTTTGGTGTGGCGGGCGTAGATGCAGACGGCACCCTGCTCGACTTCCACGAGGACGAAGTGTCTGCCCGTCAGGCGATCCTTGCCAATTGTCGTCGCTCCTATCTGGTACTCGACCACTCGAAGTTTGGCCGTCATGCCCATGTGCGCGGCGGTTGGATCACGGATGTTACGAAAATCTTCGTCGATCGCGAGCCGCCAGAGGCGATTATGCGCCTGATTGCCAAATCCAACGCAGAGCTCGTTATCTGCAACCCGGATCAGAAGACATGACCCTTCAAGACACCGGCTCCACCAGCGTTGAACTCGCCAATCTGACCAAGAGCTGGGGTGGATTGAACGCCGTCAACGACATTTCATTGTCCATTCCAAGCGGCTCTTTTACCGTACTTCTGGGGCCGAGCGGCTGTGGCAAGTCCACGACCCTGCGCCTGATTGCTGGTCTGGAGCAGGCGACATCCGGCAAGATCATCATTGGCGGCAAGGACGTTACCCATGCATCCCCGGCCCAGCGCGACTTGGCCATGGTCTTTCAGAACTATGCGTTGTTTCCGCACCTGAGCGTTGCGGAAAACATCCTGTTTGGCTTGAAGGTGCGCCGTGTCTCGCGCGCGGACCGGGATGAACGCTTGAAACGGGCGGCAGAGATCCTTGGGATCAGCGCGCTGCTTGAACGCAAACCTTCGCAGCTTTCCGGCGGGCAGCAGCAACGCGTAGCCCTTGGCCGCGCGATCGTTTCGCAAAAGCCGATCTGCCTGATGGATGAGCCTCTTTCCAACCTCGATGCGAAGCTGCGCCACGAGATGCGGGTGGAAATCCGCGCCCTGCAGCAGAAGCTTGGCCTGACCATGGTTTACGTGACCCACGACCAGACCGAGGCCATTACCATGGCCGATCAGGTGGTGTTGTTGAACAATGGAGAGGTGGAGCAGGCCGCCAGCCCGCATGAGCTCTACACCTATCCCGGCAGTGTGTTCACAGCGCGGTTCATTGGGACACCGCCCATGAACATTGCCGAGCTTCATGGCCTGCGCGATGCCGAATTGAGCGGCCCCGACCTTTTTCCGGAGGCCCCGGAAGACGCGCTGCTTGGCATTCGTCCGGAAGACATTGAGCTGAGCGATGAGGCCGGCGTGGCCGCGCGCGTGGAAGCAACGGAATATCTGGGTGCCGATACCCTTGCAACATTCAAGGTGGGAAGCGCGCAGCTGGTGGCCCGTGTGCCGGGCCGCAAGGCTGTGAAGACGGGAGACACCATGAAGCTGACATGGGATGCCGCCAAGAGCCTGACCTTCAACCGAACAACCGGCAAACGCCGGGACGTAATCAAGCCGGAAGAGCTGCAACTCAATCCGGCTTGAAAGCGCGCCGCCCTACTGGCGGGAAGCGCACTGGAATGCCCCCGAACATAGAGGCAATTAAAGGATATACATCCATGAAATCCCTTTTCAAGTCCTTGACGATGGCGGCATCTGCCGCTGCCCTTTCCCTTGGCACGCTTGCAAGCGCACATGCTGTGGATCTGGAGTTCTATTTTCCGGTTGCAGTGGGTGGCAAGGCTGCACAAACCATTGAAGAGCTGACCAACTCCTACATGGAGCAGCACCCGGACGTGAAGATCGACGCGATTTACGCCGGCTCCTATCAGGACACGGTTTCCAAGGCCCTGACAGCGGCGCGCGGTGGCAACCCTCCTCAGCTTTCCGTGATCCTGTCCGTGGACATGTTCACCCTGATCGATGAAGACGTGATTGTTGCGTTTGACGAGATCGCCACTTCTGACGACGACAAGGCATGGCTGAACTCTTTCTACCCGGCTTTCATGGAGAACTCCCAGACGGGCGGCAAGACCTACGGCATTCCTTTCCAGCGCTCCACGCCAGTTCTTTACTGGAACAAGGAAGCCTTCAAGGAAGCGGGCCTTGACCCGGAAAAGGCACCAGCCAACTGGGAAGAAATGGTTTCTTTCGGCCAGAAGCTGGTTAAGAAAGACGACAACGGCAACGTAACCCAGTGGGGCGTGCGTATTCCTTCCTCTGGCTTCCCTTACTGGCTGTTCCAGGGTCTGACCACGCAGAACGGTGTCATTCTGGCAAACTCCGAAGGAAACAAGACCAACTTCGATGACCCGAAGGTTGTTGAAGCTCTTCAGTACCTCGTGGACCTTTCCACCAAGCACGAAGTGATGGCACCGGGCATCATCGAATGGGGCTCCACCCCGAAAGCTTTCTTTGAAGGCAACACTGCGATGATGTGGACCTCTACCGGCAACCTGACAAACGTGCGTGACAACGCGCCGTTCGACTTCGGTGTGGCCATGCTGCCTGCCAACGAGCGCCGCGGCGCGCCGACCGGTGGCGGTAACTTCTACATCTTCAAGGATTCCACCGATGAGCAGAAGCGCGCTTCTGTCGATTTCGTGAAGTGGATCACCGCGCCTGAGCAGGCTGCCAAGTGGTCCATGGCAACCGGCTATGTTGCGCCTACGCCTGCTGCCTGGGAAACCGACGAGATGAAGGCTTATGTTGCCGACTTCCCACCTGCGCTGGTGGCCCGCGAGCAGCTGGAGTTTGCTGTGGCGGAACTGTCCACCTACCAGAACCAGCGCATCACCCGCATCTTCAATGACGCCCTGCATGCCGCAATCACCGGCACGAAGAGCGCCGAAGAGGCTCTGAAGGACGCGCAGGCCGAAGCCGACCGCATTCTCGCCGAATACCGCTGATCATCTGCGGAGCCGGTCACGTGCCGGCTCCGTTCCCCTGCCCCGAACACGCGCTCTTGCAAGGACACTGACCATGACCCAACGCCTGCAATGGATCTATGGCTGGCTGCTGCTTTTCCCTGCCATGGTGATGCTGATGGCGTTCACCCATGTTCCGGCGGTGACCACGGTCATAAACAGTTTCTTTTCAACACCGCGTGGGCGACGCGAGGCCAAGTTTGTAGGCCTTGCCAACTACGAGAACCTGATCAACGACCCCACCTTCTGGAAGGTGCTTACCAACAATTTGTGGTACGCGCTGGCGACCATTCCCGCTTCCATCTTCCTATCGCTTCTGATGGCCTTGTGGGTGAACGACAAACTAAAGGGCCGCAGTTTGGTGCGCATGTCCTTTTTCGCCCCCACCGTGCTGCCGCTGATTGCTGTCGCCAACATATGGCTGTTCTTCTACACGCCGGGTTTCGGGTTGATTGACCAGATCCGCATGGGCTTTTTCGGCTTGCCGGAAAACAGTTGGCTGGGTTCTCAGGAGACGGTGCTGATCTGCATGATGGTGGTGACGATCTGGAAAGAAGCCGGGTTCTTCATGATCTTCTATCTGGCCGCGCTGCAAACCATCCCACCGTCTTTACGGGAGGCCGCAGCCATTGAAGGGACAAGCCGGAGCACGTTCTTCTGGCGGGTGACCTTCCCGCTGTTGATGCCGACCACGCTGTTTGTGTCTATCAACGCCGTCATCAACTCGTTCCGCATGGTGGACCATATCTTCACCATGACTGGTGGCGGGCCGGACAATGCCTCCTCTCTGCTGCTGTTTTACATCTACGAAGTGGCCTTCAAGTTCTGGGATACCGCCTATGCCGCCACCTTGACGGTGGTGCTTCTGGTGTTGTTGTCGCTGATCGCCCTCGGCCAGTTCTTCTTCATGGACCGCAAGGTGCACTACCGATGAGCCAGACCCTTTCTCACATCAATGCCGAACTCGCGGAAAAGCCGCGGTTTGACTATGACCGCCTGCTCAACACCGTGGGCGCATGGACGCTGGCCCTGTTGTGGGCGGCCCCGTTGCTCTATGCTATCTGGACGGCGTTTCACCCGGCAGCCTATGAAGCGAACTTTGAGCTGTTTGCACCAGTGACTCTGGAGAACTTTCAGGAAGCTTGGGCGGCTGCCCCGTTTGCGCGCTACTTCTTCAACACCACGATTTTGGTGAGCATGATCTTGATTGGCCAGTTCGTGCTGTGCACGCTCGCGGCCTATGCCTTTGCCCGTTTCACCTTTCCCGGTTCCAACTTCCTGTTCGCGCTGGTGCTGTTGCAGCTTCTGGTGATGCCGGACATTCTGATCGTGGAGAATTACAAGACCATTCGCGATCTGGGGCTCGTGGATACCATTGCCGCCATTGGGCTGCCCTACATGGCGTCCGGGTTCGGCATTTTTCTGCTGCGCCAAACATTCAAGACCATTCCCATGGAGCTGGACGAGGCCGCGCGCGTTGAAGGCGCAAGCCCACTTGGCGTTCTGTGGCGGGTGTACATCCCGCTCGCCAAACCGACCTATCTTGCCTATGGGCTCGTGTCCGTGAGCCACCACTGGAATAATTTCCTGTGGCCATTGATCATTACGAATTCAGTGGAGACGCGCCCTGTGACGGTGGGGCTTTCGGTGTTTGCGGCAATTGATTCCGGAGTGGAATGGTCGGTTATCAACGCGGCTACGCTGATGACATCCGGCCCTTTGCTCATCGCGTTCTTGCTGTTTCAGCGGCAGTTCGTGCAGAGCTTCATGCGAGCGGGCATCAAGTAGCCCTCGCCGGATCAGCGCGCGAAAAGAGCAGCGGCTGTTGTGGTTTCGTCGTTTTGGCGGCTGTTTTGCTGGCTCGCCCGCAGTTTGACAAGGGTGGCGCTGCGGCGGAACTCGCTCAGTTCTGCCTCTGTCAGGATGGCGGAAAGGTCCATCATGATCTCGCGCTCAAGCTCTGCCATGCGCGGCGAAATCTGCACGCGCTGGATCACGCTTGTGGTTTCACCCAGTTCAGCACCGGCGTCCTGATAGATACGGCGGGCATTCACTCGGGCTTCCTCAAGGATCATGTGCACCAGATTGCGCTTGTCATCCGGCAGGTCCAGCTGCTTCACCACGCTCTGGATTTCCTGCTTTTCACCCCAGATGAGCGGCACCTCTTTCGCCCCGGTCGAGGCAATGAGGCCTGCGGAAATAATCAGTGCTGTCAGCAGCTTCTTCATTACCATTTCGCGCGTCATCTTCCAGTTGTTGCAATCTGAGGAACCCTGCGCCCCCCAGAACAAGTAGTGGTTGGCGTGCGGGGCGTACATCCCACATCCATGGTTAACAAAGGGTGGAGATAGAAACCAGCTGAACCGCCCGATTCCGCTGAGAGAGCGCTGTCTAACCCTCAAATGCGGCGGAATTTGTATCCCGTGCGTCGTCGCGCTGTCATATTTCTTGTGCGCATGTGAGGCCACCGGGGAAAGTGCAGGATGCGCAAGGTAAAGATTGAATCAAATTCGGGGCGACTCATCAAGCCGCCCCGTAAGCCTTCATCTCATGCAATGGGAGCGATGATCAGGCTGTCACACGCAGGCGCTCGTCGAGCAGCACACCGGTTTCAGGTGAGATGAACTTCATCTCCCGGATCGCCGCAATAATCTCGTTGCGGTAGACAAGACCTGTGTGATTGAAGGTCAGCTTGCGTACATCCATGCTTGGGATGTCACCCGCGACGCCGCCGCCAATCGGCTTGCCGTTCCAGCTTTCACCAAACCCACCCAGCGAGATGTAGGTGTTGAACGCCATTTTAAACTCCTGATCCAACACCTCTTCAATTGGCTTGCCCTGAAGGGTGATGTTGACCGCTTTCGCTTCAGCTGCGCTGTTGCCAAGCACGATCTGATAGCGAATGCCAGAGGAGAAATGCAGGAAGCCGCGGGAGACGAAGCCCGTCAGGTCGGTGCCCTCAACCTCTTCCGGACGCAGCAAACGCTTGGCATTGTTGTTCAGGAAGTCACGGATTTGTGCGCCGGTCATGGTGGCTACATGCACCGCATCTGCATATGGCATCACATCGAACCACTGACGGAATGTCAAAGGCCCCTTATGAATACCTGTAGAAAGGCCGGTCGCATTGAACAGAGCAAAATCAACCGCGCCACCAGGGAACGTGGAGGACTGCTTGATGAGCGTGTCGTTCATGAAGTTGGCCAACGCGCTTTCGCCCACATAGCGGTCCGCAATGGTGCGCTTCGTGTTGACCAGGGTGTCGTCGGAGACCGTTCCAATCACCTCTGCCAGCTTTTCATCGAGCTTGGCCACCATTGGCGCGATAACAGCATCCTCAAAAGCGACATCATAGTCTGCTGGCTGCTCATAGCTCGCAAAACTAGGGTCATCTGCGCCAACGCGCTGATCGCGCTTCTTGGTTGGGTGCAATGTGACAGAGTTGAACCAACCATCCTGTCCCTTGTGAGCGGCGACGGACATGGAGATGTCACCCAGATACTTGCCGTGGGCAAGCGCCTGTGTGAGCAACAAGCCATTGACCATGTTGCCTTGATCCAGCCCCTCTTCGTTCAACAGGATGTGGGAGTGACCGCCAACGAGAACCGCAGGCTTCTTGATCATCGGACCAACGGCCTCTGCGATGGCAAAATCTCCATCACCGATGGTGCGGGCAGTGGCTGCTTTACCACTTGCGTGTTGGCCCTTGCCATAGCCGCAGTGGCTAAGGATGACCACAACATCTGAGACCGCTTCTACGGCCGGATAAAGGTTCTTGATGGCATCCACCGGGCTTGCAACGGCCAGGTTCGGATCGCTTGGCTGACCGACGCGGGTGTCAATGGCTGTGGTGAGGCCGATGAAGCCGATGCGCAGGCCCTTCACTTCGGCCACGGCTGCTGGTGCGTAGTGCTCGTTCGGCTTCATGTGGTCAGAGCCATACACATTCGCTGAAAGAACGGGGAATGTGCAGTCGTTTTCCAGGCCGATGCGGAGCTGTTCTGCACCACGGTCGAACTCGTGGTTACCGAGAACGGAAATGTCCAATCCGGCCTCTGAATAAGCGCGATAACCGGCATCCACCACAAACTCATCCGGTGCCCAGCCCATCAGCTCGTCAAAAATGGATCCGGTGTGATCGTCACCGGCGGACAGGAACAACACGATCTCGTTTTCCTGTGCATTCGCCTTAGCTTCTTTCACCATTTTAACGATCTGGGAGAAACGGTGCGTATCGCCGCGCTTGCCATGAAACTCGGTGAGGTGGTTGTGCATGTCATTGAAATGCAGCAGGCGCAGCACACGCTGCTCGCCCTCTTTCAAGGCCGCTTCCGGCACCTGCTCACCATTTTCAGAGACAATCGCGGAGATCGGACCGCCCAGTGCATCCCCCTTCAAAAGGAAGAGGCGATCGAAAGCACCTTTGGGATTGTGGGGCGCTGGAACCATGGCCAACTCGCCGGCCTTGGGCGTTGCATTCGCTCGAATAACGAAAGAAGGCATGATTGCCGCCCCCAACGCCAGACTACTGGAGGTTGCAAGAAAGCTGCGTCTCGTGATCTTGGTGGTCATAAGTAAACTCCCCTTGTTGAAGGGAAGGCCTTACGGTGCGGCCACGACACTTGAATGAACTTAATGCAACAATTGCGTGAACATGATTGATGTGCTCTCAATAAGTGTACGCTCAGCGCTGGAGCTTGCCACGGCTCAAAACCGATCTGCGCCCCCCGCGCCAAACGACCACTTCATGCCATGCAGGTCGCTTGGCAGCAGAAAGGCGCACATAATGCGGGAGCCCCCCGTCCAAGAACGCGTATCCACATTGTGGCGAACTATTGCAACTGGGGCGTTGCTCTGTCGCTGCAGATCGGTTAAAGACGAGAACGCTTCCGGCACAACTTGTGCCGTGACATCAAGCACCCGTAGCTCAGTTGGATAGAGCGCTGCCCTCCGAAGGCAGAGGTCACAGGTTCGAATCCTGTCGGGTGCGCCATTTTTCTTATTTAAAATCAACAACTTACAGCAACGCACCAAATGCAGTTTTTATGCATTGTTCGCAGTATGTACGCGAAACGGTGCTTGTTCCCTTTTTGAGCACCCCAGAAGGCGCGCATAAAAAATCCGCCGAGGGGGCTGCCACCCCGCTCGACGGACCGCTTAAGAATGCAATTGCATCTCGAAACTATCCTATCGCGCGGTTAACTTCAACCAGCGCGCCGCTCCTTCTTGATGGAGGTGCGGTATGTGCGTAACGCTCACCCATAGGGGCCTTCCCCAAGAGTTCACGCGCTCTGACCTTTTGGGACTGATCGACGCCCAAGGAAGCGCTGCAGGCTTGAGCGGAACCGATATCAGGGTCATCAAGCATTACATTCTAAAGGTTCGCAACGAAGACTTCCGTGCAGGTCGCATCTGCGCGGTTTGGCAACGGCTGCCAGTCATTGCCCAGGAGCTCTTTCTTGATGAGCGGGCGGTCACACGTGCAGAAAACCGCCTCGCCAAGGCAGGTTGGCTTTTAAAGACAAACGCACCCAAAAGTCGGCGTGCTGGCCAAAGAGAACAAGCAGGTGAGCAGCGCATCATCTGGGCTGCCGGGGTCAATCTGCAGCCACTGATTGATCACAGAGTTCACGACCTTCTGCGTATCGCCCGGCAGCGAGAGGCTGCATCTGCAGAACTTGACAGGGCGCGCGCGGAGGCAAAGCACCTCTTTAGCGAGATCCGAGCCCTGCGCGTTTCTGAGGCAATTGAGCGCGCCCTGGAGGTCTTGCCGTTTGGCCGCCTCTCGCGTGTTCGCGCCGTTGAGCAGCTCAAAAAGATCATAGAAGCTTTCTCTTCCCTCCTGTCGTCTTTCAAAAAACAGGGTGTGGGCAAGTCTGCTGACGGCTTTGAAACGGGACAGACAAAAGCGCCGTCCCGGACGGACAAAACGTCCGCACGATATAACACTCATCAAAAAACACTTATTCAGAACTGTAGGCAAAACGCAGTGCAGTTTTCTTTTCAGCAATGCATTGAGAACGCTCACAAGGATATGCGTGAGAACATGCGTTTCCTTGGCGGGTACAGTCAGGCGAACTTCATTGAGGCCGCGAACTTGCTCAGGCGAGACTTGTGCATCAGCGACGAGCTTTGGTCGCAGGCCTGTCATCGCTTGAACCGCGTTACAGCCGCCATCTTTGTTTCGATCATCTACAAGAACACCCAGTGCCCGGAAGATCACAAAGCGCACGTTCGCCATGCGGCGGCATGCTTCAGGAAACTCATCCAAAGGGCGACCTTCGAGCCGCAGTTTCTCTCCCGCGTTGTCTTCAAAAACCTCAAAGGCGATGGAGTTGGATCATGGGCGATCAGTTGAGAGCAAGGCGACCCATGTCATACGACATGGAGCCTTGCGAGGGGTGGCAAGCCTCCCCTTCGAACCCCGCCAAGGCGCCCAAACGCCAGCTCGCAGAGACGGTCGTTTTGCGCTGTACGGCAGAGGAAAAAGAAAAGCTGAAGGCGCAAGCTGAGGCGGCGGGCGTTACCATCTCCGCCTTGCTCAGAGCAACGCTGGGCCTCGTCAAGCCGACCCGGCGTCGTGCTGCGCCAAAGGTGGACCCGCGCCTGGTTGCTGAGCTGAGCCGGATCGGCACCAACCTCAACCAGATTGCCCGCGCCGTTAACACGGCCACCTCGGCGGGCGAAGCACGTCAGCTCAACGGCCTGCAGATCATCACGGAACTGACCGCCATCGACCGGCAGCTTGGCGCCTTGCTGGCACGGCACCAGAGCGAGGAGCCTGGCGATGCTGATTAAGTTCTTCAAGAACGGCCAGGGCGGCGGCTCCGCCCCGGTTGACTACCTGGTGGCCAACAAGGTGCTGGCCTATGACGAGAACAGAAATCTGGTGCGTGATGAGGCTGGCAAGCCGGTATCAAAGGAGCGAGATCCTTTGCCGGAGGTTCTTGCAGGAGATCCCGAGCGGACAAAACTGCTCATCGACAGCAGCCGCAACAAATGGAGCTATCGCGCAGGGGTTTTAAGCTTCGACAAGAGCGACGCGCCCAGCGAAGCACAGCAGCGCACAGTAATGGACCGGTTTGAAACCCTGGCCTTTGCCGGATTGGAGCGGGATCAATACGATGTCTTGTGGGTGCGCCATACCCATGAGAACCGCGTCGAGCTTCACTTTTGCACACCGCGCCGGGAGCTTACCACCGGAAACAGCCTGAACATTGCCCCTCCTGGCTACCTAAAAGCCATGGATGCCCTTCGTGACATGCTCAACAAAGAGCATGGCTGGGCTGATCCGGAAGATCCGTCGCGCGCCCGTGAAACCAAGATTGCAACCGAACGCAAGCAACGAGCGCAAAGCCGCGAAGAGATCCAGGAATGGATCAGCGAGCTTGTGGTCGCGGGCCGCATCACGACCCGCCCAGAAATGATTGAAACCTTGCAATCCGCAGGTTTTGAAATCCCCCGTGCAGGCAAGACCTACCTCACGGTGAAAGATCCAGAGACCGACACCCGATGGCGTTTGAAAGGAAGCCTCTTCCATGAAGGATGGACCCGAGAAGCCACTGCTCAGCGAACGCTTGAAAGCCAACATGCAAGCCGCCGAACAGCACCACGCCGACTTGATGGCATTAGCCTCACAGAGCTTCGAGACCGATATCAAAGCCATACTCAAAAACGCGCAGACTACAATCGCGCGCGATTTGGCCGCTCAGCATCGCGCGATCAAGACCGAGATCGAAGCAGAGCTGAACCACTTGAGAAAGCAGCTCGGCCTTTATCATCAGGCGCGGAAATGGTCCCCGCTCCTCTTGGCCCTCGCCGTATTGTTTTCACTCCTGTTGGTGCTGGGCGCAACCTGGTTCTGGGCAACCAGCTATCAGGAATGGCGAACAGCCAAGAGCCTTCAAAGCGCGCTGGACGACAGCCAGAACGGATACCTGCTGCTCAACCTGACAAACGGCACCCTGGCCCGCTGCAAATTCACTCAAACAACCATCCTCTGCAAAGACATGAAGGAATAATCCATGGAACACTTAAGCCCGCTGGAGCGAGAGCTGCTGGACTGCGTGCAACAATTGACCGACGCCTCAGTGCGTTCCAACGAGGCGCTCAGCGACTTGGAGAAACGCTCGACAGGTTTGCTGAACGAACGACTGGAACGGCTGGAAACCTGTCTAAGCGCCTCAATCAACTTGCAAGCTCAGTTCAACGCGGGATTGCTCGGCTTGCTGACAGATCCAGCCAGCTACAACGAGCACTCGGACACCCTCAACAACGTCATGAACTCAATCGCCCAGATCCAGAGCAAGATAAACGGCGGCTTGCAATGAAGCCGCGCACACCAACCACCGGAATGGAAAGATAAGGAACCCACAGATGACCACTACAACACTACCTAAAACCAGCTATAGCCCGGCTCAAGCCCGAGAAGCAGGCATCAAGGTCACCGACTACCCTTATGACAACGCTCCAAAAGGAGCCGTTGAGGCCACCTTCATTGCCGCCGTCTGGGGCAGGAACACAGCCCTGCGCTGCCTTTTCGAGACATCAGATGGCGTCAGATTCTCGGTGAACACATACCAACGGCGAGAGTACAAGCTGGATGGGATAGAGGTACCAATGAGGAACCTGGAACAAGGGTCGAAGGTGTGCCTACAGATTTAGTTTCGCAGGAAAATGAATTTTGAGCCTGTGACCAGCTGGTGGGCTTGCTGTCAGTTATTGCGAAGACGTTCATCTGGATAGGAAGCGAAAGACCTCTGCATACAACTCACACCACAATGGCCTAGTGAAGTAAATGCCTCCTCGCTCAATGCAACAACCTGCTCGCTATCGACGCGAGGTTTGAAAATCCTCGTGCCGGTGGTTCGATACCACCCCAAGCCATTTTACTAAACAAAAAAAGATCCTTATGCGGCAAGCCGGTTTGCGCCCTGCTCTTGGTTTATGGCTGGGTGTCCTATGGGTGCCAAATTCGCGTGTATCGCATTAGCTGAGCAGTAACGATGCAATCCTAGCTAGCCTATGACTACGTCTCGTTCTAATCTGAGTTGAATTTCAGAAAAGCAACTCACGGGCAGAGTACATGTACGATCCCACATTTGGCAGCGCGGCACTTGCAAGGCACCTGAACAAAAGTGATTTTCTAAAGCAGCCTGCACTGAAGAGCGAGGCCCACAAGAAAGCTTTAGTTACTCAGGCCGTCATCACAGCACGAAATGGTTTTTCCTCTCTGCCATTGACGCCCAATAACTTGGCCGGCCGGACCATCTATCAGGTAAACGATCTGGCATGCGATCTGGTGCTGCGAAAGGCTGCTCAGAACATTCGCAGAATCACGGCATCAAAACAGGGAAGTCGGGTTGAGATAGTGCGTCGCCTAAAGTTGTTCTGCGAAGAAGGATTACCGTTTACCGTTGCAAAGATGGACATAAAGAGTTTTTACCCATCCGTTGATCAGGATTTTCTATTAAACCAACTCAGCAAGAGACTTATGACTGCTCCAAGCACGAGGTCTGTTGTAAGGTCGCTGATTGAGCAATGCAAAGTCAATTCTGTGAACGGCTTGCCCCCAGGTTTGGCAATAAGCGCGGAACTCAGTGAATTCTACATGCAAGATTTCGACCAAAGAATGCGGGAGCAACTAAACGCACACTACTTTGCCCGATATGTTGATGACATAGTAGTGATCTTACCGGAATTGGACAATCCGAACTCGCTAAAGGCGCAGATCGAAGAAGCTTTGCCAGCGGGGCTGAAATTGAATTTTTCAAAATCGAAGATTTTTCCGTTCAAAAATACAAAGATGAAGACGCCAAATGTTGAGCACAGCTTCGATTACCTTGGGTTCAAGTTCAGTGTCTTTCATACTGACAGAGGCAGACCTATTTCTCGTCGAGTTGAGCTAGATATAGCGCCTTCAAAAGTAAGAAAGAACAAGACTCGAATTGTGAAGTCCCTCCTGCAATATTTGTCGGATGGGAACTTTGATGATCTTAGAGATCGCGTCCGTATTTTGACCTCTGGCTATCAGTTCTTTGACGAAAGGCAGCAAAAGAAGCGAAGCGCGGGTCTGCAACACACTTACAACCTTATCAACAGTAACGCAACGGCACTCGCCGAGCTTGATAAGTTTTTCTCCGGGATGGTTCTGTGCCGTTCAGGGGCAGTTGGGGGGAGGCTAGCGCTGGTTCTGACTAACCGTCAAAGAAAAGAGCTTCTCAAGTACTCATTCGTCAGCGGGTTCGCCAATCGTGTTCACTTCCGGTTCAGCGCTGATCGGTTGGCCGATCTCATGGAGTGCTGGAAGTATGCCTAGCAAGCGAAAGTCACGGGTAAACCTAAACCGAGCGGACAAGTGGCGTGTGGTGCTCACCGATACCTCCCCTTTCGAGGTACCCATAATCGTTAGCAACGATGGATTCTATAAGAATCTTCATGCCATGACAGAGAAATCGGCGCACTTCCAAAAGTTAATAAGTGCCCTCTTGCTGGAGGACGACGGCAAGGGCTACACCGTTCCGCTCAGGTACAATATCGTCAAAGATTCTCGAAGCGTCAGAACCTTGAGTCTCCTACATCCAAGGGGGCAGGTCATATTGGCCGATTTCTATCAGAAGTACGAGGAGTTGATCTGCGAATACTCCGGGCGCGGACCGTTCTCAATTCGTGCCCCAAAGAAAGTTGGGAGTTCCTTTTTTATACCATCCTCAGTGCAGGATAAAAACCAATACAAGAACGCTACCGTCGATACGGCGGACTTGGACAAACTGGTGCGGAACCCGGCAAGCTATTTTGCATATTCAGGATTTGAGCGCCTGTACAAGTTCTTCGCCTCGAGTGATCATATTCGCTTGGAAAAAAAATTTCGATATCAGCTATCTCTGGATATCAGCAAGTGTTTTGACAGCATTTATACGCACTCCATGGCATGGGCGACGAAGAGCAAGGATGAGGCGAAAGAGAATACGGTCGCTTTGAGCTTTGGAAATCAGTTTGACAAGGTAATGCAGAGACTCAACCACAATGAAACTAGTGGTATCTGCATTGGCCCGGAGGCCAGTCGCATCTTTGCGGAAATCATTCTTGCAAAGGTGGATCAAAACGCACGCCAAAACCTTGAAGCGAAAAGCCCTCCCATACGCGATGGCGTCGACTACGAATGCAGGCGGTACGTGGACAACTACTATGTCTTTACCAATGACCCTGCGACGGCCGATCAGGTGGAACACGAGCTGTCAATCGCGTTGCGAGAATACAATCTGCACTTAAACACTGGGAAAAGAGAGCTCGACAAGCGGCCATTCTATTCGAAAAAATCGTTGGTAATCGACGAGATTAACAAATCTCTTGGCGCTAATTGGGAAAAGCTCTTTGAAACTGTTTCCATACCTTCGAGCGGCAAGAGGGCGCTCCTTCCGAGGTACATTTATAAATATAGGTCGTTGTTTGGAAAATTCACCAGAGAGGTTAAGGCAGCATGTTTTTCGTCCGAGCTGGGTTACGACGCAGTTGCAAACTATGTAATTGGTGCCGTACGCCGGAAAGCCATTGATATAGCTGACGGGTACGTTGATTTTGTTGGAATTAAAGACAGTCCTGTCGTTGATCGGGACTATAGGCAAATGTTCTTTTTCTTGCTTGATGTTGGGTTTTACTTTTTTACGCTGCACCCTACCGTAGCCTCATCGCTGCGCCTGTCTCATGCCATCGTGCGCGCCGCACAACATCTCCAAGAACAAGATACCGAAGGATTTGATATCCTCAAAGAAGCCTCCCTTCGTTGGGCGTCACAATTGGCGAGGGCACCTAGCTTCGAAGGCTTGTTCTCGAAAAATTCGGTGATCCCAATCGAGATCCTCAACATTCTGGTTAGTCTTCAGCAATTTGGAGGCGATGGGCAACTGGAGCACGAGCTGATCTCGCTCGCCAAACTAGACACAAAGAGCCAAGGTTACTTCGAGTTGGTCGTAAAGTTATTCATCTATGGTGACCGACCGGAGTTTGCCGACCAAAGGAGTGAAATTTGGGAGGTCATCTGTAAGCGAGTATCTTCAGAGAAGTACCTGAATAGGGATTCTGAAACAGTGCATCTGTTGCTGGATTCCCTTGCTTGTCCCTATCTTGACAGGGCCAAGAGAGCTGAGTTGCTTCGAACTTCATGGACCAAGATTGGCGCGAACCTCGGAAACATCAGTGTTGCAGAGGCCGAGGCGCTGATTGACGAAGTCCAGCAGCAGCATTGGTTTGTACGTTGGGACGGTATCGACCTATTAAACATGATCGAAAAGAAAGAATTGAGCAGCGTCTACGCCTAGGATACCTAGAAGGTGGGTGCCAGCCACGTTTTACCGCGACTCGTTTTTCGGTACAGACGGGCGATCAAACTGCGGTGTTCAGCCTCATGTTGATCACTTGGATCGTACAGTCCGCGTAAGAGGTCGTCTTGAGCAGCAATGCACACACTTACTGTGGCTGGCATCCGAGCGTAATGAATAAAAATACTTTGCGGCGATGCCTTGCCGACAATTGCTTCTCGGTAAGCGTTCCCTTAATCCATTGCCACGACCTACGCGGTTTGCGTGCGTTTGTCAGCGCGGGGCTCGCATTGCCACCGCGGGTGGCAGTGGGGTAGGCGTTAGTAGCCTTTTGACGGGTCGAGTTTGAGTTCGTCACAGATGCCTTGAGCGTGACGATTAAGATCAGCATTCTCATGGCACCGTAAGATCTATGGCAATTGGCCTTGGCAGTTCCAGTAGGCAACACCTGCGCCGAAGTTCGACGACAAAAGCGCATTTTGCCCTCTTCATCTTTTTTGCAATATTAGAAATGATGCACTTAAGCTATACGGTTCCTCCGCTCTGCACTCATTCAGGCACCCAGGAATGCCTCTATGGAAAAACCCTAAATCGATGTTTGAACCTAGACCCATGATATTTATGCGATATTCTTGTCAGTAAAACTGCAAATTACATTTCGATGAGCGCGCTTGCGCGCTAATAATAAGAGTAGCTTTATGAACGTTGTAGATGTCGGAGAGGCTTTTGGGCGGCTTTTTGCCGGTGATTTTGATCCGAAAGCTTTCCCGATCGCCTTGGCCGAGGCCATCGGTACCTCAAATGCCAACATTTCCAAGCTGAAGTCCGGTGCCATGAACCGGTCGGATCTTCCCGGCGGCACACTGCTCAACGGAAAGTTCCACTTTCTTCCAGCCGAATCAGGTAAGACTGAAGAGGCGCTGGAAACCCTTTGTGAATCCAAGGCCACTAAGACCCGTAAGGTTCGGGTCGCGATCACCACCGACGGAACGGCTGTTGCCGCCCGGGACATGAAATCCGGTGAGGCACGGTTTTGCGACTACGCCGAACTCAAGGACAATTTCGGCTTCTTCCTGCCGCTCGCTGGGTTCGAGCGCTTCAAGGCAGCGGATGAGAACCCGGTCGATATTCGCGCCACCAGCCATCTTGCGAAGCTGTATGATGCCTTGATCAAGGCCAATCCGGAATGGGGGAAAGACGAGAACCGGCATGTCATGAACCAGTTCATGACGCGGATCGTCTTCTGTCTGTTCGCGGAGGATACGGGAATCCTTCCCGACAATCTCTTTGCCCGTTGTCTGACGGATTATGGCGGGAACGCAGGCGAGACGGCCCAAGAGGCAATCCTTGCGGCCTTCACAGCTATGGCGACGCCCCCAGACAAGCGAAATGGCCTGCCAAAATGGGCAGATGATTTTCCCTATGTGAACGGCGGCCTGTTTTCGGAAGGAAATGCGGTTCCCGTCTTTTCGCGGACGGCCTTTCAGTACCTGAAAGAAGCCGCAGGGATGGACTGGAAGGAAATCAATCCGGACATCTTCGGCTCTATGATCCAATCCATTGCCGACCCGAAGGCACGGTCGGAACTCGGCATGCATTACACCAGCGTGCCGAACATCCTGAAGGTGATCGGCCCGCTGTTCCTGGACGACCTGGACGAGGCCATCGAGAAGGCCTGGACCAAGGCGTCGGCGCTGCGCGCCGTCCTGCAACGGATATCCAAGATCCGGGTGTTCGATCCTGCCTGCGGATCCGGAAACTTCCTCGTCGTCTCCTACCGGGAGCTCCGGGACAGGGAAATCCGGATCCTGAAGCGCTTGGAGGAAATCGATCCAGGCCATGCCATGGAAATGTTCTCCGCTGTTTCCCTGAGCAATTTTCATGGCATCGAAATCACCGACTTCGCGGCGGAGACGGCGAAACTGGCGCTCTTCATTGCCGAGTATCAGGCGAACGCTCGTTTCGCGGACGTCTTCGGTCGCATGCCGCCCGCCTTACCTCTCCGGGACGGCGGACACATCGTCCGCGACAATGCATTGAGGGTGAATTGGGACGCGGTCTGCCCACCGCCGGATCTGCTGGAAGAAGTCTATATCGCAGGAAATCCACCCTTCTTAGGAAAAGCCCAACAGGATGCGGGACAGAAGGCAGACATGGACCACGTCTTCGATGGCGAAGTTCAGAATTACAGAGCGTTTGACCTCGTAGCTGCGTGGTATTTCAAAGCCGCGAATTACATCAAGAAGCGCAACGCCAGTGCCGCATTGGTTGCGACGAACTCGATTTGCCAAGGGGCGTCATCGGCAAACCTATGGCCTCATTTGTTGGGACAAAATATCGAGATCGGCTTTGCGCACCGCTCATTCAAGTGGCGGAACAATGCGGCCGCAAATGCCGCCGTAATCTGCGTCATTGTCGGCATGCGAAACCCGAAGCATTCGGCGAAACGATTGTTCCATGATGGCATGGAAATTTTGGCTAAGAATATCAATCCATATTTGATTGATGCGCAGAATACAGTGGTGAGGTCAGTCGGACGCAGTATTTTTGGCCTTCCATTCATGGCTTTCGGTTGTATGCCCTATGACGCTGGCAACCTGCTTTTGTCCCCTGAAGAGAAAGTGCAATTGATGGATGTCGCGCCAGAGGCGCAGCCACTGATAAAGCGATTTATGGGATCTCAGGAAGTTGTAAGAGGTATCGAAAGGTACTGCCTTTGGATTTCGGATGATCAGTTGGCCGATGCCAACGCAATTCCGGAGGTATCTGAAAAAATCGAAGCGACCCGAACGGCCCGCTTGAACATGAAGGATAAGGCTGGGATCGCTCTGGCGGACCGTCCTCATCAATTCCGGGAACATCCCGCGCCTCATTCCCATGCAATATTGGTTCCCAGTGTCACATCAGAAAGGCGTCCTTATCTTCCTGTCGAGCGGGTTGGGGCTGACGTCGTTGCTTCGAACCTCAACCAAGTGCTTTACGACGCCCCAGACTGGTGCTTGGCACTCATCGCGTCGAAGCTTCATCTCGTTTGGATCGCAACAGTTTGCGGCAAGCTGAAGTCCGACTTCCGCTATTCCAGCACCCTCGGCTGGAATACCTTTCCGGTTCCGGATTTCACGGACGAGCAAAAAGCATCTCTTGAAGAAAGTGCCCGAGAAATCCTTCTGGTACGCGCAGATCATCATCCCAAGACCATTGCCCAGCTCTATGATCCGAAGAAGATGCCGGACGACCTAAGGCAGGCCCATCGGCGTAACGACGTGCTGTTGGAGTCCATGTATATCGGGCGTCCTTTCCGGAACGATACCGAACGGCTGGAGCACCTGTTCAAGCGATATGCCGACCGCGTTGCCGCGATGAAGAAAGGCGCCTGACCCATGACCGATCTCGTGAAAGTCACCTATTCCCAGAGCGGCAAGTCGAAGACGACAAACGAAATGGGCATGCGCCCCATGCAGGCCCGGGTCTATGACGCCCGAAAAGCCCAGTGCCTGCTCCTGAAGGCACCGCCCGCAGCCGGGAAATCCCGCGCCCTGATGTTCCTCGGGCTGGACAAGCTTCATCATCAGGGACTGGAAAAGGTCGTTGTTGCTGTTCCGGAGCGCTCCATCGGATCGTCCTTCAGCTCCACGGACCTGACCAGCCACGGCTATTTCGCTGATTGGCAAGTGGAACCTCGTTGGAACCTCTGCACCGCCGGGACGGATGCGGGCGACGCTGCGAGAGCCAAGGTGAAGGCTTTCAAGGATTTCATGGCGTCTCCCGGCCGGGTCCTGGTCTGCACCCACGCGACCTTCCGCTTCGCCTTTGAGGAAGTCGGCGTCGAAGCCTTCGACAAGTCCATGGTGGCCATCGACGAGTTCCATCATGTCAGCGCCTCGGAGGAAAACCGTCTCGGTGAAATCCTAAGGGAGCTGGTCGCCCGGGATCGCGCCCACATCATGGCGATGACTGGATCCTACTTCCGGGGTGACACGGCGGCCGTCTTGCGTCCGGAGGACGAAGCCAAGTTCACCAGCGTGACCTATTCCTATTATGAGCAGCTCGACGGCTATGAACATCTGAAGACGCTGGGGATCGGATATCACTTCTACCGGGGACGGTATGTCGATGCCTTGATGGATGTTCTCGACACGTCGAAGAAGACCATCGTTCACATTCCGCATGTCATGTCGGCGGAAGCCTATGACCATAAGGACCAGCAGGTCGGCGCTATCATGGACGCCATCGGTGACCATCAGGGCATCGATCCGGGCACCGGGTTCGACCTGATCAAGCGGGCGTCGGACGAAAAGTTGCTGAAGGTTGCCAACCTTGTCGATGACAACCCCCTGAACCGCCAGAAAGTCGTTTCCGCGCTTCAGAAGGCAAAGGACAAGGACGCCGTCGATATCATCGTCGCCCTCGGCATGGCGAAGGAAGGCTTTGACTGGGTCTGGTGCGAACACGCGCTGACGATCGGCTATCGATCCTCCCTCACGGAAATCATCCAGATCATAGGGCGCGCGACCCGGGACGCTCCTGGAAAACCTCATGCCCAATTCACCAATCTGATCGCGGAGCCAGCGGCTGAAGAAGGCATTGTGGTCGACGCGGTCAACGACATGCTGAAAGCAATCTCCGGCGCTTTGCTGATGGAGCAGGTTCTGGCCCCCAGCTTCAAGTTCCATCGCCGTCCGGACGACGCCGATGAGAGCGATGCCTGGCAGGATGAAAACGGCACCATCCATGTCGAGATCAAGGGACTTGCGATGCCTTCGACAGATCGTTCTAAGGCCATTATCGAAAACGACATGGACGATCTGGTGGCCAAGGCCTGCCAGTCGATGGATCGCCGGACGATTGCCGACGACATCGCTCCGGAAGTCGCCACCCAGATGGTGATGACCGACATCATCGAACGCAGCTACGAGAACCTGTCGGATGATGAGACCGAGGAAGTCCGCCAGCATCTAGCCGCCCGGATGAACCTGATGAACATGGCGCGCCGGGAAGCACAGCGGCAAGCCGAAGAGAATGACACCGAATACACACAAGGCGAAGGTTCGGGCGGCGAAATGAACGAAGACGGTGCCGAGCGGGACTATTCCGGACTGCTCAGGATGGTGAAGAAGTTCATCAATGTCCGGGACCTCGATATCGATCTGATCGACAGCGTGAATCCCTTCCGTGAATCCTATGACGTTGCCTCGAAGGCGCTCGACAGTCAGGTGCTGTCGCAGATCCAGGCGATGATGGTCGCCCAGAGGATCCAGATGTCCGAGGCGGAAGCTATCGCCCTCTGGCCCCGGATCAAACGGTTCCGTGAACAGGAAGGACGGGCGCCCAATCCCAATTCGGCCGATCCCCTCGAAAAGCGTCTTGGCGAAGCCCATTCCTATATCCGGGCGAAGAAAGCCGAACGCATGCGGACGGCGGAGGCCTGATCCATGGCGCGCCGGACACTGGATGACATATTCGAGGATGATGACCCGTTCGGTCTGCTCGACGTGAAACCCGGAAGAAGCGGAGGTGCATCCGCGGACCTGGAAAAGGACCGGGCCGTTCTTGAACAGGCGACCGCCTTCTTCAAGGAGAATGGCCGCGCGCCGGACCGTGATGCCGTTGATATCGACGAAGCCATTCTGGGACGAAGGCTGGCACGAGTCCGGGACGGCGCCCATGCCGTCGATCTTCGTGGCGACGATGCATCCGGCATGCTGGTCTTGCGAGAAGAGCCTGCGGAACCGCCTCAACCTTCATGGCGAGACGAAGCTCCTGAAGACGTGGCCTCCGACTTGTCCCTCGATGATATTTTCGACGATGAGGATTTCGAGCTCGATGCGGGATTGGTCAAGCCGTCGAAGGTAACGCCTGCGGCGGAAAGGAACGTGAGCGACCATCGCGCTGAACGCCGCCCCTGCCGGGATTTCAAGATCTTCGAACCTCTGTTCGAGGACATTCATGCCGCCGTCCAGCGTGGGGATCGCGAACTCGTTCCCTTCACGAAGAAGGGCGGCACTGAAACCTTGGAAGGCGACTTCTTCATCCAGAAGGGGCAATACGCCTATGTCGCCGAGAAGGGCGAACGCACCATGAAGGGCGGCCGCTCAGATCACCGGTTACGCGTGATCTATTCGAACGGGACCGAAAGCGACATTCTGATGCGTTCTTTCGAAAAGAGTATGTACGATGATCCGACTGCGCGTCGCGTCGAGGGGCGCGGCTTCGGCCCCCTGGACGACAGATGGCAGGACGATAAGGCCATCGTGAATGGTGTCGTTTACGTTGCCCGGAGTAAATCCACCCAACCGGACATCCAGCGGGACAGGCTTATCCTTCACAAGATCGGGGTCACGTCAGGCGACGTCCAGCGCCGTATTGCGGATGCAAGGAATGATTCAACGTTTCTGTATGCGCCCGTCGAGATCGTCGCGACATTCGAGCTGGTTGGTATTCGAAGGGATCGGGTTGAACACATCCTTCATACCTTCTTCGAAGCGGCACGGGCGGATATCGCCGTTCCCAATGTTTCGGGCAAAATTATACGGCCGCGTGAGTGGTTTTATGTGCGCCCTGAGATGGTGGCAAAGGCGGTCGCGGCCATCAAGGACGGGTCGATCGTCGGCCTTGAATACGATGTAGAGACGCAGTCGATCCGGAAGCGGTGATCGGGAGTTTCGACTGCAATTAATTGAAGGTGCTATGGAGTGCCAGGTTACAATCATTATCCCAACTGTACATGCGGCTGGTGCGTCAATTACGAACGGAGCCGTGTAAGCCGCACAGACACCCAAAACACCTTCGCATACCGTGATGCGCGCTCGCTTCTGAAGCAATACAACGCGAACTCGGTCGCAGGATGTTATGTGAATCCGAATGCCCGTTGTCCTGTTTGCAACGTGCCCGTCTTTTTTATGCGAACGCTTCGGGCAGCCGCGTTTATTTCGATGATCTGGGGCCTCCTTGGCCGAAGCATAAGTGCACGGACAACGGCCCTCAACGGATTTCACCCGCCGAGGCTGTTAATAGCGGGCCGACCAGAAGACCCGTTGGACAGGTAAGGGAACTACTGGCCGCGGCCCAAAGAACCGGATTGAGCAAGCCTGGCAGATCAGGTGACCAAAAAGATGATGTTTGGTCACTGGCGGTCGTCCATGCGGTTCGAAGGCTGGGGAACGAAAACCAGATCGAAGCTGAGTTCCTCGACACAAAGGCTGGCGGGATGTTTGTTTTCGCCTGCTATTCGGATCGAGAGTTCTTGTCGCCTGGTGAATTCATCAGCGTGAGGGGAAATCAGGTGTCTTGTGTTTCCCGGCACTCCTTGTCGCCGGCGTTCTTCACATTTGGCGGGTCCGTGGACCTCGACGGAAAACCTGAGCCAGACGGCAGAAAACCCTCGACGCCACCTTTGGCTACCCCTCTTTACTCTCCGAAAGATGCGCGGTTCATAAAGCGGAAGAAGCCCAGAAAATCGGCTCCGGCAAAAGATAAATCGGATGGAGATCGTAGCCGGTTGGACCCGAGCCGGGATAAACCGGCCGTCTTACCGAAGTCAAAATTCGATATGCAGAAATCCGAGATGGTGCATTTCGAAAGCGGAAGCGTAACCTTCGAGGAACTGTATCGCCGGATGGAGCCAGTTGTAAAACAGCTGGCACGTGAAAGAACGAGAAAACCGAAGGACGTGGCATCTAGACTCAATTTTTTGGGGTTCCGGACTGCCAACGGTTCCAAGTGGACGCCGCGGTTGGTGTATTTCCTCCTGGCGTTGATATTCAACGATGCGACGTCAGTGGAGCCGCGGCCGAATAACGCCGGGAAACGTTCCCAGACACCCGCAAGACCAACTTCACAATATCCGAATGCCAAAGGCTCTAAGGAGCCAATGACCAAGGAGAGCATCGCCGCGCGATTGGCCAACCTCGGCACCGTCTCGATTAAGCCTGACGGAAAAAAATAGCCAATTGCGTCCTGAACTATTTGTACGTTAGCGCAGAACCTGAGGGGGCTTTAGCACGCCAAGTCCACGTGGACCACAATGTACTTCACGGACGACAAACCGCTAGGCGCAAACAAATTTCTCTTCATTTGAATTGAACGAAACTTTTCAAGTCTGCCGGTATAAACGTCCAGCCGTACTGTATTTTTCGATCGGAATCCTTTTGAAACTCCCCCGACCAATAACCAAAATTACTTTCCATTCGTTCTAGGAAAAAGCCCAAACCTACAAACAGGAAAAACAATGATCCCAAGGTAAACAGATGGAACAAGTCATAACTCACAACTCCGAAGTTCATTAAAAACAAAATCAGAGGAGGATATGAAGCAAGGAAAATAACTATTGATTTAATGAAAATAGAATAACGCTCCCAGAACTCTATAAACTTACTGAACAAGATATGAGAACGTAGTATCTCCATATCTTCCCTTGGGAAAATTACTCTTCCACTTTCGATCTTGAGGTCGTACTTCGATAGTATTTCAGCAATCTCTTGGCGAGCCTTTGAGATCACTAGCTGTTCTTCTATTCTTGTTTTATTATCACTCATATCTATCCTGTTTTTTTCAAATCGCTACGACTACGGTCCAATATGTTTCGTTCGGAGTAACTCTGCTCAAACATCTTTCTGATAAGTTGTAGTTCTTGGTCAGCATTTGGCTTGAACTCAAACTCATCTATGATGGTTCTAGCTGCTGTTATTGCAGAGAGAACCATCTGTGTTGGAGGCTCATTGTGCATTCCGCCAATCCCCAAAAGAAGCCAGTTTGGCGATATCGAGTAGCGCTCTGCTAACTGAAGTACGATTGAAGTTGGAACCACCTGAGAACCTTTTTCATACGTCTTATAAGCGGTTCCTGATACGCCGAGCTCCTCAGCAAATTCCAGTTGACGCTTTCCTAACTCTTTCCTCACTGCCAGCAAACGACTGTGGATTTCCATAGCTTTCCCACTTGCTATATAGACTAATATTCGTCTAATTTGATGATTATACATATATTTTGTCTTATATTGCTATTTTTGGACCGAAAGTTCAAGACAAAGGAAGCCTCATGTCGTTGGAAACACTCAAAGAAGCCGCTGAACGTAGCATCTTCAGCGAGAAACGTATTCGATCCTGGATCAGTAAGGGACAAATACAATACGTCAAACTTGATGGAACTTACTACCTGAAGCCTGGCGCAATTGAAGAGTTGATTGAGAGAAATACAGTAGAACCATGCCTAGACAAGCCAAAGCCCCACACCTCGTCACACGCAAATTCCGGAGCAATTACTTCATTAGATATCGATGCCTCGAAACAGGGCAACGGCGTGAACTCTCAACAGGCACTGCGGACCGCTTTGAAGCTGAGGAAAAGCTCGAAGACTTCCTCCGAGAAAGACGCTCACTTAGGACCGGGCGACCTATAGCTCCCCATCAAATGAGCATCGCTCAAATTCTTGATGATTATGCTGAGTACAAAATGGGTACGAAGGCAGCAAAGAGGCTAAGTTATTCAATACACAATTTGCTTTTCTATTGGCAGGAAAGGACTGTAGATCAAGTCAATGATGTGACGATAAAAACGTATTGGAAGGATAGTACTCGCAAGAGATCTACGTGTCGCAGAGAACTCAGTGATCTTAGAGCGGCTGTCAACCATGCAGTTCGCATGCAGCGTCTAGTTGATTTTAAGTTCCCAAAACTTCCGAAAGACGGCAGACCAAAGAAACGCTGGTTGACACAGGCTGAGTACGTTCGGCTTTTTTGGGCGGCTGGAGCCGAATATCGAAGCAAGTTTCAGCTGCGGTTGTTTCTGATGATCGCCTTTTATACAGGAGCCAGAAAGACTGCGATTATGGAGCTTGAGTGGGCCCAAATTGACTTCCAAACTGAGATGTTAAACTTCAATAAAGACGGCGAAGAGTTCGACGATGAAGATGATTGGGAGGGCGGCAAGCCCAGATCTCACATCCCAATGCCCCCTGAGTTGATGAGACATCTTAAGCGTCGCTTTGAAATGTATGGCTCTAAATCTCAGTATGTCTTCCATCAAAAACACGATCCTACCAAAAGAGTTAAGAGCATCGATAAGGGCTTCAGACAAGCTGTCAAGCGAGCCGGATTGAAACGCGTAACGCCGCATACTTTAAGGCACACCCGTGTTAGCTTACTAGTTCAAGCTGGAGAGAAAATCTCAGATGTCGCCGAATACATGGCCATGAGCTTTCAGACGCTTGAGAAGGTCTATGCTCATTTTAACAAGGCTCACATCCGAAAGATGGCGCGGCGTCTCGGACGTTCGCAGAAAGTTCGCGTTAAGTGGAACAAGAAGAGGAAAAACAAGGGAAAGTCAGGTAAAGAAGGGAAGGACCTGAAAGTGAAAACAGTTATAAATCAAGGACTAAGCTAATGACACAATCCTCCGAAGGCAGAGGCCATAGGTTCGAATCCTATCGGGTGCGCCATTTTCCCGCCAAACATCGTGACCCACAAATAGTGAGCTTGCTTTGAGAGCGGTGCCTCTCAGCCAGGCGTTGGACGAGATTTGTTCTGAGCAAACCTCTGCTGGCTAGCACTTGCCCAGCATGGCAGAGACGGCATTCTAACCTCTCCAGATCTGAAAACATCAACGAACCTGTCAGGCCCCTACCCAAACTGATTAGGCGGCTGAGGCGATAGCGCTTGCTTTTGCGGCGCCAAACATGAATAGTGATTCATGTTTCAACATTGTCAAACCGGAGAGTGAGCTTGCCGCGATCCCAAAACGCCACCGCAGGGCGGGCAAAAGCGCCGACCAAGCCAAAAACAGCCCGCGGGGAAGCGACAAAAAAAGCAATCCTGACCGCAGCAGAACGCGTGATTGGCGCGCAAGGCTACAACGAGGCTTCCATTGGCGACATCACGCGAGAAGCGGGCGTGGGCCAAGGCACGTTTTACATCTACTTCAAAAGCAAAGAGGAAGTGTTTCACGAGCTGGTGATTGAAATGGGCCGGCTCGTGCGCCGGGAGCTTTCCTCTGTGGCACGGGATGCAACAGACCGGCTGGCCGCAGAAAAGGCTGGCTTGAAGGCGTTTTTGGAGTTTGTGCGCGCTCACCCGGATCTCTACCGCGTTGTGCAGGAGGCCATGTTTGTGGCCCCGGATGCTTACAAAGCCTACTACGACACTTTTGCCGATGGCTATCGGGAGGGACTCGTTGCTGCGGCTGAAGCTGGGCAGGTGAGCCCGGGAGATGCGCATACGCGCGCCTGGGCTCTCATGGGGATGGCTCGAGCACTCGGAGAGCGGGCCGTGATCTGGGGAGACGAGACCCCTGTCGATGACATCGTTGAGACCACCCACGATCTGATAGTCAACGGACTGAGGCCTTCCTGACATGACTGAACTCGTCAAGCTGACCCTTCATGATGACTGGGCTGAAATACGCATCAACCGCCCGGAGCGCCACAATGCTCTGGTGCCCGAGGTGCTTGACGATCTTCACAGGGCCATTGAGGCGGCTAAAGCGGCTGCGCCGCGGGCGTTGGTGCTGACCGGGGAAGGCCGAAGCTTCTCGACTGGTGGCGACGTAGGCGCGTTTCTGGAGGCTGCGAGCGACCCGGAACAGCTACGGGCTTACTCGGAGCGGGTTGTGGGCGGCCTGCATGATGCACTCATGAAGCTGCTGGCATTCCCGGCCCCGGTGATCGCGCGGGTAAATGGCCCCGTGACCGGAGGCTCGGTGGGATTTGTTCTGGCTAGCGACATGGTGATCATGAGCCAGCGCGCCTTCGTCCAACCCTACTACGGTGTGGTGGGCTTTGGCCCAGATGGCGGCTGGACGGCGCTGCTACCGGAAAAGATTGGAACGGCCAGAGCGCTGGAGGTGCAGTACCTCAACACTCGGCTCAGCGCTGAGGAATGCGTCTCACTGGGATTGGCGAGCCGCGTGGTTGAAACAGAGGAGCTGGACACGGGCATTCAAGAATGGCTTGGCGGCATTCGGGAGATGAACGCCAATACACTCGCCGCGACACGGGCAAACGTCTGGGATGCGCCGCGCCGTGCCCGAGTAAAGGCTCGGCTGGATCAGGAAAAGGCGCGCTTTCTGGAGCGCATATCCGCGCCAGACACCCGAGAAGGAATGCAGCGCTTCACCAACAGGCACTAAGTTTCAAGAGGATCAGACTCACAAACATGCGGGGAGGGCATGATGGAATGGGTTACAGATATGGCGGCAAAGCGCGCAGAGCTTTCGCCGCACGCATTGGCGTTTATTGATTTGGAGAGTGGGCAGGAGTTCACCTTTGCCGCTCTCAATGAGCAGGCAGAACGCATCGCTGCAGGCCTTGCGCACATGGGTTTTCAAACCGGGGACCGGGTTGCCATTTTGTGCCTCAACCATGTTGAGTTCTTTTCCATTCTGTTTGCAGCACAGAAGACCGGCCTCATTCTCGTACCGCTGAACTGGCGTCAACCCGTAGCCGAGCTGGAACCGATCCTGAAATTGTCAGAGGCGAAGCTGCTGATCCACGATGACGCTTTTTCTGAGGCGGCTCATGACCTGAAAGCACGCGTCGATCTGCCTCTGTGCAATCTGGAGGGAGACGGCGAACACGACTTGAGCGCGATGATGGCCGCCGCCCCTGCAAATTCGCCAGAGGCTCGGCCCATTGCGAGCAATGCACCTTGGTACCTGCTCTACACCTCCGGCACCACAGGCAACCCGAAGGCTGTGATCCAAACAGCGGGGATGGCCTGGGCCAATGCCGTCAACTATGGTCAGGCCGTCGACCTTACCAGCACCGATACCAGTGTGAACTTCTTGCCACTGTTTCATACGGCTGGCATCAACCTGTTGACCCTGCCCCTGTTTCTGGCTGGGGGCTGCTCCACGGTGCTGCGCAAGTTTGATGCAGATGCGGTGATTGATCTTTTGGCCGGAGGGAAAGTCAGCGCTTTCTTCGGCGTACCTGCGATTTACCAAGCGCTTTCGCTGCATCCGCGCATTGATGAAGTGGACTTCACCAAGCTCAGCTCTTTGGGCTGTGGCGGCGCGCCCATCCCGGCGCACCTCCTGACAGAGTTCATGGAACGGGGCGCAACCATCTGCAATGGCATGGGCATGACCGAGACCGGACCAACCGTGTTCTTGATGGACAAAGCCAGCGCGCCACTGAAGGTCGGGTCTGTGGGCAAGGCGCAAATGCTGACGGATGTGCGCCTTGAGGGTGTCGACGGCCGCATTGTTGAAGGTGCCGGGACTGGCGAACTCCAGCTAAGGGGGCCGGGAATTACGCCCGGATACATGGGAAATGCGCAGGCGACTGCAGCAACCTTTACGCCAGACGGATGGCTAAAATCCGGCGATATCGCCCAGCGCGACGAAGATGGCTACTACTACATCATTGATCGCATCAAGGACATGTACATCTCCGGTGGCGAGAACGTCTACCCCGCGGAAGTAGAGAAGGTTCTGACCACGCATCCAGCCATTTTGGAAGCCGTGGTGATTGGTGTCGCGGACGCCAAGTGGGGCGAAGTGGGGGCCGCTTTCCTGATTGAGCGCCCAGGCGCTGACCTGAACACCGCTGACATGGCCGGGTGGTGCCGTGAACGATTAGCCGCCTACAAAGTGCCAAAGAGCTTTCAAGTGGTCGATGAAATGCCACGCACAGCTGCAGGCAAAGTGCGCAAGAATATCTTGAAAAACACGTTTACCAGTGAAGCGGAGGAGGTCTGATGAGCGTCCTGAAGCAGAGCATTCAAGAACGCTGGGTTCCAACGCAGCAAGACTTTGACGATTTCGCCGAACTGTCAGGTGATGACAATCCAATTCATGTTGACCCAGAGTTTTCCGCACGGACACGGTTTGGACGCACCGTGTCACATGGCATGTTGCTCTACACGCGCCTGTTTGGCCTGCTTAAAAGAGAGTGGCCGGACTTCGAACACGCATTTCAGGCTCTTGTGTTTCCCAATCCGACCTATGCGGGCGAAGAAGTGATTTTCAGCCTCACGCCATCGGAAGAAGAGCCGAACAGGATCGTTCTGGAAGCGAAACGAGGCACAGACAACAAGCCTGTTTTGACCGGTGAGTGCCTACTCTCAGGAGGCGCGGCATGAAACTGGAACTTGGCGCATTTGCTGAGATCACGCGTAGCTTCAGCTCACAAAACATGTCCAACTTTGCCCGTCAGGCAGGCACTGTACCGGGTCACTACAGCACCGTGCCGGGGCCCCTGATTGGGGCGCTGTTTTCTTACCTTCTGGGCGTCAAGTTGCCCGGACGTGGCACCAACTATCTCAAGCAGGATTTGAACTTCCTGCAGGACGCCCCTCTCGACGAACCGCTGACTGCCCGCGTGACGGTTACACGGCTGCGGCCCGAAAAACACCTGGTGGATCTGGCAACTGTATGCACCACTCAGACCGGTACGCTCGTCTGCGAAGGACGCGCTCTGGTATACGTGGAAGACGTGGGCAAAGAGTGATCCAATGAGACAAAGAGGCTCGGCTCTTTGCCGGGCTTTTCACGAGGCCAGAAGGGCTCCAAGCACTTGTGAGAAGCGCTCGGGGTCCTCCAGATGGGGACTGTGGCCCGCTGCTTCAAACAGATTGAGTTCCACTCCCGGAACATGGTCCAGATACCAATTGCGCGTTCCAGCGCCATAAAGGGCGCTTTGTCCCCCAAACACCAAATGAAGCGGCTTTCCTAAAGCTGTGACAAGCGAACGAAAGTCCTGCGCAGTGAGCGACGCCCACATGGGCTTCAATAACTCTGGGTTGGCGCGGCGGATTTCTTCTTCTGCATGCATGAGCTTGCCCGGATCGCAGGGCGCGCCAGTGGCGAACATGCGCTGCGCGATTTTGGGAACCAGCCCCGCCCAGCTCGGGACCAACGTTGCCAGCAAGTGGTGATTGCGGGCTTCGTCCAGCCCGCCCAATGAGCCGAACGGCCACTCCGGATCGTTTAGAACCTTCGGCGCCATATCAACTGCAACAAACTGTCGGATCCGATTGGTGCCGTGCCGCTGCGCCAAGGCAAAGGCCACATGGGCCCCCATGGACCAACCGCACAGAGTGACATCCCTTAGATTTCGGCGCTCCAACTCGGCAAACACAGCGTCTGCCGCGGCCTCAATGGTAAGCTCTGCGGCATTGAGGGTTTGTCCATGGCCCGGAAGATCAGGCACCAGAACATGTGCCCTGCCGCGATGCGCCCTCACCTGCTCCTCAAAGAAACCACCATGGCACGCCCAGCCGTGGAGAAGGACCAGGGGTGAACCACTGCCCTCCTCCCGCCAATACAGTTTGGAAATCATGATTTCATTTCTCTAAGCCGACCAACAATGCCGCTTGGAAAGAAATAGACCGACAGAATGAAGAGCACCCCAAGCCACAAGAGCCAACGTTCCGGCTCCACCAGATGAGAGATGAACGGCACAAAACTGGTGGCGTCAGCTGCCACGCCCATCAGGTTTTGCAGGTAGGTTTGCGCCAGAATGAAGATGGTTGCACCCAATATGGCGCCGTACATGGTTCCCATGCCGCCGATCACCACCATCAGAAGGATATCAATCATGATCTCCATGGAAAGAGTGGTGGCCGGGCCCGTGTAGCGCAGCCAGATGGCAAGCAGAGACCCGGCCAAAGCTGCCATGACCGCGGAAAGGACCGTTGCCGTGGTGCGATACCATATAACGCGATAGCCGATAGCCTCTGCCCGAAAGGCGTTGTCGCGCACAGCCTGCAACGTGCGGCCAAAGGGCGAGTTCACGATACGGAGCATGACGATGAACAGGATCGCGGAGGAAAAGAAGACCAGATAGTAGTTCAGCAGCTTGCCATTGATGCGCACGCCGAAAACCTTGTCCGGCAAAAGTTTGAAGGCAGGTGTGAGTTCTCGCGGAATACGGTAATTGAGGCCATCCTCACCACCTGTGAGCCAAGACGCTTGAGAAACGGCAATGGCAAAGGCGCTGGCCACAGCCAGCGTTACCATGGCGAAGAAGATTGCCTTTACCCGCAGGGAGAAAAGACCAATCGCCAGCGCGAAGGCGGCAGCGATGACCACACCTGCACCTGTGCCCCAGAGGATCGACAGGAACGTTGGCCCGGTAGCTGACAACGCGAGGGCCGTTCCATAGGCTCCAATGCCAAAGAACATGGTGTGGGCAAACGACACGATACCCGCATAACCCAGCAGCAGATCGTAGCTGGCCACCAGAACAATGAAGATGCAGATGCGCGCCGCCGTTTCCAGTGATTTGGTGCCCGGAAACAGAAAGGGCGCCAACGCCAGCGAAATGACAACCGCAAGCAGAACAAGGCTCAACACTTTGCTGCGAGGATTGTCACCTGAGAGGAGAGTTTTCAGCATTTGTCTGTGCCTCACTTTGCCTTGACGACGGGGTAAAGCCCCTGAGGACGCCACATCAGGATGATGACCATGAGCGCAATGGTGGATACGAGAGCCACCTTTGGTGCGAGGAACGCCGTGTAGTTAGACAGCAAACCAACCAGTAGCGCGCCGATGAAACAGCCCTCTACGGAGCCAAGGCCGCCAATGATGACCACGATGAACACCAGCACCATGATTTCCGAGCCCATGTGGGCGGTGATGGTTTCCTGATAGAGCCCCCACATGACGCCGCCGAGCCCAGCAAGCGCTGAGCCGACCATGAAGACGATGAGGAACAAGCGGCGAATGCGATATCCCAAGGCTTCGACCATCTCGCCGTTCTCAACACCGGCGCGAACCAAAAGGCCAATCTTGGTAGACTTCAAAACGTGGCGCATGGCCAGAAACAAGGCAACGCCGATGCCGACCGCAACAAGACGATACTTTTCAATAGCTGCCTCACCAATAACGATGGAGCCGCGCAGGCTTTCTGGCCGTGCCACGTGAATTTCATCCGGCCCCCAGAACACATGAATGAGCTGTTGGGCCACGATAAGCCCGCCCATGGTCACAAGGATTTGCTTCAGGTGCTGGCCGTAAACCGGCATGACGATCACCCGCTCAAACGCATAGCCCATGAGCCCAGTGGCCACCATCGAAACCAGAATGGCGAGGAAAACGGCGGCAAGGTTCAAGAACACACTGCTGGAAGCCGTCCAGCCACCAAGCCAAATGAGAATGGAGAAGCCAACAAACGCGCCTACGGAGATAAACGCTCCATGGCCGAAATTGATCACGTCCATGAGGCCGAAGACGACGGTCAGGCCCGATGCCATGATGAAGATCATCAACCCCATGGCCAAACCGGCTACAGTGAGGGTGAGCCAGGCGGCGGGATCGCCAATGGCAATGAACCCCAGTACCGCCAGAACGGGTACAAGTGCAATTGGAAGCGCAGTGGTGATGCGCTCAAGGACAGTCGCTTTTTCAATGCGCGGCTTGATTGTCGTGTCGCTCATTGGTGGGCCTCCAGGCTCAATCCCATAAGTCGTTCCTGCATCCGAGCGTCACCAGCAAGTTCGGCCATTTCGCCCGCATGAACGATGTGTCCGTCATCCATGACTGAAACGGTGTCTCCAACAGCTGAGGCCATGGAGAAATTCTGTTCCACCAAGAGGATTGTGGTGTCCGTTTCCTTCAACTCCAGAAGTGCGTCACTCATGGCTTTGATAATGGCCGGTGCCAGACCCTTCGTCGGCTCATCAATCAAGATCAGCTTGCGCGGCTCAATGATGGCGCGAGCAACCGACAGCATCTGCTTTTGGCCACCAGACAAGGTTCCGGCCGAGGACTCCCAGAAGGTGCGTATTGGCGGAAACAATGTTTTGATCCACTCAAGGCGATCGGGATCAAGCGGTCCGCGTGCTGCTGCAAGGGTCATGTTTTCCGCCACCGTCAGATCTGTGAAGATGCCCATGTCTTCCGGCACAAAGGCAATGCCTGCGCGTGAGATCTCTGGGGTTGGCAGTTTGGTAATGTCCTGCCCTTCAAACAGAATGGTGCCCGCGCTGGCCTGCCATAGGCCCATGATGGTGCGAAGTGTTGTGGTCTTTCCGGCTCCGTTACGACCTAAAAGAACGGAAACGCCCCCCTTGGGAACAACAAGGTCCACGCCCTGAAGAATGTGATAGGGTCCGATATGGGTGTGAACACCAGAGAGGGTGAGAAGAGGCTCTTTCATCACGCGGCCTCCGGAACTTTACCAAGATAGGCCTCTTGCACCACGGGCAAGGCAATCACCTCCGCAGGGTCGCCATCAGCAACAAGGGCCCCGTTGTGCAAGACGATGATGCGATCTGCCAGCGACCGGATCACGTCCATCTTGTGCTCCACAAGCAGGATGGTGCGGTCAATGTCCTGCTTGAGGGACTTGATCAGATCCAGAATGATCGGCACCTCATCAACACTCATACCTGCAGTCGGCTCATCAAACATAAGCACTTGCGGCCCCAAGGCGATCATGAGCGCCACTTCCAGCTTTCGCTGGTCCCCATGCGGCAATGCCGAGACAACCTGATCGCCGGAATCGATCAGGTTGACTTCCGCCAGCACGTGCTCCGCACGCTCTATGAGTTCAATGTGACTTTCGGCAACGGAAAACATGTCAAAACCCAATCCGGCCTTGGCCTGTGCCACCAGACGCACGTTTTCTCGCACGGACAGGGAGGGAAACAGGTTGGTGAGCTGGAAGGCGCGGCCAATGCCACGATCCGTCCGCTCTGGAACGGACGCGCGCGTGATATCCGCGCCGTTCAGGATGACTTGCCCGGTGGATGCCTTCAGCTGGCCCGAGATGAGATTGAAATATGTGGTCTTCCCTGCGCCATTCGGCCCGACAATTGCTGTAAGCGTGCCACGCTTGAACGCACAGCTCACGTGATCTACCGCGACATGCCCACCAAAGCGAATGGTCAGATCCCGCGTTTCAAGTATTGGATGTTCTTCAGTCATGTTGCAGTTCCCGCCCCGACACGATGCACTTCACCCGACAATCCAGCGGCCGACCGCTGGAAAGCGCAGGAAACAAGGGAAGAGCAAGGCAACGCACGTTGTGAGACGCCCTGCTCCTCCTTCGTTGGCTGGTTAGTTGCGGATTGGAATGTTCATGTCCTCAATGGACAGCTCGCGCACCAACTCCGGTATGCCCCACTCCACATCCGGATCAACCTTGATCTTGAAGTGGTACATGGCCTGCAGAGCCTGATGGTCTTCCGGACGGAAAAGCATCTTGCCCTTGGGGGTGTCGAATTCCATACCTTCCATGGCTGCGATCAGCTCTTCGGTGTCGGTGGACCCTGCCTTTCGGATGGCCTCAACAATCGCAAGACCTGCCGTCATACCCCCCGCAGTGAAAAAATCCGGCGGCGCGTTGAAACGTTTCTGGTGTTCGGAGACCAGCCACTCGTTCACCGGGTTCTGAGGGATGTCATGGTAGTAGTAGGTGGCGCCTTCCATACCCGGCAAAGCCTTGTAGGCTTTCATGGCTGCAAGAATGTTGCCCCCCGTTGCGATTTCAATGCCAAAACGGCCCGGCTCCATGGCCTGCACCTTGCTGATCGGATTTCCCCCACCAGCCCAAATGACAAACAGGAACTTGCGGCCTGGCTCATCTTTCAAGGCGTCGAAAATGCGCTGTGCGCTCGCGGTAAAATCCTTGGTGTCGGTTGGGGCGTATTCTTCGAACACCAGTTTGGCACCGGTGCCTTCCAGCGCTTCCTTGAAGGCTGCCACCCCATCGCGACCGAATGCATAGTCCTGCGCCAGCGTTGCAATGGAGACGTTCTCGGCACCAAGCGCGACAGCATTTGCAACGGCGTCTTGAGATGAATTGCGACCGGTGCGGAAGACGTAGCGGTTCCAGTTGGAGCCGGTGATGCTGTCTGCAACCGCGGGCTCGACGATGAGGATCTTCTCATATTCTTCCGCCACCGGAAGCATTGCCAGCGCCACACCGGAAGATACGGGACCGAGCGCGATATCGACCTCATCGTCTCCGTAGGCTTCGGCCAGAACAGCTTTGCCAATGTCTGGCTTCAACTGCGTGTCTTTTTCAATGACGACGATTTCGCGGCCATTGATTTCCATGGTGCCTTCGGTGGCATATTCCAGCCCCATCATCAGGCCAACGTGCGACTGCTTGGCGTAGGCCTCGTACGGACCAGTCTTACCATAGACATGTGCGATTTTGATTGGATCTGCTTGCGCCGAGAATGCGCCTGCAGAAACGGCTAAAACTCCAGCCAGCGCAGAAGCCGCCAGCTGTCTCAGTAGAGACGCCATTTCGATTTTCCTCCCCAATAGATCAGTCGGAAAACCAGCGCCATACCTCCCCTGATGCAGCTGCCGTAGTTTTACCGACCTCGACTATATGAAACCTGAATCAGTGTTCATGTCAATCACTCGCATTACTTTAAGGGAACTATGAAAGGTGGGGCCCCACCAAGGAAGGACCGAAACTCACGAAAAGGCAAGGATTCTCAGCACTCAGTTGGCTCGGGCTTCTTTCGTCTAAGATGCGCGTGCCAGCCAACATAAAGCCGCTCCCATTGTTGGGAGCGGCGGATCTGCCCCATGCCGAAGGCAAAGGCCAGGCTATTCAGTGCTGCAACGCGTCAAGCAAACGCGAAGTCGCTTTGATCCAGTTGGGCAATGCTCACATTCTCGAGGGTGATGGTTGAATTGCCCCAAGAAATGCTAGTGTCGAGGCCTGAACTGAGAAACTCCAGGAGGTCAAAGCTGGCCGTTGAGAAGGACGAACCATCGTCAATCAGAATGGTATCGATACCGTCTTCAAAGTCGACGATTGTATCGCGATCGCCGAAGCCTTGCGTGGTCGCATCGAAAACGAAGACATCAGCCCCAGCGCCACCGATCAGGGTGTCATTTCCGCCACCACCTTCAAGGGTGTTGTCTAATGCGTTGCCGATGATCACGTCATCGCCACTGCCACCCACGGCTGCTTCAATTTCTGTGCCACGGGCAATCATCATGTTACCGGTGTGGCCCCGAACACTCGAGATGGCCTCTTCATTCAGGTTGATGACTTGATCTTGAGAAACACTGCTGAAATTGAAGGTGTCGTAACCGCCATCGTCCAAAACGGTGAACGTGACGGCTTCGTCGATGCGCGTAATGTAGGCAAGCGCATCTCCAGAGTCTGCACCATCGCCGTAAACGGTATCGCCAGTCCGAGTGGTACCCGTTGTGCCGTAAAGGTTCTGAATGGCGATGATGTCTGCGACTTGAGGCGTCAGAGCATACGCAAACGTGGCATCAATTGACGTGTTCTCGGTCTGGCTGAAATAGGACATGATCGAGGCTTGCCAACTGTCGTTGGTATAGTCGTTGTCGATGCCATAGTCTGCGCTGCCATTGTAGTTTCCGGCATGGCCCAAGCCCAACGCATGACCGATTTCATGGACATAGGTCTGGAACGAATAGTTGTTCAGATCATAGCCATCTCGAGAGATCCACGAAGTCGACACGTTCACATAAGAGGCTGTAATCGTGTTGCCCGAAAGGTCTGAGTAGGCGTAGGCCCCACTGTCATTGTCGTCAAAGGTGATATCCGCCGTGCCACGGGTTTGAACAAACTCAATACCCGTAACATCTGACCAGAGCTGGAGCGCATAATACGCATAAAACGCGCCTTTGTTCGTAAGGCCCGAGAGGTTCACCGACAGGACGCCATCTGAACCGACATCAAACGAACGGGTTGGGCGACCATTGGCTTGCCAATAGCCCGTGGTCAGTTGGTCTGCGATCTGGTCGTTGGTGAAAGTTGGCGTGCTCGCAAGACTTGCCGCTTCATCACCTTGAAATGCTGTTGTGCTCATCTTTTTGTCCGTTTTCCCTTGGAAGGAGTATTGGGAAACCTGAAGAAACAGCCCTTTTCCGATGAGAAAATGAAATAATTCTCTCAGAGACCACCCCTTCAGGACGTATTATTACGTACCTGACCATGCGTAATTTTCAATTATTTAATCGTGATGATTTTCGAAATTTCATCAGTATTTGTTGTATAATGAAGTTTTCTATTTATTTAACGATTTAACTATTCAACTAATGTGATGACTTCATATGTTATTACTTATGAATCGAACTCTTTATCGATAATCAATACTCAATAAAGTCAGAATTTTTAATCCAAAAAAACACAGGAAAATACCCAGCTCTCGGGAAAACTGATGCTCTAACGCAAACGGGGCCCCAAAAGGGCCCCGCAGCGCATCGAGTCTGAACGGTTCTTAGCTGTTTAAGAACTCATTCATGCGGGAGTAGACCAACTGGCACTCTTCCTTGACCAAATCTTCCAAATTCAGGAAGGTATGGGTCATATCGTTGAAGTAGAGATGCTCTGCGCGCACCCCTGCTTCTTTCACCTTCTCATAGTAGAGCTTGCCTTCATCACGCAGTGGGCAGAACTCCGCCGTGACCACAAATGTCTCAGGCAGATGGCGAGTGAAGTCTTTGAACAGGGTGGACGCGGCTTTACGGCATTCGCCTTTCTTGAAGTAGTTGTCGAAGTACCATGCACATTTTGCGGTGTGCAGCAGATAGCCAACAGCGTTTTCAGTGTAGGACGGTGTATCCATGGTGTAGTCGACGCATGGATAGACCAGGAGCTGCTTCTTGATGGTTACGTTGACATCGAACTGCGCCAGATGCGCAACCGCAGTTGCCAGTGCGCCGCCAGCAGAATCGCCGCCGATGGACAGCTCGCGCTTGTACTTCATGCCACGACGGTCAAGCGCATCCCAAACGCCGCGCAGTGTTGCATAGGAATCTTCGACACCTGCTGGATACGGATGCTCAGGGGCAAGGCGATACTCTGGTGCGACCACGATGTGTTTCGTTGCCAGAGCCATCTTTCGATAGAGCGGGTCATACACCGTGACACTGCCCGCCATATGGCCGCCGCCGTGGTAGTACACCAGAACAGGAAGCTCTTCTTCTGGAGCCGGGTTAAAAATGCGAACCGGTACGTTGTAGCCTTCCGCATAAATCAGATCGTCCTGTATCAGCGCGACCTCTGGAATGTCCGTGACATGTGTCTTGGTCATGTTTGCCAGTGCTTCACGAGCATTGATTGCGTTCGGCTTGAAGCCATTCGCAATAAGCGCCGCAATGGTCTTGTTGAACTGATCAAGAAATGGAACGAGCTTTGGACTTACTTGACGCATTGGGGCCCCCTTTTATGCTTTTGCAGGTGCAACAGAGTGAAGTTTCTTTTTACCGGTTTCCGGCAGGAAGAACGTTGAGATGAACAGGGTGGCGGAACATGCCACCGCAAAGGTCGCTGCAATCGAGATGTTGCCTGTCTGATCAGCCATGACGCCTGCTGCATACATCAGAGCGGTTTCGATGATGTAGGAAATTGACCAGAACATTGCAAAGATGATGGTGATGCGACCTGGGTTCATGCCCGGCAGCTCCTGAGGCAACGTAACGAGACAAGTCATCGGCACGAACAGGAAGAAGCCAGCGAGAAAGGCGGATGCTGTCGCTACCATTGGACTTGAAGTGGTGATCATGAGCGCGGCAAAGCCGGTCATGGCAAGACCACACCAACGCATGATGGGCAGACGCAACGGATAGCGCTTGGCAACAACAATGCCCACTACGGTACCAACCATACCGGCACCAATCATGATGGATGCCAGATACTGGGAGGACACAGCAAAGGTTGGGATCATTGGGAACAGCGCGAAGACGGAAATGTAGCAGAACAGCAATCCGGAATAGGCAAATGGCAACAGCCAGTTTACCGGATCTTTGACGCCATCCTTGAAAGTGTATGCCTTCTCAACTTCGCCAGCGGCATTCTTTGGTCCGGAAAGCTCAAAGTCTTCTGAAATGAACCACCAGATGACGAGAAGAACGAAACTTACGACAGATATGCCGAGGATCACGTTCTGCCAGCTACCAAGCTGGGACACGAGCGAACCCGTGAGCAGCAGGGCAAACAGGTTACCTGCGTTGAACGCGGCCGCGTTGAGGCCGTTGACGATGGGGCGCTCTTCCGGCGTGAAGTAATTGACGACGATTGGGTTGAAGTAAACGATCACAAAGGCACCGCCAAAGCCCATCACGAGACGTGAAAAGACATAGAGCGGATAGTTGGAAGCGAAGGCACCAGCAGCGCCAGCGACAACCAGTAGTGATGCAAAGGCAAAAGCCTTTTTGGGGCCGAGTTTGACCAGGAACCATGCAGCAATCAGATTACCAATGATTTTTGCGATGGTGATGGCGTTTGTCATCCAGGTTGCGGCGGCAACACCCTCAACCTGATAGAAGGACATGATATCTTTCGTCATCATGTTACCGGCGACCCATGACATGGCAAAGAGCGCATAAGTCATGAAGATCACGAATTCAATTACGTGCTTGCGGATCATTTTTGGGAACCTCCCTAGTCCCTTCTCTTGAATTAAGACTAGGCAAAACATATCCCGTTTTTTTAAAAAGCATTTTCCCGATTTCAGGAAGGTATATTGCTTTATATGAAATAATATAGTGATATATGTACAAATACATAAAATAAAAATGGCCCAGACTCTGATCCGGGCCATCATATATACGTAACGTAAGGTATTTACGGCATTTTTATACTTAAGTCATCGACATAAACTTCTTTTTCGTAATCTACACCATCCAAGCCAAAACCATTGAGTGCAAGGAAATCCTTTTTATAGCCCTCGTAGTCAGAAACACTCTGGAAGTTGTTCTGATCAAGCTCTTTGAGAATGACTTGCACTTTCTCTTGCACATCGTCTCGCAACTCCCAATCGTCGATACGGATCAGGCGCTGCTCGTCCACCGGGACCAACTCTTCGCCGTTGTAAAGCCGATCAGCAAACAAGCGCTGCATTTGCTCAATGCAACCTTCGTGCAGCCCCAGCTCCTTCATTACCCTGAACAGAGCGAGGATATATGGCGAAAAGGCCGGAATGAACACACTTGCCTTTGTCACCAGGGCCTTACACACGGCAACATGGGCTTGGCCACCAATCTCCTTGAGCTTGGCATCAAGCACATCTGCTGTTCCATGAAGATGCACCTTGGCGCGGCCCAGAGTCCCTTCATGATAGATTTTATGGGTTATTTCGGAACCGATATAAGAGTATGCAACGGTCTGACACCCGTGTGCCAACACTCCTTCGCCAGATAAGAACTCAATCCACTCCGCCCAATCTTCGCCACCCATAACACGAACGGTGTCCGCCACTTCCTGTTCAGTTGCAGCGTCAAGCACGCTTTCCTGAAGCCGATCCTCTTCAAGATTGACGGTATAGCCCGTAAGCGGCTCCCCGATTGTCTTGAGAGACGAGCGGATTCTTTCACCGGTCTGCGGATCAGGCCGGATGCCTGTGGCGAGCGAATACACCACCAAATCGACAGAGCCACCAAACTCGGTCTTGATGTAATCCACCACACCTTGACGCATGGCAGGCGAGAAAGCGTCGCCGATGAAGTTCTTGGCTATCAACCCTTCCTTTTCTGCGGCCTCGCGGAAATAGATGGAGTTGTACCAGCCAGCGGTCCCTACGCCTGTTTCGGAAGGACCACGCTCAAACGCCACACCAATCGTGTCCGCTCTTGCGCCACCAAAAGCGAGAGAAATGCGAGAAGCGAGCCCAAAACCAGAGGAGGAGCCCAGAACAAGGACCTTCTTTGGCCCCTCTTTGATTTGTTTGGCTTTTCGCACGTAGGCGATTTGGTCTTCGACTGCTTTTTGGCAGCCAATGGGATGACAGGTCTTAGCCACCTGCCCTTTGATGACGGGTTCGATTTTCATGGTGTGCTCTTCTGGGAACTTTGTGCGAATGAAATTTGATTTTTGGTTATGCAGCGCGTGGCGGCCTGACGGTCGCAACGCCTTCAATGACGGTCTTACCATCCTGATTGAGGCTGACAGTACGCAGCTTTGCGATTTTCTTTTCTTTATCTATTTCAATAACTTCGACTTCAGCCCGAATGGTGTCGCCAATATAGACCGGCGCCTTGAAGCGCAACTCTTGGCCGAGATAGATGGTGCCGGGCCCAGGCAACTGCATGCCCAAAACCGTGGAGGTGAGCCCAGAGACGAGAATGCCATGGGCCACGCGCTTGCCAAAAACGCTTTCGCGCGCTGCGGTATCGCTGACATGCACCGGGTTAACGTCCCCGCTGATCCCGCAGAAAGCCTGAATGTCTGCTTCGCAGATTGTTTTTTCAAAATATGCTTTTTGCCCAACGGCAAGCTCGTCCAGTGTGTAACTCATGAGAAGCCTCGTGCATTCGTGATTTGTTATTTGCGCTGCAGCCTCAGGCCACAGCTTCCAGCATTTGCGGCTCTTCCCGCAGCGGCTGAAGAGTGAGCCCAAGCGGCTCATCCATGAACAGGCGCGCCTCCATCAGCTTTAAGTCCGGGCCGACCTGAGGCTGAAAGTCCATCTGGCTCAGAATGTCCCTTTCCAGATCTACCCCCGGCGCAATTTCGATCAGTTCCAGCGTGTCCTCAGAAAGGCGGAAGACGGCTCTCTCGGTGATGTACATAACCGGCTTACCATTTCGGCGCGCCTGATTGGCTGAGAAGGTAATTTGCTGAACCTTATCGAGGAATTTCTTGATGCGGCCCTCCTGCTCGATGACCAAACGGCCTTCTCCAGCTGAGACCTTCAGACCTGCAGCGGTGAATGTTCCGCAAAAGAAAACTTCCTTGGCATTTTGAGTGATGTTGATGAAGCCACCGCAACCCGCGATCTTTGGCCCGAAGCGAGAAACATTGAGATCCCCGTTTCGATCGCACTCAGCAAGACCGAGAAATGCTTGATCGACACCGCCGCCATCGTAGAAGTCGAACATCTGGTCTTGTGTGATCACCGCTTCAGGAAAGGCTGAGGCGCCAAAGCTGAGCCCGCCAGCAGGGGTTCCGCCAATGGCACCTGGCTCAACGGTGGCAATCATCTGCTGGGTGACGCCCTCTTCATCTGTAACTTCTGCAATTACTTCCGGAACACCAATGCCGTAGTTCAGGATGGCTCCACTCTTCAGCTCAACAGCCGCCCGGCGGGCAATGATTTTCTTGGCGTCGAGCTTTCTGGGGCCACTGTTCTGCTGAAGAAGGTCACCACGGCCACAATACGCAGGGTTCATGGGCTCCGCGAACGTTTGCATGTGGTCTTCTTCGTTTGCAACCACGACGGCGTCAACGAAGATGCCAGGAATGCGCACCTGCTGCGGATCGAGCTTACCAGCTTCGACAATTTTCTTCACCTGAACGATGACCTTGCCACCCATATTGGTCACCAACTGGGCAGCGGCCAGGTTCTCAAGGAACAGGCATTCATCTTCCATGGTGATGTTGCCATTGGTGTCTGCCGTTGTCCCGCGCAGGAGGGCGACATTGGCGTTGATGCGCTTGTAAAAAAGGTACTCTTCGCCCTCCACTTCCATCAAGGAAACCCGGTCTTCTTGAGTCACCTTGTTGATCTTGCCACCCTCTAGGCGCGGGTCGACGAAAGTGCCAAGACCAACATGGGTAAGCGTTCCGGGTTTTCCGGCAGCGCTGTCGCGCAAAAGCTGCGCGATCACGCCCTGCGGAAAGTTGTAGGCTTGGATGCGCTCGCGGTTGGCCAGATCCTGAAGGCGTGGGATGAGGCCCCAATGGCCGCCCATGGCAAGGCTGACCAGCCCTTCATGAGAGAGGTGGTTGTTGGCACGGTCCTGACCATCCCCTTGGCCTGCGGTGAAATAAAGTTCGAGATTGCGCGGCGAACCGCTTTCCAAGAAGCGATCCCGAATTGCTTTTTCTATGGCCTCTGGAACGACTGCACCAATAAAACCGCCTAGAATGACGCGGTCCCCGTCCTGAATAAGACCAGCGGCTCCCTCTGGCGTCAGAACTTTTACTTGCATCTTGTGACCCTTCATTATGGTGATGCAAGTGAACAAGGTCACGCATCACTTTTTTGCTTCCTAAGGCAAGTGTAGGAGGGTTCCGTGATGCGAAAAATAGACAATCACCTAAAAGACAATTGCACAATCGGGACAATTAAACCGCGCACTGCAGATCGCTGGCAGGCGATTCCTGACTGAGCTCTCGTGTGCGCTTGATCAGGAAATCCTTGAAGTTCGTACACATGAGGGGCATTTGGCGACGGCGTCGGAAATACAGGTTGTATTCGAACTCGGCGTCAATGTAGTCGCTCAGAATGGAGATGAGGCGACCGTTTGCCAGCTCATTTTGCAGGATGTGGATTGGAAGATAGGCAATGCCCCCGCCCGTGAGCGCGATCGACTTGATGATTTCACTGTCGTCGACCTCCACCGTGCGGGCGATCTCAACAGCAGCACAATCGCCATCGTACTCGAAGACCCATTTGTTTCCGCCAACAAGTGTATGGGCAAACAGACAGTTGTGGTGCCTCAGATCCTCCGGCGCTTTCGGGATGCCATAGCGATCCGCATAGTCAGGCGAACAGCACGCCACCAATGGATATCGGAGCAGAGAGCGGCGCACCAGAAGGCTGTCTTTCTCCTGGAAGCCGTTGTAGGTGGCGTTGGCCCGCACAAAAAAGTCTACCTGTTCAACCAGATCAACATCATATGCCGTCTGAAGAATTCGGAAGTCCACGTGCGGATGCTCAAGAAGGTACTCACCCACGATTTGCGCCAGAAAATCGCGGGCGTAGAGCGGCGTTGCTGCGACACAGATCGTGCCCCGCTCTTCCTTGCCTAAGTTCCTGATTTCCGTGAAGATATCTTCGATTTCCGAGTTCACGTCGCTAAAGCGCTCGTAGAGCCGCTGGCCTGCCTGTGTTGCAACCACCTTGCGGGTGGAACGCTTGAGCAGGCTGACACCCATTTTCTCCTCAAGTTCAATGATCCAGCGACTTCCCGCACTTGCAGAAATGCCATAAAGCCGAGCCGCGTCCGAAAAGGAACCGGTGCGCACCACGTGCAAAAAGTACACGATCTTGTCGAGCATGAGGCCTCCACTTTGGCTTCGTGATTGGACTGAGCGGGCACAGCCACTGCGGGAACTTAAGAGTGAGTTGCAAGAGTAAGGGGATCTCCTGCGGTGTATAGGCTAGGAAATGTCGCAGGCTACATTTTCTCAGGCAGTGGACCGTGTTTGAAACGACATGCCGCAAAACGCCTATCCCATTTCCTCATTATTGTTTTGCGGAGCTGTCTGTAATCATTCGGCGCGCTTCATGTCAAGAATATCACCAACAACCTGCGGGCGACCTGCGAGGTGCCTGCGCAGCGAAAAAGAGGTGGTATCACTATGCTCAAGGATAAAGTTTGCATCGTAACCGGCGGCGCTCAGGGAATTGGACGCTGTATCGTTGAAACCTTCGCCAATGCCGAAGCAGCCAAGGTATACGCTTGCGATATGAACGAAGATGCCATGGCGGATTACCGCGATCGGTTCCAGAACGTGGAGCCCGTGGCACTTAATGTATGTGATCGCGATGCGATCATTGGCTTCATCGAGAAGATCAAGGCAGACCATGGCCACATCGATGTGTTGGTGAACAACGCTGGCATCACCCGAGACAACCTATTGGACCGCATGAGCGAGAATGATTGGGATCTCGTGCTTGATGTGAACCTGAAGGGCGTCTTCAACATGACTCAGGCTGTGGTGCCGGTGATGATTGAAGGCGGCGCGGGTTCCGTGATCACCATGTCCTCCGTGGTGGGCACCGATGGCAACATCGGTCAGAGCAACTACGCTGCCACCAAGGGTGGTGTAATTTCCATGACCAAGGGCTGGGCAAAGGAATTTTCGCGTAAAGGCGCTCAGGTTCGGGCGAATTGCGTGGCACCGGGCTTCATCAAAACACCAATGACGAAAGACCTTCCGGAAAAGGTCATTGACTACATGAAGAGCAAGACGCCGCTAGGCCGAATGGGTGAAGCCGAAGACATCGCAGAAGGTGTTCTGTTTCTCGCGAGCGATCGCTCCAAGTTCATCACCGGTCAGACGCTGAAGATTGACGGCGGACTGGTGATCTAACGAGGCTGCCATGACCAAGATTTTTATCGTAGGTGCAAGACGCACCGCACTTGGGAGCTTCCTTGGCACTCTTGCCACCGTTCCCGCCGCAAAACTGGCAGCAACCGCCATTTCCTCCGCCCTTGAACAGAGCCGAGTTGCCCCTGATCAGGTCGATGAAGTGATTGTCGGAAATGTTTTGTCGGCTAATCAAGGCATGGGGCCAGGCCGTCAGGCGGCGATCTACGCCGGCATTCCAGACCGCATTCCAGCTTACACGCTGAACATGATCTGCGGCTCAGGCATGAAATCCATCATGGAGGCCGCAGCTCACATCAAGGCCGGAGATGCGAGCATCGTCGTCGCGGCAGGCATGGAAAACATGTCTCAGGCACCCTTTGCCTTGCCGGGCTCAAGCAGGCAGGGCCACAAGATGGGCACTCAGAACCTGGCCGACACAATGATTGTCGATGGGCTGACCGATGTGTTCCACGGCTACCATATGGGCATCACGGCCGAGAACCTGGCCGACAAATTTGAGCTTACCCGTGAAGAGCAAGATGCATTTGCGTTGCGCAGCCAGCAAAAGGCCTCTTACGCAGTGGAGGCCGGTCTTTTCGATGCTGAAATAGCGCCGATTGAAGTGAAGGCCCGCCGAAACACCTTTGTTTTTGCGCGCGATGAGTACCCTCGTGCAGATGCATCTCTCGAAAGCCTTGCGAAGCTGAAACCTGCTTTCAAGACAGACGGTTCGGTCACCGCGGGCAATGCATCGGGGATCAATGATGGGGGCGTCGCCCTTGTTCTCGCCTCAGAAGATGCGGTCGTCAGTTTTGGCCTTGAGCCGCTTGCGGAAATCGTGAGCTACGGTCAGGGCGGCGTTGCGCCAGCTGTTATGGGTTACGGCCCGGTTCCAGCGATTGCTCAAGCCCTCGAACGCGCTGACATGCGCCTTCAGGAAATGGAACGGCTTGAACTCAACGAAGCATTTGCCGCACAAGCCCTTGCCGTGATGAAGGGTCTTTGCATCGACCATGACGTATCCATGGAGTGGTTCGAGGACAAGACAAACGTTACTGGCGGCGCCATTGCGCTCGGTCATCCCCTAGGGGCGTCTGGCGGACGCATCGTCACCACCCTGCTCTATGGCATGATGCGCGACAACTGCACACACGGCTTGGCGTCACTGTGTATTGGTGGCGGCATGGGAACCGCCGTGGTTTTGAGAAAACCATAGTCTCCACATCGCCGGTTCTCGCAGGGCGATCCCATGCACACCAGGAAAATGCCCCGTCGAAAAGGCGGGGCATTTTTGCGTGAGTGCCTTCAGCTGCGACGGATGACTTCCGGGAGAACTTGTGTCACGCCGGCCTTGCGCTTTCCCGGTTCTTCAAGAAACTCAAAAAGCAAATCCATCATAACCGGAACGTTTTGGCGAACCATTGAGGTCTTGTTGCCCAACAAAGCGGCGTAAGGATCCCAGTCGAAGCACCCCAACGCGACCGTTTCCAAACCGGTGATATCGTTCTGCTGGAACCAATTCACGATCCCTTCCAGAGAAATCGTCGAGTTGATGAAAATGCCTTTCGGCAAGCCGCCGATTTTGTTTACGAACTCATCCAAGCTGCGCTCAGCCTTGTGGGCAGCATAACCACACGGGCGGATGTAGGCCTCGGCAATGCGGGCACCAACCTCCTCATGCGCATCTTTAAAGCCGCGAATACGCTCGCCGGTGTTGTGATCCTCTTCCCGACCACCAATGAAAACGATATCGCTGTCATTGCCTGCGCAGCCGGATGGTAGCCGACTAATAATATCTTTGGTCAGTTCAACGGCCGCTTGATAGTTATCTGAAATGATAGAGGGCGCTCTTGTTCCTGGCAGGTCGACATTCAGCGTTTCAACGCCATGGGCCGCACACAGGTCGGCAATTCGATCGGGATCAGTCGCACCGGTACAGACAATATTATCAACCCGGTATGCCAGCATGGATTGTGCCGCTTCAATTTCGAGATTCGGGTCACGACGGGTACAAGTCACGATGGGAAACAGACCTCGATCGCGAGCGCGCTGCTCAAATGCCTCTGCCAGCGCGCCAAAATAACGGTTGTCATACATGGGAACGATCATGCCAATGATGTTTGAACGCTCGGTGCGAAGTGCACGCGCCTGCATGTTTGGCGAGTACCCTTGCTCAATGGCAACCTTCCGGATCTGGTCTGCAAGCTTTTGACTTATGCGACGTTTTTTCCAACTCCCGTTAAGGACCGCACCCACTGTACTCGCCGACGTATTCGTTAGTTTTGCGAGATCATAAATTGTAGGGCGCTTATCGCTGCGACCATCGGTCATCAAGCCTCCTCCCGATCATTCCTTTTAATCATGCTTGACAAGAAATGCAGTGATGCGCAATATGCACCTTCGATGGTGCAAGTGTAAAGCACTGATTTCGATAGGTTTGGGAGGACCCAATGAAGACTATTTCTAAGCTACTTGGTGCAGCTGCTATCTCCGTTTCCATGCTGGCAGGTTCTGCCATGGCAGCCGAAAAGCCGACAATCGGTGTGGTTGTGAAGGTTGGTGGTATTCCATGGTTCAACGCCATGGAGCAGGGCATCGAGGAAGCTGGTGAGAAGCTGGGCGTGGATGCATTCATGGTTGGTCCTACCAGTGCCGATCCGGCACTTCAGGTCCGTGCCATTGAAGACCTCATCGCACGCGGCGTGGATGTCATCGGCGTGGTCCCAAATGATGCTCAGGTGCTTGAACCTGTTTTAAAGCGCGCTCAAGAAGCTGGCATCAAGGTTATCACGCATGAATCCGAAGCTAGCCTCAACAAGGATTTCAACTTTGAGCTGATCTCTGCTGAGAACTTCGGTAAGGCCCATGCGGATCTGTTTGCTGAAGCAACAAACTGTGAGGGCAAGTACGCTGTCTATGTTGGCGGCCTGACGGTGCCTGCACACAATGCCTGGGCGGATGCTGCAGTTGCACACCTTGAAGCAAAGTGCCCTGACATGTCTCAGGCTGCTGACCGCTTCGGCGTTGCAGAAAGCGTTGACGACAGCCGCACGACCACGCTGGACTTGCTGCGTGCCAATGAAGACTTTGCCGGCGTAATGGCTTTCGGCAGCCAGGGCCCAATCGGTGCCGCACGCGCTGTTCAAGAACGTGGTCTTGAAGGTCAGGTGGCCGTTGTTGGCTTGTTCTCTGCTGGTCAGGGCCGGCGTCTGGTGCACTCAGATGCCCTTACCGGCGGCTTCGTATGGAGCCCAATTGAGGCAGGCAAGGCATTTGTCGAGCTGGGCACCATGCTCGTTATGGGCGACACCGTGAAAGATGGTGACGACGTTCCTGTGCTTGGACAAGTGGAACTTGAAGGCAAGAACATCTATGCCAACAAGCCACTTGCACTGACCAAGGACACTGTAGACGGATTGGCCGAAATCGGCCTCTAAGCTCCCAAGTCGGGTTCAGGCCCGCTCATTGCCGGAGCCGGTTCACCACGAACTGGCTCCGGCTCCCCTTAGCCCTCCGGCATGACCTTCTAACCTACTGGTTGGGCAGCCTTGGCCGCCCGAGCAGGACAGCTGTGCCCAGTCGAGAAGAACACATGACTGAACTAGCAATTCGCGCGCGGTCCATAACCAAGCGCTTCGGCGGCTTCACGGCGCTGGACAATGTGGAATTTGAACTGCGTCCGGGCGAGATACATTGCCTTGCAGGCGAAAACGGTTGCGGCAAGAGCACGCTCATCAAGATCATCAACGGGGTGTATCAACCTGAGCCCGGCGCACAATTCGATTTCTCCGGACAGGAAGCCGTAGGACACATCACCCCTTCAAGCGCGAAACGCCTGGGCATTCATGTGATCTGGCAGGATCTGTCCTTGTTTCCGGACCTAAGCGTTGCGGAGAACATCTGCTTTGACGCTTTTGTAGCCAATCCATTGAGAGGTATTGGCCGCGCGCAAAAGCTGGAGCGCGCCCAAAAAACCATTGAGCAGTTGGGTGTCCAGCTGGATCCCAAAGCGCGGGTGGGTGACTTGAGCATCGCCAAACGGCAGCTCGTCGCCATTTGCCGCGTCATTCAGGCAGAAGCGCGCATCGTCTTCATGGACGAACCTACGGCTTCTTTGACCCAGAAAGAAACCGAAACCTTGCTGCAGATCGTTCGCCGATTGTCTGAGCAGGGTATTTCAATTGTTTTCGTCAGCCACCGTCTGGGAGAAGTGCTCGATGTTTGCGAGCGAGTTACGGTCTTGCGCGACGGCAAGCTCGTCGGCACCTTTGCCACGGAAGGCATGACGCAAAAGAAGCTCTCAACTCTGATGACCGGCAAGGAACTGGACCAGACACCGAGAGCAGGGGATGTTGATGGCGAACGCATGTTGGTGCTGAAGCACCTCACTCGCCGCGGCGAATACGAAGACATCAGCTTTGACTTGCGCAAAGGTGAAATCCTCGGCCTCACGGGGCTGATGGGATCAGGTCGGACCGAAATCGCCCTGAGCATCTTCGGAATGACATCGCCTGATAGCGGTGAGCTGCGCCTCGATGGAAAAGAAGTGAAGTTTCGCAGCAACCGTGATGCCATCGACGCCGGTGTTGCTTATGTCTCCGAAGATCGGTTGAACCTTGGCCTAGACCAGCAGCAGTCAATTGCCGACAACACCGCCTCGACGGTGCTTAAAGAGCTTTCGCAACCAAGCTTCTTTTTGAACCCGAAACGAATTCGCGAACTCTGCGATCTCTGGATCGAAAAGCTGAAAACCAAAGTAAGTGACCCCATGCTGCCGGTCTCATCTCTTTCCGGCGGCAATCAGCAGCGCATCGTTCTCGCAAAGTGGCTGGCAACAAACCCAAAGGTGCTGGTGCTCGATTCCCCAACAGTGGGTGTTGATGTGGGCGCAAAGGCCGGAATTTTCGATATCATCCGCAATTTGGCAAAAGAAGGCATGGCGATCATCCTGATTTCTGATGAGGCCAGCGAGATCTTCCATCACACCGACAGGACGATTGTCTTGAAAGCGGGCAGGGTGGCCCAAAGTTTCAAAACATCTGAAGTGAGCGAAGAAGAGTTGGAGGGCATCATCAATGCTTAATCGCTTGAAAAGCGTCGAAGGCTCTCTGTTCGGTGTGATCATCGCACTTGGGATTGTCTTGAGCCTGACAACGGACAGCTTCCTGACCGTTCAGAACATGTTTGACCTCTTAAACAACCAGGCCGTGAACATCATCTTCGCTGTTGGTCTCGTTGTTGTGCTGGTCTCTGGTGGTATCGACATTTCGTTTTCCATCACGGCATCGGTAGTCCAATACGTGGCCGTTTCCCTCGTGCTTTCCTTGGGCGGCGGTAACTGGGTCATCGGCTTTGCCTTCGCCATGGCCACTGGCCTCATGCTGGGACTGGTGAATGCCTTCCTCATTCACAAGTTCCGCATCGTCTCGATCATAGTAACCATTGGGACGTTCAACCTGTTTTTCGGCCTTCTGATGTACTTCACCCGCGGGCGATCAATCTATGACATCCCAGATTGGCTGTACTACCGCATTCCGGTGTTCGAATTTGCCTCTGCCACCTTGTATCTTCCCATCGTTGTGGCGGCTGTTCTGGCCTTTGTTACCTGGTTCTTCATGACCAAGATTGGCTTTGGCCGCATGATAATCGGTTTTGGTTCAGATCCAGAAGCCGCGCGCCGTTCGGGTGTCAACATCGCCTTCATTCAGGCTTTCGCCTATGGATGGCTTGGCCTGTGCGCGGGCATTGGCGGGCTAATGCAGGCGCACATCGTACAGGAAGTTGTGCCGAACGCGCTTTATGGCCGCGAACTCGACATTCTCGCCGCCGTTGTCTTGGGCGGGGCGGTGCTGGGCGGCGGTCGCGGTACGGTAATTGGCGCGATCCTTGGTGTCATGCTCCTCGCCGTCGTTCAGAACGGTCTGAACCTGCTCGGCATCACCCCCTTTGCCTTCAAGGCGATCGTTGGCCTCATCATCCTCATGGCGATCACTGCAACCAACATTGACCGACTGCTGCCAAAGCGTGCGGCGCATGTGAAGGGATAAAACAATGGACAACAAAGGTCTCTTCACGCTGTTACGGAAGCAAAGCAACGACACGCTGGAGCTGGCAGCAATGCTCGGGTTCTTGGTGCTCTGTCTTGCAGCTTTCAGTGCGATTGCGCCGGGTTTTCTCTCCGCTGGCACATTCCGTTCCATGGCGTTTCAGCTGCCGGAGCTAGGGCTACTAACCCTTGCGATGTTCATTCCAATCATCTCTGGCGGTCTTAATCTGGCCGTTACATACTCCGCGAACATCTGCGGGCTCGCTGCCGCATTTCTGGTCAAAGGTCTGCTGATGTCAGCGGGCTGGGCTTCGTTGCCAATCGCGCTCTGCGTAGGGGTTGGGGTAGGGGCCGTGATCGGTGTAATGGTGGGGGCCATGGTTGCCTATGTGGGCGCCCACCCGATCCTCGTGACCCTTGGTGCCATGATTTTCCTGCGCGGTCTCGGCGAGTTGCTGACCCGCGGCGGTGACATCTCCGGCATGCCGGAGGCCTTCAACTTCGTTGGCCACGGCTCGCTGTTTGGCATCCCCATGCCGATGCTGATCTTCCTGATTGCAGCGGGGATTGTGCTTTACATCATGCAATACACGAAGGACGGGTTTTCCATCTACATGTCCGGCTCAAATCCGGAGGCTGCAAAGTACACTGGCATCAACGTGAACCGAACCTTGATGCTGGTTTATGGCCTTTCTGGCGCGATTTCCGGCCTTGCGGGCATCTTGATGCTGGCCCGTTTCAACTCCGTTCGTATTGGCCACGGAGATTCCTATCTGCTTATCACTGTGCTGGCCTGCTTCCTTGCCGGGGCGAACCCGTTTGGTGGTTTCGGCCGCGTGCTGCCACTGGTTGTGGGCCTCATGAGCCTTCAGGTGGTCGCCTCGGGCATGAACCTTCTCGGAGCAAGCCAACACCTCTCAACTGCGATCTGGGGCGGCTTTCTTCTGCTGGTCATGATCTTGAGATCCCCCTTTCTAAAGAAAAACTAAGTTTCCAGAGGTAGTTATGACCTACGTGATTGGCGTCGATATTGGAACCGGAAGTGCACGTGCGGGCCTGTTCGACGAAACCGGCAGAATGTACGCCACCGCTCAGGCTCCTATCAAGATCAAGCATCCGCAGGCGGAATGGGCAGAACAAAGCTCCACTGACATTTGGCAGTCAGTGTGCTTCAGTGTACGCGAATGTGTGAAGCAGAGCGGTGTTGCCGCAGACCAGATCAAAGGCATCTCTTTCAGCGCAACCTGCTCTCTCGTCTTGCTTGATAAAGACAACAAGCCGCTTTCCCTTTCCGAAGGCGATGACCTTTGGAACATTGTGGTCTGGATGGACCACCGGGCAACTGCCGAAGCCGAAGAGATTACATCCGGGGGGAGCCCTGTCCTTGAAAACCTGGGCGGGCGAATGTCACCGGAGATGCAGATCCCCAAGCTGATGTGGCTAAAGCGGAACCGGCCAGACATCTGGTCGGACCTCGCCTATGCAGGCGATCTGGCGGATTTCCTGACCTACAAGTCCAGCGGCTCTCTGGCCCGTTCTGTCTGTACTCTCGGCTGCAAGTGGACTTACAATCCCGATACCGAGAGCTGGAACAAGGAGTTCCTGAAGTCTGTCGCACTCGAAGACCTCCTTGAAAAAGCACAGCTGCCAGAACAAGCAAGCCCCATCGGCACAGCGCTTGGTGCGCTCACCCAAAATGCTGCAGCTGAGCTGGGCCTGACTAAAAATTGTCAGGTTGGCGTTGGCCTGATCGATGCGCACTCCGGCGCTTTGGGCACCCTCGGCCTTTTTTCTGAGGATCAGCCGGAACGGCGCATGGCCCTGATTGCTGGCACCTCCAACTGTCATATTGCGTTGAGCACCGCACGCAATGAAGTTCCGGGCATCTGGGGGCCTTACTTTGGCGCCGTTGCTCCCGGCATTTGGGCCAACGAGGGCGGGCAGAGCCTGACAGGTGCGTTGCTGGACCATGTGATCGCCCTGTTCTCTGGTGGCAAAGAATTTTCAGGAGACGAACACGCCGCACTTACAGAAGCTCTTCTTGAGCGGATGAAGTCCACGCCCGATGTTGCAGGCCGTATACATGTGAAGCCGGACCTTCTCGGCAACCGCTCGCCGTTCGCGGATGCAGAAATGCGTGGTGAGATTGTTGGCCTCACGCTAGAAGACCCGAAAGAAACCTACCTCAAGGTCTATTGGGCCGCTGCAGCCAGTATTGCCTACGGCACCAAGTTGATCATAGACCGTATGAATGAACACGGGTATGCCATCGACACATTGCATCTGAGCGGGGGGCACAAAAAATCGGAGCTTCTCGTTGGCCTTTATTCAGATGCCACTGGATGCGATGTCGTGATCTCCGAGGCTGAAGAACCAGTGCTTCTCGGGGCGGCTATCGCTGCTCTGGCAACACAGAAAGGCGAGGAGGGTGTATCGGGCGTAATCTCTGAAATTGCTTTGAGCACCACCATCAGAATGCCCGATGCCAAATTGGCTGCCATGCATCGGCATCGCTATCAAACGTTCCTCGAGCTCTATCGTTGAAGTTGAGCGAAACTAGCTAGGCAAAGGCGGGCGATAGACCCGCCTTTATCATGTTTGCGTTCACTGCATTGGTGGTTGCAGAAGAGCGTTGATCTTGCCGCGTGAACCAGCTAGCTCTACCGAGACCATTCAAACACTTGGCCCGGCGGTTCTTTTGAGCACACCTCACCTCATTTCAGGAAGCCTCGCGCTTTTCAGCTCTGGCATGCTCTCCCATCGCAGAGAGATCGAGCACCTAAGCGGGCTCGAAGTGCGGTTCTACAAAGAGGGCCAACGTCTTTCCAAAGATACAATAGCCATCGGAGGCTGGGGCTATAAAGACTCCGCCAATCATGCCCGCATACGCTCAAAAGTGGACGGCCTTCCGTACTGGGCGTTTGAAGATGGTTTTCTGAGAGCGGTCGCGCCCGGTATCGCCGAACCAAGCTCATGCATGCTCATCGATCGGGGCGGGATTTTCTACAACGCCACGTCGGAGAGCCACTTGTTTGAACTCATCCGGCAAGCCAAACTGGCAGCGGACAAGCTGGATGACGTGCAGAGCGCTATGGCGCATCTTAAACAAAAGCGCATCTCCAAGTACAACAACTTTGACCCCTCCTACCTTCCCGAGAAGCTCAAAGCCGTTCCTCATGGCTCTTCCATACTCATCATTGATCAAACCGCCGGAGATGCTTCAATTCCAGGAGCACTTGCCTCGGCAGACAGCTTCAAGGAGATGATCTCCTTTGCGCTAGCCTCTACCGACTCCCAGAGCCTTCTGGTCAAAACCCATCCAGACGTTATGGCCGGGCTGAAAGAGGGGTTTATTGGCACCGGTTGGACGGATTCACGCCTTATCTGGGTTACAGAGCCGGTATCACCTTGGCTTCTTTTTGAGAAGGCTGAAACCGTGTTCACTGTTTCAAGCCAACTCGGCATGGAAGCGCTGATTGCTGGGTGCGCTGTACAGTGTTGGGGGATGCCATTTTATGCTGGCTGGGGCGTTACCACAGATCACATCGCCGCTCCGGAAGATAGGCGGCTTACAAAGAGCATTCCTGAGATTTTCTCGGCCTCTTATCTGCAGTACTCAACCTACTTTGATCATTGGAACCGACAGCAAATCAGCATTCATGAGGCCATTGATCAACTGGACTATTTAAGAAGATGCTACCTTGAGAAGCCGCGAACAACTTTCGGCTTCCTCCCAAGGAAACCCAAGCAGTGGGTCTACAAGACGCTTCAACGTCCTCCACGACCTCGCGCAAAGGCATAAAAGGGAATGCGCCACCCACGAATAACGCGGGCGGCGCTCAAACACCCGAACGCGCGGTTCAGCCTTTCAGGCACTCTTTCAAACTGGCTGCAAGGCCGCGGATCAGTTCAAAGTACTGATCTTCACCGGGAGTCATCGTGGCTCCAAGCGGGTCAAGTTCGCCGGACTTTGCATCCGTCCCTTCCACCAGAACTTTCACGATCTTTGGCTCAAACTGCGGTTCGGAGAACACGCAGGTCGCGTTGAGATCTTCAATACGATGCTGAATTTCAGCAACACGCTCAGCACCCGGTGCCCGCTCTGGGCTTACAGTTACGGACCCCGCCGCAGGAACGTCAAAGCGGTTCTCAAAGTACTGATAGGCATCGTGGAACACGATGAAAGGCTTCCCTTGCACGGCTTTCATCTCGCCAGTAATCTCAGCCGTCAGATTATCCAGACGAGCCATTAACTTCTCAGCGTTGTCAGCGTATGTTGCAGCGTTTTCCGGATCGATTTCTGAAAGTTCTTCGCTCAGAGTTGCAACGAATGCTTTTGCGTTGAGTGGGTCGAGCCACATGTGAGCATCGAATTCGCCGTGCGCATGATCGTCATGCTCATGGTGTTCATCATGTCCATGGTCGTCGTGGGCATGGTCATCGTGACCGTGTTCCGCATGAGCATGCTCTTCTTCATGCGCATGTTCGTCATGATCGTGATCATGTTCAGCGTGGGTCTCATGATCGTGTGTGTCGTGATCGTGCCCCTCATGGTCTGCATGGTCATGGCTTTCATGATCATGCTCTTCATGATCGTGGTTATGCTTCTCGAATGGACCACCCTCACGGAATGGCAACAACTCCAAACCGGGTGCCTTGGATAGCGGCAGTTTGTGCGCGCCATGGCCAAGTGTTTCAAGCGGCTTGATCATGAAGGTCTCGAGCTCAGGTCCAACCCAAACGATCAGCTCCGCATCTTGAAGGGAGGCTGCCTGAGAAGGTTTCAAGCTATAGCCATGCGGTGAACCTGCACCTTCGACAAGCAGTTTCGGCTCGCCAACACCCTTCATGACACCTGCCGCCAAAGAGTGAATTGGCTTGATGGTGACAACCACATCAGGTGCGGAATAGGCTTGTGCGCCAAGGGCTAAGAATGAACCGGCAGCAAGAAGAGAAGAGGCAAGGGTGCGCATTGGTGCTCCTAAGATCATGTAATGTTATGATATAACATCAGTTGCGAAATGGTATAACGTGTGCCATATCCTTTGACAAGATTGTGCGCGAGAAATTTTGGAAGTAGCACCCCTTGAGCAGCTTACTAACTTTGCAGAATGCTGGCCTTTATCGAGACGGAAAATGGCTGGTACGTGGTGTGGACCTCTCCATCCGGAAAGGTGAGATCATTACGCTTATCGGCCCCAACGGCTCCGGAAAATCGACAACAGCCAAACTTGCCCTTGGCATTTGCCGGCCCAGCGAAGGCACCGCCCAGCGCCAACAAAATCTGCGTGTCGGATATGTGCCGCAAAAGCTCTCAATTGACTGGACATTGCCATTGAGCGTCGAGCGCCTCATGCGTCTGACGGGCTCTCTGTCTGCCGCATCGATGGACGCAGCCCTAGATCGTACGGGGGTTTTGCATCTTAAGAAGGCGCAGGTTCAAAACCTCTCGGGCGGCGAGTTTCAACGGGTCCTCATGGCACGAGCGATTGCGCGCCAGCCGGATCTTCTGGTGCTTGACGAGCCGGTTCAAGGCGTCGACTACTCCGGCGAAATCGCTCTATACGAGTTAATCGCCGATATCCGAAAAGAGCTGGACTGTGGTGTGCTCCTCATCTCCCATGACCTGCATATCGTTATGGCAGCTACCGACAGCGTCGTCTGCTTGAACGGGCATGTTTGCTGCCAAGGCTCTCCCAGTGCAGTTGCTCAGTCCTCGGCCTATCAGCAGTTGTTTGGCCCACGGACACAGAGTGCACTGGCCGTCTATGAGCATAACCATGACCATACCCATCTGCCAGATGGGCGTGTGATGCATGCAGATGGGTCGATAACCGAGCACTGTCACAAACATGACGGCCACCACCACGCAGAGGAGGCCCGCAATGCTTGATGACTTCTTCACCCGCGCCCTGGTTGCCGGTATTGGTGTCGCCCTGGTTGCCGGACCGCTCGGCTGCTTTATAATCTGGCGCCGATTAGCTTATTTCGGGGATACCTTGGCACATTCAGCGCTGCTTGGGGTCGCTCTGGCGTTTCTGTTTCAGCTAAACCTCACCATATCGGTGTTTCTGGTCTGTGCGCTGATCTCTCTTCTTCTTCTCGGCTTGCAGCGCCGCGCTACCATTTCCTCCGATGCGCTGCTTGGCCTCCTCTCCCATTCTGCACTTGCCATTGGCCTCGTCTGCCTGGCCTTCATGAGCTGGGTTCGTGTGGACCTGATGGGTTTTCTCTTCGGCGATATTCTAGCCGTTTCCAAAACGGACATTGCCATTATCTACGCCGGAGGCCTGATAACGCTTGGTCTTCTTGCTTTCATCTGGAAGAGCCTTTTTGCCTCAACCGTGAATTACGAGCTGGCAGAAGCAGAAGGGCTCAAACCCGAAGTTGCCAACACTATCTTCATGCTTCTCATGGCGACGGTCATCGCCATCTCCATGAAAATCATTGGGGTGCTTCTGATCACGGCCCTGCTCATCATACCGGCAGCGACCGCCCGTCGGCTTGCATCAGGACCTGAGCAGATGGCAGTGATGGCGGCCGCTTCCGGCTGCCTTGCAGTAGTGGGTGGGCTCTTTGGGTCCTTGGAGTGGGATACCCCCACCGGGCCATCGATTGTGGTTGTCGCGCTTTTGTTGTTTATTCTCAGCTTCGCGCCCATTAAACACCTAGTGAGATACCGTTCCTCTGCGCAAAAGGGGGCAGCAGATGGCTGAGCACCAACATGCTCTTGGGGGTAAACCCCTTACGAAAAACCAGCGTTTGGTGCTGGAACGTCTCGAAAAGACGGAAGGACCGCTGAGCGCCTACTCCATTTTGGATGAGCTGCGCGACGAGGGGTTTCGCGCGCCGCTTCAGGTCTACCGCGCGCTGGACAAGCTGGTTGATGCGGGTCTTGTGCACCGGCTGGAAAGCTTGAACGCCTTTGTAGCTTGCCGTCACCCTTCTTGCCATTCTCACAGAATGATCGGGTTTGCCATTTGTGAAGAATGCGGCTCTGTGCAGGAGTTTTCTCAGGACCGCATTTCCGAGGAACTCGTTGCATGGGCGAGGGATGATGGGTTCCGCTTGAAGAAGACAACCATCGAGCTGCGCGGTCTTTGCAAAACCTGTGCTGAACAAGCCCCGCTTCAGTCCTAGGTAACGCGGCGCACAGGCACAATCACTGTGCCTTGCGCATCTTCTCCTCGAAATGCTTCAATCCCAAACACATCTCGAAGCACCTGTTCGCCAAGGGTTTCCTGAGGGGCCCCGTCTGCGACAAGGGTGCCTTCCGAAATTACCAGAAGACGAGAGCACCAACGCGCAGCCAGGTTGAGATCGTGAAGTGACACGAGGATGGTTTGCCCTTCGCTGGCAACGCGTTGCAAAATGCTCATCAAGTGAATTTGATGAGCCGGATCAAGGCCCGCATTCGGCTCATCAGCAAAAAGGAGCGGTGTTTCCTGCGCCAGTGCCCGCGCAGTCAGTACACGAGCCAGCTCTCCGCCCGAAATTTGCGTCGCAGAACTTTCGCGCAGGTGCGTGACTTCCATTGAACGTAACGCGGCTTCAACCTTTATCATTTCAGCAGCATTCGACGCGCCAAACGCCTGAGAGTAGGGCGCACGCCCCAAGGCCACAAGATCCTTTACCGTGACACCCCATGCCACTTCTCGATTCTGCGGCAGATAAGCCATTCGGCGCGCACGTTCATTGAGACTGAACGCGCTGACATGCTTGCCTTCAACCATTGCCATGCCGGAATGCGGCAAAAGGCCAAGAATTGCCTTCAGTAGAGTGGATTTTCCCGAACCATTGGGGCCAACAATACCGATCAGCTCGCCCCCTTCAGCAGAAAACGAAACCTTGTTTAAAGTGGTACGATTTCCCCGTTGGACACTTAGGTCATTAACGCTCAGCAAGGTCATAGCATGCTCCTTCGCTTCGCTAAAATGAGCCAGAGAAAGAAGGGCGCCCCGACCAACGCAGTGAGCACGCCAAGTTTCAGGCCGCTTTGCGGTGTGATGATCCGCACGCCAATGTCAGCCACAGTCAGCATAATGGCCCCGCCAAGCGCACTAGGCAGCAAGAGCTTAGACGGCTGATGACCAACCAAGCCCCGCATGAGGTGCGGCACCACCAAACCAACAAAACCGATAGCACCAGCAACTGCTGTTGCCGCCCCAACGCTGGCCGCCGTGCCAATGATCGCAATGAAGCTGAGGCGTTTCAGGTTTACACCCAAAGTCATCGCCGCTTCTTCACCGATGGTCAGCGCATCAAGCGCGCGGCCTAATGACAGCATCATGATCCATCCCACGACCATTAGCGGCAGTGCCAGCCAGACATGCTGCATGGAGCGGTCTTCCAGTGACCCAAGCATCCAGAACACAATTTCCATTGCCGCAAAAGGATTAGGAGACAGATTGAGAGCAAGCGAAGTGAGCGCCGTTGCAATGCTCGAAATGGCCACCCCCGCCAGTATCAGCGTCAACGTATGCCCCCGCTGCCCAGCCAAACCATTGAGAAGCGCGCCTGCAATGGCCGCTCCCATGAGCGCCATAAGAGGCAGCGCCAACGGAAACGCGACTGAAAGGCCGGTATAGATCGCGATCACCGCGCCTAAACTAGCTGTCGAACTGACGCCTATGAGGCCCGGTTCTGCCAGCGGATTGCGCAGGTAGCCTTGCAGCACAGCCCCCGAAAGCCCGAGAGAGATACCGATCAATACGGCGAGCACCGCGCGAGGTAAGCGGATGTCTTGCATGACAACGGCAACTGGATTGCCATCATCGGCGAAGAGAGCTGCAATCCCCTCCGTGAAAGGAATCTGAGCTGGACCAACCGATAGGGACCCCACAAATGCACAGAGAACAGCGAGGCCAAGCAACGCCACCAACAGAGCGTAGGGGATGCGCAGGTTCATTGCTGTTTTTCCTCTGGAGTGCGGGCAACCCTGTCACCAGCGATACGGAGCATTTCTACGGCCACATTGACAAACGGCAAACCGCAAATTGTGTACTTGCTGTCGATAGCAACCTCGCCCTGACTGTGAATGGTGTTGTAGAGGGCCGGATGCCGTAAAACCTCATGGGCAAGGGCGGGTGGATGCACCATTTCGCGGGCCGTTATCAATACCTCCGGCGCTTCCATTACGAGAAGCTCCAAAGGCAGGCCTTTCGTGCCGGAAAGATTCAAGCGTTTGGCGATGTTCTCAAGCCCCGCGGCGCTCATAACCTCGTTCATGAGCGTCCGATCGCCTGATGTGTAACTGTTCGCGTAATAAACAGCTGCGGGGACCTTGTTAGTGCGCGCACTTTCCTTAGCCAGCGCAAGTTCATTCTCAAAGGCCTCGACCAGTCGTTCTGCGGCTTCTTCACGGCCAATGATGGCACCGAGCTTGCGCAGGTTTGCCGGGATTTCATTGAGCGAACGTACTGGAGAGAACTGCTCTACGCGGATGCCCAATTCTCGTAGAAGGTTGATGCTCGTATGGCGCGTGAAAGTGCCCGCAAGGATCAGGTCCGGCTTCATCAAATAGATCTCTTCGGCACGTCCGTGGTTGACTGGGTACTTTGCCGCCTCCTCATTCATGACAGCCAGCGTATCATCACTTGCCAGATGAGAAAGGGCCCGGACTTGTTCTGGTGCGGCCACCAGCATGAGCAGTTGGTCGGTGCACAGGTTCATTGAGACAATACTCTGTGGCGGGTTGTTCTCAGCAGCGTTCGAAGCGCTCCAGGGCATGCATGCGGCACACAGGCCTATGAGGCCTAATGCTCCGATCCAGCTTGATTGTCGTGCCACCATATGCCCTCAAAGAATGGCCCTGCTCCTCAAAGCAGGGCCGCACCTATTAGAATTGTGCCTTTACGCCGGCATACACTGAAAACCCAGCAGTGCCATAACCGTTCGCAGTCTGGTACTCCTGATCAAGGATATTCTCAGCCCGCAGATACAACTCAGGACCTTCATCAAACGCATAGGACACCTTGCCATTGAGAAGGAAGTAGTCGTCCAGTTCCGTAGTTCCTGGCCACTGGCTATCAATTGTGTCCGCGACATAATTGCCATTCATGGATACGGTCCAATTGTCATTTGGCTGGTAGACCAAGCCCAAACTCAAGTCGTGAAGAGGCACACGCACCAGTCTCGCTCCATCGGGATCTTCCGAATCCGTATAGGTATACGCCGTTGACAGAGCCAGCCTTTCATTGACCGCATATTCAGCAGAAAGCTCAACGCCTTGGTTCTTGCTGGTGCCATCTACCTGCACATAGCCACTCGTCGCGAAAGAATAGTCGATCAGGTCTTCTCTCTGGATGTAAAAATAGGTCGCTGAGGTAAGCAATCGTCCATCGAACCACACTCGGTCTACGCCTACGTCAAAGCTCAAGCTTGTTTCAGGTTCGAGTTGAGCGTTCCCGTAGGTCGGATGATAGAGCTCGTAGTTTGATGGGGCTCGAAACCCTGTGCCGATACTGGACCGAAGGGTTGTTGCGGCATCGACCTCGAAGGCCGCTGAACTTCGCCATGTCCACTGTTCACCAAACTGCGAGTGGTCATCTCGGCGGACACTGCCAGTAAGCGCCAGACGATCAAACAGATCAAGGTTGAGCTGAGCAAAACCGCCCCAGATTTGGGTGTCTTCATTCAACCCGCTGGACAGATCAACTTCCTCATTAGCCCAATCGCCACCGAACACGACAGAAACGGTATCATTTAACTCGTAGGAACCAAGATACTCTACAGCCTGCCGATCCCCTCGATATGTACCGGGATTGTCGCTATGGATCTCACGATCAATGCGACTTATCTGAAACGACAAGTCACTGATGAAACGATCATCAATCAACGATAGCTTGGTGCCGACCAATCCAGCCCGATACTCTGAATCCTCATGATTTTGTGCGCTTGGAGCACCAAATCCATCGTATTCGTTGCGGGCGTTGTAGTAGCGAACGGCGCTGTAGACTGCCAGTGCATCGGTCAGATCGTAGTCAGCACGACCAGATAAAGTGGTGTTTCTATACCCATCATCATCTGCGCCCGGGTTCTCATTTTCGTCCAATGCAGAGAACCCATCCGAACGAAGATGCTGAGCGTTCAGGGAAATCTGCCCTCGATCAAAGCCTGCACTGATGCCATAGGCGCCGTTGAAGGTCCCATAGCTACCGCCTTCCACCGAAGCGCGGTGGTTCACCTCACCCGCTTTCGCCCTTTTGGTGCGAATATCAATGACGCCGCCAACAGCCTGTCCACCATAAAGGGCGCTTTGAGAGCCTTTCAGAACCTCGATGCGTTCGATGTCAGCGGTCAGCAGATCGGTGAGGCGGGCCGCTACCTGTGTCCCAGTTGGATCTGAAATGTTGATGCCGTCGATGCGCACCTGAAGATACTTGTTACCAAGGCCACGAATTCGAAGGGTGCTGGCCGTTCCCGCCGGGCCATTCTGGCTCACGGTAATGCCGGGGAGGCGCGCGAGGTAATCTTGAACGAAGGTGTCGCCTTCGCGCTCGAGTTCCTCAGAGGTTACCACCAGAACGGTGGAACCGGTTTTCGCCGCCTCTGTGGGCGTGCGGTTTGCAGAAACGGTAATTTCATCCAGCACAATTGCTTGCTCTTCAGCAAGTGCTTGAGCGAGGGATGGTGTGGCAGCGAGTGCAAAAGATACGCTTGCCAGAATGAGACTGGACTTCTTCATCGGTAACAGATCCACCAGACACGGCCCGAACGGCGCCGTGATGAGAAAAGTGTGCAGGTGGCTGAAACGAATTTAACTCAGAGCATTTCCGTTCAGGCGCCTGCGGTGAGACTGTCACTTGAACGGAAGGACCGCCCCTCAACGCGCCCCGCGTAAAGGGTGAGTGACGGCAAACGGCAGGTCTCCTGACTTACGGGTCGTCGCTATGTGCTCCGCCTTCCCAAGCGCTTCGGCTCAGTGGCTTTTGATGGAACCAAGCTCGTCGTTTACAGTTGCGGGGGCAGTCGCGGACTTCGAAACAGAGTTTCGGCACCGCGTTCCCTTTTCATTCAGCGGCGTGCCACTGAAACCGATTGCGGCGGCAAAAAGACCGGAATACGGCTTCATTGTCAATATTTATTAGTAGCATTTTGAGGGTTCGAGTGTTCTGGCCAGCCTGAGCAACAGGGAAGAAGGGAGAACCGAACTCGCAGAAGCAATTTCCAACAGCAGCAGTGGCACCTCACTAAAGCATGATACAATTTTGTTGTTGTTGCCAATGACATGGAAACTAATCTTTATTACGTTGGGTCATCAATAAATTAACAAGAAGCGGGACCCATGATTGTCCTTGAAAACGACCGCCACGACAAACCACCACGAATGGCCAATGCCATCATATTCCTCATCATCGCCCTGCTTGTTGTTGGGGGCACTTGGAGCGCGTACGCCCGGCTCGAAGAAGTGGCCCGAGGCGAGGGAACTGTCATCCCTGCGGGCCGAACTCAAGTGATTCAAGCCTCTGAAACTGGGAACGTTCAGGAGATCTTTGTCGAGATTGGACAAAGCGTCAGCAAGGGCGATCTCCTTTTCCGCCTTGACGATACGACCAACTCTGCGGCTCTGGGTGAGTTGACAGCACGCAGTCGTGCGCTGCGGGCCCAAATCGCCCGATTGAGGCTGGAGGTCTCCGGGGCTGCTGATGAAGAGAATTTCCAGTGTCCTGATGACATAACAGAGATTGCCAAACAGGTTTGCGAGAACGAGCTTCGGTTGTTTCGAAGCAAACGACTGAACCTGGAACGCCAGCTGGAAACCATCGACCAGCGGCAACAACGTAACCGCAGTGAACGGCTTGAGATCGAAGCCAACATTGCTGGTCTCGAAGAGAGTCTCGATATTGCCAAGGCCGAAATGGAGATGATGGAACCATTGGTGGCGCGAAAGATTGCGCCGCGCACCGACCTGTTGCGGCTGCAGCGTGAAATGGCGGATATTCGCCGCCAACAAAGCACGGCGCGTGAAAGCCTGATGGGAATAGACTCCGAGTTGGCGGAGCTGGAATCGCAAAAGGCCGAAATCCGATCCAAGGAGAATGAGGATATCCTCAATGAGCTGACCGAGCGCATATCCGAACTATCCGTCATTACCGAGAGTATTCGTGCTGCTGAACGGAAGCTGGCGCAGACCGACACATATGCACCGGTGGATGGCATCGTGAACAAGGTGGAAGTGAACACAAACGGCGCATTTGTGACAGCTGGAACACCCGTTCTTGAAATCGTGCCCATTGGGGACCGGCTGCTGTTTGAGGCCAAGATAAACCCCAAGGACATTGCGTTTATTCACGCTGGCCAGCAGGCCGTTGTGAAGATCACGGCCTACGACTTCGCCACCTATGGCGGGCTTGATGGGCGCGTGACCCATGTGGGTGCGGATGTCATCCATGATGAAGACACAGGCGAGGCGTTTTATTCCGTAATCATTGAATCAGACAACGCCTTTTTGGAGCTTCAGGGGCAGGAGCATCCATTGATGCCTGGCATGTTCGGGCAAGTTGATATTCTGACCGGAGAGAAAACCATTCTTGCCTATCTCATGGAACCGCTAATCACAGCGCAAAGCACTGCCTTGAGAGAAAGATAGAGGCTAGTGAAGCCGCTGGTCCCAACGCCAGCGGCTTTTCATTTGCGAGCTGTGCGCCACATCACGCCTCATTTGTTTTGGGCAACTCATTGGTTTCGTCTTCAAGCTCGTCAAAGTCATTTGCAGAAACACGAGGGCCTTGCGCCGACGCCCGCGCAGCAGCCCGCTCGGCCAAAGCCGCCAACACTCTCTGCTTTGGTCCATCTGCAACCACCTTGCCATTGTCCACAACGATCAATCTCTCGACCAGTTCCAACATCGCTTGACGGTGCGTTGCGAGAATGAGGGTTTGGTCGGGCCAGATCGCTTCTTTCAAGTGCTGTATCAGGATCTTCTCGGCGGCCAGATCCAAGGCACTGGAAGGCTCATCAAGGAACAGAATTGGCGGCGATATCAGAAACACACGGGCAAGGGCGATTGACTGTATCTGCCCACTTGAAAGGAAACTGCCACGCTCACCAACGGGCATGTCATAGCCCATGGGATGGCGTGCGGCGAATGTATCAACACCCGCCATGCGGCACGCAAACAAGATTTCATCATCTGTTGCACCTGGCTTTGCAATCAGCACGTTTTCTTTCAGTGAGCCGCGGAAAAGATCCGTTTCCTGCACGACCAAACCAACAGCTTTGCGAACCTCATAAGGGTGATACTGGCGGGCATCCACCCCATCAATCAGCACTTCGCCAGAGGTGGGCGTGTACAAACCGGAGGCCAACCGGGCAAGCGTGGTTTTGCCGGAACCGATGGGACCAAGGATACCGACCTTCTCTCCGGGCTTGATATGAAACGAGACGCCATTCAGCACGCTGCGCTCCACCGCCGGATACTGAAAGGAGACGTTTCTGAACTCCAACTCGCCATCAAGGACAATGCGGTTCACATAGTCCTTAACCCCCACGCGCTCATCGGGCTGCCCCATCAGATCATCAAGGGTTTTTAGGGCTGCGAACGCATAGCGGGCGCGGGTCAGAACCGTGGTCATTTGCGTGAGGGGTGCAACGGCCCGGCCGGAGAGCATCACCACGGCGATGATAACGCCCATAGTGATCTCATTTTCTGCGAAGCGGTATACGCCGGTCACCACAACCCAGACGGTGGTCATTTGCTGCAGGAACTGGGCGATATTGACGGCCAAGGAACTGTAGGCCTTGATTTGTGACTGGGTACGGCTGCCCTCTTGGATGAACCGCTCCCACTTGGCGAGAAAATACCCCTCGGCACGCAAGCTTTTCACCGTCTCCATGGCGGTTACGCTCTCAACCAGCAACCCGTGCCGCTGCGCCGAGTCGGACTGAGCCCGAGCCAGATAGCGCGACACGAAGGCTTGGAGGACCAACCCTGAGATGGCAACCAGAACCACGGCGACAAGAGGTACGACGACCATCCACCCGCCGAGCAGGTAGATGACAAACAGGAAGACGAAGAGGAAGCAAACATCAACCAATAGCGACAGAGTACTGGAGGTAAAAAACTCGCGCACATACTCATATTGGGAGACGTGATTTGCGAAGACGCCTGTAGATTCCGGCCTCTCTTGCAGGCGTATATTCATTACCTTCTCAAAAAGTGCTGAGGAGACATGAATGTCCAGCTTGCGGCCTACATAGTCGATCAGTGTCGCGCGGGAGACCTTCAGCAGAAAATCGAAGATGAAAGCGATACTCAAACCAATTGCGAGCACCCACAAGCTGGAAATCGCCTTGTTTGGCAGCACGCGGTCATAAACATTCATGACAAACAGCGGAGACGCCAGCGCCAATGCATTGATGACGCTTGCCGCCAAAATCACCTGAACCATACTCTTCCAGTAGGTCCTCAGTGGTGCCCAAAACCAGTTCTCACTGCTCTTTGTGGCCCCACCGGGCTTGAGCCCGGCATGGCGCTGCGGTTCAGCAAAACTAATGGTCCACCCGGCATAGTCCTCCGTGATCTCCAATTCCGAAAGTGTGATGGTTTCGTTGCGCCCTGGCAGGGCGGCTTCGAAAACCCGGTCCCCACTGCGTTCCAGCAGGACAACAGGGCCGCGTTTTTTCAATGCAATGATGATGGGCAGAGTAAAAGGAGGCTGTTTGCCAAGTGCTGCCCCACGCACGGACGCTACCAACTCAATGCGCTTGGCCGCACGAGCGATTAACTCGGGCGTAAAATGCTCAGTTTCGTGCGGAAGCCCAGCAGTAAGAACTGTCAAAGAAGTTGGCCGGTTGAAGCGTTGCGCTACGATTTGCAAACACGAGACCAATGGATCCGGATGATCCTCTGTCACCTCGCCGTGAGCGAGGTGCAGATCAACTTTTGAGCGCACAGGTTCCATCGTTTCCTCTGTCTTTTTTATGACGTTACGTCAATATGACAGAGAAACCTAATTTAAATCCGAACGGAAATATTCAATACGACCCATATTTGGATCTTTTCTTGGCATTTCCTTGGGTTTGGGCGGCGGAGGCACGTGTGCATCTGCCCGAGCATAGGCATCTGCCTGCGGAGGCAAGGCAGTATGGACAGCATCCAGCAACCTTCCTGTAGCCGCAACCAAGCGAAAATCTGCGAAAGCGGCAGAATAATTGGATGTTTGAACCAACACGTTGGTGTTAAACCGAGTGTTCTGCGCGTCCAAAAGGTCCAATAGGGAGCGCAGGCCAATCCTGAACTGCTCTCGATAGGAAGAAACGACATCGTTGTTGGCGGCAGCCTGCTCTTTCAGTTTCGCCAAGAGCACCCGCTGTTGAGTGCGCGTAATCCAAGCAGCGCGAACATTTTCTTCAACCTCTCTGATGCGCAGATCGCGGATTTTTCGCGCCTCCCCAACACGGCGGATCTGCTCCTGAACATCCGCAGTATCAATACCACCGCGATAAATGTTCCAGCGAAGAGCCAAACGAACTTGCAGGTCTGTTGTGCGGTCATCATCGCCGTCTATGTCCTGCCCGGTTCTCGCAAGACCTTCCAGATTAAGGCGCGGATAGAATGGTGCCTTTGCAGCCTTCAGCTCCGCAGCGGCCGTATCCACATCCGCCATCGCCAGTAATATCAACGGGTTATGCTGTCGCGCAAGCGCAACCGCCTGCGCTCGCGTCTTGGGCAGATAATGGTTCAAGTGCGGCAGGCCCGCGACCTTGTGAACGGGCCGGTTTACGTAGCGCTGCAAGCGCACAGCCGCGATCGCGCGATCTTCCTGAGCTTCGATGAGGCGGCTTTCGGCCCCGAGCAAACGTTCTATACCTTGCTCCAGATCTGCACTGGTCAGAGTTCCGCTGTTAACGCCCTCTCGAATGTCCGAGAGGATCGCGCGGTGAAACCGGACATTCTTTTTGGCCTCTTCAATAATCTCGTCCTGAAGCAGAAGCTCAACGTACTCGCGGGTGACCTCAAGACCAATGAATTCCGAACGCTCATAGACACGGAATGAAGCGCCATCGACCCGGGAGGCTTGGCGTTCTACCTCCGCCTCACGTCCGAAACCGTCAAAAACATTCTGGTTGAGTGACAAACCGATATCGCGGGGAAACAGGGCTGTACCTTCATCACCTGTTGCCCGGCGCCCGTCATTGTCGAGACGACGAGCGCCGATTGAGGATTCCACATCCAACTGTGGAAGGTAAAGCCCACGCGCTTGGCGCAGTTCAAATTCGATCGCTTCCCGATTCTCGATTGAAGCCAAGATATCCGGGTCCGTTGCCACGGTTTCGCGAATTGCTTCTTGCAAAGTGAGCGCACTGGCTGGCTTGGCCACCAATGCAGATGCACCTAAACATGAAGCGATAGCAAAGAGTTGTAGTGCCTGTCGTGTCTTTGATAGCCAGATCATATCGCAACCACATATCCTTGATGGTATTGCGACCAGTCTAGTTAAACTCAAAACAATATTAACTAATTGGTAACAAATGAATTTTGTCTATATTGATATAAACCCGTCCACCTATTCAATTGACAAATTTTACAATACTTCAAGAATACATGTAAGAAACTATAATTTCACTGAGAGTCAATTCATAAATGTGAAATTTTTCATTGTTTTTATTTACCAGAAATATTCACAGCTAGGTGAGCGATCGTACCTAAGTCTGATTGCCCTGCAACTATTTGTTGCGGTACTTGCATGATATAAACACTGGCACCTACATGGGATGAGAATGATCACTATAATTCGAGCATCCCACGGATCAGGCTAAACGAACCCAATGCACCTCGATTTTATTAAAGAGTTCGGCGTGAGCCCACGTTCGAGCAAGAAGTCGCGCAAAAGTGACTTCGTGTATTATGGGCTCAAAGAAAAAATAATCATAGGGGCACTCAAGCCAGGGCAGGTTCTTGGCGAGCAACAAATCGCTGCAGAATATCATTGCGCTCAAGGTACAGTCAGAGAAGCTCTTATCCAGCTCGATAACAACGGCTTGGTATGCAAACACGACTATCGAGGCACCCATGTGGCGCCCCTATGCCGAGATGAGGCCCTGCAGATGGTCTACATCCGGCGGCAATTAGAGCAAGTGGCTGCACGGCGTGTCGCCTCTAAACTGTCCGATGAAGGCTTTGAAGAACTGAAGTTGGTTGTGGCGGCCATGCACAAGACTGCAGCCGACGGACGTACCTATCTTTGCAGTGAATACGACCGGAAATTTCATGGCCTGCTTTTTAGAGAATCCGGTCTCGTTGGTCTGGAGCCAATCCTCAACAGATGTGCATTGCACATGCATCGCTTCACCATGAATGGCCGGACTGAAGAGCTTGATGCCGAAGATGTAAGGCGCCGGCACACGCACATTCTGGAGGTCTACAAGTACGGTACACCGGATGAAGCGGAGAGGGAGGTTGGCAACCACATTGATTTTTTGATTGAAACGTGGATGCCGGATCCGCTCGATCTCTGATGAAAAAAGCCCCGCACCAAGCGGGGCTCAGACTGCTGACAAAGTGATTGAAAGTCCTCGCTTTATGCGGGGACTTTTGATTCAATGGGGTATGTTGAAGAAACCCTCCCCCCAGCAGACCGCTTTTGAGATGGTCAGTCTCGAGAGTTTGGTCCCCAGCGATCACTTGCTTCGCAAGATCGAAGCGGTCATTGATTTTGATTTCATTCATGAGCGGGTGGCAGATTTGTACTGCGCAGACAATGGTCGTCCTGCCCTTGATCCGGTCATGATGTTCAAGGCGCTTTTTCTTGGATATTTGTTTGGCATTCGCTCGGAGCGGCAGCTGGTTCGAGAGATAGAAGTCAACGTGGCTTATCGTTGGTTTCTGCGCTTGCAGCTGACGGACAAGGTGTTTGACGTGTCAACGTTGAGCCAGAACCGTCGCCGCCGGTACAATGATACATCTGTGGCTCAAGACATCTTTGACGGCATTGTGGAGCAAGCGATTGCCCATGGTCTGGTGGATGGCACGGTGTTGTATAC